>NZ_JAYWHI010000055.1:0-25241 GCF_043778355.1 Polaromonas sp.
CCCTGCAACTTCACTGGTTTTGCGATTGCGATCAATTCTTGTTTGCATTAACATCTGGATATCCGCCCTACTTTATCGATGGACCTATGTTTAAAACCACATCTTCCCTGGCCGCAATCACTTTGGCATCTGCCAGCCTGTTCAGTGCCGCGAGCCCCGCGCTTGCGCAAGAGCAGGTGGTCAACCTGTATTCTGCCCGCCACTACCAGACCGACGAAGGCATGTACGAGGCCTTTACCCGCACCACCGGCATCAAGATCAACCGCGTGGACGCTGATGACGCCGGCATTCTGGCGCGCCTGAAAGCCGAAGGCGCGGCCTCGCCAGCCGATGTGATCCTGCTGGTGGACGCCGCCCGCCTGGCCTCGGCCGATGCCCAGGGCCTGTTCCAGCCGATCAGGTCCAAGGTGCTCGACGCGGCGATTCCGTCCAACCTGCGCGCCGCGCCCACCGCTGACGGCGTGACCTGGACCGGTTTTTCGACCCGCGCCCGCGTCATTGTTTACGACCCGGCCCGCGTGCAAGCCAGCGACGTGGACACTTACGAAAAACTCGCCGACCCCAAACTCAAGGGCCTGGTCTGCACCCGCTCGGGTTCGCATCCCTACAACCTCTCACTGTTTTCCACCGTGGTCGAGCGCCTGGGCGACGCCAAAGGTGAAGCCTGGCTCAAGGGCGTGGTCGCCAACATGGCGCGCGCGCCCAAGGGCGGCGACACTGACCAGATCAAGGCCGTGGCTTCCGGCGAATGCGGCGTGGCGCTGACCAACAGCTATTACGTGGCGCGCCTGATCAAGTCCGACAAGGCCGACGACAAAGCCGTCATGCAAAAGGTGAAGATCATGTTCCCGAACCAGGCGACATCCGGCACCCATGTGAATATCGCCGGTGCGGCGGTGGCCAAACATGCCAAGAACCAGGCCAACGCCGTGAAGTTCATGGAATTTCTGTCCAGCGCGTTTGCGCAAGACTACTTTGCCAACGGCAACAACGAGTTTCCGGCCGCCAAAGGCGTGAGCGCCAGCAACCCGGCGATTGTGGCCATGGGCGGCGCAGGCTTCAAACCCGAAACCATCCCGCTCGGTGTGGTCGCCAAAAACCAGGTCAAGGTGCAGCAGATGCTGGACCGGGTTGGTTATAAGTAACGCCCCCACGTTCGCTCGCTTCGAGCCTGCGGCGGCTCCCTGCGCCTTGCACGGAAGAAAGGTGCGGTGCGCCTGCGGGCCGGCAGAGCCGGGCCCGCGGCCCCTGCTTGAAAAGAGAGCCACGCATGACGATAAAAAGCCCGGTCCACCGGGCTTTTTTTATGCCCGATAATCGGTGTTGACGTTGACGTTCACGTCAACTCTACAACACCCCGTCTCCTCTTCCAGCTCTTCATCTTCCCAAGGAATTCTCATGGACATCGCAGGCAAAGTATTTATCGTCACCGGCGGCGCATCCGGCCTGGGTGAAGGCACGGCTCGCATGCTGGCCGCCAAGGGTGGCAAGGTCGTCATCGCCGACATGCAGGTCGACAAGGGCGAGGCGATTGCCAAAGACATAGGCGGCGCCTTCGTCAAGTGCGACGTCAGCCAGGAGGCCGACGGCCAGGCCGTCGTGGCCAAGGCAGTCTCCATGGGCAAACTCATGGGCCTCGTCAACTGCGCCGGCATCGCCCCGGCGGAAAAAACCGTTGGCAAAAACGGCGCGCACAAGCTGGACGTGTTCACCAAGACCATCATGGTCAACCTGATCGGCAGCTTCAACATGATCCGCCTGGCATCCGAGGCCATGTGCAAAAACGAGCCTGAAGCCACCGGTGAGCGCGGCGTGATGATCTCCACCGCCTCGGTCGCGGCCTACGACGGCCAGATCGGCCAGGCCGCCTACAGCGCGTCCAAGGGCGGCGTTGTCGGCATGACGCTGCCCATCGCACGCGACCTGGCGCGCAACGGCATCCGCAACATGACGATTGCACCCGGCATCTTCGGCACACCGATGATGTTCGGCATGCCGCAGGAAGTGCAGGACTCGCTGGCCGCCTCCGTGCCCTTCCCGAGCCGCCTGGGTACGCCGCAGGATTACGCCAAACTCGCGCAGCACATCTTTGAAAACGACATGCTCAACGGCGAAGTGATCCGCCTCGATGGCGCGATCCGCCTCGCCCCGCGTTAAGTCCGCGCCATCTTCGCTATCTTATTGATAGCTAGTTGCGCCCGTTTGATATGGGTTGGAGGCCGATTTGACCCATCAACGGGGCAAGTCGGCTTTTTTTCAGCTACTTACAAATCATGGGCGGTGCACGGGCGGCTCGCGCCCTTTGCACCGGCACGCCAGGTTTAACATGGCACGCTTGACCACCGGAGCGCGTTCATGACAACCACACCCTCCTTGAAGCCGTTCGCCTTCCCGCTCGCCGCCGGCGCGCTGGCAGCCACCCTGCTGCTGGCCGCCTGCAGCAGCACGCCGCCGCTGGCCTACAACGTGCCGCAGCAACCCGAGGGCGCCTCGGGCTACACAGAGAAACCGGGCTGGGCCACCCGCAAATTCGCCGTCGCTGCCGCCAACCCGCTGGCCACCGACGCTGGCTACCAGGTGCTCAAGGCTGGCGGCTCGGCCATCGACGCGGCGATTGCGGTGCAGATGGTGCTGACCCTGGTCGAGCCACAGTCCAGCGGCATCGGCGGCGGCGCGTTTTTGCTGCATTCCGACGGCAAGGCGGTCGAGGCCTTCGATGGCCGCGAAACCGCGCCGACCGCGGCCGATGAAAAGCTGTTCCTCGGTGCCGACGGCAAACCGCTGGCCTTCATCGACGGCGTGGTCGGCGGCCGCTCGGTCGGGGTGCCCGGCACGGTGCGCATGCTGGAGATGGCGCACAAGCAGCACGGCAAGCTGCCCTGGGCGCAACTCTTCACGCCGGCCATCACGCTGGCTGAGAGCGGCTTCCGGGTCAGCGCCCGCCTGAACACCCTGCTGAAAACCGAGCAGCATCTGAAAAAAGACCCGGTCGCCCTCGCCTACTTCTACCAGGCCAACGGCGAGCCGCTGGCCACCGGCACGCTGCTGCGCAACCCGCCGCTGGCCGATGTGCTGAAAAAAATCGCCGCCACGGGCTCCAAAGCCCTGCTCGAAGGCGAGGTGGCGCAGGCCATCGTGGCCAAGGTGCAGGGTCACCCGACAAACCCCGGCAAGTTGAGCCTGGCCGACATGGCCAGCTACCAGGCCAAAAAACGCGCGCCGCTGTGCCATGACTACCGCGCCCAGTCGCGCGACTACCGCATTTGCGGCATGCCGCCGCCGAGCTCGGGCGCGATTGCCATCGGACAAATTCTTGGCATGCTGGGCAACACCAACGCGGCCAGCTTGCCACTGGTCACCGGCAACAGCGGTAGCCCCGGCATGCCCGGCCCCACACCGTCGGCCGACTGGCTGCATCTGTACACCGAGGCCTCGCGCCTGGCCTTTGCCGACCGCGCGCAGTACCTGGGTGACCCGGACTTTGTGCAGGCGCCGGGCGGCAACTGGATGAGCCTGCTCGCCCCGACCTACCTGGCCGAACGCAGCAAACTGATCGCGCAGCAGCCCGGCGGGCAAAGCATGAAAACCGGCAAGCCGGGCGTTCCTGGCGCTGTCAGTACGGCCTATGCGCCCATGCCGGACCAGCCAGAATACGGTACCTCCCACATCAGCATCATCGACGGCTTCGGCAACGCGGTTGCGATGACCACCACGATTGAAGACCAGTTCGGCTCACGCCAGATGGTCCGCGGCTTTTTGCTCAACAACGAGCTGACCGACTTCAGCTTCGCGCCCGCCGACGTGGAGGGCAAGCCGGTGGCGAACCGCGTGCAGCCTGGCAAACGACCGCGCTCGTCGATGGCGCCCACGCTGGTGTTCGACAAGGCCAGCGGCGAGCTGGTGATGAGCGGCGGCAGCCCCGGCGGCGCGCTGATCATTCACTACACCGCCAAGACGCTCTACGGCGTGCTCAACTGGGGCCTGATGCCGCAGCAGGCCATCAACCTGCCCAATTTCGCCTCGCTCAACGGGCCGACCATCCTCGAAGAAAACCGCTTCGCGCCGGCCACGGTGGAGGCGCTCAAGGCGCGCGGCCACGAGGTGCGCGAGACCGCCATGACCAGTGGCCTGCAGGCGATAGCGCGCGGTCAGGCGCATGGCACACCGCTGCTGCTGGGTGGCGCCGACCCGCGCCGTGAAGGTGTGGTGATGGGCGACTGAGGCCCGGATTGGACACCAAAAGTGCCTCTAGCCCATGACCGGCGGTCCTAAGTCGCTATCAATCCGGTAGCGTCTTGCCATCCGGTGCGGTGCCTTCCACCCGCAAGGGGTTGACCGGCGCCGGTTCCGGCGGCTCGTCGATGCGTTCATATTCGGAGATCACCTGGGCGCCCAGCAGCAGCAGCGTCGCGGCAATCTCCAGGCTCAGCAGCACCACAATCGCCGTGGTCAGCGAGCCGTAAACCACGTTGACCTGCGACAGCGTACCGAAGTACCAGACCAGCAGGTGCCGCGTGATCTCCCACAGCAGCGCCGCCGTCACGCCGCCAATCAGCGCATGCCGCCACGACAGCTTGCCGACCGGCATCACCATGTAGACCGAGGTCAGCAGGAAGATCTCTCCGGTCAGCCCCAGCAGGTAGAGCAGCAACCCAGACACCCCGCTGAGCGACCATTCACGGCCCAGCACATCGACGCTTTCCTCACCCATGGCGCGCAGCCCGCCCGACACCAGCGTCACCACCAGCAGCCCGGCGCCCAGGCTGATGATGTAGCAATACGGCAGCAGCGCCGAGACAATGAAGCGCCGGCGCCGCACCGCGATACGGTGCAAAAAGATCACCGACATGGCGTTTTCCAGCACAGTAAAAGCCAGCGAGCTGAAGAACAGCATGGTGCCCAGCAACACCCAGCCGATCACGTCGCGGTGCGCCAGAAAGGTCGCGAGTTCGGCCACCACCGCGCGCGACTGCACCGGCATCAGCCACTCCAGGTAACGGCCCAGCGTCCGAAGCAGCTCGGCCTGGTCAATCACATGCGACAGCGCAATGATCACCAGGATCAGGAGCGGAACAATTGACAGCAGCGCGTAATACGCCACCGCACCGGCCAGCAGCAGGCCCTGGTTGGCGCGAAAACCCTTGAGCACGCGCCAGGCAAAGGCGGCAGGGTTGGCCAGCACATGGGCGGCCTGGTGACTGAGAATTTGCATCGAAGCATGGTAGCCGCAGAAGACGGGCCATGGTGTCAGCGCCGGCCGGGTTCCGGGGTCGGGAAGGCACAATACGGACGTGGCCATTCCCCAATCATTCATCCAGGAGCTTTTGGCGCGCGCCGACGTGGTCGACATCGTCGGGCGCTATGTGCAGCTCAAGAAGGGCGGCGCCAATTTCATGGGGCTGTGCCCCTTCCACGGCGAAAAATCGCCCTCTTTCAGTGTCAGCCCGTCCAAGCAGTTCTACCACTGCTTCGGCTGCGGCAAAAACGGCAACGCGATCAGCTTTTTGATGGAGCACGGCGGCATGACTTTTGTCGAAGCCGTGAAAGACCTGGCCCAGCAGTACGGCCTGCAGGTGCCCGAAGACGACGTTTCGCCGCAGGAGCGCGCCCGCGCCGCCCAGCAGCGCGAGCAGCAAGCCACCTTGACCTCGGTGCTGGAAAAAGCCGGCATCGCCTATATCAAACATTTGCGTCATTCGCCGCGCGCCATCGACTACCTCAAGGGCCGCGGCCTGTCGGGAGAAATCGCCAAAACCTTCGGCCTCGGCTACGCGCCCGAAGGCTGGCGTGCGCTGGCCAGCGTCTTCCCCGACTACAACGACCCGCTGCTGGTCGAAAGCGGCCTGGTCATCACCGGCGAAGCGGGTGAAGAAAATTCACAGGGAAAATCGGGTGAAGCGAAACGTTACGACCGCTTCCGCGACCGCATCATGTTCCCGATCCGCAACGTCAAGGGCGAGTGCATCGGTTTCGGGGGCCGCGTGCTCGGCGATGAAAAACCCAAATACCTCAATTCACCCGAAACCCCGGTCTTCAGCAAGGGCCGCGAGCTGTATGGCCTGTTTGAGGCGCGCGCTGCGCTGCGCGAACACGGCTACGCATTGGTCACCGAGGGTTACATGGACGTGGTCGCCCTGGCCCAGCTCGGTTTTGCCAACGCCGTAGCCACGCTGGGCACGGCCTGCACCAACGACCATGTGCAAAAGCTGTTTCGCTTCACCGATGCGGTGGTCTTCAGCTTTGACGGTGACAGCGCCGGCCGCCGCGCGGCGCGCAAGGCGCTGGACGCCGCCCTGCCCTTTGCCACCGATGTGCGCAGCGTCAAGTTTTTGTTCCTGCCTGAAGAACACGACCCCGACAGCTTCATCCGCGCCAACGGCCAGGACGGTTTTGCCGCCGCCGTGGCCAAGGCCGTGCCGCTCAGCAAATTCATGCTGGAAGCCGCCGCCGAAGGCTGCGAGCTCGACACCGCCGAAGGCCGGGCCCACATGGCCAGCAATGCGCGGCCGCTCTGGAGCCTGCTGCCCGACGGCACGCTCAAACGCCAGTTGCTCGCAGAGATTGCCGACCAGGTGCTGATCGACAGCCGCGAGCTGCTGCAGATCTGGCAGCCCGCAAACGCCCGAGACTATAAAAATAATAGCGCCACACGCCCGTCCGGCAAGGGCCAGCGACCTAAAACACCTGAAATGTCGGGCGGTGCGCCGCATTTCGAGGAGTTTTCCGGAAACTTTGCCGACCTGCACGACGAGGGCGCCTACGCCGCTTCCCTGCCCATGGACGCCGGCGCGTCCGGTCGCAGCTTTGGCGCCCCCCCAGGCGCCAGCCGTCCCACACGGCGACTAGCTGGCCGCGTGTTGCCAGCCAGCCGTGAGGACCGGGTGCTGCGCCTCATGCTGACCGACCCGCAAAGCTGGGACAAGCTCAGCAACGAGGAGCATGGCCTGCTGTGCGAGTTGCCGGCGCCGCACGGCCCGCTGTTTGTCTGGCTGGAGAGTCAGTTGCATGAACACGGCCCGCAGCCCTGGGCTGCGCTGCGCGAGGGCCTGCGTGAGCACCCGCAGGAAAAACACGCGATTGACCAGATCGCCCAGCTCCCCGAAGGCATCGACTGTGACTGGAACGAGGTACGCGCCATCCTGGACCAGCTTCTCAAGCTCAAGCGCCAGCAGGAAATGGTCAATTTGCTGCCCCAGGTGATGGCTGACCCGGCGGCCCGGCAGCGTTATGAAGCGCTCTCGGCCCTGCTGAAAAAAAGCTGATTTCAGGCTGATTTTGATGCCCAAAAATGAGGCATCCGGGTATAATCCAACTTTCCGCTACGGCAAGCGCGACAGCAGCACCTCCGGCAACCGCCCCCCGCAAGAACGGGACCACACTGGTTGAGGGCAATTTCTCCGCAAGGACTGCACACCAAATGTTCGCCCAAACAACTTGCCTGGGGGCCTGAAAAGGCCCTATGCCCAGCCCTCCGGCCCCGGGCATTTTTTGTGCCTGTGCTCCGGTTCCGCCGGTGCCGGGAACCCAGTCTGTTGAAGGAAGTTTTCATACCGGGAGTTCGCCATGCCTGCCCAAAAGCCAAGCAAGTCCGTCAAAGCCGTGCCCAAGCCCAAAGCCGCAGCCAAAACTGCTGCCCGACCGCCCGTCAGGAAGACAGCCAGCCAACTTGAAAAACCCGCAAAAACCGCCATCTCCAGACCAGTTCCCGGCAAAAAAGCCGCAGCGCCCAAAGCGCCCCTGAAATCCGAAAAGTCCGTCAAGAAAGCCCCCCCTGTGCCGACCAAGTCTCCCGCCTCCCCTGCCAAACCTCTTGCCAAAAAAGACACCCCGCTAAAGGCCGCGCCGGCCGCTGTGGCTGCTGAAGTGCCCGTCAAGAAAAAACCTGGCCGCCCGCCGAAAAACCCCGCGGCTGCGGTTGAAACTGGCGGCGCCAAACGCGGCCGCAAACCCAAGGTGGCCGGCAAGGTGGTTGGCGACGAGGACATGTCGGACATTGAAGACGACCTGGTCGGCGAACCCGTGCCGGAGACGACTGAAAAGGTCAAACCACTGCGCATGAAAATCAGCAAGGCGAAAGAACGCGCCTTGATGAAAGAGTTCGGCCTGGACGAAACCGTGCTGTCCGAAGAAGACATGGCCAAGCGCCGTGCGCGCCTGAAGGCGCTGATCAAGCTCGGCAAAACCCGCGGCTACCTGACCCACGGCGAAATTTCCGATCACCTGCCCGACAAGCTGATTGACGCCGAAACGCTGGACGCGGTCATCGTCACCCTGAACGACCTCGGCGTCGCTGTGTACGAGCAGACACCTGACGCGGAAACCCTGCTGATCACCGCCAATGCCCCGGCTGGCGCCACCGAAGAAGAAGCTGAAGAAGCCGCCGAAGCGGCCCTCTCCACCGTGGACAGCGAATTTGGTCGCACCACCGACCCGGTGCGCATGTACATGCGCGAGATGGGCACGGTCGAGCTGCTGACGCGCGAAGGTGAGATCGAGATCGCCAAGCGCATCGAGGGCGGCCTGATGAAGATGATGGAAGCCATCTCTGAAAGCCCGGCCACGATTGCCGAAATCCTGCGCCTCGGCGAAGACATCCGCGAAGGAAAAGTCGTCATCTCCACCGTGGTCGATGGCTTTTCCAACCCCAATGAGGCCGACGACTATGTGGCCGAAGAAGACTTTGACGAGTTCGACGAAGAAGACGACGACGACGGCAAGGGCGGCTCCAAGGCGTTGACCAAAAAACTCGAAGAGCTCAAGAAGGAGGCGTTGACCCGCATCGATACCATCGCCTCCCTGTTCGAGAAGGTCCACAAGACTTATGACAAGGAAGGTTACGGCACGCCAGCCTATGTGAAGGCGCAGAAGGCGCTCAGCGACGAGCTGATGACCGTGCGTTTCACCGCCAAGACGATTGAAAAACTCTGCGACCTGCTGCGCGGCCAGGTGCTGGACGTGCGCAAGAAAGAGCGCGAGCTGCGCCGCATCATCGTCGAGAAGTGCGGCATGCCGCAGGAAGTGTTCATCAAGGACTTCCCGCCCAACCTGCTGAACCTCAAGTGGGTCGAGAAACAGGTGGCCGCCAACAAACCCTGGTCGGTCATCATGGCGCGCAACATCCCGCCGATCCAGGAACTGCAGACCAAGCTCGGTGAGTTGCAGGCGCGTGTGGTGGTGCCGCTGGGCCAGCTCAAGGACATCAACAAGCGCATGAACGAAGGCGAGACCAACTCGCGCGATGCCAAGAAAGAGATGATTGAGGCCAACCTGCGTCTGGTGATCTCGATCGCCAAGAAGTACACCAACCGCGGGCTGCAGTTCCTCGATTTGATCCAGGAGGGCAATATCGGCCTGATGAAAGCAGTGGACAAGTTCGAATACCGCCGCGGCTACAAATTCTCGACCTACGCCACCTGGTGGATTCGCCAGGCGATCACGCGCTCCATCGCGGACCAGGCCCGCACCATCCGCATCCCGGTGCACATGATAGAGACCATCAACAAGATGAACCGCCTGTCGCGCCAGCACTTGCAGGAATTCGGCTTTGAGCCGGACGCCAGCATCCTGGCCGCCAAGATGGAGATTCCTGAAGACAAGATCCGCAAGATCATGAAGATCGCCAAAGAGCCGATCTCGATGGAAACACCGATCGGCGACGACGACGACAGCCACCTCGGCGACTTCATCGAAGACAGCGCCAACACCGCACCTCTGGAAGCCGCGATGCAGGCCGGCCTGCGCGATGTGGTCAAAGACATCCTCGACAGCCTGACGCCGCGCGAAGCCAAGGTGTTGCGCATGCGTTTCGGTATCGAGATGTCGACCGACCACACACTCGAAGAAGTCGGCAAACAGTTCGACGTGACGCGTGAACGCATCCGCCAGATCGAAGCCAAGGCGCTGCGCAAGCTCAAGCACCCTTCGCGCTCGGACAAGCTGCGTAGTTTCATCGATACGCTGTAAAGCCTGAAGCTCGGCTTTGCGGCTGACACAAAAAAAGCCCCGGACCGCTTGCGCAGTCCGGGGCTTTTTTCCTGCCTGAACCGCGGTTCAGGCAAGGGGCTTCAGGGCGCGCGTTTGACCAGCAGCGGCTGGGTCACGCCGTCCACGCCGACCAGTGACAACACCGTCAGCAGCGTGCTTTGCGGGCCCAGCCAGGCATTCACCGGGGAGTACCATTCTCCGGGCCCATGCGCGCCACCGCCCACGCCGCCGCTGCCCAGCGTGACCGCCGGGATGCCCAGGCTGATCGGCAGGTTGGAGTCAGTGCTGGATGCGGCCAGGCTTTTGACTTCGCCACCGACCGTGGCGACGGCCCGGCGTGCAGCGCTCACCATCGGTGAATCCGCCTGGCCGGCGCCGGCCGGGCGGTCGCCCACCAGCTTGAACTCGACCTTGATCACGTCCTTCTTGTCCCAACGCTTGTTTTCCTCGTCAGCCGCCTCGCGGGCCAGCACCATGATTCGGTCCTCCAGTTTCTTGAGTTCCACGGCACTGTTGGAGCGCATGTCCAGGCCCAGTTCCGCCTCGGCTGCAATCGCATTGACCGAGGTGCCGCCCTTGAGCGTGCCCACGGTGTAGGTCGTCTTGGGTTCATCGACAGTCCGGACCTCGCTGATCTTGGCAATCGCGCGGCCCAGTGCATGGGTGGCCGACGGCAGGCCAAAGGCCGAAAAGCTGTGGCCGCCTGGCCCGGTATAAATGATGCGGAAGCGGCGGCTTCCGGTGGCCTGGTTCACGATGCGGCCGATGTCCAGGCCATCCAGCGAGATAAAGCCGTCAATCGCCTTGTTGTCGCGAAACAGTGCCTTGACGCCACGCAGGTCGCCCAGCTCTTCTTCGCCGACGGTGCCAACAAACACGATGTCACCGACTGTTTTGAGCTGGGCCTGATTCAGCGCACGCAGCACGCTGAGCAGCGATGCCAGACCGCGGCCGTCGTCATAAATGCCGGGTGCTTCGTAACGGTTGCCCTTGACCTTGACCTTGACATCGGTGCCTTCCGGAAAGACCGTGTCCAGGTGGGCCGACACCACCAGCACCGGACCTTTGCCGCTGCCCTTGCGCACTGCAATCACGTTGCCTTCGGCATCGATGCGTGCGTCAGGCAGACCCAGGGCCTGCAGCCGCTTCTGATATTCCTGGGCGCGCACAGCCTCCTTGAAGGGCGGCGCCGGAATTTCCGTCAGCTCGATCTGGTCCTTGAGCGTGCGCTCGTCATCCGCCTTGAGGAAGTCCACCGCCTGCTTGACACCGGCATGTGCTGTCAGTTTGGAAAACGCGGCTTCAGTGGCCGGGCTGATGGGTGGCAGGACCGCCTGGGACCAGGTTGCGCTGACCGCGAGCGAAAGTGTGGCGGCAGTAAAAAGGCGTCGTAGCATGGAATCTCCCTTTGGGTTTATTGAAGGTTGGCGGGCGCCGCGTCGATCAGCCGGTAGAACACACCGCTGGGATCGTTCTCCAGCAGCATCAGGCGCCCCTCAACCACGACCGGCTCCGTCGAGTATTTCACGGCGCTGCGCGCGCGCACCTCGACCACGGCCTCTGGCCCGGCCGTCAGGCAAAACGGGCATGTGGGCGACCAGGCCGACAACAAGAAATACCTGTGTGTCTGGCCGGCTTCAATCGGCAGGATATAGCCCTGCAGCTTGACCGTCCTGCCGTTCAGGGGCCGCAAGGCCTCCGGAAAGGCCGGGCCCAGTTTGCCTTTGCTCATCTTGATGGTGGCCGTGGTGAGCAGGGACCAGGGGACAGCGCCGCGGGCATCGGGCAGCATGGACTTGGTCGGGTCGTGAGGGGTGACGACGGCGCCGGTCGCGGCGGTCTGGGCCTGGACCGCGAGTGAGGGCATCCAGGCCGACAGGCAAACCAGGGCCAACCGGGCCAGCAAAGACCTCAGATCGGGCTGCAGCAGGCGGACAAGTGTCATGCATGCAGTGTAGCAAGCGGCCCCGTGCACCCGCCGTCAGTCCGCCCCTTGTTTCATTCTGCTCACAGGTGTGCGCAGCGCGCCTGCTGCAAGGTGGGCTCAGACGGGGAATTCTTCGGTATCCACTTCGCTGGCACTTTGCGCGCTGTAACGGTTGCCGGTCACCGTGCGCTGGTTGATCAGAGTCTCCAGCTTTGCCAGCAGGCCCGCGTCGAGCCGGACAGCCATCGCACCCAGGTCCTCCTGCAGATGCGCCACACTGGTGGTGCCGGGAATCGGCACGATGTGCGGTGCCTTGTGCAGCAACCAGGCCAGCGCCAGTTGCGCCGGCGTGCAACCGGCTTCCAGCGCCAGGGCCTTGTACGACGGCAGCAGCTTCAGGTTGGCGGCGTAGTTGTCAGGCGTAAAACGCGGCATGGCCGTGCGGATGTCTTTGGGCTGCAGCGCGGCGGCGTCTGGCAACGCATCACACAGAAAGCCGCGCGCCACCGGACTGAAGGCCACAAAGGCTGCGCCCAGTTCGTGGCAGGCTTGGAGCACCGCGATCTCGGGATTGCGCGTCCACAGCGAATACTCGGTCTGCACAGCCGCAATCGGGTGTACCGCATGCGCCTTGCGCAGCGTTGCGGCCGACACTTCGGACAGCCCGATACTGCGCACCTTGCCCGCGTGGACCAGATCAGCCATGGCGCCCACACTGTCTTCAATCGGCACCTTTTTGTCCCAGCGGTGCAGGTAATACAGATCGATCACATCGGTCTGCAGGCGCTGGAGGCTGTCTTCGCAGTTTTTGCGAATCGTCTCGGGCCGGCCATCAATGACACGTTTGACACCATCGTCAAACTGCACACCCGCCATGCCGCCCTTGCTGGCCAGCGTGAAACGGCTGCGATGCCTGGACAGCACCTTACCAACCAGCGCTTCGTTGGCGCCAAAGCCATACAGTGCCGCCGTGTCAAACAGCGTGACGCCGGCATCAAGCGCCGCCAGCAACACACGTTCACCCTGCTCTGCCGAGGGCGGCGTGCCGTAGGCGTGGCTCAGGTTCATGCAGCCCAGGCCCATGGCCGAGACCTCAAAATCACCCATCTTTCTCGTTTGCATGCAGGCTTCCTCGTAAAACGTGATGCGGAGATAGACCGATTTTCACCGGCTTGTCATCCCGGACAGAGCCTGTCCCGGACTTGATCCAGGATCCATGCCGTTCGACCCACCGACGCCCACGCCGGGGCCATGGACTACGGGTCAAGCCCGCAATGACAGTCAAAGGCGGGCCGCTCAGCCCGCGTTGAGCTGCTGCTCCAGATTGTGCAGCACCTGGTAACAGGGCAACACTTTGGCCACGCTGGAATTCGGCTCTCGCCCTTCACGGATGGCAGCAAAAAATTCGCGGTCCTGCAGTTCAATTCCGTTCATCGACACATCCACCTGACTCACGTCGATTTTTTCCTCCTTACCGTTGAACAGGTCGTCATAACGGGCCAGATAAGTGGCGGTGTCGCCGATGTAGCGGAAGAAGGTGCCGAGCGGACCGTCGTTGTTGAAGCTCAGCGACAAGGTGCAGATCGCGCCATTGGCCGCCTTGAGCTGGATGCTCATGTCCATGGCAATGCCCAGCGCCGGATGAATCGGCCCCTGGATGGCGTTGGCTTTCACGATGGGGCTGCCGCACTGATACGCAAACAAATCAACCGTGTGCGCCGCGTGGTGCCACAGCAGGTGGTCGGTCCAGCTGCGCGGCTGGCCCAGCGCATTCATGTTGCTGCGGCGGAAGAAATAGGTCTGCACATCCATCTGCTGGATGTTGAAGCGGCCGGCCGTGATTTCCTTGTGCACGTACTGGTGGCTCGGGTTGAAGCGGCGCGTGTGGCCGCACATGGCCACCAGGCCGGTCTGTTTCTGCAACGCCACCACCTCCTGCGCGCCCTTGAGCGTGTCGGCCAGCGGGATCTCGACCTGCACATGTTTGCCGGCCCTCATGCAGGCCATCGACTGTTCGGCATGCATCTGCGTCGGCGTGCACAGGATGACGGCATCGACTTCCTTGAGCGCCAGGCTGTCGGCCAGATCGGTGCTGACGTGGGCGATGCCGTATTTGGCGGCCACTTCTTTCGTTTTCTTGAGGTCACGGCTGATCAGCGAGACAACCTCCACGCCATCAATGTTTTTGATGCCGTCCAGGTGTTTGATGCCGAAGGCGCCTGCGCCTGCCAAGGCGACTTTGATGGTTTTTGACATTTACTTGTTCTCCAGGATCAGATGGCCCACCGCGGTATTGCTGGCAGGCACATGGTAAAAACGGTGCGCAACTTTGGGCGCAGGGCCGCCGGCCACGTCGGACATGGCGCCGCGGGCGATCAGCCACATCACGAGCTCGATACCTTCCGAGCCGGCCTCGCGCACATAGTCGATGTGCGGCTTGGACGCCAGGGCTTCCGGGTCGGCGATCAGCTGATCCAGGAAAGCGTTGTCGAATTCCTTGTTGATCAGCCCGGCGCGCGGGCCCTGCAACTGGTGACTCATGCCGCCCGTGCCCCAGATCTGCACATTGAGCGGCTGGTCGAAACTCTCAATGGCCTTGCGGATGGCCTTGCCCAGTTCGAAGCAGCGCCGGCCCGAAGGCACCGGGTACTGCACCACATTGACGGCAAACGGGATCACCGGGCAGGGCCAGGCCTGCGCCTGGCCGCACATCAGCGACAAGGGCACGGTCAGGCCGTGGTCCACATCCATCTTGTTGACGATGGTCAGGTCGAAGTCCTGCTGGATCACCGACTGCGCGATGTGTGCGGCCAGCTCCGGGTGCCCCTGCACCACCGGCACAGGGCGCGGTCCCCAGCCTTCGTCGGCCGGCGTGAAGGATTCGGCGCAGCCAATGGCAAAGGTCGGAATCATGTCCAGGCTGAAGGCGGTGGCGTGGTCGTTGAAGACCAGAAAAATCACGTCGGGTTGGTTGTCCTTCAACCACTGCTTGCCAAACTCGTAGCCCTGGAACACCGGCTGCCAATATGGCTCCTGGGTTTTGCCGAGATCGAGCGCGGCGCCAATGGCGGGCACGTGCGAGGTGTAGACGGAAGCGGTAATTTTTGCCATGTTCATGAATTCCGGGTTGCGCCGGCCTGGCCTTGCGGCTGCCGGTGGGCCTGTGCTGTGCCGTCCTCGCCAACCACGCGGTTGCCTTCGACCGAACGGCCACCGGCAATCATCATGTTGCGGTATTCGTCCTCGGTCATGCCGGTCATGCTGCCGGCCATCTGCTGAAAACTCTTGCCATCGGTCGCGCCGATTTTGGCCAGAAAGTAAATATTGCCGCCGGCCTTGATGCAGCGGTTCAGGTCGCGCGCCAGCACCGCCTGCTTCTGCTCTTCGCTCATCGGCCACTCATCAAGGTAGGCGCGCTCATCGGCCTTGAAGCGGGTACGGTTGTCCGCCTTCATCAGCGACATGCAGAACTGGTTCAGGTGGTAACCCAGACGCGACTGCTCGGCATCAAAAATGGTGGTGCCTGGGACATCCAGGTAAGGTTTTTCGAGAGGCATATTGGTTTTCCGTTTCCGTTCTCCCTGAGCTTGTCGAAGGGTGACTTCGATAGGCTCATCTCGAACGGTGTTGACTCTCAGCGCCAGTACAGCCGGGTCGGGTTGTCCACGAGCAGCTTGCGTTGCAATTCGGGCGTGGGGGCGATCTGGGGAATGTAGTCCACCAGCAGGCCGTCGTCCGGCATGTGGTCTTTCAGGTTCGGGTGCGGCCAGTCGGTGCCCCAGAGCACACGGTCGGGAAAGGTCTCGACCAGACGCCGGGCAAAAGGCACCACATCGCGGTAGGCGTTTTGCTCACCGTTCAGGGCTGGCGGGCCGGACAGGCTCAGGCGCTCCGGGCAACTGACCTTGCTCCAGATGTTCTCGTGCTCGCGCATCATTTTCTCAAACAGCGCGAACTCCGACCCGTCTACCGGTTTGCTCACATCGGGCCGACCCATGTGGTCCACCACCACGGTGGTCGGCAAGGCGGTGAAAAAGTCGTAGAGCTCGGGCAGGTCCTGGGCCTCGAAATACACCACCACATGCCAGCCGAGCGGCGCGATGCGGTTCGCAATCTCCAGCAAGACCTCGCGCGGTGTGAAGTCAGCCAGCCGCCTGACGAAGTTGAAACGTGTGCCGCGCACACCTGCCGCATGCATGTCCTGCAGCTCTGCGTCAGAGACATCGCGTTTGACCGTGGCCACACCGCGCGCCTTGTTGTTCGAATGCTTCAGCGCATCGACCAGCGCGCGGTTGTCACTGCCGTGGCAGGTCGCCTGCACAATCACGTTTTTGTCAAAACCCAGATGGTCGCGCAGGGCGAACAACTGGTCTTTCGACGCATCACACGGCGTGTACTTGCGCTCGGGCGCATAGGGAAACTGGGCGCCCGGCCCGAACACATGGCAATGCGCGTCCACCGCGCCGGGTGGCAGTTTGAAGCGGGGCTTGGCCGGGCCGGTGTACCAGTCAAGCCAGCCGGGGGTTTTTTCGAATGTCATCCTGTTCATTCCTAAAACTTGTCAGGGGGTGTGAGTCCGTATGTCATTGCGGACTCGATCCGCAATCCATGACCCGGCGTCCTCCACCTGGCACTGCAGAGGATGGATCCCGGATCCAGTCCGGGATGACATGTGGGTATTCATAAGGTTCAGTCGATGTACCTGAGTCCGGCTTTTTCCAGCGGCCCGCGCATGCTGTACATGTCCAGGCCCAGAACGCCGGAGCCCAGTTTGGCGCGCTTCTCGCCTTCGTTGGCTTCGCGGGCTGCGGCGGCATCGGCGGTTTTGGCTGCCAGCGCAGCCGGCACCACCACCACGCCGTCGTCATCAGCCACGATCACATCGCCGGGGTTGACACTCATGCCGGCGCACACCACCGGAATATTGACCGAGCCCAGCGTGGCCTTGACCGTGCCCTTGGAACTGATGGCCCGGCTCCACACCGGAAAACCCATCTCCTGCAGCGTCTTCACGTCGCGGCAGCCGCCGTCGATGATCAGGCCGCGTGCGCCGCGCGCCATGAAACTGGTGGCCAGCAGGTCGCCAAAAAAACCGTCGGTGTTGTCGGAGGTGCAGGCCGCCACCACGATGTCACCAGGCTGAATCTGCTCGGCCGCCACATGCATCATCCAGTTGTCGCCGGGCTGCAGCAGCACGGTCACCGCCGTGCCGGAAATCTGCGCGCCGGGGTAGATCGGACGCATGTAGGTTTTCATCAGGCCCACGCGGCCCATGGCTTCATGCACCGTGGCCGAGCCATATTGCGCGAGTCTGTCGGCCGCAGCGCGGTCGGCCCGTGTGATGTTGCGGTAAACAACGCCTAGTTCGAACATGTTCATTTCCCCTTTTGTTTGAGCAGCGCGTCCAGGCGCGGAAACACGCGGCGCGTGTTGGCTTCGTAAATCTGGTGCTTGTCATCGGCGCTCAGGATGGTGGAGGCCTCGATGTAGCGCTTGGTGTCGTCGTAATAGTTGCCGGTCTCCGGATCGATGCCGCGCACGGCACCAATCATCTCCGAGGCGAACAACACGTTTTTCACCGGGATCACGGTGTTGAGCAGGTTGATGCCCGGCTGGTGGTAGACGCAGGTGTCAAAAAAGACGTTGTTGAGCAGGTGGTCGGCCAGCAACGGCTTTTTCATCTCCTGCGCCAGGCCACGAAAGCGCCCCCAGTGGTAAGGCACGGCGCCGCCGCCGTGCGGGATCAAAAAGCGCAGCGTCGGGAAGTCCTTGAACAAATCGCCCTGGATCAGCTGCATGAACGCCGTGGTGTCGGCGTTCAGATAATGCGCGCCGGTGGTGTGAAAAGCCGGGTTGCAGGAGGTGGACACATGAATCATGGCCGGCAGGTCGTACTCGACCATCTTTTCATAAACCGGGTACCAGAGCCTGTCGGTCAGCGGCGGGCTGGTCCAGTGGCCGCCCGAGGGATCGGGGTTCAGGTTGATGCCGACGTTGCCGTAGTCCTTCACGCATTTTTCCAGCTCGGGGATGCAGGTCCTGGGATCGACACCCGGCGACTGCGGCAGCATGGCGACCGGCACAAAATGGTCGGGAAAGAGTTGGCTCACGCGAAAGCAGAGTTCGTTGCAGATCGCGGCCCAGGTCGAGGACACCTCGAAGTCGCCGATGTGATGGGCCATGAAACTGGCGCGCGGCGAAAACAGCGTGATGTCGCTGCCGCGCTCTTTCATCAGGCGCAACTGGTTCGTTTCTATGGACTCACGCAGCTCGTCGTCGCTGATCTTCAGGTCCGCCACGCGTGGCTTGACCGACGGGTCCTTGATGCTGGCGATCTGCTGGTTGCGCCAGGCCTCCAGAGCCTTGGGCGCGGTGGTGTAGTGGCCGTGGCAGTCAATGATGAGGCTCATGTGTTCTCCTGTGTTCGTGTTGTGTTGGTGTTGTGTTTGTGTTCGATTCAGGCCGGCTCCATGCCCTGGCGCAGTTTGGCCTCGGCGGCCTGCGGCGAGCGCATGTAGTCCAGCAGGGCGCGCACCCGCCCGGCCTGCGCGGAGCCAACCGGAACGCTGGCATGCATACCGGCAGAAAAAGTGGTGGTGATCTGGATGGCGGCCGGCAAGGGGCCCACCACGGTGATGCCTTCGACATGGAGCAGCTCGCTCAGTTGCTGGAAGCCCAGCTCGACCTCACCGCGCGCCACCAGCGTGCCAACCGGGACACCCGGCGGTGCCTGTACCATGCGGCCGGCAATTTCGCCAGCGATGCCCCAGCGTTCAAACAAGTGGGCCAGCGCCACCCCACTGGGCCCGGTCGAGCAGCTGATGCTGCGCGCGGCCAACACCGCGCGTTTGACCGCGTCTTCCGAAGCCATGTCAGGCAGCGGCGCGCCAGCACGTACCGCTGCGGCAACACCGGAGCGAACCAGATCGACCTTGCTGCCCGCCTGAAGGTGGCCCGCCGCCAAAAGTTTGTCGATGGCATCGGAGGCCAGCACCACCACGTCAAAGGCTTCACCGGCCAACACACGTTTGGCGGCATCGACACCGCCCACCGCCTCTACCGTTACCCTGCAACCGCTCTGCCGTTCAAATGCCGACGTCAGTTCGGCCAGCACCTGGCGGGTGGCCATGGATGAAATTCCCCTGAGCGCGAGAGCGGCGGTTTGCATGGGGCCATTCTGGGGGCTTGTGCGGCGCGGGAAAAGGCCTCGCCGCGACTATCAGGTATACCATTTGGGCATAATTGACCAAAGGTTATTCAAAATGGACCTCAAGCAGCTCGAATACTTTGTGCGGGTCGCGGAACTGGGCAGTTTCACCCGCGCCTCGATTGCGCTGGACATTGCCCAGCCCGCGCTGAGCCGACAGGTACGCCTGCTGGAAGTCGAGCTGCGGCAAAACCTGCTGACCCGCACCGGTCGAGGCGCCCTGCCAACCGAGGCCGGCAAACTGCTGCTCAAACACGGGCGCGGCATTTTGCACCAGGTAGAGGTCGCGCGCGAAGAACTGGGCGCTGTGCGTGGCAACCTGGCCGGCCGCGTCTCCATCGGCCTGCCGCCCAGCCTGTCCAAGCTTGTCACGGTGCCGCTGACCCAGGCCTTCCGGCGACAACTGCCTCTGGCGCAACTGACATTGACGGAGGGGTTTTCGGTGCTGATGCAGGAGGGTCTGCGTGTCGGCAATCTCGACATGGCCGTGCTCTACAACTCCGAACGCTCCCCCGAACTGGAAACGACCACCCTGAATTCTGAGGAGCTGGTGCTCATTTCACGAAAAAGCAGCGACAAGGCAGGCGCTGCCAAAAAGTCCATCAAGGGCAAGCACCTGCCGATCACCCTCGCAGAAGTGGCCAAGCTGCCCCTGATCCTGCCTAGCCGGCCGAATGCGTTCCGCATCCTGGTCGAAGGCGAAATGATCACGATAGGCTGCAAGCCGCAGATCACGCTGGAGGTGGACGGCCTGAACGCCATCCTGAGTCTGGTCAGGGAAGGCATGGGTCACGCCGTGCTACCAAGTTACACCTTGAGCAATGCCGAAGATCCAGCGCGGTTTACCTTGCGCAGCATCCGCTCGCCGCGCATCATGAGCGAATTGACGCTGGTGCGTTCATCGCGGCGCGCCAGCACCGACACCCAGAAAAAGGCGATCGACCTGCTCACCTCCGTGGTGATCGAAGCGATCAAACCGTATGCCTGAAACAAACAACAAACAATAAATAATAAACAACAGACCATGAGCCGGCTGACACACACGCTTGTTCTCGCCGCCGCCGTGCTGGCCGCCGGCACGGCTGGCGCCCAGGGCAACACCGCCGCCCCTGTGACCTATCCGGTCAAACCGATCCGTCTCGTTGTGCCCTTCACGCCGGGCGGCAGCACTGACATTCTGGCGCGCGCCATCGGCCTGGAGCTGACAAAGGCCTGGGGCCAGCCCGTCGTGATCGACAACCTGCCGGGCGCGGGTGGCAGCCTGGGTGCCGACAAGGTGGCCAAAGCCCCGGCCGATGGCTATACCCTGCTGATGGGCCACATCGGCACCCTCGCGGTCAACCCGTCGCTCTACCCCGCCCTGCCCTATGACCCGATCAAGAGTTTTACGCCAGTGGCCTGGGTGGCGCGTGTCCCCAATGTGCTGGTGGTGAACCCGCAGGTGGCCGCACGTTCAGTGAAAGAGCTGGTGGCGCTGGCCAAGTCACGCCCCGGTCAGCTCAACTACGGCTCCGGCGGCAACGGCAGCGCGGCCAACCTGGCCACCGAATACTTCAAGCTGCAGACCAGCACCTCACTGCTGCACATTCCCTACCGGGGCACAGCACCGGCCATCAATGACCTGATCGGCGGGCAGATCCAGGTGCTGTTCACTGGCGCCCCCGCCGTACTGAGCCAGATCAGGAACGGTCAATTGCGGGCACTGGCTGTTTCCTCACCGCAGCGCCTGACGGCCTTGCCCGATGTGCCCACGGTCGCCGAAGCCGGCTACAAGGATTTTGAAGCCGACCAGTGGTACGGCGTGGTCGCGCCGGCGGGCACGCCGCGCGAGGTGGTCATCAAGCTCAACTCGCAGATCAACCTCTCGCTGAACGCCGCAGAACTCAAGACACGGCTGAACAGCGAAGGCGCCGTCGCCACGCCCACCACGCCTGAGGCCTTTGGCAAACACATCGCCAGTGAAATCACCCGCTGGAAACCGGTGATCCTGTCGGGCCGGGTCAAAACGGACTGAAGGGGTGCTTGTCATCCCGGACTCGATCCGGGATCCAAGCATGTTCCAGCGCAAAGGCGCGCGAGGCATGGATTGCGGGTCAGGCCCGCAATGACACTCGTCAGGAAGTTGATTTAGCAGCCAGCAAGCGATCCGCGTTTCACGACCGACACTCCTTCAACAGGCAGGCCTGCACTTTTTATTGCGTGGGGATTTTCGCGCGGACGATCACATCACCCCAGCGTTTTGTTTCGCTGGCCAGCAAGGCAGCGGCCTGCTCTGGTGAACTGGCGCGCGCCTCGACATTCAGGTCGGCCAGTTTCTTTTTGACGTCTGCCGAATTGACGGCCGCGTTGATTTCCTTGTTGAGCCGGGCAATCACGTCCTTGGGGGTTTTCGCCGGCGCAGCCAGCGCGTTCCAGCTGGACGCCACAAAAGTCGGCAGACCGCTTTCCTTCGCTGTGGGCACATCCGGCAACACGGCGGCACGTTTGTCGCCGGTGACGGCCAGTGCACGCAGCGCGTTGGCCTTGATCTGCGGCAACACCGGCCCCAGGATTTCGACCGCAGCGTCAAGCTGCCCACCGCGCAGTGCCGTAATGACCGCAGGCGTGCCGTTGAACGGAACAATCTGCATGTCCACGCCCGCACTGGTTTTGAACAGCTCGGCCGCCAGATTCTGCGTGCTGCCGACGTTGATACTGCCGAGGTTGACCTTGCCGGGGTTGGCCCGGGCAAACGCCAGCAGCTCGCCCAGGTTTTTGAACTTCGAGTCGGCGGGTGTGATGAGCGCAATGTCAAAAAATCCAAGCGTCGATACTGGCGCGAAGTCGCGCACCGTGTCGAAGGGCAAGGATTTAAACAGGCCGGCGCTGACCGCCGTGCCGTTGGACATCAGCAGCAGCGTGTGGCCATCGGGCTCGGCCTTGGCCACCGCATCGCCGGCCACCACCCCGCCGGCGCCGGGCTTGTTGTCTATCACCACCGGCTGGCCCAGCGACTCGCTGAGCTTTTGCGCCACCGTGCGTGCCGTCAGGTCAGCCACGCCGCCGGCACCAAAAGGCACAACGATCCTGAGGGCTTTGCCAGGAAAGGTTTGGGCGGCAACCGGCAAGGCCAGCATCAACGCGGCCAGGAGGCCGCAAACCAGGCGTTGGAAGTTCATGAGAAGTCTCCAGGAGCTGGCCTGTTGGCCAAAAGTCATGAGTAAAAGCGGCACCAGCCCATAACAACAGAGCGTGGTCAGCTATTGATTCGATAGCACCCCAGCAACCGCGCAGGGCGTGCCCTAACCCACAAACCTGACCAGCCACAGCGATATGGGTGGGAACGCGAGCAACAAGATGGTGCGAAGTACATCGCTGACCAGGAAAGGCATCACGCCCTTGTAACTTTCAGAAATGGGGACGTCCTTGGCCATGCCGTTGACCACATAGACGTTCAACCCGACCGGCGGCGCCAGCAGGCCAAAGCCCACCGTCATCAGCACCATGATGCCGAACCAGATGGCAACCGATTCCTTGGGCATGCCAAAGTCCAGCCCCATCACCACCGGGAAGAAGATCGGAATCGTCAGCAGGATCATGGACAACTCGTCCATCACCGCGCCCAGCACCACGTAAAACAGCAGGATGCCCGAGACCACCAGCACCGGCGCCACGCCCCAGCCCTGGATCACGCTGGCCAGTTGGGCCGGCACCTGGGTCAGGGCCAGGGCCGTGTTCATCATGTCGGCGCCGATGAAAATCATGAAGATCATGGCGCTGGCGGCGGCTGTCGAATAAAAACACAGCTTGATTTTCTGCAGCGTCAGCTCACGCCTGAGCAGAGCCGCGACAAAAGTCGCCGCTGCGCCGACACCCGCGCCCTCGGTGGGCGTGAACAGCCCGCCGTAAATGCCGCCAAACACGATGACGAAGATGATGGCAATCGGCGCCACGGCCAGCACGCCAGCCAGTGTCATGCGCGGGCGGTCTTCGTCATGCTCGGGTGCGTGGCCGGGAAACAGGCGCACATACACGGCGATGGCGATCATGTAACCGCACATGGCGATGATGCCGGGGATGGTGGCCGCAGCAAACAGCTTGGCAATGTTCTGCTCGGTCAGGATCGCGTAGATCACCAGCGGAACCGACGGCGGAATCAATATGCCCAGCGTGCCGCCCGCGGCCAGTGTGCCGGTGGCCAGCCGCCCGGAATAACCATGGCGTTTCATCTCGGGCAGGGCCACCGAGGTGATGGTGGCCGCCGTGGCAATCGACGAGCCGCAGATGGCGCCGAAGGCCGCGCTCGCCATCACCGCCGCCATGGCCAGGCCGCCGCGAAAGCCCGCCATGACCACGCTGGCAAACTGGAACAGGGCCTTGGAGATGCCGCCCTGGGTGGCGAAGTTGCCCATCAGGATAAACAGGGGAATAACCGACAGGTCGTAGCTGGCAAAACGCGCATAGGCCAGGCCGTTGAGATTGTTCAGAAACGGGGCCAGCCCGACCTGGTAGAGGTAACCGAACACGCCCGCGATAAACATCGAAATGGCAATCGGCACACGGATCGCCATCAGGCCCAGCATGCACGCAAAAATGAGGCCCGCCAACATCAAGGTGCTCATTTGGCCAGCTCCGGAAAATCGCCATACACGGTCTGGGTCACGGCGATGACGCCCGTCAGCACCATGGGGGGCACCATGAAGGCATAAACGATCCACTCGGGAAAGCCCAGCATCATGGTGGATGAGTTCGAATTGAAGGCGCTGATGCCGCCCACCACAGTGCGCCAGGCCAGCACCAGCAGCACCGCCGCCAACAAGGCACTGCCCACGCGGTCGAGCCGGCTGTTGGCCGCCGCAGACAGGCGTGCGGTGAAAAAGTCAACAATGATGTTTTCACGCCTGAGCTGGCACAGCGGTAAAAACAGGGCCACCGCCGCACCGGCAGCAGCAGCGGTCAGTTCATAGTCGCCGACCAGCGTGGTGCCAATGGTGTTGCGCCCGATCAGGCTGACACAGGTAATCAGCGTGATGACCGTCAGGATCACACCCGCCAGAACCGCGCAGGCTCTGGCCAACAGGGAAAGCAGCTTCAAATCATCACCACCTGTATGTGAACTGCCCCCTTCGCCTTCACGGCAAAACAGGGGGCAGTAATGTTGGCAACACATGCAGGCCGCCAGCGGCCTGCGCGAGTCGGATTATCGTTGGTACTTGGCGATCAATGCGCGCGCTTCGGAAGCGAGCTTGGCGCCGTCGATGTTTTTGCTCTTCATCTCGGCCACCCAGTCGGTCTCGACGGTGGAGGCCGTGCGGCGCCAGCGCTGCGTCTCGGCGATGTCCAGCGCGACGATGTTGTTGCCGGCCTTCTCGGCAATGGCACGGCCAGTCACGTCGCCTTCGTCCATCGCACGCCCGAACAGGGCAGCGGTTTCGATACCGGAGTTGGCGTCAATCACCTTCTTCAGGTCGGCAGGCAACTTGTCGTAAGAAGCCTTGTTCATCGAAAAGGCAAAGGTCTGCGTGTACAGGCCTTCCTTGCCGGCAAAGGTGGTGTGGTTCTTGACCAGTTCGCTGACCTTGAGCGCAGGCGTCACTTCCCAGGGAATGGTGGTGCCCTCGATCACGCCCTTGGACAAGGCGTCGGTCACAGCCGGCACCGGCATGCCCACCGGTGTTGCACCGAGCTTGGTCAGCATGTTGCTGATCACGCGGGAGCCGCCGCGAATTTTCATGCCACGCAGGCTTTCCAGCCCGGTCACCGGAGTCTTGGTGTGAAACAGCCCAGGGCCATGGGTGTGCACCGCAATGATCTTGACGTCCTTGAACTCGTCGGCAGCGAACTTCTCGACGTATTCGTGAAACGCGCGCGACGACTGCTCGGCGTTGCCGCTCATGAAAGGCAGTTCGAACACTTCGGACTTGTTGAAGCGGCCCGGCGTGTAACCCAGCACCGTCCAGGTCAGGTCCACTACGCCATCGCGGGCCTGGTCGAACAACTGGGGCGGTGTGCCGCCCAGTTGCATCGCATGGAACAACTGCACCTTGATCTTGCCGCCCGAGTCTTTCTCGACCTTCTGCGCCCAGGGGATCAGCGCCTTGGCCGGAATGGTGGCCTGCTGCGGCAGCATCTGGTGCAGGCGCA
>NZ_JAYWHI010000056.1:0-25220 GCF_043778355.1 Polaromonas sp.
CTCCACGACCGCATGACCGAAAGCGTGATGGATCACCGCGCGCAGGCCGCCGGGCTGTTCACCGAGCTGCAGGGCGCGGCGCTGCAGACAATCGACGTGCTGGCCGGCGGCAAGGCGGCGCTGGAAGCTGCCAACAGCGAGTTCGGCCTGGCGCTGGCGGTCGATGAGATCGACTATCTGGTCAATGCTTTCACCGGCTTGCAGCGCAACCCGACCGATGTCGAACTCATGATGTTCGCCCAGGCCAACAGCGAACACTGCCGCCACAAGATCTTCAACGCCGACTTCACGATTGACGGCGTGGCCCAGGACAAAAGCCTGTTCGGCATGATCCGCAACACCGAGAACTTGCACCCCCAACACACGGTGGTGGCCTATTCGGACAACGCCTCCGTCATGGAGGGCCTGCCGGTCCAGAAGTTTTATGCCAAATCGGCCTCCAGCCCCTATCCGGAAAGCGGCACCAGCTATCAAACTTATAGCGCTTCCGAGGACGTGCTGACCCATGTGCTGATGAAGGTGGAGACCCACAACCACCCGACCGCGATTTCGCCCTTCCCCGGCGCCTCTACCGGCGCCGGTGGCGAGATCCGCGACGAAGGCGCAACCGGCCGTGGCTCCAGACCCAAGGCCGGCCTGACCGGGTTCACCGTCTCGCGCCTGTTCGACGGCGATTTCGGCAAGCCCGAACACATCGCCAGCCCGCTGCAGATCATGACCGAGGGCCCGCTGGGCGGTGCCGCCTTTAACAACGAGTTTGGCCGCCCCAATCTGGCCGGTTACTTTCGCGAGTACGAACAAACCGTGGGCGGCCAGCGCTGGGGTTACCACAAGCCCATCATGATCGCTGGTGGCGTCGGCACGATTGACGCGCGCCTGACAAAAAAAATCCTGTTCCCGGCGGGCACCTTGCTGATCCAGCTGGGCGGCCCCGGCATGCGCATCGGCATGGGTGGCAGCGCAGCCAGCTCGATGGCTTCGGGGGCCAATGCAGCTCAGCTGGACTTCGACTCGGTTCAGCGCGGCAACCCTGAAATTGAGCGGCGTGCGCAGGAAGTCATCAACCAGTGCGCGCAACTCGGTACGGACAATCCGATCCTGGCGATTCACGACGTGGGCGCCGGCGGCCTGTCCAATGCTTTCCCCGAACTCGTCAACGACGCCGGGCGTGGCGCAAGATTCGATCTGCGCGCCGTGCCGCTGGAAGAAAGCGGCCTGTCGCCCAAGGAGATCTGGAGCAACGAAAGCCAGGAACGCTATGTCATGGCGATTGCACCTGAATCGCTGCCGGTGTTCCAGGCCTTTTGTGAGCGTGAACGTTGCCCATTTGCGGTGATTGGTGTGGCGACCGAGGAAAGGCAGCTGGTGTTGTCGGACAAGGATGCTGCACCTCCAGTGGACATGCCCATGAACGTGCTTTTGGGCAAGCCACCCAAGATGCACAGAGACGTGAAATCGGTCAAACACACTGTCAAACCGATGGACCTGACCGGCGTGGACCTGCAAAAAAGCGCAATCGCCGTGCTGAGCCACGCTACCGTCGCCTCCAAACGTTTCCTGATCACCATCGGCGACCGCACCGTTGGCGGCCTCACACACCGCGACCAGATGGTCGGCCCCTGGCAGGTGCCGGTGGCCGACTGCGCGGTGACCCTGGCCGACTACGCCGGTTTTGCCGGCGAAGCCATGAGCATGGGCGAACGCACGCCGCTGGCGGCCGTCAACGCTGCCGCCTCCGGCCGCATGGCGGTGGCCGAGGCCATCACCAACCTGCTGGCCGCGCCGATTGAATTGCCCCGTGTCAAGCTGTCGGCCAACTGGATGGCGGCCTGTGGCGAGCCCGGCCAGGACGCCGCGCTCTACGAAACCGTCAAGGCTGTCGGCATGGAACTGTGCCCGGCGCTGGGGGTGTCGATTCCGGTCGGCAAGGATTCCTTGTCGATGCGCACGGTCTGGTCCGAGGACGGCGCCACCAGGAAGGTCACTTCGCCGGTGTCGCTGATCGTGAGTGCCTTCGCGACGCTGCCGGACGTGCGTGGCACCTTGACGCCGCAACTGAACGGCGAAGAGGCCGACAGCACGCTGATCCTGATCGACCTGGGCCGGGGTAAAAACCGCATGGGCGGCTCCATCCTGGCGCAGACGCTGGAGTTGGAAGACGGCGACGTGCCGGATCTCGATGAGCCGCAAGACCTGGTGAACCTGGTCAATGCGATCAACAGCCTGCGCCGCCAGGGCCACCTGCTGGCCTACCACGACCGCAGCGACGGCGGCCTGTTCGCCAGCGTCTGCGAGATGGCCTTTGCCGGCCATGTGGGTGTCTCACTCAATATCGACATGCTGCTGCTTGAAGGCGACGGCATCTCCGACAGCCGCATGGACACCGGCGACAGCAAGAACTGGGCATCGCAGGTCGGCGCGCGCCGTGAGGAACTGACGCTAAAGGCGCTGTTCAGCGAGGAGCTGGGCGCAGTGATCCAGGTGCGTACCGAGGTGCGCAACGAGGTCATGCAGACCCTGCGCGAACACGGCCTGTCGAAATTCAGCCACTTCATCGGCAAGACCCGTCCCGAGCACGCTTCGCTGGAGGTCGGCAAGGGCGAGGTCCAGGTCTGGCGCGACACCAAGGCGGTGTTCAGCGCCAAACTGCAGGACCTGCATCAGGTCTGGGACAGCGTGAGCTGGAAGATCAATCAGCAACGTGACAACCCGACCTGCGCCGACGCCGAGCACGCCGCGGCCGGTGATCCGGCGGACCCCGGCCTGCATGTGGTTTTGGCATCAAATCAGCCTCCAGCCCATGCCCCACTTGCGCAAGCAGCTCCTGATTCGATAGCAAGCCCGGCGCTGCTCCTGTCGCGCCCCAGGGTCGCGATCCTGCGCGAGCAGGGCGTCAACTCGCATGTCGAGATGGCTTACGCCTTCACCAAGGCCGGTTTCGAGGCTTTCGACGTGCATATGACCGACCTGCAGACCGGCCGCGCGCAACTGGCCGACTTCACCGGTGTGGTGGCCTGCGGCGGCTTCAGCTACGGTGACACGCTGGGTGCCGGCATCGGCTGGGCCCGCTCCATCACCTTCAACCCGGCGCTGTCGGCGCAGTTTCAGGCCTTTTTCGCCCGCGCCGACACCTTCGGCCTGGGCGTGTGCAACGGCTGCCAGATGTTTGCCGAACTGGCCGACATCATTCCGGGCGCCGAGGCCTGGCCGCGTTTCACCACCAACCGCAGTGAACGCTTCGAGGCGCGACTGAGTCAGGTGGAAGTGCTGGGTTCACCCAGCCTGTTTTTTGCGGGCATGGCCGGCTCCCGGCTGCCGATCGCCGTGGCGCACGGCGAGGGTTACGCCAACTTTGCGCATCGCGGGGATGCGGGCAAGGCGATTGCCGCCATGCGCTTCACCGACAACCACGGCCAGCCGACCGAGGCCTACCCGGCCAACCCGAACGGCAGCGCCGGTGGCCTGACGGCGGTGACCACAGCCGACGGCCGCTTCACCGCCATGATGCCGCACCCCGAGCGCGTCTTCCGCAACATCCAGATGAGCTGGACCCCGCTGGACGCGAGCCAGCCCAGCCCGTGGATGGAACTCTGGCGCAATGCGCGCCGCTGGGTGGGGTGATGACCGGGATGGGTTAGCATGCTACTTATCCAAGCAATTTACACCGGGACGGTAACGATGAAACGATATTTATTGAGCGTCTTTCTGGGCCTGGGCGCAGCCTTCATGAGCAGCGGCGTGGCTGCGCAGAGCTACCCGGTCAAACCGGTGCGCCTGGTTGTGCCTTTCCCGGCCGGCGGTGCCACCGACATCCTGGCGCGCACCATCAGCCAGAGGGCGTCTGAAAAACTCGGCCAGCAAATTGTCATCGACAACCGGCCTGGCGCCGGTGGCACCATCGGCTCCGACCATGTGGCCAAGTCCGCACCGGACGGCTACACCTTGTTGATTGCCACTGGCAGTACGCATTCGATCGGCCCCATCATCAACACGAAAATCCCGTACAACGTCGACCGGGATTTTGTGCCGGTGGTGTATGTCGCGCAGACCAGCAGCGTGCTGGTGGTGCCGGCCAGCCTGCCGGTCAAGAACCTGGCCGAGTTCATTGCGCTGGCCAAGTCCAAGCCAGGCCAGCTCAATTTCGGCTCCAGCGGCAACGGCACCAACAGCCACCTCAGCGGCGAGTTGTTCAAGGCGCAGGCCGGGGTGTTCATCACCCACATTCCCTACCGCGGCACCGGGCTGGTCTTCAACGACATGATGTCTGGCCAGGTTCACATGCTGATGGACAACTATGTGACCTCCCAGAGCAACATCAAGGAGGGCAAGCTGCGCGTGCTGGGGGTGACCACGCCGCAGCGCGTGCCTTTCCTGCCCGATGTGCCGACGCTGGCCGAGCAGGGCCTCAAGGGGTTCGACGTGAGCAACTGGTTTGGCATCTATGCGCCCAAGGGCGCGGGCGCCGATATCGTCAACCGCGTCAACGCCGCCTTCAATCAGGCGCTGCAGGAGCCAGAGATGCAAAAACGGCTGGCCACCCTGGGCGCCACGCCGACTGGCGGCACGCCCGAGCAGATGGGCAAGATGGTGGCGGCCGACAGCGCCCGCTGGGCCAAGCTGATACGCGATCGCAAGATCGTCGTCGAATAACCGGTCCTGCCTTGACCCAACGGCAGCTCAGATGCCGACGGGGTAACCGTCCTTGCGATGGTCCGACGCGGCAATGTAGCCGTTTTGTGTGGTCATCGCCATCTGCGCACAGCCGAACTCGGTATTGAACCGCGGCGACACCGTGACCTGGTGGCCGCGCGCGCGCAGCCCGGCGATGGCTTCCGGCGAAAAATTCCATTCCACCGCCACTGCGCTGTTGTCGTCCATCACGCGCCAGCGCGGCGCATCGCTGGCGGCCTGGGGGTTCTGGCCGTAGTCGGCAATGCGGCAGGTGACCTGCAGGTGGCCTTGCGCCTGCATCGAGCCGCCCATCAGTCCGAAGCTCATCAGCGGCGCGCCATCGCGGGTCAGGAAGCCGGGAATGATGGTGTGGAAAGGCCGCTTGCCCGGCGCCACCTGGTTCGGGTGGCCTGGCTTGAGGCTAAAGCCCCAACCCCGGTTGTGCAGGGCGATGCCGGTGTTGGGCACGACCACGCCAGAACCAAACCCCTTGAAGTTGGACTGGATGAAAGACACCATCATGCCGCGTTCGTCGGCTGCGGTCAGGTACACCGTGCCGCCGCTGTGGGGTGAGCCGGCGCGTGCCGGGGCAGCGCGGTCCGGGTCAATGAGTTTGGCGCGCGCTGCCAGGTAACGCTTGTCGAGCAGGTCGGAGGCGGAGACTGCTTGCATGGCATCCGGATCAGCAACAAATTCCTGCAAATCGGCAAATGCCAGCTTCATGGCTTCGATCTGCAGGTGCTGGGACAGTGCGGAGTCGACACCCGCCGCCTTCAGGTCGAAGTGCAGCAGCATGCCGAGCGCCATGAGGGCGCCTATGCCCTGGCCGTTGGGCCCGATCTCGTGCAGCGTGAGGTCGCGGTAAGCCACCGAGATCGGTTGCACCCACTCGGGCTGGTGGGCGGCCAGATCCTCTTCATCCAACAGGCCCCCGGTGTTGCGCGCGTGGTCGGCGATGGCCCTGGCCAGCTCGCCCCGGTAGAAGTCGTCGCCCTTGCTGGCGGCAATACGCTCCAGGGTACGCGCCTGGCCGGGGCAGATGAACTGCTCGCCCGGCAGCGGCGCGCGGCCTTGTGGCGCAAACGCCTCGCGGTAGCCGGGCTGAGGCAAGAGCTCGGCCACCTGGGCCTGCCATTGCCGGTGCACGGTGGGCGACACCATGTAGCCGTGGCGGGCGTAACGCAGCGCCGGCTCAAACAACTCGGCAAACGGCACCGTGCCGAAGCGATCCGACAGCGCGCGCCAGGCCGATACCGTGCCAGGCACGGTGACCGAGTCCCAGCCGCGCGGCGGCATCGCCTCGTAGCGTGAGAAATGGCCCGGTGTCCAGCGGCGCGGCGCACGCCCGGAGGCATTGAGGCCGTGCATGCGCTGGCCGTCCCAGATGATGGCAAAGGCATCGCCGCCTATGCCGTTCATGCAAGGCTCCACCACCGTCAGCGTGATGGCTGTGGCCAGCGCGGCATCCACCGCATTGCCGCCGCGCGCCAGCATCAGCAGCCCGGCGGCAGACGCCAGCGGCTGGGAGGTGCTGACCACGTTGCGCGCGAGCAGCGGCATGCGCTGGGAAGGGTAGGGGAAGTTCCAGAAAGCGGAGGTGTCAGATGTCATAAGGGTCGGATGAAAGCAAAAGAAGCGGGGGCGACGGGAAAAGGCCACTCCGCGCTGGACGGGCCGGCCTCCGTGTTCAGACGCCGGGGAGATGTGTTTCGGAAACCGGCCGCTTCAGCGCTGAGGACCGGCCACCGCCGCGCCTTCGATCTTGTGCCGCGCCAGGGCGGCGGCCACAAAACCCGAGGCTTTCATCTCCTCGATGAAAGCTTCCACGTATTTCGCTGCCGCATCGCGGCCCTTGGGCAGGCCTATGGCCTGGTTGATCACCATGAAGCGGCCGGGCAGCAGGCGCACCCCGCCCACACGTTGGGCATCGGCCTCCAGTTGCTGCTTCACACCGGCGGCCACTTCGACGTTCTGCGCGAGGAAAACGTCCGTCACGGCCGGCGAGGTCGGCGCCTTCACCAGTTTTGCGTTTTTGAGTTCGCGCGTGAGGTACAGATCGTAGGCACTGGCGTTACCGACCACAATCCGCACGCCGGGCTTGTCCACGTCCTCGTTGCGCGTGATGGGCGAGGCGTTTTTCACCAGGTAGGCGCCTTCAATCACCACATAGGGTGCCGTCTGGTACAGGCCCGCGCCGCGCACCGGGTCGATGGCGACGAAACCGATGTCCACCTGCGCCTTGGTGAGCGCGTCCACCGAGGCGCCGGCTGAAGTGAAGGTGATCAGTTCCACCGGCACACCAATGCGCCGACCGAGCTCATTGGCCAGATCAACCGACACACCGCGAGGTGTGCCGTCGGCATTACGCAAGGCGAGGATGGGGTTGCCGAAATTGATGGCGGCACGCAGCTTGCCGGAGGGCGCCAGCTCGGCGACGGGGGCTGGTGAGGAGGTGGCGCAGGCGGCGAGCGTGGCGACCAGTCCCAGGCAGAGGAGGGGGCGAAGCAGGAAGTTCATCAGAAGTCCAATTTCTGGCCAGAGCCGACGACCAGCACGCAGGCGGTGTCCAGGGCCAACACCTCGGTTTTTCCGGTCTGGGCAAACCTGCCACGCCGCAGGCGGGTGGCAAGGGGAAGGGTCTGAAACATGGCGCTTTCCTGATGTTGGTTGGTATGCCACCTATTGGAGCGCCTGACGCTACATCCGTCAACCGGGAAAGCGCAGGCGGGGTGCAGGAGGCTTCGTCGATTCCCGCCCGGCGCATCGGTAGCGTCCTACAGGCGGGCTGCGGTCGGCCTCCTAGCGTGAGGGTCGGTAATTTTGCCGTTGGCCCATTTTCGACTCCACACCCATGCCCAAAACACCCAAACCCGAGGCGCCCGCCAAGGCCGCCGCGCGCAATACCGACAGCGGCCCCGCCGACAACGCCCCGATCAACAGCAACGACCTGCCGTCACGCAAGATGGCAGAAGTACAGGCCCTGGCCGAAGCCATGCCCTACAACGTCAGCAAACCGATGGAACACGGTTTTGACAACGCCCTGCATCCGCAGCGTGGCGCCAGCGTCGACTCGCCCTCGCGGCTGGCCACTGGCAGCACGCTGTCAGAAGAAAATGGCACCGAAAAAACCGGCAGCACCGCGTTGGAGGGCCTGAACGCCACCATTGAACCGCTGGACCGGGTGCGTGTGGACTCGGGCGGCCAGGTGCTCACCACCAACCAGGGCGTGCCGATTGCCGACAACCAGAATTCGCTGAAGTTCGGCCTGCGCGGCCCGGCGCTGCTGGAAGACTTCATCCTGCGCGAAAAGCTCACCCATTTCGACCATGAACGCATTCCCGAACGTATCGTGCACGCGCGCGGTTCCGGCGCGCACGGCTATTTCGAGTGTTACGCGCCACTGCCGCAGTACACCAGGGCCGCGCCCTTCAAGGAAGCCGGCAAGATCACACCGGTGTTTGTGCGTTTCTCCACGGTGGCCGGTGAACGCGGCTCCAAGGACACCGCGCGCGACGTGCGCGGTTTTGCGGTGAAGTTCTACACCGACGAGGGCAACTGGGACCTGGTGGGCAACAACATGCCGGTATTTTTCATCCAGGACGCGATGAAATTCCCGGACCTGGTGCACGCCGTCAAGCCGGAGCCCCACCACGGCATGCCGCAGGCTGGCAGTGCCCACGACACCTTCTGGGATTTCATTTCGCTGATGCCCGAATCGACTCACATGATGATGTGGGCCATGTCGGACCGCGCCATCCCGCGCAGCTACGCCACCATGCAGGGCTTCGGGGTGCACAGCTACCGGCTGGTGAACGCGGCTGGCGAGTCGGTTTTCGTCAAGTTCCACTGGGAGCCGAAATACGGCACACATTCCATGGTGTGGGACGAGGCGGTGAAAATTTCCGGCGCCGACCCGGACTTCCACCGCCGTGACCTGTGGGAGCGCATCGAATCCGGCGCCTTCCCCGAGTGGGAGCTGGGCCTGCAGATCTTCACCGAGGAGCAAGCAGAAAAATTCAGCTTCGACATCCTGGACGCCACCAAGCTGATTCCGGAGGAACTGGTGCCGGTGCAGAAGGTCGGGCGCATGGTGCTCAACCGCAACCCCGACAACTTTTTCGCAGAAACCGAGCAGGTGGCGTTCTGCACCGCCCATGTGGTGCCCGGCATCGACTTTTCCAACGACCCCCTGCTGGCCGGCCGCATCCACTCTTATGTGGACACGCAGATCTCGCGCCTGGGCGGCCCGAACTTTCATGAGATCCCGATTAACGCACCGATTGCGCCGGTTCACAACAACCAGCGTGACGGCATGCACCGCCAGGCCGTCCACCGGGGCCGGGTGGCGTACGAGCCCAATTCGCTGGGCGGTGGCTGCCCTTTTCAGGCAGGGGCAGCACAGGGTTTTGTGACGGTTGCCGCCGGTTTGCAGGCGAAGGAAGAGCAGGCCAAGGTGCGCGGCAAGCCTGAAAAATTTGCTGACCATTACACCCAGGCCACCTTGTTCTACGAAAGCCAGACCCCGGTGGAACAGGCGCACATTGCCGCAGCTTTCCGCTTCGAGCTCAGCAAGGTGACGGTACCCGCGATCCGCGAGCGCATGGTGGCGTCCTTGCGCAATGCCTCGGAATCGCTTGCGCGCAAGGTGGCTGACGGCCTGGGCATGGACGTTTTGCCGGCGCCGATGCCACGCGCGCTGGCCAAGCCGGAGCGGGCCGAAGTCACCAAGTCACCGACCTTGTCCCTGATGGCCCGACCCGGTGACGGCTCTCTCAAAGGTCGCACGGTCGCCATTCTGGTGGCGCCGGGCGTGGTCGGCACCTCCGTGGCCGCCGTGCAGCAAGCCTTGCTGGCGCAGGGCGCGGTAGGACGCCTGGTCGCGCCGCGCATCGGGCCCGTCGCAACGCAGGACGGCGACAAGCTCAATGCCGATGCGTCGCTTGAAAACGAGCCGGGCTTTCTTTTTGATGCCCTGGTGTTGCCGGATGGCGAGGCGGCCGTTGCTGCGCTGGCCCAGGACGGACACACCATGGAGTTCATCAAGGACCAGTACCGCCACGGCAAGTCCATCCTGGTGCTGGGCGCATCCAGAACCTTGATGGACAAGGCCGGGGTGCCTGCGGCGCTGCCCGATGGCCAGCCCGATCCGGGCTTGCTGTTTGCGACCGGTGGGTCGGCTAAGGTGATCGATGCCTTCATCAATGCGGTAGGCGGTCCTCGCCACGCAGCACGCGAGACCGATCCACCGCGCGTCTGATGACCGTCAGTCCATGAAAAAAGCGGCCATGAGGCCGCTTTTTTTGTCCCGACAGGGGGGCCAGGAAGGTTTATTCGACCTTGGCCTTGTCGCGCAGGCCTTGCTGGAAGGTGGCCAGTTTCTGCTGCTGCATCTGCTGGGAAATTTGCGGTTTGAGTTCTTCGAACGGCGGCAATTTGGCGGTGCGAATGTCATCGACACGGATGACGTGGAAGCCGAACTGGGTTTTCACGGGCGTGTCGGTCATCTGGCCTTTGTTGAGCTTGGCCATGGCTTCGGCGAACTCGGGCACATAGCTGCTCGGGTTGGCCCAGTCCAGGTCGCCGCCGTTGGCGCCGGAGCCGGGATCTTTGGACTGCTTTTTGGCGATGTCTTCAAACTTGCCGCCTTTTTTCAGACTGGCAACAATGGCCTTGGCTTCATCTTCCTTTTCCACCAGGATGTGGCGCGCCTTGTATTCCTTGCCACCGTTGGCTGCGACAAACTTGTCGTACTCTCCCTTGAGGTCGGCGTCGGTCACCGGGTTCTTCTTTTGATAGTCGGCAAACAACTCGCGGATCAGAATGGCCTGGCGCGCCAGTTCCATCTGGGTCTTGAAGTCGTCGGTGGCCGACAGACCGAGCTTTTCGGCCTCCTGCATGAAGACTTCGCGGGCAATCACTTCCTCGCGGATCTGGCCCTGCATTTCGGGCGTGACCGGACGGCCGGAACGTGCCAGTTGCAAGGCCAGCGCATCCACGCGGGCCTTGGGCACGGCCTTGCCGTTGACGATGGCGACGTTCTGCGCGAAGGCGCTGGCCGCACCGACCGTCATCAGGGCGCTCAGGGCGCCGGCAAATAAAATATGTTTTTTCATGAGTTTCCTTGGGTAATCGGGTTTGTTTTTCACGCCTTGCATGGCGGTTGGCGAAAAATCAGGGGGTGTCGATGATCTCGATGGCCAGTGCGTGCAGGCCCTCATCAATGAAATTTTGAAGTGCATCATACACAAGCCGGTGACGTGCCACGCGGCTCTTGCCGGCAAACGCAGGACTGGCAATACGCACCCGGAAATGACTGCCAAAACCCTGCGCATTGGCCCCGGCGTGGCCAGCGTGCAAAGCACTCTCGTCGATCACTTCCAGGTGGGTGGAACTCAGACGGGCGCGTAATTGTGCTTCGATGCGAACGGCGTGGACGGGTTGCGGCGCGGCAGTTAGCAGCATCTCAGGCCTTGACGTGTTTGTTCAGGAACACCGCCTGCGCCATGACGAAGACCAGCATCAGTCCCATGCCGCCGAACAGCTTGAAATTGACCCAGGTGGCGGTTGAGAAGCTGAAGGCTACCCAGAGGTTCAGCAGACCCATGACCGCAAAAAAAGCGACCCAGCTGTAGTTGACCTTGCGCCACACGTCATCGGGCAGGCTGAGCTGGGCGCCCATCAGTTTCTGGATGCCATTTTTCTTGAACACCAGTTGACCGACCAGCAAGGCACCGCCCATGACCCAGTACAGCACCGTGGGTTTCCATTTGATGAAGGCCTCGCTGTGGAAGTAGATGGTGGCGCCGCCCAGCAGCGTGACCAAGCCGAGGCTGACCCACAGCATGGTGTCGATCTTGCGGCCTCGTGCGACAAGCCAGAGTATCTGCGCCAGCGTCGCCAGGATCACCACCACGGTGGCCAGCAGCACCGGCGCCTCGGCAGTGCCGACCACGCCGCCGGACACCATGAAACCCAGCCACTCGGTGGCGGTGCGTGCAGCCCATTCGGTATTGCCTTCGGCGTACTTGAACATGCCGAAGAACAGGATGATGGGGAGGAAGTCGAAGAGAATTTTCATGGGCAGATTATCGGGGAGCCAGGCAACTACTTGGGCGAAAAATCGAGCGACGCGGAGTTCATGCAATACCGCAAGCCGGTATCGGTAGGACCGTCGGGAAAAACATGACCCAGGTGCGCGCCACACTGGCTGCAGACGGTTTCCGTGCGGGTCATGCCGTGGCTGCGGTCGACAATGTCGGTGATGGCGCCCGGCACGGCCAGCGAAAAACTGGGCCAGCCGCAGCCGGCATCGAACTTGGTGCTGGCATCGAACAGCTTGTTGCCGCAACAGATGCAGTGGTAGCTGCCATCGGCCCAGACCGACTCGTACTTGCCGGTGAAAGGGCGCTCGGTGGCGGCATGTCGGGTGACTTCAAATGCGCCGCGCTCTGCGCCCTTTTCGGCCAGCAAGGCTTTCCACTCGGCGTCTGTTTTCTGGATTTTTACGGTCATGGTGCTACCTTTTGAGAGGGCTTTATATCCTGCTTACGAACTGCAGCTGATTTCAATTGAGGACGCCCAGTCGGGCGGGAAACCGGCGAAGGATTCCTGGTCCGGATGTTCGTCAAATGGGGCCTGTAGCAGCTTCAGCAAGGTATCGACTCCGGAAAAGTCCTGAAGTTTCGCAGCCCGGATGGCTTGTTCGCCCAGATGGTTGCGAAGCACGTACTTTGGGTTGGTTTTGAGCATCAAATCGGCGTGTAGCCCTTTGTCCACGGGCGCAAGGCGCTCTGAATATTGTAGCGACCAGACATCAAATCCGGCGCGGTCCAGAAACAGGTCGCGCACAGCCTCGTTTGCAGTCCCCGGCGCAAAACCGCCCAAACGGCGCCAGAAAATGCTGTAGTCCACCTTGTCGGCCGCCAGCAGTTTGAAGATGCCCTCGATCAGTGCCTTGTCTTCCGGCCGCGCGTCGGGCAAGCCCAGCTTGGCCCGCATGCGGCCTTCAAGCGCCTGCGGGAACACGGTTTTGTAAGACTCCAGCGCGGCCAGCGCCTGCTCCTGACCGTCTATCAGCGGCAGCAGCGCCTGACCCAGACAAAACAGGTTCCAGTAGGCGATGTTGGGCTGCTTGTTGTAGGCGTAGCGGCCTTGGCTGTCCGAGTGGTTGCAGATGTGGCCGGGATCGAAGGCGTCGAGAAACTGGAATGGGCCGTAGTCGATGGTCAGGCCCAGGATGCTCATGTTGTCGGTGTTCATCACGCCGTGGCAAAAACCGACCGCCTGCCAGGCGGCCACCATGGTTGCAGTGCGTTCACTGACCGCCTGCAGCAGCGCCGCATACGGCTGGGCAGCGTCGCGGCACGCGGGGTAAAAGTTGTCGATCACGAAGTCGGCCAGGGTCTTGAGCTGCGCGTGCTGGTCGCTGTAGCTGAAATGCTCGAAATGCCCGAAGCGTATGAAGCTGGGCGCGACCCGCGTCACCACCGCCGCAGTTTCGATTTCTTCCCGCCGCACCCGTGCGTCCGAACCGGTCATTGCAAGCGCGCGGGTCGTGGGTATGCCCAGCCCGTGCATGGCCTCCGAACACAAATATTCGCGGATCGAGCTGCGCAGCACCGCGCGACCGTCGCCCATGCGGGAGTAGGGCGTCAGGCCAGCGCCCTTGAGCTGGATTTCCTGCGGCCCGGCTGCGGTTTGAAGCTCGCCGAGCAGGATGGCGCGGCCGTCGCCAAGTTGCCCGGCCCATTGGCCGAACTGGTGGCCGCTGTAGACGCTGGCCAGCGGCTGCGAGCCCTGTGCCACCAGGTTGCCGGTAAACAGCGCCAGCGATTCCTGCGATGCGAACCACGGCTCCTGCAGCCCGAGTTCGCGCGCCAGCGCCTGGTTGCGACCGATCCAGTAAGGGGCGGGCAGTGGCGTGGGCTGGAGTTCGGTGAAAAAGTCCAGCCCCAGCGTTTTGAAACGATTGTTCCATGCCAGGCCGGGAATGGCCGCAGCGGGATCTGTGATGACAGCACTCATGTTCAGATTGTCCCCCGTCGCCAACAGCCCCGTGGCTTCAGGGTTAAACATCAGGAGCGGCTGGGAAAGGCTTGTCCGGCGGAGTGCCGGGTCGGGTGGCATAAGCCGCCAGCGCCTGCTCGTCGAGCATGGCGACCCGGCCGAACTCGAGCGACACCAGGCCCAACTGCTCCATGGATTTGAGCGCGCGGTTGACCGTTTGCCGCGACAGACCGGCCAGATGCCCGAGCTCTTCCTGCGACAGCACGAGCCGGCGCCTGCCCTGCCAGAACACGCGGCTCAGGTACAGGGCCACGCGCTGCTCGGGCGAGCGCAGCCGCCCGGCCTCGATGATGGTCATGGCCTGGCCCAGGCGGCGGTTCAGGTGCGCGACCAGAAAGTGGTTGAAAGGCAGGCTGTGGGCCAGCAGGGCATCGAACTCGGCGCGCGGCAGGCACATCAGCACGGTGTCGCGCAACGCGATCACGTCGTAACGCCTGTCCTCGGTTTTCAGCACCGAGCCTTCGCCGAACCACTCGCCATCCGGCACACCCAGAAAGGCCGAGACGCGGCCTTCAGGCGACGTGCTTTGCAGCTTGACCAGGCCAGACAGCACCGCGTACCAGCCCTTGACGGGTGTGCCCGCTGCAAGCATGACCTCTCCCTTTCGGCTTGCCTGCGTCAGGGTGCGGTCAAGCAGGCGGGCGCGACTGTCTTCCGGCAAGGCAGCAAACCAGGGCTGACCACGCAGAAAACGGTGATGAGGCAAGGCGGCTTCTTCAAGGGACATCGGCATGATTGTCTCGCAGCCGCAGCGCCCGGCCCTTGTCACGGGTTTGTACCTAGGAACTGTCGGACCGGCGACAACCCTTGCCCTGCAGCGCCTGCCGGGCGATAGTCCGGGTTCGCCGCAGCCTTGCGAAATAAGGATGGACCGGTGCGAGTGGTGAGTGCGGGCGTTACGATGCAGTCACGGCGTTGTTGCAGAACAGCGATTTTTTACCGGATAAAAAAGGAAATAAGACCATGTTGGGTTTGATGCAAAACCAGCCGCTGCTGATTTCATCGCTGATCGATTTTGCGGAGCGCCATCATGGCGATGCGGAGATTGTGTCGCGCCGGGTAGAGGGCGATATCCACCGCTACACCTATCGCGACGTGGCGCGGCGCTCGCGCCAGGTGGCCAAGGCGCTGGATGCGCTGAAGCTGCAATTCAGCGACCGCATTGCCACGCTCGCCTGGAACGGTTACCGACACCTCGAACTGTACTTCGGCGTCAGCGGCTCCGGCCGCGTGCTGCATACCCTGAACCCGCGTCTGCATCCCGACCTGGTGTCCTGGATTGCCAATCACGCCGAAGATCAGGTGCTGTTTTTTGACATGTCCTTTTTGCCGCTGGTGCAGGCTTTTCATTCGAAATGCACCACCATCAAGCACTACATCGCCCTGTGCGACGCGGACAAGCTGCCCGCTGACAGCGGTATTCCCAACCTGAGCAGTTACGAAGCCTGGATCGCCCCACATTCGTCCGACTATGCCTGGCCGAGCTTCGACGAAAACTCGGCGTCGAGCATGTGTTACACCAGCGGCACCACCGGCAACCCGAAGGCGGCGCTGTACAGCCACCGCTCGACCATCCTGCATGCCTATGCGGCGGCGCTGCCGGACGTGATGTGCCTGAGCGCGCGCGACTCGATTCTTCCCGTGGTGCCCATGTTTCACGTCAATGCTTGGGGCATTCCGTACTCGGCCGCGCTGACCGGCGCCAAGCTGGTGTTTCCGGGTCCGGGCCTGGACGGCAAGTCCGTCTACGAACTGATCGAAAACGAAAAGGTCACCTATGCTGCCGGCGTGCCCACGGTGTGGCAGATGATGCTGGGCCACATGAAGCCGGCAGGCCTGAAATTTTCAACCCTCAACCGCACCGTCATTGGCGGTTCGGCCTGTCCGCCCGCCATGATTCACGCCTTCCAGGAAGACTACGGCGTGGAAGTGCTGCATGCCTGGGGCATGACCGAGATGTCGCCGCTCGGAACGCTTTGCACCCTGAAAAACAAACACCTGGACATGCCCAAGGACGAGCAGATGAAAATCCGGCTCAAGCAGGGTCGGGCCATCTATGGCGTGGACATGAAAATTGTCGGCGAGGACGGCAAGGAACTGGTGTGGGACGGCAAGGCGTATGGCGACCTGCATGTGAAAGGGCCGTGGATCGTTGGTGAATACTTCAAGGGCGAGGGCGGCGACCCGCTGGTTGACGGCTGGTTTCCGACCGGGGACGTGGCCACCATTGACGCCGATGGCTATATGCAGATCACCGACCGCAGCAAGGACGTGATCAAGTCCGGTGGCGAGTGGATCAGCTCCATTGATATCGAGAACATCGCCGTGGCGCACCCTGCCGTGGCCATGGCAGCGTGCATCGGCGTGCGGCACCCCAAGTGGGACGAGCGCCCCATCATCGCCGTGGTGAAAAAGCCCGGCGCCGACGTCACGCGCGAGGAACTGATCAAGTTCTACGAAGGCAAAACCGCCAAATGGCAGATTCCGGACGACGTGGTGTTTGTCGATGCAATTCCGCTGGGTGCCACCGGAAAAATGCTCAAGACACGGCTGCGTGAACAGCTCAAGGACTACACCTTGCCTGGCATCTAGCCCGCTGCGTCATTCCGCTTGGCGGAATAACGCACCAAACCGCCGCAGCGCCTTTGTCACATGCGCGATAGCCAGACATTTTTTTACGGGCAATCCCCTACGCTGCAGCGCACAAAAACTTGTACTCTGCCTCTATCAGTTAACCAGGAGACTTTGATGAACTTGACCATGAAAATTGTTGCAGCCTCGGCCATGATGATGGCCGCTGGCATGTCCTTTGCCCAAAAGGGCGAAACCGTCAAAGTGGTCAGGATTGACCCCCTGACCGGGCTGCTGGGGCCGGTGGGCGTCAGCCAGGCCAAGGGCTACCAGTTTTTTGCTGAAAAATTCAGTGGTGCCGGCAACCCGGCCGGCGTGAAATTTGAGTTCTCCACCATCGACAACAAGCTCAGCCCGGCGGAAAGCCTGAACGCGCTCAAGGCTGCGATCGACCAGGGTGCACGTTACATCATCCAGGGCAACGGCTCCTCGGTGGCCCTGGCATTGAGCGACGCCGTCGCCAAACACAATGAGCGCAACCCTGGCAAGGAGGTGATGTACCTCAATGACTCGGCCGTGGACCCCGATCTGACCAACAGCAAGTGCAACTACTGGCACTTCCGCTTTGACGCAGACACATCAATGAAAATGGAGGCGATGTCCAGCTTCATGGCCACCCAGCCTGACATCAAGAAAGTTTATTTCCTGAACCAGAACTACTCACACGGCCACCAGGTCGTGAAGTTCGGCAAGGAATCGCTGGCTCGCAAGCGCCCCGACATCCAGGTGGTGGGCGAAGACCTGCACCCGCTGGCCCAAACGCGTGACTTCGCTCCGTACATCGCCAAAATCAAGGCCTCCGGCGCCGACACCGTGATCACAGGAAACTGGGGGTCTGACCTCTCGCTGCTGATCAAGGCCGCCAACGAAAACGGCTACAACGGCAAGTTTTTCACCTATTACGCCGGCGTCACCGGCACGCCAACGGCCCTGGGCCAGAACGGCGCCGGACGCGTTTATCAAATCGCCTACAACCACTACAACATGGGTGGGCAGATGGAAAAGTGGATGAAGGAGTTCAACGCCAAGTACAACGACGACTTCTACACCGGCTCGACCATCCGCATCTTCGAAATGCTGGGTGCTGCCATGGCCAAGGCCAAATCCACCGACCCGGTGAAGGTGGCAGCGGCGATGGAAGGCCTGAAAGTCAAAAGCTTCAACGGTGAAGTCGAAATGCGCAAGACCGATCACCAGTTGCAGCAGCCGCTGTACATGTCGGTATGGCAAAAGGCCGATGCCAAGAGTCCCTACAGCCCTGAAAAAACCGGCATGACCCTGGCGATGGTCAAGGAATATCCGAACTACGTGTCGAGCACACCGACCAGCTGCCAGATGAAGCGTCCGTAAATTCCGGCGCCTTGCGACAGAGCCCGAGCGGGTTGCCGTATCGGGCTCTTTTACTTTTACCGACGAGGAAGGTCACGCTGAATGGAGTTTTTCATCATCTCGATGCTGAACGGGCTGAGCTATGGGCTCTTGCTGTTCATGCTGAGTTCGGGACTCACGCTGATTTTCAGCATGATGGGGGTCCTGAATTTCGCGCACGCCAGCTTCTACATGCTGGGCGCGTATGTGGGCTACACCGTGGCCCAATTCGTCGGCTTCTGGCCAGCCTTGCTGATCGCACCTCTGGTCGTTGGCGGGTTGGGTGCCTTGTTTGAGCGCCAGTGTTTGCGCAAGGTGCACAAGTTCGGCCATGTGCCTGAGCTTCTGATCACGTTTGGCTTGTCTTACGTCATCGTTGAACTGGTTCAACTGATCTGGGGCCGCATTGCGGTGGAATTCCGTCCGCCCGAACTCCTTCAGGGGCCGGCTTTCACGCTGATCAATGATTCGGTCAAGGGTTTGAGCCTGTTCTGGGGCACTGCACCCGCCGACCTGTGCAGCACGGCCGACGCGGCGGTGCGTATTGTCTGTTCGCCGTTCCCTGCCACCCGCGGTTTCATGATGCTGGTCGCAGTGATCATGCTGGCTTCGGTCTGGTTGCTGCTGACGCGCACCCGCATCGGCCTGGTGATTCAGGCCGCACTGACACACCCGGAGGCGGTCGAATCCCTGGGCCACAACGTGCCACGCGTGTTCATGCTGGTGTTCGGCGCCGGCTCGGCGCTGGCTGGCCTTGCCGGGGTGATCGGTGGCAGCACCTTCCTGACCGAGCCGGCCATGGCCGCCACGGTGGGTTCCGTCATCTTCGTGGTGGTGGTGGTGGGCGGCATGGGCTCACTGTCCGGCGCCTTCGTGGCCTCGGTGCTGATCGGTGTGATTCAGACCTTCGCCGTGGCCTTCGACTACTCGCTGGTCACCCTGGCTGAGCAGATCGGTGTGCCGCTCAGTGCTGCGGTGGCCAATAACTCCTATATCAAACTCACCTTGTCGCAGGTGGCGCCTATTCTTCCCTATCTGTTTTTGGTGCTCATCCTGATCTTCAGGCCGCGCGGCCTGCTCGGCAAGCGGGAGGGCTGACCCATGAAAACACATTACCAATTTGCGCCGCTCAACATCGGGCGCTGGATCACCTGGGGTCTGTTTGCGCTGATTCTCGTGGTCGCACCGATGGTGTTTGGCAGCGGCCTGAGCCTGACCGTGTTGTCCCAGATGGGCATTGCCATCATTGCCTGCCTGTCCTACAACATGTTGTTGGGGCAGGGCGGCATGCTGAGCTTCGGGCATGCGGTGTATACCGGCCTGGGCTCCTTTCTTGCGATTCATGCGCTCAACAGCGTCGGCAACGGCGCGTTGCCGCTCCCGGTGTCGCTCGTGCCGCTGGTGGGCGGCCTGGCCGGCGTTGGCTTTGCCGTGTTGTTCGGGTATGTCACCACGCGCAAGTCGGGCACCACCTTCGCGATGATCACGCTGGGGCTGGGTGAACTGGTCTTTGCGCTGTCGCTGATGATCCCGGAGTTTTTTGGCGGTGAGGGGGGCGTGTCGGGCAACCGGGTCGTTGGCAAAGCCGTGATGGGCATCAACTTCGGTCCGCAGATCCAGATTTACTACCTGATTGCCTGCTATACCTTTGTGGCGGTGGGTCTCATGTTTGCCTTTACCCGAACCCCGCTGGGCCGCATGCTCAACGCCGTGCGGGACAACCCCGAGCGGGTGGAGTTTGTGGGGTACGACACCCAAAAAGTACGCTACATGGCCTTCATTATTTCCGGTTTTTTCGCCGGCATCTCCGGAGGGCTGGCCGCGCTCAATTTCGAGATCGTCACGGCCGAGGTGGTAGGCGCCGCACGCTCGGGCGGCTATTTGTTGTTCACCTTCCTGGGGGGGGCCACCTTTTTCTTCGGTCCCATCATAGGCGGCATCCTGATGGTGCTGGCAACGGTGCTGCTGTCCGAGTTCACAAACGCCTGGCTGCTCTACCTGGGCCTGGTGTTCCTGTTCATGGTGATGTATGCGCCCGGCGGCATCGCCAGCCTGATCATGATGAACCTGCGCGTGGCGGCTTTCGGCAAGCTGCGCCAACTGTGGGTCAGCTATCTGGCCATGACGGTCACCGTGCTGGTCTTGCTGGTCGGCGCTGGCGCGATGATTGAGATGGTCTACCACATGCAGCTCAACACCACGCTCGGCTCACAACTCAAGTTTTTGGGCGTCACACTCGACGTCAAAAACCTCAACAGCTGGTTTGGTTCGGCGTTTGTGATGCTGACCGGCCTGGGCCTGTTTGAAGTCACGCGCCGCCAGTTTCTGGTCGAGTGGGGTGACATCCAGGAATACATCGAAAAAGAAATCAAGCGCCGGGAAAGTCTATGAGCCCCCACGCTTGTCACTACGTGTACTGCGCTGCCCCCCGAGGGGGCTGGCCTCGCTTGGGGCGGCCCTGCGCGGCGGCCGATCATTCTTACGCTGGTCCCGTTGTGTGCGGCGCACTTGACGGGCGGAAAACAATATGACTTATGCACTTGAATTGAAAGACCTGCGCAAGAGTTTCGGCAAAACCGAGATCATCCGCGGCGTCAACCTCGCTGTGAACGCCGGCGAACGCGTCGGCATCATCGGGCCCAACGGCGCCGGCAAGTCCACGCTGTTCAACCTGATCAGCGGGCGCTTCGAACCCAGCAGCGGTGATGTGCTGCTCGGTGGCCAGCGCATCAACGGCAAAAAACCGTTCGAGATCAACCGTCTCGGCCTGTCGCGCAGTTTCCAGATCACCAATATCTTCCCCAAACTCAGCGTGTTTGAAAACCTGCGCTGCGGTGTGCTCTGGAGTCTGGGCTACAAATACACCTTCCTGAAGTTCCTGGCCGACCTGGACGACGCAAATGACCGCGCCGACGAGCTCATGAAAATGATCAAGCTCGACAAGAAGCGCGATGTGCTGGCCATCAACCTGACCTATGCGGAGCAGCGCGCGCTGGAGATCGGCATCACCATCGCCGGAGGCGCCGGTGTCATCCTGCTGGACGAGCCCACGGCGGGTATGAGCCGCAGCGAAACCAGCCGCTTCATCAATCTGATCAAGGAAGTGACCGTGGGCAAAACCCTGCTGACGGTGGAACACGACATGGGTGTGGTGTTCGGCCTGGCCGACCGGATTGCCGTCGTGGTGTACGGCGAGGTACTGGCTTTCGACACGCCAGACGCTGTGCGTGCCAACCCGCGCGTGCAGGAGGCCTATCTCGGCTCCCATGTCGCCGATGCCCAGGCGGGACACTGATATGCTGAAAATCGAAAACCTTCACGCCTACTACGGCAAGAGCCATGTGCTGCATGGCGTTCATTTTGACGTCCAGCCCGGTGAAATCGTCGCCTTGCTGGGGCGCAACGGGTCCGGCCGCTCCACCACTGCCAAGGCCATCATGGGACTGGTGGATTGCCAGGGCGACATCCAGTGGAAAGGCAAGCAGATGGTTGGCCGCAAGGCCTACGAGGTTGCCCACCTGGGCATTGGGTATGTGCCCGAGAACCGCGACATCTTTCCGACCTTGACCGTGCATCAGAACCTGATGCTGGGGCAGAAAGGCAAGGGCAAGGGCAGCCGCTGGTCCTTCGAGGACATGTACCAGATGTTTCCCCGGCTCAGGGAGCGGCAGCATACGGAAGCCGGCGTGCTGTCGGGCGGCGAGCAGCAGATGTTGACGCTGTGCCGCACCTTGATGGGCGACCCGGACCTGATCATCATCGACGAGCCGACCGAAGGACTGGCGCCCAAAATTGTCGAGCTGGTGGGCCAGTATCTGCAGACCTTGAAGACCAAAGGTATCTCCGTGTTGCTGATCGAGCAGAAACTGACCATCGCCATGGCCATTTCGGACCGGGCGCTGGTCATGGGCCATGGCAGCATCGTGTTCCAGGGCACGCCCGACAGCCTGCGGGCCGACGCCTATATTCGCAAGGAATGGCTGGAGGTCTGAAAGACCGGCTTTGCCAGCAAGCCGGATTTTGTCGCGACAGGGACAATGCAGACGACCCCGAGGGTTGCAGTGCAACATAAGCTCTCTACAATAAGAAAAGAACGGTCGTACTATTTTGGCGGTCCGGCCCTTTCAGGGTTTTGGCGATCAGCGGCTGAGAATCACGAAACAAAGGAAAATAACTCATGACAGCGAAATACGAAGTCCACGGCAGCGTGGCGGTCATCACGCTTCAAAACCCGCCCGTCAACGGCCTCGGTCACGCCACGCGTGTAGGCATCACGGATGGCCTGCAAAAGGCCCAAGCCGACGCCAGCGTCAAATCGATTGTGCTCACTGGTGCCGGCAAGGCCTTTTCTGGCGGTGCCGACATCAAGGAATTTGGCTCTCCCAAGGCGCTGGCCGAGCCGAATTTGCTGAGCGTTATTCTGGCTGTCGAAAACTCTTCCAAGCCTGTGGTGGCCGCGATTCATTCGGTGTGTATGGGCGGCGGTCTGGAACTGGCGCTCGGTTGCCACTACCGTATCGCGGCGCCCGGCACCAGCGTGGCCCTGCCTGAAGTCAAGCTCGGATTGATTCCGGGAGCAGGCGGTACCCAGCGGCTGCCGCGCGCACTGGGCGTGGAGCCCGCACTCAACATGATCGTCAGCGGCGAGCCCGTCAAGAGTGAATTGCTGGCCCAAATTCCGGGCCAGAAACTGTTTGACAAGATGGCCAGTTCTGCCGAGTCACTGGCCGAGGAGGCACTGGCCTACGCGCAAGCGGTGTCCGACACCCGGCCTCTGCCCCTGGTCCGGAATCTGCCTTGCAAACACCCGAACGGCGACGCTTATTTCCAGTTTGCGCGCAACATGGTCAAGGGCATGGCAAAAAACTTCCCGGCGCCCGGCAAGTGTGTCGATGCCGTGGAATCGGCCACCAAGAAGAAATTTGACGAAGGCATGACTTTTGAGCGGGAAATCTTCACCGCCCTTATGTTCACCCCGGAAAGCCGCGCCTTGCGCCATATTTTCATGGCCGAACGTGCAGCCTCCAAAATCCCTGACGTGCCGGAAGATACCGTCAAGCGCGAGATCAAGTCCATTGCCGTGATCGGTGCCGGCACCATGGGCGGCGGTATTGCCATGAATTTTCTGAACGCCGGCATCCCGGTCAAGATGCTGGAAATGAAGCAGGAAGCCCTCGACAAGGGGCTGGGCATCATCCGCAAGAACTACGAATCGCAGGTCAAGCGCGGCAAGCTCAAGCAGGACAAATACGAGCAGCGCATGAGCCTGCTGAGCACCACGCTCAGCTACGACGACCTGAAAGACGCCGACATGGTGATCGAAGCCGTGTTCGAGGAAATGGGCGTCAAGGAAAAAGTTTTCAAGGAACTTGACCGTGTGATGAAGCCCGGCGCCATCCTGGCCTCCAACACGTCCACGCTGGATGTCAACACGATTGCCTCGTTCACGAAACGCCCGCAGGACGTGGTCGGCATGCTTTTCTTCAGCCCGGCCAACGTCATGAAGCTGCTTGAAGTCATCCGTGGAGAAAAAACCGCCAAGGACGTGCTCGCCACCGTGATGGCCGTCAGCAAGAAGATCAAGAAGACCGCCGTGGTCTCGGGCGTTTGCGACGGTTTCATTGGCAACCGCATGATCGAGCAGTACGGCCGGCAGGGCGGTTTCCTGCTTGACGAGGGCTGCACCCCCGCGCAGGTCGACAAAGCCATGGAGAAGTTCGGCATGGCCATGGGCCCGTTCCGCATGGGCGACCTGGCCGGCAACGACATTGGTTGGGCCATCCGCAAGCGCCGCTACACCGAAAAGCCGGACATGAAATACAGCAAGACCGCAGACTTGCTGTGCGAGAAGGGCCGTTTCGGTCAGAAAACCGGCGCCGGTTGGTACGACTATGTTCCCGGCAAACGCGACGCCGTGCCGAATGCCGAAGTGGTCAAGATGATCGAGGACCACCGCGCCGCCCAAGGCATCACGCCACGCAAGATTTCGGATGAAGAAATTGTCCAGCGCCTGGTTTATGCACTCGTCAACGAAGGCGCCCAGATCCTGGAGGAGGGCATTGCGTCCAAAGCCAGCGACCTCGACATCGTTTACCTGATGGGCTACGGCTTCCCGATTCATCGCGGCGGCCCCATGCTGTATGCGGACCAGGTGGGCCTGTTCAACGTGGTGCAGAGCATGCAGCGTTTTGCGCAGAACCCGCTGGACGACGCGAAATTCTGGCAGCCCGCGCCGCTGCTGGCCAAGCTGGCTGCCGAAGGCAAGACTTTTAACTAATTTCCGGAGATCTCCATGACTTCAGCCGTAATCGTTTCCACTGCCCGCACCCCTCTGGCCAAAAGCTGGAAGGGTTCCTTCAACATGACCCATGGCGCCACTCTGGGTGGTCACGCCGTTGAACATGCGATCAAACGCGCCGGCATCGAAGCCGCTGAGGTTGATGATGTGATCATGGGCTGCGCCAACCCCGAAGGCGCGACCGGCGCCAACATTGCGCGTCAGGTCGCCCTGCGCGCCGGCTGCCCGATCACCGTCTCGGGTGTCACCGTCAACCGCTTCTGCTCTTCCGGTCTGCAGACCATTGCGCTGGCAGCCCAGCGCATTATTGCCGGCGAAGCCGACGTGTATGTGGCGGGTGGCGTCGAAAGCATCTCCTGCGTGCAGCAGGAAATGAACACCCACATGCTGGCCGACTCCTGGCTCGCCAAGAACAAGCCCGAGATTTACTGGAACATGCTGCAGACCGCCGAGCAGGTCGCCAAGCGCTACGGCATTTCGCGCGAGCAGATGGACGAATACGGCGCAGCCAGCCAGCAAAAAGCCACGGCTGCACTGGCGGCCGGGCTGTTTGACGCAGAGATCGCACCGATCACCGTCACCATGGGTGTGGCCGATGCGGTGATGGGTCTGACCACCAAAGAAGTGACGGTCAGCAAGGACGAAGGCATTCGCGAAGGCACCACCAAGGAAGGTATCAGCGGCATCAAGCCGGCCATTCCCGGCGGTGTGATTTCTGCCGGCAATGCCAGCCAGTTCTCTGACGGCGGCGGCGCCGTGGTGGTGATGAACGAAACCCTGGCCGAGAAAAAAGGCCTGAAGCCCTTGGGCCGTTTCCTGGGCTTTGCCGTGGCCGGTTGCGAGCCTGACGAAATGGGTATTGGCCCGGTTTACGCGATTCCCAAGGTGCTGGCGCGTCTGGGCCTGAAGGTCAGCGACATCGACCTGTGGGAATTGAACGAAGCTTTTGCAGTGCAAGTACTGTATTGCCGCGACAAACTCGGCATTCCCGCTGACCGCCTGAACGTGAACGGCGGCGCCATCGCCGTCGGCCACCCCTACGGCGTCAGCGGCCAGCGCCTGACCGGCCACGCCCTCATCGAAGGCAAACGCCGCGGTGCCAAACGGGTGGTGGTGACCATGTGCATCGGCGGTGGCATGGGCGCAGCGGGGGTGTTTGAGGTTCTCTAATGCCCACCGTCCTGCG
>NZ_JAYWHI010000057.1:0-9190 GCF_043778355.1 Polaromonas sp.
CTGCGTCCGCGAAACTGATCTGGTCCATCGCTGCTGCTCCTTTGTGTATCTCAACGGTCAACACATCTGATCGGTGGACTTGTTCAGAGTTTCCCTAGCTGTTAGCCCAGGGATAGCTGTCGATATGCTCGCGGGCAAAGGTGGGTGGCTTGAGACAATCGGAGATCAGAATCCGATAAAGATTTTTCACGACGACGATGAGACTCCCCCGGATGGGGTTTCGCACCCGGACGCGTCCAATCCAGCGACTTCCACAACTTACCAAACCGTTGTCTACAACGGCAATATTTACGCGGTCAGTCTTTTCGGGACGCTGGATCGCGCTATTCCCGGTCTTCTAGGCTGGACGGAAAGCCGCGACAGCACCGGCGGCGGCGTCATCATGGACGACCAAGGCTATACCGTCGCCCAGCTCCACCCCGGCGACCGGGTAAGCATGATGGATGATGGTCGCATTGTCGTAAACGATGTCGAGGGTAAAACAGTTAGCCGCCTTGTGGATGAGACGGCAGCGAGTGTGTTTTTCACGCCAGTGACGACTGCGCAACCCCCAAACCCCACCGACCCCAGTAGCGCTGACGCCACCAACGGCGCAGACCACCAGAGCGACAACTACCTCAACGTCATAGACATCCCAGCGCCTGCGCTGGCGAATCAGTTCGCGGGCGGCAATTTAGGCGGCGCCTACGGTGCCGGCCAGTTGATGGGCTTCGATGTGTTGCCGTTTAACAAAGACAGCAGCTTCCTGACCAACACCGACGGCGATATCGTTGGCGAGATCAACGTCCTGCCCAACGGCTACCACCAGATCAAGAACTTGTATGGGGAGACCGCCTACGTCGCCTCATCCGGCCAGGTGTTGAGCGAGCAGCAGTACGAACAAGCCCAGTACAGCCAAGCCGCAGGTGCCATTGGCCTGATGAACAGCATCATCGGCCTGCAAAACTGGGACGACATGGGCGACCTGCAGCGGCTTGCGGCCGTGACCAGCATTTACAACGCCTTCGACAAGCTCACGGGCGGCGGCCTTCCGCTTGGGGATCTTGGCACCGCAGCCGGTGTGCTGGGTCTGCTCAGCGCGCTGGACCAAGGCAACATGGGTGGCGCCCTGTACAGCGGCTTGAGTTTGGTTGAGAACCTGACTTCTGTCGCGGGCGTCGCCAACAGCGGCTGGGTCAGCTTGAACATGCCAGGTGGCGCCGACTTCCTGCCTGGTTTGGGCCTGGTGCTGGCCCTCGATTCAGGTGATCCAGTCGCCATCCTCGCCGCAGCCGTCAACTTCATTCCCGGCTGGGGTCAGATTGCCTCTGTCGTCATCACCCTGCTGGGCGGCCTGTTCGCCGACGACGACCAACCCATGCTCGAAGGGCGAGCCCACGCCGAGTGGGACGGCGCCGGCAATACCATCGTGCTGACCGACCAGGACAGCGAAGGCGGCGGCGCCACAGCAGCCGGCTGGATGAGCTCCCTGGTCAATGGCTTGCAAGCCCAACTCGCCGCCACCAAAGACGCCGCTGGCAACAGCTACGCCCTGGTTCCCAACCTCTTGCCCGCCATCGGCTACCAGTACGACCCCGACGGCTTCAATCTGGCCAATGGGGCCAAAGGTTTCCTCTATCTGCAGTGGACAGACGAGTCCGGTGCGACCCAGACCCGGTACTACGACGGCCAGGGCAGCCGGGGCGATGGCAGCGGCGAAACCTTGGCAGGTGACTTCATGGCCCACGCCCAGGGCGCCATCGCCCCCGCATGGCAAGTCCAGACCACTCTGGCCCACTGGCAGCAAGGCCAAGGCATCAATCTCCCGGACAGTGCGTCCGGCTTGCCGCAAGAGCAAAGTGACGGCATCCACCAAAGCCTGCAAGCGCTTAGTCTGACTTTGCCCCAGTTGCCACCATTGCAAAACGCCCTGATCGACATCGATGGCGACGGCTACCTGGAGCGCACCCAGTGGCTGGCGACCAACCAACAAGTCCTCGCCATCGACAGCAACGGGGACGGCAACATAGGCGCAGGTGAACTGCTCAGCCTGAACGGCGGCAACGCCCTGAACTCCTTGAGCTGGCTTGACGCGGATGGAAACAAAATTCTCAACGCCAGCGACCCCGCCTTTGCCGCACTGCGCCTGTGGATGGATGTCAATGCCGACGGTCAGGGCAATGGCGAAACCAGCACCCTGGCCCAGGCCGGCATTACCGCCATCGACTTCGGCAGCAACCCACCGTCAATCGTTCGAGGCGACGGCAGCCGCAGCACGCTGACCGCCCAAACCCTGACCGGCGACATCCTGGGTGTGAGCTACCAAAGCGTCACCGGCGGCGTGCTGCAGCTCGACGAGCAGCGAAACGCGGCCGCCATTGCCACGCTGCACGCCGTCAACACCAGGGAGTTCGACGGCCAGGCTGGTCACATGCATGGCGGGGATGTCGATACCGATGGCGCAGATGGCGCAACCATCACCGTCCAGGCCGGCGACAGCCGGCTGAGCACCACCAGCGCCAACACCTTCACCACCGGCGCCTTCAAGAGCACGCAAACCAGCACCAGCCTTGGCGCGGGCGATGCGCGCGTGCAAGCCGGTGCTGCCGGTCAGGCTGTTACCGGCCAAGGCGCGGTACACGCCGCAGGCAACGCCCTGGTGCGCAGCACCCCCCTCGCCTTCGTGCCCCTGGGGGCAGCCAGCCTGCAGGCTGAAGTCAAGCAAGCCACCTATGCCATGGTCCGCAGCGCCACGCCGGCGCTGTTCGAGCCAGCATCCGGGGCGCTGGTGGCCATGGCCTTGGGCGCCGGAGCTGTGCAGTGGCCCAGCCTGGCATCGGCCAACGCGCCGGCGGACCCCTCGCAAGCCCCTTTCGCGCAGCCACCGGCGTCTGCCCCGGCTAGCGCAGACGCCATCAACTGGCAGGCACTGGACGGCTCCCGCGTCAGCGTGGCCGCACTGGACGCTCTGACGCCATCGAGCGGGTCCACCGCAAATGGCGCATCCCTTGCCGGCGGCCTGCCTACAGCGGTTGCAGCCGGCACTTATGAGTCAAATCAGACTCCAGCCCATACGGAATGGGCGCAAGCAGCTATCGATTCAGTAGCGGTTGAGGTGCCCGTGGCATCTGCTTCACCTGGTTCGTCATCTGCCCAGTCTGGCCTCAGTGACGCTGCTGCCACCAACTGGAGCAGTGCAAGCAGCGCAGCCGGCAGCAACACCCTGATCGACTATCCCCGAGTCCAGGGCGAGAAAAGCGAGGCGACCGAAGACACGGTGCGGCGCTTTAGCGAAGCCTGGCTGCTGGCCAACGACAGCACGGTCAACGCCCCGGCCTGGCCAGATCAGCCCAGCCTGCGCATCACCTCTGTCTTTGCCCCGGTGCACGGCAGTGTGTCCCTGCAAACCGATGCCAGCGGCGCTACGGAACTGGTGTTTGTGCCCGACGCCAACTACCACGGCCCCGCCAGCTTCAGCTACACCGTGACCGACCAGTACGGCCTGTCCAGCACGGCCAGCGTCAGTCTGCAGGTGGCCGCTGTCAACGACGCCCCTGTTGCCACCGGTGAGACGGCCAACGGCGATGAAGACCACACCCTGCAGTTCACAGCCGCCAGTTTGCTGGTCAACGACTTTGACGTGGACAGCGCCGTCGATGGCGATGTGCTGCGCATCACCCGGGTGGGCAGCGCCCAGCATGGTCAGGTGTTTCTGGCCGCTGACGGCACGGTCAGCTTCATCCCTGATGCCAACTACAACGGCCCCGCGCAGTTCACTTACTGGGTGGGTGATCGCGACCCGGCGCAAATCGCTGCCAACGGCGCTGGCGAAGGTTATGAGACCCCGGCAACTGTCAACCTCACCGTACTGCCCGTCAACGACCTGCCGGTGGTGACCGGTGAAGTGATGGACAGCGATGAAGACATCGTGCTCCTGATCAACCCCGCCTTGCTGCTGGCCAACGACACCGACGTGGACACGGCCCCCACCAATGACGGCAATGCCGAGCCGGCCCAGGTCTTGCGCATCACCGCAGTGAGCGGTGCCCAGCACGGCAGCATTGCGCTGCTGGCCGACGGCACGTTGCAATTTACGCCTGAGCGCAACTACTTTGGCGCCGCCGGCTTCAGCTACACGGTGGACGACGGTAACGGTGGGCAGGTGGTGGGCCAGGTGGTGGTCAACCTCGCCCCGGTCAACGATGCGCCGGACGTGGTGGGCGAGACGGTGAGTTTCAACGAAGACGAGATCCAGACCATCACCCAGGCGAGCCTTCTGGCCAACGACAGCGATGTAGACAACCCCCAGACCGATCTGCGCATCGTCGCTGTTGACAACGCCACCCACGGCGCCGTATCCCTGAACCCGGACGGCTCCATCCGCTTTGCCCCGGCGCATGACTACTATGGCCCGGCCCAGTTCACTTATACCGTCAGTGATGGCGTGGGCGGCTTTACCGTCGGCACGGCCAGCCTGGACATAGCCCCGGTCAATGACGCGCCGCGCCTCCTCGGCGAAAGCCTCACGCTCGACGAAGACACAGAGGCCCATTTCAGCATTCCGTCCTTGCTGGCCAATGACCACGATGTTGACAACCTCCACAGCGAACTGAGCATCACCGCCGTTGCCATGGACCCGGCCAGCAGCGCTGCGGGCACGGTTCAGATCGTGGCCGGAGAGATCGTCTTTACACCGATGCTGAACTTCAACGGCGGGGCCAGCTTTACCTACACGGTTGCCGACGGCGTGGGCGGCAGCAGCCAGGCGACGGTCAACCTGAACTTCACCCCGGTCAACGACGCCCCGGTGGCCAACAGCGAGCTGATCTGGGGCAAGCGCGATGTGAGCTACACCCTGAGCCAGGCGGCCTTGCTGGCCAATGATGCCGACGTGGAGTCGCCGAACAACCTGCAGATCAGCGCCATCAGCAATGTGCAGCACGGCACGGCCGTCCTTAATGCCGACGGCAGCGTCAGTTTCACCCCCGAGGCAGGTTATGCGGGCCGCGGCAGCTTTGACTACCTGGTACGCGACCCCGACGGAGCCACCAGCACGGCCACGGCGCAGATTGACTTCTCACGCATCAACATCAACCCGCTGGCTACCGATGACAGTTTCACCGGTTATGAGGATGTGGTGTTCAGCATTACGCAGGCGCAGTTGCTCGTCAACGACTCGGATGCTGACAATCCCGCGGCCGACCTGCGCGTGACCGCTGTTGCCGGTGCGCAGAACGGAAGCGTCAGCCTGGACGTCAACGGCACGGTGCGCTTTACGCCGGCGGCCAACTTCTACGGTACCGCCACCTTCACCTACCAGGTCAGCGACGGCGAGGGTGGCAGCACCTGGGCCATGGCGCAGTTGAGTGTGCAGTCGGTCAATGATGCGCCCATCATTGAGGACATCTGGTACGGGCGGCCAATCTACGGCACGGCCTCTCAGGTGGTCGGCTACGACGAGAGCGGGGCCGCTGTCTATGGCAATGTACAGGTGACGTCAGAAAGCCAAGCGCGCGCACTGCTGGCCGGCGGCCAGCTTCAGGGCCACAGTGGCAGCTTCTACCAAAATGGGCAATTGCGGCCGGTGGGGTTTGACAGCGCGGATGCGGGTGCGGCGGATGAGTCGGGTCCGTATGACGACCCCTACCGACAAAACGGCGCTGTGATCGCTTTTGACCCGGACGGCAATTCAGCCCTGCTCGGCTTCAGCGTAGGCAGTACGCCCCAGCATGGCCACGCGTGGGCCAACCAGTACACGGCATCGAATGCCCCGGGCTCGATTGACCATACCCAGGCCGAAGCCTACTGGGCAGGCCAAACCGGCGCCTGGCAGTACTACAGCCACCGGGGTGATGGTTACGCCGGGGGCGACCCTTTCACCATCACTGTGACCGACAGCGGCGGCGCCTCGGCCAATGCCAGCGTCAACACGGCGCATGTGGGCTCGAGCATTGGCGGTGGCGGCGGCAAAAAGCCGGTGAGTCTGGACCTGAACGGAAACGGGCTGCAGTACATCGGCCTGGATGATTCACAAGCCTACTTCGATGTCAACAACGATGGCTGGCGCGAGCGCATCGCCTGGGTGGCGGCAGACGACGGCTTGTTGGTGCGCGACATCGGCGCTGACGGCAAGATTGAACGTTATGACGAAATCTCGTTCACCAGCTACCTGACTGGCGCCAAAACCGACCTGGAAGGCTTGACGGCCTTCGACAGCAACCATGATGGCGTTTTAAGCCGGCTTGATACCCGCTGGAAGGAGTTTGCCGTCTGGCGTGACACCAACAACGACGGGGTCAGTGATGTGGGCGAGGTCATCACGCTCGACGACATAGGCATTGCGCAGATAGGCCTCGCAAGTGACCACCAGACGCGCATGGTCGATGGGGTGACGGAACACGGACAAGCGCAGTTCGTCTGGGACGAGCAGCACGGTGGGCACACAGGTGCGGTCGGGGATGTGAGCCTGCCGTTTGATGCCAATGACCGTCTGCCCGCGGTAGCGGCACAGAGCCTGGCGCGTGCGGTTACCCCGGATCACGTCGAGACCCCGGTAGTGGCTGTGGCTGAAGCCAGGGTAGAGAAGGTGCCAGCGCCCGCAGTGATGGATGCACTTGCCCGGATGGCCGCTATTGAGGCCCTGGACGCGCTGGATGATTATGAAATGTTGCCCAGGCCAGAGCCTGTGGTCCTGCCGCCCATACCGCCCGCAGACGGGCCGACGCCGATGCAGATGGCGCTGGTGATGCTGCAGGCCATCAACGCCCTGACGGCAGACCGGGATGCGCCACCGCTGGTCTTTGTGCCTTTGGGTGGGGTACAGGAGCCAGCCAGCGCCCTGACGCAGGCGCAGGACCAGTGGGAACAAGCCGCCACGACAGCGCCCTTGCACGGAGGATCGTCATGAAGGTCGCGCCGCCCTCCCTGCAAGATATTGCACGCCTGGTGGAGCTGGGCCGACTTTGCCATCTTGAAAGCCGTTTTGCGCGCCTGCCTTATGACGGCGAACGTGTGGCCCAGCGCTTTGCCCACATGATCGAGCACCCTTTGAGCACCACGTTTTTTGTAGCGACGCACGACGCCGGGGGCAAGCTGCACGGCCTGATGATTGGCAGCATTGACGAATATTTCTTTTGTTGCGAGCGCATCGCTTCGTCTGTCTTCCTGCTGGTCCATCCCGAACAACGTGGTGGCCTGGCGGCCATCAAGATGGTCATGGCCTTTCGGGCCTGGGCGCAGAACCGTGGGGCGGCCGAGGTCTACATCGGTGTGGCCAGCGGCGTCAGCATGCAGCGCACCGGGCGCTTCCTGTCCAAGCTAGGCCTGCAACTCAGCGGGGGCAATTACTCGTCCTGGCTGCCCATCAACGCGGGCGCTGCCGGTGCAGCTGGCGTGACAGGTGCCGCAACGCTGCATTGAGCCTCTAGAACGTGAGCGGCCTGCGTGGTCGCCTTCAGCCAACTATTAAAAGAACCTTTTGAAGACTACCTGTGACCTCCAACAATTCCAGTAACGCGAATAGCGCAAATAACGCCAACACCTCGCTGCCGGCCGCCGTGGAGCCCACGTCGGGCAGCACCGACGCAGTCACTTTCCCTGCCTCGACCAACAAACTTTACGGACTGATTGCATCCTTCCTGCACCTTGCCGGAACGAATGCCGATGTGGCACGCCTGGCCCAGCACCATGCCTGGCCGGCCGAAGGCCCGGACGGTGCCGCACTGGTGCGCGCCCTGCAAAGCCTGCCTTTGCAGGTGTACTACCACCGCAGCGCAGCGGGCAAGCTGATGGATGCGGCCTTGCCCGCCCTGGCATGCGGCCAGGACGGACGCTGGCTCATGATTGGCCACGCTGATGAAACAGGTGTGTTGCTGCAAGCCGAGATGTCGGTAGCGCCGCAGCATATGACCTGGAAGGCCTTTGCGGATCTCGTCGGGCCGACACTGGAGTGGCTGACGGTTAAATCGCAGATGGCGGGCTTGGGTAACAACCAGAGTGCAGGGCCGGGTGGCCAGACAACCTCAAGCACTCCCATACCTGGCAAAGGTTTTGGGGTGGGCTGGTTCTGGACCTCCCTGAGCCAGTACAAGCAGGTCATGAGCGAGGTGTTGCTGGCTTCGTTTTTTGTACAGGTGTTTGCGCTGCTGACACCGCTGATTTTTCAGGTCGTGATCGACAAGGTCCTCACGCACCGCTCCATGACGACGCTGGACGTGATGGTGATTGCCTTGCTCGGCGTGGGGCTTTTTGAAGTCATTCTGGGTGGCATGCGGCATTACCTGTTCAGCCACACCACCAACCGGGTCGATGTCGAGCTGGGCGCCAAGTTGTTTCAGCACCTGCTGCATCTGCCTTTGTCTTACTTTGAGGCGCGGCGCAGTGGCGACACCGTGGCGAGGGTGCGCGAACTGGACAATGCCAGGGCCTTCATGACCGGGGCGGCGCTGACCAGCTGGCTGGACCTGTTTTTTGCGGTGGTGTTTCTGGCAGTGATGTTTTATTACAGCGTGCCGCTCACCCTGATCGTGATTGCATCGTTGCCGGTGTTTTTTGCAGCTTCGTGGCTTTTGACGCCGCTGATGCGCAGCAAGCTTGAAGACAAGTTTGCCCTGGGCGCGGAGAACCAGACCTTTCTGGTGGAAACCGTGACGTCCATGGAGACCCTTAAAAGCCATGCGGTCGAAGGCGCCTGGCAGCGCGACTGGGAACGCCGCCTGTCGGCTTATGTCACTTCCGCATTTGAGTCCGGCCATCTGGGCAATGCGACCAACCAGTTCATGAGCCTGGCCAGCAAGGTGCTAACGGTGTTGCTGCTGTACTTTGGCGCAAAATTGGTGATTGACGGCGACTTGACGGTGGGCGGTCTCATAGCTTTCAACATGCTGGCTGGACGCGTCAACGCGCCCATCCTGAAGCTGGCATCGCTGTGGCAGGAATTCACGCAGATGAAGGTCAGCATCAAGCGCCTGGCCGACATCATGGATGCTGCGCCGGAGCCGGCATTCCGGCCGGGCCGAAGCACGCCGCCCACGCTGCGAGGCAGGGTGAGTTTTGAGAACATGTCATTTCGTTATTCGCAGAACACCCCGGAAGTGCTCAGTGACGTGAACCTGGACATCGCGCCCGGCGAGGTTGTGGGCATCACGGGTATTTCAGGCGCAGGCAAGACGACGTTCATGCGCCTGATCCAGCGCCTGTATTCGCCGGAGAA
>NZ_JAYWHI010000058.1:0-9178 GCF_043778355.1 Polaromonas sp.
CCCGGAGCGTAGCGGAGGGGATCCAGACCATCGGGTCGCCTTTTTCTTTGCTTACTTTCTTTTTGGCGACGCAAAAAGAAAGTGAGTTGCTGCCGGGCAACCCCCGGCTTGTAGGCGAACCACACAGCACGAGTTATCGAACAGGGATCCCGGATCGAGTCCGGGATGACGGTCCGATGCGGTACATTTGCTATGAATTCAATAGCTGATAACGCCCAATGGACATGAGCTAGAGGCCCAAATCATTCCAAAACTAGGCTTTGGGCGCCTTCACCGCCCGCTCCCAGCCCGCCAGACTCACCTGCTTGCCCCGCGCCACGTTGAGCGTGCCGGGTGGCGTGCTTTTGGTGATGGTCGAGCCCGCGCCTACAGTGCCGCCCGCGCCTATGGTCACCGGCGCTACCAGCACGCAGTTGCTGCCGATGTGCACATCGGCTTCGATCACCGTGCGGTGTTTGTTGGCGCCGTCGTAGTTGGCCGTGATGCTGCCAGCGCCGTAGTTGACACGTTCGCCCAGGGCTGCATCACCGACGTAGGCCAGGTGGTTGGCCTTGGCGCCTCTGGCCAGGCTGGCATTTTTGACTTCGACAAAATTGCCGATGTGCACGTCGGCGCCGAGTTGCGCGCCGGGACGCAGCCGTGCAAACGGGCCAACCAGCGCACCTTCGCCGACCTGCACACCGAGTTTTTCACCGTCGATGTGGGTGAAGGGGTGGATCACCGCGCCCGCGGCGATGGTCGCGTTGGCGATCATGCAATGGGCGCCTATGCGCACACCTTCGCCCAGCGTCACCGCGCCGTCAAAAACGCAGTTGACGTCGATCTCCACGTCCTGCGCGCAGTCCAGCGTGCCGCGCACATCGAGACGTGTCGGGTCGGCCAGGCGCACGCCCTGCTCCATCAGCGCGGTGGCGATGCGCAACTGGTGGACCCGCTCCAGCTCGGCCAATTGCACCGGGCTGTTGACGCCGGCGACTTGCGCCGCATCGGTGATCTGGTGCGCTACCACGGCCACCCCGTCGGCCACCGCAAACTTCACGATGTCGGTCAGGTAGTACTCGTTCTGGGCGTTTTTGTTGTCCAGCCGGGCCAGCCAGCCGCGCAGCAAGCCGGTCGGTACCGCCATGATGCCGCTGTAGATCTCATGGATGTTTCGTTCGGCCTCGCTGGCGTCCTTGTGTTCCACGATCGCGCGTACCTGGGCCGATGCCCCCTTGCCGGCACGCACGATGCGGCCGTAACCCGTGGGGTCGGCCATGCTCAGTGTCAACAGCGCGAGCCGCTGGCCGTCGCATTGCGCCAGCAAGGCTTGCAGGGTGTCGGCCTGGGTCAACGGTACGTCGCCCGACAGCACCAGCGTGATGCCGTCGTCATCCAGTAGCGGGACGGCTTGCTGCACCGCGTGGCCGGTGCCGAGCTGGGGCGCCTGCCGCGCAAAAACCAGTTGCAGGCCGCCAGGCGCCGCTGCGCTGAGAGCGGCCTCGACTTCGGCGGCGCCGTGGCCGGTGATCACCACCGCCCGCCGTGCCGATAACCGCGCTGCACAGTCAATCACATGCGTCAGTAGCGCACGACCGCCCAATCGGTGTAACACTTTGGGCAGACGGCTTTTCATCCGGGTGCCTTTGCCCGCTGCCATGATGACGACATCAACTGGAGTTGCCATGAAATTTCCTGTGCCTGGTGGGTGGGGCGCGCGTACCGCGCAATCTGGAGCTCTTCTGCGGATTATCGGCCTTGCCGGGCTGCTGGCGCTGGCTGGCCTGCTCGGCGCCTGCAGCGCGGTCAAAATCGCCTACAACCAGGCGCATGAACTGGCTTACTTGCAACTCGATGGGTATTTTGATTTCAGCGACGCGCAGACCAGCCGGGTCAAGGAAGAACTGGTGAAAGTCCAGCGCTGGCACCGCAGCACGCAGTTGCCGGCCTACGGCGACTTCCTGAAGAAATGGCAAGCGCTGTTGCCCGGCGACCTGGACGAGGCGCAGGTGTGCAGCGCCACCGACGATCTGCGCAACAGGCTTCTGGCGATTTCCAGTCGGACCGAGCCGCTTGTCGCCGAACTTGCCGGAACGCTGGCACCCGAGCAGTTGAAATTTCTCCAGCGCAAATTTTCAAAACTTAACCGCGAGTACCAGAAAGACTTTCTGGACGGCACGCCGGCGTCGCGCATCGACAAACGTATCAAAAAAGCCGTAAGCCGTGCCGAAATGCTGTATGGCGCGCTGGAAGAAAAGCAACTGGCGGTTTTGCGCCGGCAAATCGCGCAGTCGGTGTTTGACGCCAGCGTGTCCCTGGCCGAGCACCAGCGGCGCCAGCAGGACGCCCTGCAAACCCTCGCGCCCCTGGCGGGCGGCGCTGCCACGGCGGCGCAGTCCAGGTCAGCGGTCAGGGGCTACTTTGAGCGGACCTTGAGTTCACCGAACCCGGTCTACCGCAGCTACCAGGAAGCGCTGACACGCGATAACTGCAAAACACTCGCCCTCCTGCATAACAGCACGACCGCCGCGCAGCGCGCCAAAGCGGTCGAAACGCTGGCGGACTATGCCCAGGACTTCAGGATTCTGGCTGCGCAGGAGTTGTGAGGCGGCTGCCATCGCCGTGCTGCCAGCTCACGCTTGAGCCATGGCCGGGTGACCCGCCGCGCGGCGGCTGAAATTCGCCGGAGCCACTGCTTTGTTGCTGTTGCTGGTTAACCGGGCGCCTGGGTTGCTGCTGAAGCACACCGGGCCGGAAAATAATCTTCGCGTTCATCAAGGCTTTCTGCGTATCCATCGCGTCGGGGACGCGAAAGACTCAGCCTAGAAAACCAGCCGCGCTGCTGCTGTCGTCTGGCGCGGCGCGGCGATGTCAGTGCAGGCCTACAACAAAGGTACCTGACGCATGGGAAGGTCGTAATAATCCGCCAGTCGGTGGAGTGCTTTGGGGTTGAGCAAATGCAGGCGTCCGTCCCGCAACTCGTGCAGACCGAGCTGTTTCAGGCGCCGCAAGGTCTTGTGGGTGTGCACCAAGGACAGGCCCAGCGCATCGGCGATGTGTTGCTGGTTGATCGGAAATTCAATCGAACCGTCTGTCGCCAGCCCCAGCCACTCGACACGCCGGTACAGATGGATCAGCAGCATGGCCACCCGTTCAGTGGCGTTGCGCCGTCCGTTGGTCAGCAGGTTGTCGTCGACCATGCCTTCCTCGCGTGCAGACAGCCAGGTCACGTCGTAACCCAGGCTGGGAAACTGCCGGAACAGGTCCCACAAACCATCACGCGGAAAAACGCACAAGCTCGCGTCGGTCAACGCTTCCACCCCGTGGCTGGCGCCATCGGCAAACTCCTGCTGCAGGCCAATGAAGTCACCGGGCAGCAGGAAATTGAGAATCTGCCGGCGCCCGTCGCTGAGCGTCTTGTAGCGAAAGGCCCAGCCGGCGTAAAGCGTGAACAGTTTGCCGTTGGGGTTTTGTTCCGAAATGATGGAGGTGCCGGCTACTGCGAACCCTGCGCCGCTGCGAAAGTCCTGGATGAAGTCCAGCTCCTGCGGCGTCACCGGCTTGAAGGTTTCCAGGCCGCGCAGGCGGCAATCCTTGCAGTGACGGGGGCACGCGCTGGCGTGGGAGAGCGGGGTGATAACCACGGAGAATTCTAGTGCCGAATGAATGCAGGTAGCGCTCATGTCTTTTGACATTGTTGCGGCCCAGCCCACTGGCTACATTACACGCCACTTATGGAAAAAGCCTTGCAATTACACGAGGTGCTCTATGTCAGCACCCTCTCACCCGACTCTCCCGTCAAGGTGGTTTCCCAAATCGCAGCGAAAGCCCGGACCGCCAATGAAGCGGCCGGCGTCACCGGTTTGCTGGTGTTTGACGGCCTGCGTTTTTGCCAGCAGATCGAGGGCCCGCGCAAAGCCGTGCTGGCGCTGACCGAGCGCATCCGGGATGATCCGCGCCACGTCAATATCGAAATATTGCACCATGGACCGCTGGCGGAACGCCGCTTCCGGCGTTTCAGCCTCGGTTATGCCGCTGGGGATGACGTGGACGTTTTGGCACGCATGGAAGAAGCCGGCCCGGAGCAAGCCATGGCGCAGTTTCTGGCCCTGCTGCCCAGTGTGGACCTGGACAGTTAACCACTAAAAAAGTGGATCAGGCGTGGGGCGTCGCGGCCGCTTTGCAGCCGACGTCTCTTTTTCCGTCCGGACTCCTCTCCGTGCTTGGCGGACCAGATGCGCAATGGATACCGCTGGGCTCATCGCCGGCCGCCTGCGCACCGCCCACACATGACCCGTCTGCGTAACTGGGCGAAACAAATCCCCAGAACGTCTCCTGAAATCCATGACAGGCGCACGACTTCGATGGGGAAATAACCACACCTTCAGCCTATTGCTGGACGTGTGTCTTTTGACATTGTGGTGCGCAGGTGCGCGGGGCTACAGTCAAGGCCAGCCAAAAACGGCCATAAAAATACTTCTGTGTCGGTAGGTCAATGCCGAATAAGCTTGTAGGATGAAATCTAATTTGATTCTTGTCTTGGTGGCCATGGCGGCTTCCAGTGCCCAGGCCACCACGTTCGGATTACATCTGGGGAGTGTTCATTCGCCCAGCGAGTCCTACCAAAACAACGTCAATCCCGGCGTGTATGTCCGGACGGACGAAGGCATAACCGCGGGGATGTATCACAACACCTTGGGTCGCGTCACTGTTTATGCGGGAGCCACGCTGGAGTACGGGCCTTTTGGCGTGATGGCCGGCGTGGCAACCGGGTACAAGCCCAAAGTGATTGATGGCAGAACCTACGGACAAGGTCACACACTCACGCCGGTACTGGCGTTCAGTCTGAGTCTTCCAGCCATCGCAACGATCACGCCCAAATTGATCTTTATTCCGGCCTTTCAAAAAGGCCCGGCTGTTTTTCATCTGGCGATTGAAAAACGGTTCTAGCAGCCCGGAGCGCCATCGCGATCATTGAGTTCAGGCTTGCAGTGCGGCCCACATTTCCTTGTCGCGCTCGGCCGCCCAGATGTGCGGCGAGTTGTTTGGCGACCGGCGAGGGGCCCTACTCCGTGGGGATCGACGCGTCAAACTGCGAGGGTAATCCGCGCTCTGTCGATCATTGAGATCAGGCTTGCAGCGCGGCCCACATTTCCTTGTCGCGCTCGGCCGTCCAGATGTGCGGCGAGTTGTTTGGCGACCGGCGAGGGGCCCCACTCCGTGGGGATCGACGCGTCAAACAGCGAGGGTAATCCGCGCTCTGTCGATCAATGAGATCAGGCTTGCAGCGCAGCCCACATTTCTTTGTCGCGCTCGGCCGTCCAGATGCGCGGATTCTTGATCCCGCTGGCCTCATCGTAGGCGCGGCTCACGTCAAACGGCAGGCAGTGTTCGTAGATGAAGACCTGGCCGAAGATCGGGTCCATGCTTTTGCGGGTGTGGGCCATCGCGCTTTTCAGGTCCATTTTTGCGGCGGCGGCTTCCTTGCCGCAGCGGTACAGCGTTTGCACCCACTGCACCGTGTAGTCGATCGCCTTGTTGACATCCGCAGTGCCTTTCATGGCCTCGCCGCGACCCGGCACGATGGCTTCGGCCCCGAGCGCACGCAGCGCCTCCAGCGTGGCCGGCCACTCTTCGAGCTGGGCGTCACCGGTGTAGACACCGGCGTTGTACTCGACCAGGTCGCCGGAGAACAGCACCTTTTCTTCTGCCACCCAGGCAATTGTGTCGCCGCGTGTGTGGCCCGGACCGGGGTGCCAGATCTGCACCCGCACACCGCCAAGGTCGATCACCAGCTTGCCGGGCACCTCGCCCTTGACCGGGTCGCCGCCGGCAATCACCATCGTCGGCCACGTCAGGCCGGGCACACTTTCGGCATTGCGGAACAGGCGCGGAAAACGCTCCATCTCGCTTTGCATGTCTTCGGCGCCCCGCTCGACGATCAGCTCATAAGTACCCTGGCTGGCGATGACCTCGGTCGCGCCTTCAGCGATGTAGGCACTGGCGCCGAGCACACGCACGGCGTGGTAATGGGTCAGCAGCACGTACTTGATGGGCTTGTCGCTGACGGCGCGTATGCGGGCAATCAAATCCTGCGCCATCGCCGGCGTGGCGGTTGCGTCGCTGACCATGATGAACTTCTCGCCGATGATGACGCCGGAATTCGGGTCACCCTCGGCGGTATAGGCCCAGCAATGCGCGCTGAGTTGTTCAAAAGTTATTTTTTTGTCGGTGAGGTCGGACTGGGAGGCAAAAGCTTTGGACATGGGGTCTCCGTGGGATAGCCGGACGGTCGCCGGCCTGGATCGTGGGTCTCGGGGTAATTCTACTATACGTAACTTATTACGAATAGTTGAATTCTGTCTCCTGCCGTCGTCAGCTGGCCAGACCGCGCTCCAGCATGGAAACCACTTCCTGCGAAAACGCCCGGTAACTCATGGGCCCATCGGGGCGCATCCAGGTGAAGGTCCAGTTGATCATGCCGAACAGCATCATGGTCACCGCCGTCTGGTTGGTGGCGGTGATGCGTTGCGGGTAGGCGCGCTTGAGAAAACGCGTCATGGCCGAGACCACATCACGTTGCCGGTCCAGAATCAGTTCGCGCTGCACATCGCCGAGAAATTTGGTGTCGCCCAGCAGCGCGACATGGCGCGTGGCCGAGCTTTCATACTGGTCGAGGAAATTGCGGATCAGCTCATGCAGCGCGGCGCGGTCATCCAGATTCTTGCGCTGGGCGCTGGCTTCGGTCTGGCCGATGATGGCCAGCAGATGCTGGGTGTAGCGGTCCAGCAGATCAAACAGAATGGCTTCCTTGCTGGTGTAGTAGTGGTAGAGCCTGGCTTTCGAGGTGCCGCAGGCGGCGGCGATATCGTTCATGCTGGCGGCCATGTAGCTGCGCTGCGCAAAACACTGGGCCGCAACATCGAGGATGGCTTCGCGCTGGAGCTCGTGGGTGGCGGATTTGGGACGGGCCATGCGCTATTGTGAAGCACGCCGGCCGCGCTAAAGTAGCACGATGGCTGCTGACCTGTCCTTTGCCCGCTATTGCTGTGAGCTCCTTGGCAGCGTCGGCCCTTGCACGGCCCGCCGCATGTTCGGCGGCTTCGGCATCAGCACCGACGGCCTCCACATCGCGCTGGTGCTGGATCTGGGCCAGGGCGAGACCCTTTGGCTCAAGGCCGATGCGCAGAGTCGGCCGCAGTTTGAGGCAGCCGGCTGCGCGCCCTTTGTTTACCAAGCCAGGGGCAAGCCGATGCGCCTCAACTATTACAGCGCGCCCGAAGACGCGATGGAATCTGTTCAACTGATGGCGCAGTGGGCGCGGCTCTCGCTGGCCTGCGCCTTGAAGGCGCGTGTCGCCAAAGCCCTGCGCGCGCGTCCGGTCGCCAGCGCCACGACAAAACGCGGCGGCAGCACCAGCAAGGCGGTGCCCAGCACACCGGCAAAGCCAAAAACAAGCCGGCCCGAGGCGGCAGCCGCCAGGCCCAGGGCGCCGCGCAAATCGCGCAGTGGCTGAGCCACACCCGCGCGCCACGGCAGGCTGACCGCCCGCTGCGCCAGCGCATGGCGTGAGGGGCTGGCCAGCACCACACCCGCAGCCGTCGGCAGGGGGTCCCAACTGAAATAGGCCGGCGATGCGTTGGCTGCGTGCCAGGGCTCCATCACCAGCACCTGGCCCGGCAGCAGCTTGAGTTGCTCGCCCGCGCCCAGAAAATGATCGCCGCCGCGCACGCCGTCGTCCCGATGCGCGTGGTTGAAGGTGATCCAGACCTGGCCGTGGGCGATACGCAGCACGCCGGGCTCGGTCGGACGCAAGGTCAAGGCGCGCCCGCTGCCCAGTTTCCAGCAGCCCGACAGCGCATCGGCGCCGCTCAATGATTGCGGGGGGAGGCAGGGTGAATTTGACATTGCAGTTCTCCATCGAAAGCCATGAGGGTGAGTGAATGATCGCCCTCCGGTGCTTGGCAGTCCAATGAATTCGCGTTACGCTATTCATTCCATTAACGCATGAATCAACATTCCCGACATGCAGCATTCCCAGACCCATTTGCGCTCCCGGCCGATCTCTGCCGGCCAGCTGCGTGCCTTTGAAGCGGTGGCCCGGCACCTGAACTTTCGCGCCGCGTCCGAAGAACTTGCGCTGACGCAGTCTGCCGTCAGCCGGCAGATCCAGACGCTGGAAGAAGAGGTCGGGCTGAGCCTGTTTCATCGCCACACACGCTCGGTCGAACTGACCGGTGCGGGTGGCATTTTGCTGCGCGCCGTAACACCGTCGCTGGAGCGCATCGACGGCGCCGTGCGGCAGATTCGCCAGAGTGCCGGCCGCAAAAGCGTGGCCCTCACCACCTTTGCCTCCTTTGCGTCGATGTGGTTGATCCCCCGACTGGAAGCCTTCCAGCGCGACAACCCCGACATGGACATTCGCATCGACGCGTCGGACTCGGCGATTGACCTCGACACCTCGGATCTGGACATGGCGCTGCGCTACGGCCCGGCCAGCCGTATGGCGACATCGGGCGCGATCCGCTTGTTCGGCGAGCAACTCACACCCGTCGCCAGCCCCTGGTTGCTCAAAAGCAGCCCACGCCTGAAAAAACCCGAGGATCTCGCGAATTTCGCATTGATCGAAGCCGGCGATTCACATGCCACCCACATGGAATGGCTGACCTGGCGGCGCTGGCTGGAGGTCAACGGCACGCCCAAGCTCGAAGGCAAGCGCTGGCTTTATTTCAACTACGCCTACCAGATGGTTCAGGCGGCGCTGACCGGCCAGGGCATCGTGCTGGCGCGCCTGCCGTTGATCGCCGAAAGCCTGGCCTCCGGCGACCTGATCGAGCCGCTGCCGCACCTGCGGCTGGACTCCCCGATGGCCTACTGGCTTATCGTCGGCCCGCGCAGCGCGGCGCGGCCGGAGGTCAAAGCCTTTTGCGACTGGCTGATGGTGCAAGGTGCGCTGACGCGGCAGGCGATTGGCGATGTGCCGGATCCGGATACGGTGGACGATATTGATTGATCTGCGCCTCCGCTGCGATCCGGGTTTGTCATCCCGGACTTGATCCGGGATCCATGTTCGGTGACTCGTACTTTGAGGTATGCCAACAAGCCGGGTCTCGCCCCGGCGGGCGAGGCACTTTTCTTTGCGTCGCCAAAGAAAAGTACCCAAAAGAAAGGCGACCCGATGGTCTGGGTCCCCTGCGCT
>NZ_JAYWHI010000059.1:0-9127 GCF_043778355.1 Polaromonas sp.
GGGAGAGAACTCGAATCTCCACATCTTGCGATACACGGACCTGAACCGTGCGCGTCTACCAATTCCGCCACCCGGGCACAGCCAGCAGTGTACCATTACAGAATGGATTTTCCGGGGCGGACTTCAAAAATTTTCATTCATGGTGCAGCATTTTTGGCTGCCCCCATAACAAGCAAAAGCGGACCGGCAACGGGCGCGTTTTTTGCTGACTTCCGACAACCAACCATCTCAAGAAAAGAGATCACTTATCAAAACAACCACACAAACTATCGGGCCGGGTGCCGGGCTGCTTGCCGAATTTGAAGGCACCGTTTCAGGCCACCGTGATGGCCACGGGTTCGTCCAGCGCGATGACGGCGAGGCTGACATCTACCTGCCGCCCAACGAAATGCGCGCCGTGCTGCACAAGGACCGTGTCAAGGCGCGCATCGTGCGGCATGACCGCAAGAACCGTCCTGAAGGACGTGTCACAGAAATCATCGAGCGTTCGTCCAACCCCATCATTGGCCGGCTGCTGCAGGAAAGCGGTGTCTGGCTGGTGGCACCTGAAGACAAGCGTTACGGCCAGGATGTGCTGATCCCCAAAGGGGCGACGGGCACCGCCAAGTCGGGCCAGATCGTGGTGGTCCAGCTGACGGAGCCGCCAGCGCTGTTCGGCCAGCCGGTCGGACGCGTCAAGGAAGTGCTCGGCGAGATCGACGATCCCGGCATGGAAATCGAAATTGCGGTGCGCAAATACGGTGTCCCGCACGAGTTCAGCGACCCGGCGCTGGCGCTGGCCCGCACCTTGCCGGACACCGTGCGCCCCGCCGACAAAAAACACCGTGTTGATCTGAGCGACGTTCCGCTGGTCACCATCGACGGCGAAGACGCGCGTGACTTTGACGATGCGGTGTATTGCGAGCCGGCCAAGGTCGGCCGTGGCAAGGGCTGGCGCTTGCTGGTGGCGATTGCCGATGTGAGCCACTACGTGGAGACCGGCAGCGCGATTGACGTGGATGCCTATGACCGCGCCACCAGCGTGTATTTTCCGCGTCGTGTGATTCCCATGCTGCCGGAGAAACTCTCCAATGGCCTGTGCTCGCTCAACCCGAATGTCGAGCGCCTGTGCATGGTCTGCGACATGCTGGTCAATGCCAAGGGTGAGGTCCACGCCTACCAGTTTTATCCGGCCGTCATGTTCAGCCACGCGCGTTTCACCTATACCGAAGTCGCGGCCATTCTCGGCAACACGCGCGGCCCGGAGGCGATGCAGCGCAAGGCCCTGGTGCCACACCTGCTGGACCTGCACGATGTCTACCAGGCCCTGCTCAAGGAACGCAGCGTGCGCGGCGCGGTGGACTTTGAAACCACCGAAACCCAGATCGTCTGTGACGATGCCGGGCGCATCGAGAAAATCGTGCCACGCACGCGTAACGTCGCGCACCGCTTGATCGAGGAAGCCATGCTGGCGGCCAATGTGTGTTCGGCAGACTATATTTCCCAGAGCAAACACGTGGGACTGTTCCGCGTGCACGAAGGTCCGACGCCAGAGAAAAAGGACATGCTGCGTAACTACCTCAAGGCCATTGGCCTCGGGATGACGATCAGCGACGACCCGAGCCCTGGTGAGTTCCAGCAGATCGCGGTGGCCACCAAGGACAGGCCGGACGCGCAGCAAATCCACTCGATGCTGTTGCGTTCTATGCAACAGGCGATTTACACGCCCATGAACAACGGCCACTTCGGCCTGGCCTATGAGGCCTACACCCACTTCACCAGCCCGATCCGCCGTTATCCCGACTTGCTGGTGCACCGTGTGATCAAGGCCATCCTGAATCAGACGACTTACCAGTTGCCGACCCTGCCCACACCCGGCGAAGCCGAGGCCAAGCTGTCCAAGCGCCTGGCGTCGCGGGTCAGCGACCCGACACAAAAGCCGAAAAAATTCAGTGTGGACCAACTGGCCTGGTTGGCTGCAGGCCTGCATTGCAGTGCCAACGAGCGCCGTGCCGACGAGGCCAGCCGTGATGTGGAAGCCTGGCTCAAATGCAAGTACATGCGCGAGCATTTGGGCGAGGAATTCGGTGGCGTGGTCACGTCGGCAGCCGGCTTCGGCATTTTTGTCACGCTGGACGCCATGTATGTCGAAGGCCTGGTGCACATCACCGAACTGGGTGGCGAGTACTTCAAGTTCGACGAGGCGCGCCAGGAGTTGCGCGGCGAACGCACCGGCATCCGTTATGCCATCGGCACACGGGTGCGGGTGCAGGTCAGCCGGGTGGACCTGGACGGGCGCAAGATCGACTTCCGGCTGGTCCGCGAAGGTGAGGAGCTGCTGACCCGTGCCATGAAGGACAAGACCGGCGCACGCGCCAGTGACCTGCCGGAGCAGGAGCGCGGTGCAAACCGCAATTCGGGCGAGCTGCGTGGCGACAGGCGTGCGGACAAACGCGGTGACCAACGCGCCGACAAGCGCAGTGGGCAGGGCGCAGCCGGACGGGGCAGCCATGCCGGCGGCAGCCGTGCGGCGGTCTCGCCGATCCAGGCACTCAAGGCGGCGGTCAAGAAGTCGGCCGGTGGTCCCGGCCGAAAATCCAGCAAGAAACCGAGGCGCTGAGCGGCATGCTGATCCGTATCCTGGGTTTCCTTCTCGAGACGCTGTTTTTTGTGCTGATCGGGGCCGCCTTGCTGCGCGCCTGGATGAACTACCAGCGCATCAACATGCGCGCGCAGCCCGGCATCTTCGTGATGGCGGTGAGCGACTGGATCGTCAAACCCTTGCGCCGTGTGCTGCCCACAGCGGTGGCAAAGTCGCGCGTGGACTGGGCCAGCGTGCTGGCGGCCTTTGTGCTGGCGTTGCTGTACGCCTTGCTCGGTGTGCTGCTGATCGGCATGTTGTCCGGCGGTATTCCGGAGGTCAGCCCCACGCTGCTGCCGGCCTTGCTGCTCGGGGCCTTGAAGATGCTGTTGCGTGTTGCCCTGCAGGTGGCTTTTATCGCGGTGCTGGCTTTTGCGATTATTTCCTGGGTGCAACCTGGCTCGCCCATGTACGGCCTGCTGGGGCGGCTGACAGAGCCCTTGCTGGCGCCGCTTCGCCGGGTGATCCCGCAGATCGGTGGGGTCGACCTGTCAGCGCTGGTGCTGCTGCTGTTGCTGCAGATCGGCTTGATGGTGCTCGGCTAGCCGCGACGCGGTTAAGGTCTGTCCGTCTGGCCAATTGTCGGCCAGCCGTCCATGCCGGAACACCGCGCCGCAGGCGGCTTCAAAAGCCGGGAGCCCGGAAGCCAGGTTCGCGCCCAGCATGCCTGCCAACACATCGCCAGTGCCGGCTGTGGCCAGGCGGGCATTCCCGGTGGGGTTGATCACCGGAATCACATCCGGTGAGGCGATCACCGTCCCCGAGCCTTTGAGCACCACCACACACTGAGACCTGGCAGCCAGCCGCATGGCCGCATTCAGGCGATCCCCTTGCACGGCGACCGTGCTGATGCCGAGCAGGCGTGCCGCCTCCAGCGGATGCGGGCTCAGCACGGTGCGCCAGCCCTTCGCGGCGCGGGCGCGCAGCAAGGCTTGCAGGGACGTGTCGGTGGCGACGGCGTTGAGCCCATCGGCGTCCAGCACCAGTGCGGTGGCCCTCGACAGGATTCTGGGCAGCACGGCGGCGACGGCATCGCCGCCGCCGCAACCGCACACCACCACTTGCCCGGACAGGTCCAGCGCGTCCGGACTGCGAAACATCAGTTCGGGCTGCTGCGGGTCCACCGCCAGACTGGGGCTGCCGAGCAGCGCGACAAACACCCGGCCGGCGCCGGCATGCAGGGCCGCTCGGCTCGCCAGCAGCGCGGCGCCGGCCATGTGGGTGGTGGCCGCCGACTCGCCGCCGACGACCGCCACATCGCCGAAGCTGCCTTTGTGGCTGCTGTGGCGCGCCTGGCTGCGGCCGGTGGTGCCGGCACGGTCCTGGCCGGCCAGCCAGGCATCGGGCGCCATGCCTGCAGGCGGCGCGACGCCCAGATCGTCCCACCAGACCTGCCCGGCCAGATCGCGCCCGGCGGCGGTGAACAAGCCCGGTTTCAGCGTTAAAAAACTCAAGCAAAATCGGGCGCCAGCCCTTTCCGGACAGGCGCTGCCAGCTATGAATTCAGGAGCAAAATCGACGCCGGTGTCGGCATCCAGACCGCTCGGAATGTCGAGCGCGAGCACTGGCGTGCTGCTGCCTCGCAGCAACTGCATCCAGCGCGCCATGCGAAGGACTTCTGCGCTGCCGTCACCGGGGCGCGGCGTGGCGCCTATGCCCAGCAGGGCATCGATGGCGAAATCAAAATCAGGCGGCGGGGCGTCCGCAAAGCAAACACCGGCAGCGCGGGCCCGCTGCAGCGAAGCCCGTGCGTCGGCGGGCAGTTTGCCTGCGCGTTCGCCGCGTTCACCCAGCCAGGTCACTGTGACGGTTTTGCCCCATTGGTGCAGCTGGAGGGCCGCTTCCAGGCCGTCGCCGCCGTTGTTACCGGGGCCGCAGGCGATCCAGATCTGCTGGGCATGCGGCGCCAGCGCCAGGGCCAGGCGAGCGGCCGCCAGCCCCGCGCGTTGCATCAGCGTGTGAGCGGGCAACGCCGCGGCCGCTTGCTGCTCCAGCCGGCGCGTTGCTGCGACTGTCTGCAGCGGCAAGGTGAGGGCGGTGGAAAGCGGGTGCATGGCCCGATTGTGAGCCCGCTAGCGTTTGAGGCGAGCCACGTCGAAGCCGTCCATGCTGATCGCCGGCGTTTGGCCACCGACCAGATCGGCGATGGCGCGCGCGCTGCCGCAACTGAGCGCCCAGCCACTGGAACCATGGCCCAGGTTAAGCCACAGGCCGGGCAGGCCGCTGGGGCCGATGAGGGGCGGGCCGTCTGGCAGCATGGGGCGAGCGCCTTTCCACTCCTGCACGCTGGCGCCTGTGCTGGAGGTGTGGGCTGCGCCGGGGAACCAGTCCTGCAGCACCTTGTAAAGCGTTTGCACCGAGGCTGCGCGTTTTTTGTCCGGATCGCCGCCAATTTCCGCGCTGCCGGCTACCCGCACGCGGTTGCCCAGGCGCGAGATGGCGACCTTGTAGCGTTCGTCCATCAGCGCGCTGCGTGGCGCGTTGAGCGGCTCGCGAAGCGGTGCGCTGATCGAGTAACCGTAGACCGCCGCCAGCGGAATGTTCAAACCCAGCGGCCTGAGCAGGCGCGCTGATGCCAGGCCGGCACACAGCACCACCGCGTCGAAACTGCGCGGCGCGGCTTCGCCTGCTATCAAAAAAGTAGCTGGTTGCGCCCGTTCCATATGGGCTACCGCCTTGTTGAATTCAAAATTTACGCCGAGGCGCTGGGCTTCGGTCTTCAGCAGCAGCGCGAACTGCCGGCAGTTCGCGACCTCGTCGTCCGGCAGGTGAATCGCACCCAGGAAAGCCGTGTCTGGATTGAGCGCGGGCTCGATCTTGCGCGCCTCGTTGCTACCAACCTGGCGGAAAGCCACGCCAGCATCGCGCAACACCTGCAGGCCGGGCTCCACCATGCGGGCGTCGGCTTCTGCGCGCAGCAGCACCAGGTAGCCCGGACTGCGGTCGTAGTCGAGCTGCCGGTCGGCCGTGATCTGGTGCAGGCGTTCGCGGCTGTAAAACGCCAGGCGCTGCAGCCGGGCGCGGTTGGCCAGGTAGGTTTCCAGCTTGCAGGCGCGCCACCACTTCCACATCCAGGCCAGCTCGCTGCCGGACAGCGGCAAGCCCAGTGTCACAGGCGCATGGCGGCGAAACAGGTGCCCCAGCACCTTGCGCGGCATGCCGGGGGCGGCCCAGGGTGTGACGTAACCGGGCGCGACCACGCCGGCGTTGGCGAAACTGCCCTCTTCAGCAGCCGCGCCGCGGCGTTCGAACACGGTGACCTCGTGGCCGTCCAGGGCCAGTTCCCAGGCGGTGGTGATGCCGATGATGCCGGCGCCTATGACGGCGACCCTCATGGCCTGGTCCGGCGCAAACCGGTAGAAATGGACGGAATCAGGGGGAAGTGCATGTTTTCTTGCTCAAATCTGCCCTTAGCCCTTTCTGGACTGGCGTAGACAGCTATCATTTTCATAGTACAGGTGGGGCGGCCAGGCGGGTCAGGTCAGCGCCATGGGTAGCGCCGCGATGTCTGGCGGGCAGGGGAGCAGTAGCAGGATGTTATACTCAGCGGGTTGTACGAAAGGCGTTCGGCCCTTCGCGCAATAAATCGCAAATCAGCCATTCAAGGTGTTGCCCGAGGTACTTTTCAAAAGATCTCTTCGGGTGATAAGCGCTGATTTTAGACACAACCTTTGGAGTATCTCTATGTCAACAAGCATGCGTGAAATGCTGGAAGCCGGCGTCCATTTCGGTCACCAAACCCGCTTCTGGAACCCCAAGATGGCCCCGTATATCTTCGGCCATCGCAACCGTATCCACATCATCAACCTCGAAAAATCGCTGCCGATGTTCGAGGAGGCGATGAAGTTCGCCAAGCAGTTGTCCGCCAACCGCGGCACCATCCTGATGGTTGGCACCAAGCGCCAGGCCCGCGAGCTGGTCTCTGCCGAAGCCAAGCGCGCCGGCGTGCCTTTTGTTGACCAGCGCTGGCTGGGCGGCATGCTGACCAACTTCAAGACGGTCAAGACCTCGATCAAGCGCCTCAAGGAAATGAAGGCCCAGCAGGAAGTCGGCCTCGACGCCCTGAGCAAGAAAGAGCAGCTGACCTTCAAGCGCGAAATGGAAAAGCTCGAAAAAGACATCGGCGGCATCCAGGACATGAATGCCCTGCCTGACGCGATTTTTGTGATCGACGTGGGCTTCCACAAGATCGCCATCCTCGAAGCCAAGAAGCTGGGCATCCCGCTGATCGGCGTGGTGGACTCCAACCATTCGCCCATCGGCATCGACTACGTGATTCCCGGCAATGACGACTCGTCCAAGGCTGTGGCCCTGTACGCACGTGGCATCGCTGACGCGATCATCGAAGGCCGCGCCAGCGCTGGCAACGAAGTCGTCAAGATGGTTTCCGCTGAAAGCACCGACGAATTCGTCGAAGTGGAAAACGCCGCTGCCTGATAGTCCCGGCCCTGCGCCTGACGCGAAAAAGGGGCTCGCGTAGCCCCTTTTTCACAGCCTTTGTTCAAAGGCACGTATTTATTTGAAGTCAACACGACACACGGAGAACCGAAGATGGCAATCACAGCAAGCATGGTCGCAGAACTGCGCGCAAAAACCGACGCCCCGATGATGGAGTGCAAAAAAGCACTGACCGAAGCCGAAGGCAACTTTGAAAAAGCCGAAGAAATCCTGCGCGTCAAGCTGGGTAACAAGGCCGGTAAGGCGGCGTCCCGCATCACCGCCGAAGGCGTGATCGCCTACCACAGCGAAGGCGGCATCGGTGCACTGGTCGAGATCAACTGCGAAACCGACTTCGTCACCAAAAACGACAGCTTTCTGGCCTTCACCGATGCAGTCGCCAAGGGCATCGTCAAGAACAAGCCAGCCGATGTGGCCGCGATCGGCGCCATGCCGCTGAGCCTGGACGGTTTCGGCCCGACGGTCGAAGATGTGCGCAAGGGCCTGATCGGCAAGATCGGCGAGAACATGTCGGTGCGCCGCTTCCAGCGTTTCGAAAGCGGCAAGCTCGCGTCCTACCTGCACGGCACACGTATCGGTGTGGTGGTGGAGTTTGACGGCGATGAAACTGCCGCCAAGGATGTGGCCATGCATGTGGCGGCCATGAAGCCGGTGTCCCTGTCCAGCGACCAGGTGCCTGCCGAGCTGGTAGCGCGTGAGCGTTCCGTGGCTGCCGCCAAGGCCGCCGAAGATGCCGCCGTGGCAACTGCCGCCGGCAAGCCGGTGCAGTCCCCCGAAATTGTTGCCAAGCGTATCGAAGGCGGCGTGCAGAAATACCTGAAAGAAGTCAGCCTTCACAACCAGACTTTCGTGAAGAACGACAAGCAGACCGTCGAGCAGATGCTCAAGGAAAAGGCCACCACCGTGAAGTCTTTCACCCTGTATGTCGTCGGTGAAGGCATCGAGAAGAAGGTGGACGATTTCGCGGCTGAAGTGGCTGCCCAGGTGGCTGCCGCCAAGGGCTGATCGGCCCGAACTGACCCGGAAGGCCGCTAAACTAACGCCCATAAAAACGACAGGAACTCCCCTCATGCCAGCCTACAAGCGAATCTTGTTGAAACTTTCCGGCGAAGCCTTGATGGGAGACGATGCCTTCGGCATCAACCGCGCGACGATTGTGCGCATGGTTGAGGAGATCGCCGAGGTGACGCGTCTGGGTGTCGAAGTCGCCGTCGTGATCGGCGGCGGCAATATTTTTCGCGGCGTGGCCGGCGGCTCGGTCGGCATGGACCGCGCCACCGCCGACTACATGGGCATGCTGGCCACGGTGATGAATGCGCTGGCGCTCGGCGACACCATGGACAAGGCCGGGCTGACGCCACGTGTGATGTCGGCCATCGGCATCGAGCGCGTGGTCGAGCCCTATGTGCGCCCCAAGGCTTTGCAGTACCTCGAAGAGGGCAAGGTGGTCATTTTTGCGGCCGGCACGGGTAACCCGTTTTTCACGACCGACACCGCCGCCGCCTTGCGCGGCGCCGAGATCGGCGCCGAGATCGTGCTCAAGGCCACCAAGGTGGACGGCGTCTACAGCGCGGATCCAAAGAAGGACCCGTCGGCGACGCGTTATACCAACATCACCTTTGATGAGGCCATTGGCAAGAACCTCGAAGTGATGGATGCCACGGCCTTCGCGCTGTGCCGCGACCAGAAGCTGCCGATCAAGATTTTCAGCATCTTCAAGCATGGCGCGCTCAAGCGCGTGGTGATGGGCGAGGATGAAGGCACCCTGGTTCACGTCTGAGCGTTAGCGGCCGCTGCGGGTCGCGAACAACTTTTGCATAAACAAGATCGATCCGGAGATTCCATCATGAGCATTGTTGATATCAAGAGCAGCACTGAACAGAAAATGCAGCAGTCGCTGGAGTCCTTCAAGCAGGCGCTGACCAAGATCCGCACCGGGCGGGCCAACCCGGGTTTGCTCGATACCGTTCAGGTGGACTACTACGGCGCCATGGTGCCGATCAGTCAGGTGGCCAACGTCTCGCTGCTCGACGCCCGCACCATCAGCGT
>NZ_JAYWHI010000060.1:0-3229 GCF_043778355.1 Polaromonas sp.
CCGTACTCATGGATGGCAATCAGGATGCCGAGTGCAACAACAAAGGCGACCAAGGTCAGCATGGCAATACTCCGGTCAGAGGGTCAGTTTTGCAGCCAGGCCAGTCGCCACCGCGCGCGACTTCCCGTCCAGTTCCAGCAAATCGCCGATACCGCCAATAACGGGCGCAGAAACTGCGTCCAGGGTCGCGCGGTTCACGGCGTGAATCTGGTCAAAGCGTATCCGTTTTTCGAGGAAGGCGGCGACCGCCACTTCATTGGCCGCATTGAGCACTGCCGTGCTGCCGGCAGGCGCGCCGAGCACCTCCCAGGCAAGGGGCAGTCCGGGAAACAGGTCGTCATCCGGCACCGAAAAAGTCATGGTGGCCAGTGCCCGAAAGTCAAGCGCCCGCGCGCCCGAGCGGATACGTCCTGGCCAGGCCAGGCCATAGGCAATCGGCACCCGCATGTCGGGGGTGCCAAGCTGGGCCACCACCGAGGTATCGCGGTACTGCACCATCGAATGGATGATGCTTTGCGGATGAATCACCACCTCGATCTGTTCCGGTGCCAGACCGAACAGGTAACGCGCCTCGATCACTTCCAGCGCCTTGTTCATCATGGTGGCCGAATCCACCGAAATTTTCCGCCCCATCACCCAGTTCGGGTGGGCGCAGGCTTGTTCGGGCGTGACGTCGCGCAGGCTGGCCGGTGCGCGGGTGCGAAACGGCCCGCCGGAAGCGGTCAGGATGATCTTGTCGATGCGCTCGGCCCAGACTGCCGGATCTTCGGGCAGGGACTGAAAAATGGCGGAGTGTTCGCTGTCGATGGGCAGCAACTGGGCGCCGCCCTCGCGCACGGCCTGCATGAAAACCTCGCCGCCGACGACCAGGGCCTCCTTGTTGGCCAGCAACAGCCGCTTGCCCGCACGTGCGGCCGCCATGCAGGCACCCAGGCCCGCTGCGCCCACAATGGCCGCCATCACGGTATCCACACGCTCGTCAGATGCTATGGTTTCGAGAGCATTACTCTCAATCAGGACATGGGTCGACAGTCCATTTGCCTTCAATTTTTCGGCGAGGTCGCGGCCGTGCGCAGAATTGGCCATCACGGCGTAGGCGGGGCGAAAACGCAAACACTGCGCCAGCATGAGGTCGGTTTGTGTGGAGGCGCTGAGGGCAAATACCTCGAAGCGGTCCGGGTGACCGGCGATCACATCCAGGGTGTTGATGCCGACCGAGCCGGTCGAGCCGAGAACGGTGACGCGCTGTTTCTGCAGTGTCATGGGAACCGGATCAGACCGTTACAAGCATCAGGGCCAGCGGGAGCACGGGTACCAGCGCATCGACCCGGTCCAGCACACCGCCGTGTCCGGGCAACAGACCGCTGGAATCCTTGGCACCGGCGCTGCGCTTGACCAGGGATTCGACCAGGTCACCGACCACGCTAAAGGCAGCCAGAAAAATCATGGCCAGCAAGGTCACCGGCAGGCCGTACTGTGAGGCCAGGCGCGCATACAGGCTGTTCCCGGTGCTGTCCAGCATCACCCAGGCAATGCAAAGCACCATCACGCCTACCATGCCGCCCCAGACACCCTCCCAGCTTTTGCCAGGGCTGATGGCCGGCGCCAGCTTTCCTTTGCTGAAACGCCCGCCCAGACCCTTGCCAGCGAAATAGGCACCGATATCGGCGACCCAAACCAGCAGCAGCAGCGACAGCAGGAATTCGATGCCAATAAAACGCGCCTGCGCCACTGCCAACCAGGCAAGCCACAGCGCCAGCACGCCCACCACCAGACGTACGAGCCGCGGAATGCGCGGCCAGCCGGCGACCCCGCTGCGCAGCAGCCAGGCGCCGACCAGCACCCAGGCCGCGCCTGCCAGCCGCCACAGCAGCGGCAGCGGCCGATCGAGCATGCCGAGGTCCCAAGCCATGGCACACAACACGACGCAGACGAATCCGGCCACCAACGAGGCGATGGGGCCGTAGCCGTTGAGGCGCCCCCACTCCCAGGCGCCAGCGGCAATCAGCAGCACGGCGAGGACAGAAAACGGAATGGGTGTCGGGTAAAACAGTGCCGGCAACAAAATGGCCAGCAGCACGATGGCGGTGATCACGCGTTGCTTGAGCATCAGGCGGCCTTCACGGTGGATTTTGGGGAGCCGGGGGCGAGCTGGCCGGAGGTCTTGCCGAAGCGACGTTCGCGGCTGGCATAGACCGCGATCGCCTCATCCAATGCAGCCTCGTCGAAGTCAGGCCAGAGTTTGTCGGAGAAATGCAGTTCGGAATACGCCGCCTGCCAGAGCAGGAAGTTGCTGATGCGCATCTCGCCGCCGGTACGTATCACCAGGTCCGGGTCGGGCACATGGGCCAGCGCCATCGCGCGGTCCAGCGCCATCTCGGTGATGTCCTGGCCGCTTGCGGCCAGCTTGCGGGCGGCTTGGGCAATGTCCCAGCGGCCGCCGTAGTTGAAACACACGTTGAGGATCAGCCGGTTGTTGTCACCCGTCGCCGCCTCGGCCTGGGCCAGACCGACCCTGACCTTGTCCGACAGTTGCTGGCGCTCGCCCACAAAATGCAATTGCACGCCGTTGGCCTTCAGTGATGGCACCTCGCGCGCCAGCGACAGCGCCAGCAGCTCCATCAGGCCAGAGACCTCCTCGGCCGGACGGTTCCAGTTTTCAGATGAAAACGCAAACACGGTCAACACGCAAATACCGCGCGCCATGCAGGCCTTGACACAACGGCTCAGGGCGCCCACGCCCTGCTGGTGGCCGGCCACTCGAGGCAGGAAGCGTTTGCCTGCCCAGCGGCCATTGCCATCCATCACGATGGCAACGTGGTGGGGAACCGGGGTCGGAATGGGTGGGGCCATGTCAGCAGTCAGCGCCTGAGCGCAGATCAGACCGCCATGATGTCTTGTTCCTTGGCGGCGACCAGCTTGTCGACATCGGCAATGAAACGGTCGGTGGACTTCTGCACATCGTCATGGGCGCGGCGCTCGTCGTCCTCCGAGGCCAGCTTGTCCTTGACGAGCTTCTTGACGCCATCGTTGGCGTCGCGGCGCAGGTTGCGGATGGCGACCTTGGCGTGTTCGCCCTCGCCCCGAACGACTTTGGTCAGTTCCTTGCGACGCTCTTCGGTCATGGCCGGCATCGGCACGCGGATCAGGTCGCCCTGGGTGGCAGGGTTGAGGCCGAGGTCGGAATCGCGAATGGCTTTTTCGATCTTGGCACCCATGCCTTTTTCCC
>NZ_JAYWHI010000061.1:0-24589 GCF_043778355.1 Polaromonas sp.
TGTCCGAGAGTTCGAAGGCGGCACTGCAGCATTGCCCCAGCTGTGCCAGCAAGCCCTCATAAGCCTGATCTTGTGGCAACTCGGAGGAAGGTGTGCACAGGTCGGCCAGTTGCCAACTGCCGGGGTCGGGCAGGCCGGCGGTCAGGTCGGGCACCGGCTGCGGCGTGCCCACCGTGTTTTCAGCCAGGCGCGCGAGCCGGCCGCGCAGGGTTTGCGCCACCCAGCCCAGCGAGCGCGGGTTGTCGCGGTCCAGCACCAGCAGGTCCAGCAGCGCTGCAAGGTCGCGCTGCTGCTGGTACTGGGCGTGAAAGGTGATGGTGCTGTCAAACAGGGCGACGATGGCGCCGAAGCCGCCTTCGTCGTGCACGGCGCCGGTTTCAAAACCAAGCATCAGGGCGGCGGACAGTGTGTTCAGGCGCTCGATGTGGCGGCCGGTGCTGAGCAGGCGCCAGCCGTCGTCGCGCGTCATGCGGTCAGTCTGTGCGCCGGTCATGGCGGCCAGGAAGCTGCTGGCCGACTCCAGGGCACGCAGCGCCTCAACCGACGAATATTCCAGCGCCTGGGTGACCGGGTGGTCCGGGCCGGTGAAGCTCTCGCAGCGCCGGAAAAAATCTTCCTCGGCGCGCACGATCACATGCCACTGCTCCTGCGACAGGCGCTCGCGCACGGCCGAAGCCGCCCCTTTGAGCGCACGCAGGTTGTAGCCCACGCTGGCGGCTTGTTCGGTATCGGCCAGGCTGGCGATCAGGGAGCGCTCGAAGACGCGGCGCGCCTGCGTGGCCGGCGGAACGGTGTCGAGCACCAGCCCATTTTTCACGGCCAGCTCGGACAGCCAGGCCAGCAGCGGCTGGGAGGACTGGGCCTCGCCGCTCAGCGATTGCAAGGTCAGTTGGGCGAGCCGGATGGCGTTTTCGGTGCGCTCGGTGTAGCGGCCCAGCCAGAACAGGTTTTCGGCAGCGCGGCTGGTGACCGGGGGTTTGTGGCGGGCCAGATGGATGGGGCGTGCCTGGGCGCCGGGCTCCGCATGGGTTTCTGCCACTGGGGGTTTGTTGCCGTTGCCGCTGCTGCTCCTGGCGCGGGTGTTGGCGCTGCCGGCAGACGCGGCGGTCTCGGCCAATGCCCACACGTCGGCGCTGCTGCCGCCTTGCTGCATCGAGGCAATCTTGTCGTTGGGGCCGGCCAGCCGCGCCAGCCCGCCCGGCAGCACCTGCCAGGAGCCCTTGCCATCGGCCACTGCAAAGACGCGCAGCATGGCCGAGCGCGGCGCCAGCCGGTTGGCGTGCCAGGTTGGCGTCTGCGACAGCGGCAGATAGGCCTGCACGGTGTAGTCGTCGCTGCGCCGCACCAGCCGTCCGGCCCACTCGTCCAGCTCGCGCGAGGACAGCGTCTGCGCGATCACCGATTCAATGCCGGAGTCGGGGTAGGTGCCCTTGATGACACAGTTTTTGAGCAGCGGCAGCACTTCCTGCAGGGCCGCCTGCTCGCCGCACCACCAGGTGGCCAGCGAGGGCAGGGCCAGCGGCTCGTCGAGCAGGTGCCGCGACAGGGCCGGTAAAAAACCCAGTAGCGCGCTCGACTCCAGGAAGGCCGAGCCCGGCGCATTGGCCACCAGCACATTGCCGGTGCGAATCACCTGCAGCAGTCCGGGCACACCCAGCGTGGAGTCGGAACGCAGCTCCAGCGGGTCGAGAAACTCGTCGTCCAGGCGTTTCAGCAGGCCATGCACCGGCTCCAGGCCCTGCAGGGTCTTGAGGTAAAGCTTGTCGCCCCGCACCAGCAGGTCGCTGCCTTCAACCAGCGTCAACCCGAGGTAACGCGCCAGGTAGGCATGTTCAAAATAGGTTTCGTTGTAGGGGCCGGGTGTCAGTAAAACGATTCGGCTGTCTTCGCCGCGCGCACCAGCCGGGCTGTGGGCCTTCATGCCGTCAATCAGCGTCTTGTAAGAAGCGGCCAGCGCCTGTACCTTCATTTCGCGGAAAGCTTGCGGGAAAAGCCGCGAGATGGTCAGGCGGTTTTCCAGCAGGTAACCCAGGCCCGAAGGCGCCTGCGTGCGTTGCGAGACGACCCACCAGCGCCCGTCGGGCCCGCGTGCCAGGTCAAAGGCGGCAATGTGCAAGAAGGTGCCGCCGGCGGGTTGCACGCCGTGCATGGCGCGCAGGTAGCCGGGGTGGCCCTGCACCAGCGCCGTCGGCAGCAGGCCCAGAGACAGCAACTGCTGCTGGCCGTAGACGTCGGCCATGATGCGGTCCAGCAGTCGGGCGCGCTGTGCGACGCCGGTGGCGATTTGCGCCCAGTCCTGGGCCGACAGCAGCAGTGGAAACAGGTCCAGCGACCAGGGACGCTGCGGGCCGTTGGCATCGGCATAGACGTTGTAGGTCACGCCGTTGTCGCGGATCTGGCGGTGCAGATTCGCCGTGCGGTGGCTCAGGTCGTTAAAACCATCGCCGCCCAGAAAATGGAAAAAACGCCGCCAGTCGGGCGCCAGTTTGGCGGGTGGCGCAGTGGCGGGCTCTGCTGCGGGCAGGACGGCTGCATCGGGTGTTGCGCCGGCCAGATGTAACGAGGACTGGCTTTGCTGCTGGCTCTGGCTGGGGGCGGGGGACGGTTTGTCCAGGGTCCGGCCGTGCAACTCGTCATAGTGGCCGGCTGCGGCCGGCTGCGCCAGCGCCGCAGCCAGATCGACAGCAGACTCCAGCGCTGCGGCTGCAAAAAGAGAGGGGTTGTTTTCCACGCTGGCCCAAGTATGCCCCCATGCATGTACACACGCGCCCGGTTTGTGGCGCCTATCAGACACAAACCGGGCGGTGGTTGTCAGGGCTTGCCGATGCCTAACGCAAATCCAGCGTGAACGGAAACTCTCGGCTGGGCTGGGCCGGTAACACGCGGATTTTCCCCGGCGTGTGGCCCATCTGGAAGAAGCGGTTCAGGCGCCGGCTCTCGGCCTCGTAAGAGTTGACCGGCAGCGTGTCGTAACTGAGGCCGCCTGGATGCGCCACATGGTACTGGCAGCCGCCCAGTGAACGTTCCATCCAGGTGTCGACAATGTCAAACGTCAGAGGCGCATGCACACCAATCGACGGGTGCAGGGCCGAGGGCGGGTTCCAGGCCTTGTAACGCACGCCGGCCACGTATTCACCGACGGTACCGGTGTTTTGCAAGGGCAGGGCGCGGCCATTGGCGGTGATGACATAGCGGTTGTCGTTGAGCCCGGTCACATGGACCTCGACACGTTCGAGTGACGAATCGACATAACGCACGGTACCGCCGGACGAACCTTCTTCGCCCATCACATGCCAGGGCTCCAGCGCGCTGCGCAGCGTGAGTTCGATGCTGTTGGCCTTGACCTGTCCGATCATCGGGAAGCGGAACTCGAAATGGGGTTCAAACCACGCCATGTCGAAGCCGTAGCCGGCCTCGTTGAGCTCGGTCAGTACATCGGCAAAGTCCTGGCGCACAAAGGCGGGCAGCAAAAAGCGGTCGTGCAACTCGGTGCCCCAGCGCGTCATGCGGCCGTGGTAAGGCTTGTTCCAGAAACGCGCGACCAGCGCGCGCAGCAGCAACTGCTGCACGATGCTCATGCGCGCGTGCGGCGGCATCTCAAACGCGCGCAGCTCCAGCAGGCCGAGCCGGCCGGTGGCCGAGTCGGGTGAATACATCTTGTCGATGCAGAACTCGCTGCGGTGGGTGTTGCCGGTCACATCGACCAGGATGTTGCGCAGGGTGCGGTCCACAATCCACGGCGGCATCTTTTCGCCGTACTTTTCGCGATTCGCAGCAATCTCGCGCAGCGCGATTTCAAGCTCGTACAACTGGTCGTTGCGCGCCTCGTCAATCCGTGGCGCCTGGCTGGTTGGGCCGATGAACATGCCCGAGAACAGATAACTCAGCGACGGGTGGTTGTGCCAGTAGGCGATCAGGCTGCCCAGCATTTCCGGCTTGCGCAGGAAAGGGCTGTCGGGCGGGGTGGCGCCGCCCAGCACAAAGTGGTTGCCGCCGCCGGTGCCGGTGTGGCGGCCATCGGTCATGAATTTTTCAGCCGACAGGCGCGTCTCGTGCGCGATTTTGTAGAGGAACTCGGTGTGTTCTACCAGCTCGTTCCAGTTGTAGGCCGGGTGGATGTTGACCTCGATCACGCCGGGGTCCGGGGTGACCTGCAGCATCTTCAGGCGCGGATCGCGTGGCGGTGGGTAACCTTCGAGCACGATCTGCAGGTCAAGGGCCTGCGCACTCGCCTCAACGGCAGCGAGCAGGTCGAGGTAGTCTTCCAGCCGCTCCAGTGGCGGCATGAAGATGTACAGCGCACCGGTCTCGGCCTTGGCGCCTTTTTCTTTGGGCGCGGCTTTGGGTTTGTCCTGGGGACCGTTGGCGCGGTTCGGGTCGCGCACTTCGACACACAAGGCGGTGCGGGTCAGCCAGGCGGCGGATTCGCCGGCTTTGGGCATACGCGCCGAGGGATCTGCCGGGGCGGGTGTGGGGGCCGCAGGGGCTGACGACGCGGCACCTGCTTTGGCGCCCTGGTCGAAGCGAACATCCACGCTGGACGTGGTGGTCCTGAACTGCATCAGGCGACTGGCTTCATTGCGCGAGCCGTTGCCCGTCATGTAACGTGCCATGTACTGCGCCAGCATGCTGGCGCTGTTGTGCCGGGCGCCGGCCATGGCTGCGGAGACGGCGGGTTCGGCCGGCGCGGGCGCCGGCTGGCTGCGCGCCGCGTTGTAGCGGTCGGCCAGCGTGTGTGCCGGCGGTAATTCTTCGCGCGGCGCAAACGGGTCGGCCTCGGTCATGTAGGGGTAGTCGGTTTTCGAGACCCAGGGCACCGAGTCCAACGGCAGGCGGTAACCCATGGGCGAGTCGCCCGGCATCAGGTACATGCGTTCGTCGCGGAAGAACCAGGGACCGGTCGACCATTGCGGGCCTTGCCCCTGGGCCTTTTCTTCACGGACCTTGAGTGGCAGCACATAACCGACCACGGCATCCAGCCCCTGGGAGAACACGCGGCGCAGCCGGGCACGCTCCATCGCATCATCGAGCTTGGTGTCGAAAGGATCCACATTGACCGGCAACCGGCGTTCACGCCACAGGTAGTACCAGGTGTCCTCGTAACCGGGCGTGATGTGTTGGGCCGACAGGCCCAGCTTGCCGGCCAGGGTCTCGGTAAACCGCTTGGCGTCCGCACTGGTGTAGCTGCAGGGCTGGCGTTCGTCAGTGAACAGGGCCGGGTTTTGCCAGACCGGCTGGCCGTCCTTGCGCCAGAAAATGCTCAGTGCCCAGCGCGGCAACTGCTCGCCGGGGTACCACTTGCCCTGGCCAAAATGCAGGAAGCCGCCGTCGCCGTATTCGGCGCGCAGCTTCTGCACCAGTTCGGTCGCGTAGCCGCGTTTGGTCGGGCCCAGTGCGTCGATGTTCCACTCGGCGGCGTCGCGGTCCTGGGTGGCCACAAAGGTTGGCTCGCCGCCCATGGTCAGGCGCACGTCACCGGCGGCCAGGTCCTGGTCCACCTGGTGGCCGAGCTTGAGCACGTCGGCCCACAGTGCGTCGGTGTAGGGCTGGGTCACGCGCGGCGATTCGTAGATGCGCTGCACCCCCATGTGGTGGGCGAAGTCGACCTCGCTTTCATCGACGCCGCCTTCAATCGGCGCGGCGCTCGACGGCTCGGGTGTGCAGGCCAGCGGGATGTGGCCTTCGCCGGCCATCAGGCCGGAGGTTGGGTCCAGGCCGACCCAGCCGGCGCCGGGCAGGAACACCTCGCACCAGGCGTGCAAGTCGGTGAAGTCGGTTTCCGCGCCGCTCGGGCCATCGAGTGATTTGACGTCGGCCTTGAGCTGGATCAGGTAGCCCGAGACAAATCGCGCGGCCAGGCCCAGGTGGCGAAAGAGCTGGACCATCAGCCAGCCGGTGTCGCGGCAGGAGCCCACCGCGAGTTTCAGGGTTTCTTCCGGTGTCTGCACACCGGGCTCCATACGAATCGCGTAATTGATGTCGCCCTGCAACTTCTGGTTCAGCCCGACCAGAAAATCGATGGTGCGTTTCGGCGTGCGGTCCACGCTGTCAATGTAGGCCTGAAGCAGCGGTGTGGCCGGTTCGGTCGCGAGGTAAGGCGCCAGCTCACGCGCCTGGTCCTTGCTGTAGGTGAAGGGAAATTTTTCAGCGTCAGGTTCGAGGAAAAAGTCAAACGGGTTGAACACCGCCATCTCAACAACCAGATCCACCGTGACCTTGAACTCGCGGGTCGGCTCGGGAAACACCAACCGGGCCTGGTAGTTGGCAAACGGGTCCTGCTGCCAGTTGATGAAGTGGTCCTTGGGCTCTATCGAGAGCGAATAGGACAAGACCTTGGTGCGGCTGTGCGGCGCAGGGCGCAGGCGGACCACTTGCGGGCCCAGCCGCACCAGGCGGTCGTATTTGTAGTGGGTGATGTGGCTCAGGGCAACGTGAATGGACAAGGCGGTCTCGCTTTTCAGAAATATCGGGGCGTTGTGGCAACTATGCCGCAGAAACAGGGGGGTGGCCGCTTCCCGGCCAGTGTTCGACGGTTTTAATGCATCAAAAGCAAGCAAGAGCTGCGCCAAAGGCGTCAAACTCTGTCAGCGCGTGACTGACGGATTGGCGTGAAACGCGGGCTCACGGGCCGCTTGTAGGCGGATGCGAGTATCGGATCGTTGAACAGCTTCGCCGCAATACACAAAAATGATTCCGCAGGGGAGGCATGTGGGCCGAACGATGTCAGCCGGACCGTCAGGGCGCTTATGGGCGCCGATCTTTTGCGGATTTGTCGCGGGCGCCGCCTTGCAGTTGCAGCAGCCCGCGCTCTTGCACGCCGGGGGCTATGGGGCCTTGCTCCTTGGCTCCGCAGGTCTTGCGCTGGCTTGTTTTCGCTTGTGTTCGGCGGCCGGGTGGGGCTTCCGATCCTTGGCTGTACTGGTGTTGGCATTGAGTTTCGGTTTCGGCTTGACCGGCCTGCGTGCCGTGATTTTTCAGGCCGGCGCGCTGGCGCCGGCGCTGGAAGGCCGCGACATCGAGGTCACGGGCCGGGTGCTGGCCATGCCCCAGCGCCACGACGACGGCCTGCGCTTTCGGTTTGCCGTCGAATCGGCCCGTCTCCATGGGCAGCAGGTGCTGCTGCCGCCGCAGATCTACCTGGGCTGGTATACCGGTTTTGGTCTTCGGGAGCCGGCGACCGGGGGCAGTGGCCCGGACAACCCGGATGCCGGCGGCAGCCCGGCCGCTACGCTGGCCCTGCAGCGCCAGCCACCGGCCTTGCGCGCCGGCGAACAGTGGCGCATGACGGTGCGTCTGAAGGCGCCGCACGGCAACAGCAACCCGCATGGGTTTGACTATGAACTCTGGCTGTGGGATCAAGGCGTGCAGGCCACGGGGTATGTCCGGGCGGGGCCAAGGGATCCGGTGCCTGCACGGCTTGCCGACGGCTGGCGCCACCCGGTCGAGCGAACGCGCCAGGCGCTGCGGGACGCGGTTTATGCGCGCGTGGCCGACCGTCCGCTGGCCGGCGTGGTGGCGGCCCTGCTGGTGGGCGACCAGAACGCCATCGAACGGGTTGACTGGGATGTTTTCCGGGCCACGGGCGTCGCGCACCTGATGAGTATTTCGGGGTTGCACATCACCATGTTCGCCTGGCTGGCAGCGCAAGGCGTGGGCTGGCTGTGGCGGCGCTCCGTGCGGTGGACACCCGCGCTGTGCCTGGCCATGCCGGCGGGCAGCGCCGGTGTCTGGGGCGGCTTGTTGCTGGCGGCCGGGTACGCGCTGCTTTCGGGCTGGGGCGTGCCGGCGCAACGCACGGTCTGGATGCTGGCCGCCGTGGTGCTGCTGCGCCAGAGCGGCAAGCGCTGGCCCTGGCCCCAGGTCTGGCTGCTGGCCATGGCGGTCGTTGTGGCGCTTGATCCCTGGGCTTTGCTGCAGGCCGGGTTCTGGCTGTCGTTCGTGGCGGTCGGGGTTCTGTTTGCTGCTGGCAGGGACACCCGAGATGATGACCGCGTGGGCGATATTGCTACAAATTCAGGAGCTGCTGACGCCCGTCCGCCATGGGCTGGAGGCCAAAATAATCCTGAACTTTCCCGATGGACGGCGTTGCCCACTGCTTGGGTAGCGATGGTTGTCCGCGCCGCACGGGAGCAGTGGATCGTGACCCTGGCGCTGGCGCCGCTGTCCTTGCTGCTGTTCAACCAGGTGTCTCTGGTCGGGCTGCTGGCCAACGGCCTGGCGATTCCCTGGGTCACGCTGGTGGTCACGCCCTTGACCATGCTGGGTGTGGCCTGGGCGCCGCTGTGGGACCTGGCAGCCGGTGCGGTGTCGGCGCTGATGCTGTTTTTGCAGTGGCTGGCGCGCTGGCCGCTGGCCAGCATCAGCGTGGCGGCGGCGCCGCTGTGGTGTGCCGTGGCCGGCGTGGCAGGTGGCTTGCTGCTGGCCATGCGCCTGCCCTGGCACTGGCGGCTGCTTGGTGTGCCGCTGCTGCTCCCAGTGCTGCTCTGGCAGCCCCTGCGCCCGGCGACCGGCCACTTCGAGCTCATCGCCGCGGACGTGGGGCAGGGCAACGCACTGATTGTCCGAACTGCCAGCCACACACTGGTTTACGACAGCGGCCCGCGCTTTTCGCGCGAGAGTGACGCCGGCCACCGGGTGCTGGTGCCGCTGCTGCGGGCGCTGGGTGACGAGGTCGACACCCTGATGCTGAGCCACCGCGACAGCGACCACATTGGCGGCGCGCCGGCCGTGCTGGCGATGCAACCGCAGGCGGTATTGCTGAGCTCGATCGAGGATGGCCATCCGCTGCAGGCGGTGCGGCCCTCCACCCGCTGCGTCGCCGGTCAACGCTGGACGTGGGACGGTGTGGATTTTGAGGTGCTGCACCCGCCGGCTGGCGACTACGAAACGCCGCAGAAGTCGAATGCCATGAGCTGCGTATTGCGCATCTCCAACGGCGACAAGGCAGCCCTGCTGGCCGGTGACATCGAACTGGCGCAGGAGCAGCGGCTGGTGGCAAGCGGGCTGAACCTGAAGGCAGACCTTCTGCTGGTGCCACACCACGGCAGCAAAACATCGTCCAGCCCGGCCTTCCTCGACGCCGTGTTACCCACGCTGGCGTTGGCCCAGGCCGGTTACCGCAACCGTTTCGGACACCCGGCGCCGCCCGTGCTGGACCGTTATCGGGAGCGTGGGATTGCGGTGTTTGCGTCTCCTGCGTGCGGGGCTGCGACCTGGACCAGTGCGCGGCCGGCAGCCGTCGTCTGCCAGCGCCAAACCGCATTGCGCTACTGGCATCACCGCCCAACGGATTAAAAAGCGGGTTTCCTACAAGCGTCTGGCGCATTACTTGCTAAGCTACAGGGGAGCAACGCACCAAGAATTTGCCGGAGATAAGCTGATGAGCGGACCGAAGTTTGACGAGATGAACGCTGGCGATGCGTCGGTGAGGGCGCATTACCAGAGCTACCAGCGCTGGCTGGCCAATCAGCCCGATTCGGTCATGCAGGCCAGGCGCGCGGAAGCCGAGATGATTTTTCGCCGGGTCGGCATCACCTTTGCGGTCTACGGTGACAAGGACGACGGCAACTCGGAAACCGGTGGTACCGAGCGGCTGATTCCGTTTGACCTGATTCCCCGCATCATCCCTGCGCACGAGTGGGACAGCATGGAGCGTGGCTTGATCCAGCGGGTCACGGCCCTGAACCGCTTTATCCACGACGTGTACCACGACCAGGAAATCATCAAGGCCGGTGTGGTTCCGGCCGAGCAGATTTTCCAGAACGCGCAGTTCCGCCCCGAGATGATGGGCGTCGAGGTGCCCGGCAACATCTATTCCCACATCAGCGGCATCGACATCGTGCGCGCGCCCAACGCGCAGGGCGAGGGCGAGTACTACGTGCTTGAAGACAATCTGCGTGTGCCCAGCGGCGTGAGTTACATGCTGGAAGACCGCAAGATGATGATGCGACTGTTTCCCGACCTGTTCAGCCAGAACCGTGTGGCCCCTGTCGCCCACTACCCCGACCTGCTGCTCGAAACCCTTCGCGACAACTCGCCGGCGCACCGCGCCGAACCGACGGTGGTGGTGCTGACGCCCGGCATGTACAACTCGGCCTATTTCGAACACGCCTTCCTGGCGCAGCAGATGGGTGTGGAATTGGTCGAGGGCCAGGACCTGTTCGTCAAGGACAACTTTGTGTACATGCGCACCACGCGCGGCCCGAAACGTGTCGACGTGATCTACCGCCGCGTCGACGACGACTTCCTCGACCCGCTGGCCTTCCGCCCGACCTCGACGCTGGGTTGCGCCGGGCTGCTCAATGTCTATCGCAGTGGCAACGTCGCGCTGTGCAACGCGATCGGCACCGGCGTCGCCGACGACAAGTCGATCTATCCTTATGTGCCGAAGATGATCGAGTTTTATCTCGGCGAAAAACCGATACTCAAGAACGTGCCGACCTATATGTGCCGCAATGCGGACGACCTGGCCTACACGCTGGCCAACATGAAGGACCTGGTGGTCAAGGAAGTGCATGGCGCCGGCGGCTACGGCATGCTGGTCGGTCCGGCCTCGACGCAGGCCGAGATCGAGGATTTCCGCAAGGCCGTGATCGCCAACCCGGCCGGCTACATCGCCCAGCCGACGCTGAGCCTGTCCACCTGCCCGACCTATGTGGACAGCGGCATCGCGCCGCGCCACATTGACCTGCGGCCCTTTGTGCTGAGCGGCAAGACCGTGCAGATGGTGCCGGGCGGCCTGACCCGCGTGGCGCTGAAAGACGGTTCGCTGGTGGTCAACTCCTCGCAGGGCGGCGGCACCAAGGACACCTGGGTGCTGGAGGGCGACAACCCCGCCGCGGGGCAGTCGCAAACCCAGTCGCAGTCGGGGCAGTCACAAAGCCAGTCGCAGGGAGGGAGCAAATAATGTTGTCGCGTACCGCTGATCACCTGTTCTGGATGTCTCGCTATACGGAGCGGGCAGAGAATACCGCGAGGATGCTGGACGTCAACTACCAGACCTCGCTGCTGCCGCAATCAACCGCCGTGGCCCAGGTCGGCTGGCAGGGCTTGCTGAGCATCAGCGAGTTGTCGGCCGCCTACGAAGGCAAGTACGGCGCGATCAATGCGCGCGACGTGATGGATTTCATGGTGCGCGACGAAAAGAACTCGTCAAGCATCATCTCCTGCCTGAAAAACGCGCGAGAAAATGCCCGCGCCGTGCGCGGCACGCTGACCACCGAGGTCTGGGAAACCCAGAACCAGACCTACCTTGAAATTTTCCGCATGTTGCGCAACGGCGATTTTGAACGGGACCCCGGCCAGTTTTTTGAGTGGGTCAAATTCCGCTCGCATTTGTCGCGTGGCGTCACGGTCGGCACCATGCTGCAGGACGAGGCCTTGCATTTCATGCGCCTGGGCACTTTCCTCGAACGCGCCGACAACACGGCGCGGCTGGTCGACGTCAAGTTCCACGCGGTGCAGAGCGACTTCTACGGCGCCGCCAGCGAGAAAGACCAGGAGTACGACTTCTACCACTGGAGCGCGATCCTGCGCAGCGTCAGCGCCTTCGAGATTTACCGCCGTGTTTATCGCAACGTGATCAAGCCCGAACGTGTGGCCGAGTTGCTGATTTTGCGTGCCGACATGCCGCGCTCGCTGGCCGCCAGCCTGCAGGAAGTGGTGAACAACCTCAAGCTGGTGACCGATGACAGCACCTGCGAAACCGTGCGCCGCGCCGGCAAGCTGTCGGCCGACCTGCAGTACGCCCGCATTGACGAGATCCTGGCCACCGGCCTGCACGCCTACCTGACGCAGTTTCTCGACCGCGTCAACGAACTCGGTGCCCACATCAGCCGCGATTTCCTGGTGCCGGCGACCAGTTGAGATGCATCATCGCTCGCGCTAAGAACCCAAGTTACCGGCCATGAAACTCCATGTCCGGCATGTCACCGACTACCGCTACACCGAGCCGCTGCGGTATGCGCTGCAGACCATGTGGCTGACGCCGCAGTCCGGGCCGGGGCAGACCGTCAATTTCTGGAGCCTGGGCACGCCTGAAAAACTGTTCGAGCAAGCGGACGCCTTTGGCAACAAGGTCAGCTCCTACACCTTCGTCGGCCAGGTTGCGGACAACGTGCGCTGGAGTCTGGTCAATGCGGCTGGCGATGTCGAGACCCTGGGCATCGCCGAATTTACCGATGCGACCACCATGCCGCACCCGGCGTTTTTTTTGCGCGCCACCCATCTGGCCACGCCGCACGCGCGCTTGGCCGAGTTTGGCCGCCGCTTTGTGGCGCCGCCGCTGGCCGGGCGCGCTGATTTGGACATGCTTTTGGCCCTGAGCCGCGGTGTGGCGGGTGTGGTCAGCTATCAAAAAAATAGCACCACGGTGACCACCACGGCTTTGCAGGCGTTTGATGCCGGTGCCGGCGTGTGCCAGGACCAGGCCCATGTGATGGTTGCAATCTGCCGCAGCCTGGGCATTCCGGCGCGTTATGTCAGCGGTTATTTTTATGCTGCCAACGAGCCGGACCTCGCCAGCCACGCCTGGGTGGATGTCTGCCTGGATGTGGCGGCGCGGCGCTGGGTCAGCATCGACGTGACCCACAGCTGCCTGATCGACGAGCGCCATGTGCGTCTGGCCATGGGCACCGACTACAACGCCTGCCCGCCGATCAAGGGCGTGCGTCAGGGTGGCGGTGAAGAGGCCATGTCGGTGGACATCACGATCCAGCCGGTCTAGGGCCAACAGGTCCTGGTGCGCCTCAGTTGCTGCGGGCTCGTTGGGCCGCCACTTCCCGCCCGAGTTCGATCACCGACATCGCGTAATAACTGCTCCAGTTGTAGCGCGTGATGGCGTAGAAGTTCTCGGTGCCTGCCACATAGATCGGCGCGCTGCCGCCCTTGGCCAGGTCGCCGTTGAGCAGTTCCACCAGCGCCAGCGGTCCGCTGTGTTGCAGCGCTGGTCCCTCGAGCACTGCACCTTTGGCGCTGAAGCTCGCCACGCTGAAGGTCGGCAGGATGTCGGGCGCCATCAGTGCGTCCATGTCCAGTTTGCTGCTGTCAAAGCCGACCGGGTAATGGGTGGGCATGCCGGGTTGCCAGTTGAAGGCCTTGAAGTAATTGGCGACCGAGCCGATCACGTCGGCCGGGCTGTTCCACAGATCGATGCGGCCGTCGCCGTCGAAGTCCACCGCGTATTTGTTGCGGCTCGAAGGCATGAACTGCGGCATGCCCATGGCGCCGGCATAACTGCCGAGCGCCGTAAACGGGTCGGTGTTGAGGCGGCTCTGCAGGGTCAGGAACTGCTCGATCTCGCCCTTGAAAAATTCACTGCGTTCGCGGGCGCGTGGATGCGACGCCGGAAAGTCGAAGGCCAGCGTGGCCAGCGCATCCAGCACCCGGAACTTGCCGGTATCGCGGCCGTAAATGGTTTCCACCCCGATGATGCCGACGATGATGTCTGCCGGCACGCCGTACTCGGCTTCGGCGCGCGCCAAACTGGCCTGATTTTCCTGCCAGAAACGTACGCCGGCGGCGATACGGACCGGGTCGATGAAGCGGCTGCGGTAAACGCGCCAGTTCTTTACGAATGTTTTGGCCGGCGGCTGCATCAGGCGCACCACGGTCGGCAGGTAATGCGCCTGGCCCAGGGTCTGCCGCACCCACTGCGGGTCCAGGTCACGCCGGCTGGCCAGGTCGTCGGCAAAAGCCATGACCTCCGGGCGATTGGCATACAGCTGCGCCGGCGCCTGCGCGGCTGGGGTACGCGCCACGGACGGGCGGATTTTTGTATCTTTTGGGCCTGCAGCCCATGCTCCGCCTGCGCAGACAGCTATCAAAATAGGAGCAACTAAATGGCAGGATGCGGCAAGCGCAGAAAACGGCGAAGAGGTCATGCGAAAAATGCGGTTTGTATACATACGGAGAAGGGCAGTCCGAGCCGACAGTATGGCGCCTGGCAGAACCCCCGGCATGTGGGACGATGACTCAAACCGGCCAATGCAGGCGGGCATATTGTTTTTTCAACCGAGCCAGGTCGATGCCGGAGGTGGGCCCCGCCGAGGCGGCATACCGGTGAGCTTCGAGTTGCATCAGCCAGTCGTGCACCGCCTGCCCGTCGCTGCCCTGTTTTTCAAGCACCTGCTGCGCGAGCTGGCGCGGCGAACTGGCAGCGCTGCTGGCCAGACCGGCACGGCTCAACTGCCGCCGCGCGCGCGCCAGCAGCCGCAGCCAGGGGTCGTGTTGCAGCCGCTCCCACCCGGCCCAGGCCGCCCCGGCTGCGCTGACCGCCACCACGATGGCGATCAGCACATAACTGAGGTCTTCCCAGCTCGGTGAGTCAAAGCCCAGTTTTTTGAGCAGGTCCAGTTGTTTGCCCTGCGTGTAGTTGAGCACCCACTGGTTCCACCGGTTGTTCACCGCCTCCCAGACGGCGCGCAATTGAACCGAGAGGGCCGGACTGAGGTTGCCCAGCGCCTGTCCGACCACGCCCTGCGGCGCCGCCAGCCGCTGGAACGCGCCTGTGCGTCCGGGCGAGACGGCCGAGGTCGGGTCCACCCGCACCCAGCCCACGCCGGCATGCCAGACCTCAGCCCAGGCATGTGCATCGCTCTGGCGCAGCACCCAGAAACCATCCACGGAATTGAGCTCACCGCCCTGGTAGCCGGTGACGATGCGCGCGGGTACGTCCATGGCCCGCATCAGCACCACAAAGCTGGAGGCAATGTGTTCGCAAAACCCTTGCTTGCGGTCGAACCAGAACTCGTCGGCGGTGTTGGCCCCGAAGACGCCAGGCTCCAGCGTGTAGGTGTAGCCGCCGGTGCGCAGTTTGTCCATGGCCACCTGCACCAGCGCCTCGGCGCCGGCTTGCGCGTAACGCGGGTCGCGGCGGATCTCGGCGGCCAGCGCCAGTGTGCGGGGGTTGAAGCCCGGCGGGAGCTCGACAAACTCCTGCAATCCAAGCGCCTGCTTGTCAGGACCATGACGGAACAGCGGGTGGCTTTTCACCTGGTAGCGGACGATGTCGGTAATGGGCCGGTCTGTGAACCATTGCAACTCGCTGCTCATGCGGGTGCGGTAGCCGGGTACCACGGGGCTTTCGCTGACGGCTTCCATCATAAACAGCCAGGGACGGCTGGTGGGCTCCAGCGTCACCTGATAGGAAACGGCGGGCCCCTCGACCGTCAGGTTGTCGGCCAGTTTGTAACGCGCAGGAAACAGCGAGTCTGAGGAAGACCGCCATTCCCGCCCGTCGAAGCTGGAGAGTACCGGGCCGCGAAAATACAACTCGCGCTGCGGTGGTGGCCGGCCTTCAAAGGCAATCCGCATGGCGATGCTGTCGTCCAGCGCCAGGCTGGCGATGGTGCCGACCTGCATGCTGGCACTCAGGCCGCTGCGACCGGTCATCGCATCCGACGGTGTACCCCACAGCGGCGCCAGTCGCGGAAACAGCAGGAACAACACCACCATCACCGGCGCGCCCAGCAGCGCCATCCAGCCGGCGGTTTTGGCGGCTTGCAGCAGCGGCGGTTTGCCCACTGGCATGTGGGCGTTGACCAGTGCCGTCAACAGGCCCAGCAGACCCAGCAGCATGCTGAAGGCTGTCAGCAGCGACTGGGAGTAGAAAAAGTTGGTCAGCATGGTGAAGAAGCCGAGGAAAAACACCACAAAGGCATCGCGCCGGGCGCGCAGTTCCAGCGTCTTGAGCGCCAGCAAAACCACGACCAGCGTGACCCCGGCATCACGCCCCAGCAGGGTCTTGTGGGTCAGCAGCGTGGCGCCGACGGCTACCGCCAGCAGCACCAGCAACCACCATTTGTTGGGCAGTGGCTTGTTGCCGAAAGCCATCTTGCCGCGAAAAAGCAGCATGGCCGCCGCGAGGGCGCTGCACCACCAGGGCAGGTGCGCGACCTGGGGCAGCAGCACCCAGGCGATGACCGCCAGCAGGAACAGGGTATCGCGGCTGTCGCGGGGCAGGGATTGGAGGCGGGCTAGCATGTGGCTTTCCCGCAGTTACGGCTCCGTGCCTGCGACCGTTGGCCGGGGGTTGCCCGGCGGCAAGTAACTTTCTTTTGCTTCGCCAAAAGAAAGTTACCAAAGAAAAGGCGACCCGATGGTCCGGGACCCCTGCGCTTCGCTACGGGGCAACCTGCGGTGCTCGCCGAAAACGGGGTCGAGCTCGAACTCGCTGCGCTCAGACAATCGCTCGCCCTGATCCGTTTTCGGCTGCGCGCCTCGGCCCGGCCCGACGGGTGGGAGAAACGAATACCAATGCGGATGCGGGAAGGCGAGGACGCGCAAAGGGCGTCCTCGCCCGAACCCGAACCCGGTTCCGATTCCGATTCCGATTCCGATTCCGATTCCGATTCCGATTCCGATTCCGTTCCCCCCACCCTTCTGTATGCGCCGAGGAGCGGAGGTTCAGACGGATCAGGGCTGGCGTTGTTTGAGCGAAGCGAGTTTAGCCAGACCCCGGCTGAACCGAGCACCGCAGGTTGCCCCTCGTAGCGTGAGCGAAGAGGGGACGCAGACAGCAGGGTCGCCTTTCTTTTGCTTACTTTTCTTTGGCGAGACAAAGAAAAGTGAGTTGCCGCCGGGCAACCCCCGGCTTGCATGCAAGCCTGCGGCTGATCGAAGAATCCGATAGAGGGCGGATGCACGGGTGATCGTCTCCGTGTGTGGCTTGCACACGTGCTGGTCAACATAAAGCCAGCGCCTCCAGACAAAGCCGTTTGTGCGCCTCCCCACTGGAGGGCTTGATCTGCACCCCCGGCAGCCTCAGACCGTAGCTCAGGCCCAGCTTGTCGGCCTGCAGCACCCAGGCGCACAGGCGCGACAAGCGGGCTTCGGTGTCCAGAGAACCAGCCTGAACAAAGTCCAGCCAGAGTTCATGACGTTGGGCCTGCTGGGCATCGCGCACCACCAAGCCGTTGCCCTGGTCGTCGGCTTTGGCGGCTTTTTTCCACATCACCAGCTTGAGCGGGTCGCCGCGCCGGTAACTGCGCACGCTGTCGAAGTCACCGCTGCTTTGCACCCGCGCGGTGGCGCTGGCCACGCCCGAGCGCGGCTCGCCGGGCGGCAGGGGCGGCGGTTGGCGTTCTGGCGCGGGGTAGACCAGCACCTGCGCTGCCGGCCGCCAGATGGTCCAGACGCGGAAGGTGCCCAGCGGAAAACGTGTTTCGGCGGTCAGGGTGGGAAGACGGTGCAGGCCGCGCCGGGACGGCGTGAAGGCCACCTGCACCGTGCTGCTGCCTTCGGCAGGCACGTCGGTCCAGCTCCAGTGCAGCCCGCTTTTGGTATCGGCCGGGTTCAGCACGCTGAGCCCGATGCCGTGGCGGATGGAACGCCGGGTGTTCGTGAGTTTGACATCAAATATGGCTGCAGCCCCTGCGTACTGGGCGGAAGGCGCTATCAAATTCATAACAAGGCCGCGCAGGGTGCCGTGGCACACATGCATGCCGGTGACCGCGCTGCCGGCCAGCAAAAAGGTCAGCAGGTAGCCCAGGTTGAGCTGGTAGTTGATGGAGGCCACCAGCAGCACCAGCAGCGTCAGCGCCAGCATGAGGCCCGGCCGCGTCGGCAGGATGTAGACATTGCGCTGGGTCAGCAGCACGCTGTCGCTCAGCGGCAGGCGGCTTTGCCACCATTGCTGGAAGCGCCCGCGAACAAAAACAAAAGGATTCAGTGGTGCGGCGTTCATGGTGTACCCGTCAGTCCGCGTGCTGCCTCATGGCAAAGGCACGGCCTCAAGCATGGCCCGTACCTGCTCGACCGCGCCGCGCCCGGCGCTGGTGACCGGCACCAGCCGGTGTGCGGCGGTTTGCGGCAACACGGCGACCACGTCGTCGGGTGCCACATAGTCGCGGCCGCTCAGAAAAGCCTGGGCTCGGGCGGCGCGCATCACCGCGATGCCGGCGCGCGGGCTCAGGCCCTGCAAAAACCATTGGCCGGAGCGTGTGGCGGCGATCAGGTCCTGCAGGTAGTTGAGCAGCGGTTCGGCCGCATGCACCTGCAGCACCTCCTGCTGCAGCTCCAGCAGGTCGTGTGGTGTCAGCAGGGTGTCGAGCTTGTCGACCATCTCGCGGCGGTCGCTGCCGTCCAGCAGCAGCCTCTCGGCGGCCCGGTCTGGATAACCCAGCGAGATGCGCATGTGGAACCGGTCCAGCTGCGATTCCGGCAGTGAGTAGGTGCCCAGTTGGTCGTGCGGATTTTGCGTCGCGATCACAAAAAACGGCACCGGCAGCGGGCGGGTTTCGCCCTCAACGGTGACCTGTTTTTCCTCCATGGCTTCGAGCAGGGCGCTTTGCGTGCGCGGGCTGGCGCGGTTGATCTCGTCGGCCAGCAGCACCTGGGCAAACACCGGACCGGGGTGAAAGACAAAACTCTCTTTCTGGCGTTCGTAAATCGACACGCCGGTCAGGTCACTGGGCATCAGGTCGGCGGTGAACTGCACGCGTGAAAACTGCAGACCGAAGGAGCGCGACAGGGCGTGCGCCAGTGTGGTTTTTCCGACGCCGGGCACATCTTCAATCAGCAAATGCCCACCAGCCAGCAGGCAGGCGACGCAGTCCTGGACCTGCGCAGATTTGCCCACAATGACCGTGTTAAGCTGGTTCAAAAGGGGCTGAATTTTTTGTTTCGCGTTCATGCCTTCAACCTTACCGCAAAATTTTCCGTTATGAGTGCCACTGCGTATTTCACCCATGCCGATTGCCGTAAACACGAGATGGGGCCCGGCCATCCGGAGTGTCCGGAGCGGCTCGATGCGATTGAAGACCGGCTGCTGATCACCGGTGTTGGCGACGCGCTGGACCGGCGCGAAGCGCCGCTGGCCTCGCTGGGTGACCTGGAACTCGGCCATGACCGCATGATGATCGCAGCCATCCGGGGGCTGGGCGACCAGCTCGCCGACGACGCATTTGCGGGGGGGCCGCAATATGCCCAGATCGACCCGGACACGTCGCTGAATGCTTTTACCTGGAACGCGATCCTGCGCGGCGCCGGTGCGGCGCTGGCTGCCACCGACGCGGTGATGGCCGGCGAGGTTGAAAACGCCTTCTGCGCAGTGCGCCCACCTGGCCATCATGCTTGCCACGACCACGCCATGGGTTTCTGTTTTTTCAACAATGTGGCGATCGCCGCCAAATACGCGCTGGCGCGGCACGGTCTGGAGCGGGTCGCGATTGTGGACTTCGACGTGCACCACGGCAACGGCACCGAAGACATCATCCGCGGCGATGACCGCATCCTGATGGTGAGTTTTTTTCAGCACCCGTTTTACCCGCACGGTGGCACCAGCGGCGGCGACAACATGGTCAACCTTCCGGTGCCGGCCTACACCAAGGGCGCGGCCGTGCGCGACATGATCGAGGCGATGTGGATGCCCCGGCTGGAGGACTTCAAACCCCAGATGATCTTTATCAGCGCCGGGTTTGACGCGCACCGCGACGACGACCTGGGCCAGCTCGGGCTGGACGAGCAGGACTATGCCTGGATCACCCAGCGCATCAAGGATGTGGCGCATCGCCATGCCGGCGGGCGCATCGTCTCCTCGCTCGAAGGCGGCTACAACCTTCAGGCCCTGGCACGCAGCGTGGAAGCGCACATTCGCGTGCTGGCTGATCTGTAAACCGCCGGCCCGGTTACGGCCGGGCGGGTATTTTCCATCTGACCGAAATTCGCAATGGCCACGTTGACAAGACCCACTGCCCGCATCGACGACCTGGACGCCTGGCTCGCCAACCTCACGCAGCCCTCGGCGCTGACAGAGCTTGCGGTCCTCCTCACATGTGTGGCGCTGGCCTGGCTCACGGTCTGGGGCGTACGCCGCGCCAGCGGCCTGCGTGATGAGCGCTCGATCTGGTTTGGCCGGCAGATCATCGACGGCGTGATGTTTCCGCTGCTGCTGCTGTCCCTGGCTTACCTGTCTTTCATGCTGCTGGCGCGCTGGATGCCGGTGGCGGTGTTCAAGATTGCGATCCCGGTGCTGGTCGCTTTGGCAGTGATTCGTCTTGGCGTCAAGATCCTGCAGGTGGTGTTTGTCGACGCGCCACTGGTACGTGTCCTGGAGCGCAGCATCTCGTGGCTGGCCTGGGTCGCCATGGTGCTGTGGGTCAGCGGCCTGCTGCCGCTGGTGCTTGAAGAGCTCGACGACATCCGCTGGAAGGTGGGTGATGCCACGCTGTCGGTGCGCACCCTGATCGAGGGCGCATTGACTGCCGGGCTGGTGCTGCTCATCGCCCTGTGGATTTCCGCCGCGATCGAATCCCGCTTGCTCAGATCTGCAACCGGCAGCCAGTTGTCGCTGCGCAAAGCCCTGAGCAATGCCATGCGGGCGTTGCTGGTGTTTGTAGGATTGCTGATCGGGCTGTCAGCCGTCGGGATTGACCTCACGGCCCTGTCGGTTCTGGGCGGGGCCATCGGCGTCGGCGTGGGTTTCGGGTTGCAGAAGCTCGCGGCAAGTTATGTCAGCGGCTTTGTGATGCTGGCCGAGCGCAGTGTGCGCATCGGTGACAACATCCGGGTCGATAACTTCGAGGGCCGGATCACCGACATCAACGCGCGTTATACCGTGGTGCGCTCCCTGGGGGGGCGCGAGTCCATCGTCCCCAACGAAATGTTCATCAGCAACCGCATTGAAAATCTCTCGCTGGCGGACTCGCGCGTGTTGCAGTCCACCGTGGTGTCGGTGGCCTATGACAGCGATGTGGCGCTGGTGATGCGCCTGTTGACCGACGCCGCGCTGAGCCAGGACCGTGTGTTGCGTGATCCCGCCCCCGGCGCCAACCTGACGAATTTTGGCGCTGACGGCTTGGAGTTCACGCTGAATTACTGGATGACCGATCCGGAAAACGGCCAGCAAAACCTGCGTTCGCTGATCAATCTGCGCATCCTGGAGTCGCTGCGCGCCCATGGCATCGAGATTCCCTACCCGCAGCGGGTCCTTTACACGCGGCGCCTGCCGGGAGACGACGTGGCCAAGCCCGGCTGAGCTGGGCGCGTCACTTCATGAACGATGGCAACCAGAGGCTCAGCATCGGGAAGGCCAGCAACAGGCCCAGCGCCACGATCTGCATGAAGACAAAGGGCCAGACGCCGCGGAAGATGTTGCTCAGACCAACGCGGGGAAGCAGGGTGTTGAGCACAAACAGGTTCATGCCGACTGGCGGCGAGATCAGGCCGATCTGGATCACCATCACGATCAGCACACCAAACCAGACCGGGTCAAAGCCGAGCGCCATCACAATCGGGAAAAACAGTGGAATGGTCAGCAGCACCATGGTGAGTTCTTCCATGACGGTTCCCAGCACCACGTAAATCAGCATCATGGCGCCGACGATCATCACCGGCGGCAGTCCGAGATGTGTGATCCACTCCTTGAGGTCGCCTGGCATGGAGGTGAAGTTCATGAAGTTGGCGAAAATCGTCGCTGCAATCAGCAGCGTGAACAGCATCGCCGTGGTGCGCGCCGATTCCACCAGCACTTCAAGCGTGGCCTTGACCGTGAGCCGGCGCCGGGCCAGCGCGAACAGGAAAGCACCCGCCGCACCGATGCCTGCGCCTTCGGTGGCGGTGAACACACCGCCGTAGATGCCGCCCAGCACCAGCAGCATCAGCAGCAACACGCCCCAGATGCCGCGCAGCGCTTTCCAGCGGTCAGGCCAGGATGTTTTTTCTCCAGCCGGCGCGTGCTCGGGGTCCATGAAGGTCATGAACAGCACCGCCACCATCAGCAGCAGCGCGATCAGGAGGCCGGGAATCACGCCTGCCGCGAACAGCTTGCCGATGTTGGTTTCCGTCACGATGCCGTAAATCACCATGATGGTCGAGGGCGGGATCATGATGCCCAGCGTGCCGCCGGCCGCAATCACGCCGGTCGACAAGGAGTCGCTGTAGCCGAGCTTTTTCATCGACGGGTAGGCCACCTTGCTCATGGTGGCAGCGGTCGCGATGGATGAGCCGCAAATCGCGCCGAAGCCGGCACAGGCCATCACGGTGGCATGGGCCAGGCCGCCGCGCAGGTGGCCGATGAAGGCATAGGCCGCATGGAAGAGTTCGTGGGCCAGGCCAGCCTTCGCCACAAAATTGCCCATCAGGATGAACAGCGGAATCACCGACAGGGTGTAGGCAAAACCGGTTTCATGCACCACCTGGGCCGTGCTGGCCAGGGCCGGGAGCCAGCCGCGCGTCAGGCCCATGCCGACGATACCGACCAGGCCCATCGCAAAGGCCAGCGGCAGGCGCAGCAGCGCGAGCACAAAAATGGCAGCAAAACCAAGCAGGGCTTCGGTCACAGCGTGGCTCCTTCGCCGGCTTCTTCGGTTGCAGACGGACGGAACACCAGACCCAGGTGAATCAAGCCCGCCACCGCGCACAAGGCGGCCATGCCGTACATGAAGGGTGCTTTCAGGATTTTGAGCTGTGCTGTGGTCTCACCGGTTTCCAGGTACTGGCCGCCAACTTGCCACATCAGCCAGCCCAGGCCCAGCAAGGTCGCTGCACAGACGGCCTGCATCAGCGCGCGCTGGATCTTGCGCAGGCCTTGTGGCAGGTAGTGGTCCAGCGAGTCGAACACCACATGTTCACCGCGCAGGGACACCAGTGGCAGGGCGGCGAAAATCACCACCACCATCAGCAGTTCCGTGAGTTCAAGCGAGCCGGTGATCGAGTTGGACAGCAGCTTGCGCCCGCCGACGTCAAAAAAAGTCAGCGCCATGATGGCGAACAGGGCGGCGGCGGCCAGCAGGCCGCACACGGTTTCGATCAGCTTGTTCAATCTTTGCCTCAATCCATAAAAAACGCGGCCTCATTGTCCATGAGGCCGCGCTTGCAGAGCGACGCAGGAAGGTTTTATTTTTCCTGGCGGGCGATTTCGGCGCGGAATTCGGCGAGGACCTTGGCGGCATCTTTCATGCCCTTGGCTTCGGCGTCCTTGACCCACTTTTGCTCAAGCGGCGCCGTTTTGGTTTTGACGTCAGCAACGAACTTTGCATCGGCCTTGACGATCTGCACGTTGTTGGCCTGCATCAGACCCATCGCGCGGCGATCCACCTTGTCCCAGCCCCGGCCGAACATGCGCGCGGCCACTTCACCGGAGATCGCATCGACGGCTTTCTTCTCGTCGGCGCTGAGCTTGTCGTACTTGCCCTGGTTCATCATGAATACGAAACTGGTGTTGTACAGGCCGCCTGGAAACATCGTGGCGTGTTTGATCAGCTTGTCGATCCTGAAGGACTCGGTCGATTCCGCCGGGAACAGCGTGCCGTCCATCACGCCGCCGGCCAGCAGCTCGTAGGAGTCAGGTGCAGGTTTGAGCGTGACGTTCATGCCCAGTACCTTGGAGATCTCATTGACCATGCCGCCACCCACACGCCACTTCAGGCCACCCAGCTCCTCGACGTTGGTGACCGGTCGCTTGGTGTTGAACACAATGCCGGGGCCGTGCGTGAAGAAAGAGATGACCTTGACGCCCTGGTGCTCGGACAGGAATTGCGGGTTTTTGAAGGCCACCTTGTTGAAGGCCACTGAAATCGGCTCCGAGGTGTTGCCCAGAAAGGGGAACTCGGACATCTGGGTGTACAGGAAGCGCCCTGGCGTGTAGCCGTGCACCGTGTAAGACACATCGGCCAGGCCGTTCTTGACCGCGTCCATGGTGCCCGGCGCGGCCGTGACGCCGCGCGGCAGGATGTTGCATTTCATCTTACCGGCCGTGTTTTTTTCCAGCAGGTCGCACCATTCCTTTTGCGCCATGCTCAGCGAGTGGGTGGGTGGCAACCAGCTGGAGACGGTCAGCACGGTTTGGGCAGAGGCGAGACCGCAGCAAGCAGTTAGCAGCACGGCGGCGATGGGTTTGATCTTCATTCAATGCTCCGGGACGGTCAGCAGGCTGACCAGGTTACTCGTGGGGACGACAGGGCGGTATTGATGCGCTGCTTCATCCAGAAAACAGACTGTATGCCAGCGATTCGCCGCAGTCTGTCCCTACTTACCCCAATTAACCGACCCATCGGTCTGTTAATTGCGAGCGCTGATTGTCGCCAGGGCAACAGTGGATTGGGGCGGCAGCTCTAACCCGGCCTTCGCGTGTCTTTATAATGAAATAGAACGACCGTTCTTTTTTATGGTGCGCCCGATGCAATGCCCCCGCAGCACAGTGGTCCGGGGCTGGTTGTGCGGCTGCAGCATAGAATGAAACGCTTTACGTGAACGTCAATCACTAACTCTGGAGTTCTCCTCATGAAGGTCCTGGTCCCCGTCAAACGTGTTGTCGATTACAACGTCAAGGTTCGCGTCAAATCCGATGGCACCGGCGTCGATATCGCCAACGTCAAGATGAGCATGAATCCGTTTGACGAGATCGCCGTCGAAGAGGCAACCCGGCTCAAGGAAAAGGGTGTGGCCACAGAGGTCATCGCCGTGAGCTGCGGCGTCGCGCAGTGCCAGGAAACCCTGCGCACGGCCATGGCCATTGGTGCCGACCGCGCCATCCTGGTTGAGACGACCGAAGAGTTGCAGCCGCTGGCTGTGGCCAAGCTGCTCAAGGCACTGGTCGAAAAAGAGCAGCCGCAATTGGTGATCCTCGGCAAGCAGGCGATTGACGACGACT
>NZ_JAYWHI010000062.1:0-59375 GCF_043778355.1 Polaromonas sp.
CGAGACGAAACAGGCGTCGGCTGCGTGGCCAAAATGCCGCTCGCGCGCCACAGCCACGATGTATTTGAGTTCAGTCAGGGTCATAAGGGTATTTTGCTACGGGTCAAAAGCCATAAGATGGCACCACATTCAAGCCGTGAACCATGAAGACTGCTTCAATTGACACCTCTTTTGTGCTGCGCGACCCGGTGCCTGGCGATCTGGGTTGGGTCATCCACGCGCAAGCCAAGCGACTGGCGGTAGATCAAAAAGTCAAGAGCGGGGCATCAAAGTCTCGCAGTTCCAGCACTGTTCAAAGCCGCCCACGACCAATTCACCACATACACAGCGCCATCGGTGTTGCGGCACATGCTGCAGGTGGTACAAAATTTCGCGCGCCTGGGCTTCCTGCCCTGGATGCTGGAACCAGACCTCGGGCAGGCATTGATCCGGCGGCAATTCACCTGCCACACCGGCCAGGTATTGCCGCTGCACGCTGGCAGCGACGCCACCCGCCGTGAGCCCGTCCGCCCACAAGGTGGCAATGGCCAGATTCGGGGCTTGGGTCAAGCGCGGCATGGGCACAAGCATACTCAAATCGGCGTGGAGATTTTTTATTTTTTAGGTGGAAATGTGGCACGCAAGAATTGCGCTCAAGCCTTCAAAAACTCCGCCTTCCCGCCCAGCCAGCGGTATACGTGTTTTTCGGCCATGTCTGGATACCGGTCCAGCATTTGCGGCGCCGCAGCGCGGGCCCAGTCCAGCAGAGCGGTGTCGATGGCCAGATCGGCAAAGCGCAAGAGCGCATCACCCGACTGCCGTGCGCCCAAAAATTCGCCTGGGCCACGAATCTCCAGGTCACGCCGGGCAATCTCGAAACCATCGTTGGTTTGCACCATGGCCTTGAGGCGTTCTTTGGCCATTTGGCCCAGACGCGGCGCATCCCCCGTGGAGTAAATCAGCACGCAGGCCGATGCCGCCGCGCCCCGCCCCACGCGGCCCCGCAGTTGGTGCAACTGCGAGAGACCAAAACGCTCGGCGTGTTCGATCACCATCAGGCTGGCGTTTGGCACGTCCACGCCAACCTCAATCACTGTGGTGCTGACCAGCACGGCCATCTGGGCGTCCGTGAAGAGCGACATCACGGCCTTTTTCTCTGCCACGGGCATGCGCGAGTGCAGCAGCCCCACCATCACGGGTGCGCCGTTGGGCATGGTGTCGCCCGCCAGCGCCTCGGTCAAATCAGTATGGGTTTGCGTGGCGTTGGTCAAATCCAGCGCTTCGCTCTCCTCTATCAAGGGGCACACCCAGTAGACCTGGCGGCCCTCGCGCACCTGCGCGCGGATGCGCTCGACCACCTCTTCGCGCCGCGCGTCGCTGATTAGTTTGGTCACGATGGGCGTGCGGCCGGGTGGCAGTTCTTCGATGGTGGAGACATCCAGGTCGGCGTAATAACTCATGGCCAGGGTGCGCGGGATCGGGGTGGCGGTCATCATCAAAAGGTGGGGCTCCTCCCCGCCCTGGGTCATCTTGCTTCTCAAGGCCAGCCGCTGGGCCACGCCAAAACGATGCTGCTCGTCGATGATGGCCAGCGCCAGGTTTTTGAAGATCACCTTGTCCTGGATCACCGCATGGGTGCCGACCACCAGGCCAGCGGCGCCGCTTTCGATCAGGGCCAGCGCCTCGCGCCGCTCCTTGGCCTTTTGGCTGCCGGTCAGCCAGGCGGTCTGGATGCCCAGCGGTTCCAGCCAGCCGATCAGTTTGCGGAAGTGCTGCTCGGCCAGAATCTCGGTGGGCGCCATCAGCGCGCACTGCCAGCCGGCGTCCATGCAACGCGCCGCCGCCAGCGCCGCCACCACGGTTTTTCCGGAGCCGACATCGCCCTGCAGCAGCCGGTGCATGGGCAGGTTCTTCTGCAGGTCGGCGGCGATCTCCTCGCCGACCCGCTGCTGGGCAGCGGTCAGGCGAAAGGGCAGGCGCTCCAGCAACTGCTCCTGCAGCGTGCACTGCGGCCCATGCACAGGCGACCGCAGCGCCGGCGCCCGCATGGCGGCTCGCACGCGGCGCGCCTGCAATTGCGACAGTTGCTGGGCCAGCAACTCCTCGGCCTTGAGCCGTTGCCAGGCCGGGTGGCTGCGGTCTTCCAGTGTGGCTAACAAGCCCCCACGCTCGTCGCCGTGCGTACTTCGCTGCCCCCCGAGGGGGCTGTGCTGGGGCGGGGCGGCCCCTCCCGGCGCACTCACATCCGGCGGCGGCAGGTGCAAAAATGATAGCGCCTCACGCAGACTGGAAAAGGGCTTAGGCAGGTTTTTGTTCAAAAACTGCTCGGGAATGGTTTCCGAGAGGTCAGCGCGGGACAAACCACCGAGCACCGCCTTGCGCAAATAGGTCTGCGGCAGGCCGGCGACCGTGGGGTAGACCGGCGTCAGCGCCGTGGCGAGATCACCACCGGCGACCCGAAAACCCGGATGCACCATCTCCCGGCTGACAAAACCACCGCGGATCTCGCCGCGTACCCGCACACGCGCGCCCACGCTCAGGGTTTTCTGGTGCGAGGGGTAAAAATTGATGAAGCGCAGCACACAGGTGTCGCTGCCGTCGTCCACCGTCACACGCAATTGCCGGCGCGGCCGGAACGCCACTTCGCTGTGTGTGACCTGGCCCTCGATCTGCACCATGTCGCCGTCGCGCGCATCGGCCAACCGGGTGATGCGGGTCTCGTCTTCGTAACGCAGCGGCAGGTGCAGCGCCAGGTCGATGTCGCGGCGCAGGCCCAGCTTTTCAAGCGCCTTCTGCGGCTGGGATTTCACTGCCGCAGCAACCCCGGCCCCGGACTCAACGGGCGGCGCCTTGCGGGGAGAAGCTGCGGGGACCGACCGGGAGGGCATGGGACAATTGTGCCTCCATGAAGACCTTGTTCAACCTCAGTGATTTCGATTTCACACTCCCCGACGATTTGATCGCCCAGCACCCGACCGCCGAGCGCAGTGCCTCGCGGCTGCTCGACGGGCGCGGCGCCACTCCCGCAGACCGGCGTTTCGCGGAATTGCCCGAGCTGCTGCATCCGGGCGACCTGCTGGTGCTCAACGACACCAAGGTCGTCAAGGCGCGGCTGTTCGGCCAGAAAAGCAGCGGCGGCCGGCTGGAACTGTTGATCGAGCGCGTGTTGTCGCTGTCGCCGGATGCCGGTCATGAAGTCGCGGCCCACATGAAGGTCAGCAAAAAGCCACTGCCGGGCGCGGTGATGCAGATGGACGGTGGCTTCACCGCGACCCTGCTGGGCCGCTGGCCCAACGACGACGGCCCGCTGTATCACTTTGCACTGAGCAGCGACCCCTACACCCTGATGGAAAGCCACGGCCATGTGCCGCTGCCGCCTTACATCACCCACAGCGATTCGCTAGAGGATGAGCGCCGCTACCAGACTGTGTTTGCCAAAAATCCGGGTGCGGTCGCGGCTCCGACGGCAGCGCTGCATTTCGATGAGGCGGTGCTGGCGCAACTGGAAGCGCGCGGCATTCAGCGCGCCAGCGTGACCTTGCATGTAGGCGCCGGCACCTTCCAGCCGGTGAAAGTCGACAACATCGCCGACCATGTCATGCACTTTGAACGCTTCGAGGTGCCAGAGGCCACGCTGCAGGCGATCCGCGATTGCAAAGCGCGCGGGGGCCGCGTGCTTGCCGTCGGCACCACCAGTGTGCGGGCGCTGGAGTCGGCGGCGAAGTTTGGCCCCAGCTGCCGCGACACCAACATCTTCATCACGCCAGGCTTCAAATTCGAGGTGGTGGACCTGCTGCTGACCAACTTCCACCTGCCCAAAAGCACGCTGATGATGCTGATCAGCGCTTTTGCCGGCTACGACCACATCATGGCGCTGTACCAGCACGCCATCACGCAGCGCTACCGCTTTTTCAGCTACGGCGACGCCATGTTGCTGCAGCGAACCCCCGCCTGAGACAATCCATCCATGCTGAATTTTGAAGTTTTGAAAACCGACCCGGCCGAGGGCACATACCTCGGCTCGTATGCCCGGCGCGGCACCCTCAGGCTGAATCACGGCGTGGTGCAGACGCCGATCTTCATGCCAGTGGGCACCTACGGCACGGTCAAGGGGGTGATGCCGCAGTCGCTGCATGACATGGGCGCGCAAATCATCCTCGGCAATACCTTTCACCTGTGGATGCGGCCAGGGCTGGACGTGATGCAGCAGTTTGGCGGCCTGCACAAGTTTGAGAGCTGGCACAAACCGATCCTGACTGACAGCGGCGGCTTTCAGGTCTGGTCGCTCGGCGAGATGCGCAAGATTTCCGAAGAAGGCGTCAAGTTCGCCTCGCCGGTCAACGGCGACAAGCTGTTCCTGACGCCCGAAATCTCGATGCAGATCCAGACCATTTTGAACAGCGACATCGTGATGCAGTTTGATGAATGCACACCTTATGACACCAAGGGCCACATCACCACCGAGGCCGAAGCGCGAACCTCGATGGAGCTGAGCCTGCGCTGGGCCAAACGCTGCGTGGACGAATTCACCCAACTCGAAAACCCGAATGCGCTGTTCGGCATCGTGCAGGGGGGCATGTTTGAAAACCTGCGCCAGGAATCGCTGGACGCGCTGGTGGAACTCGACCTGCCCGGTTACGCCATCGGAGGTGTCAGCGTCGGTGAACCCAAGGAAGAAATGTTGCGCATCATGGCGCACACACCGCACCGCCTGCCGGCCGACAAGCCGCGTTACCTGATGGGTGTTGGCACCCCGGAAGACCTGGTCGAAGGCGTCGGCGCGGGTGTGGACATGTTCGACTGCGTGATGCCTACGCGCAATGCGCGCAACGGCCACATGTTCACGCGTTTCGGCGACCTGAAGATACGCAATGCGCGCTACAAGACCGAAGATGCGCCGGTGGACGCCACCTGCACGTGCTACACCTGCAGGAATTTTTCACGTGCCTACATGCACCACCTGGACCGCTGCGGCGAGATGCTGGGCCCCATGCTCAGCAGCATCCACAACCTGCACTACTACCTGAACCTGATGCAGGAAGTGCGCGATGCGCTGGATGCCGGTCAATTCGGCGCGTTTGTGCTGCAGTTCCGGCAAGACCGGCAACGCGGCGTTTAGACCTATCGAACATCGGGACCTGGCCATGAAGTACCGCCGACTTGGAAGCAGCAACCTGAAGGTGTCTGTCCTGTGCCTGGGCACCATGATGTTCGGCCAGCAAACGCCGGACGATGAGGCCGTTCGCATCGTGGCGTCGGCCAAAGATCAGGGCATCAATTTCATCGATACCGCCGATGTCTACAACGAAGGCGCATCGGAAACCCTGCTGGGCAAGCTGCTGAGCGGCCAGCGCGATCACTGGGTGCTGGCCAGCAAGCTCGGTAACAAGGCGGGCAAAGGCATCAACGAAGGCCACTACTCGCGCAGCTGGATCATGCGGCAGACCGATGCCATGCTGGCGCGCCTCGGCACCGACTACCTCGACATCCTCTACCTGCACCGCGACTTCCATGGCGAAAACCTCGAGGAAGCAGTACGAGCCATCGGCGACCTGATACGCGCTGGCAAGATCCGCAGCTTCGGCTTGTCCAACTTCCGCGGCTGGCGCATCGCCGAGGTCATGCGCATTTGCGAGAAAACGGGCGTGCCGCAACCGGTGGTCTGCCAGCCTTATTACAACCTGCTTAACCGCGGCCCGGAGGTCGAAGTCCTGCCGGCCTGCGGACACTACGGCCTGGGCGTGGTGCCCTACAGCCCGCTGGCGCGCGGCGTGCTCACCGGCAAGTACCTGCCCGGCCAGGCCCCAGCGCAGGACACACGCGCTGGCAGCGGCGACAAGCGTATTCTTGAAACCGAATTCCGTGAAGAGTCGCTGTTGATTGCGCAGCAGATCAAGCAGCGTTGCGAGGCCAAAGGCTGGGTGCCGGGGCAGTTTGCAGCCGCCTGGGTTCTGGCCAACCCGCTGGTCAGCGCGGTGATTGCAGGTCCGCGCCTGCTGTCACATCTGGAAGATGTGTACGGCGCGGTGGACCTGGTGTTGAATTCCGAAGACGAAGCCTTCGTCAACGGGCTGGTCATCCCAGGGCATGCATCAACCCACGGCTATAACGATCCGAGTTACCCTTTCTACGGTCGCCCGGTGCTTTGCTGACCGCGACCGCCGCCTTTTTTCTCTGCCTCTGGAAAAAACGTCATGAAGAACTGGCTATGGGTTAACGCCAACAACCTGATTCAAATCACGCGCAATGCGGCAGGTCTGTTTATCAATGACGATCGTATCGGCGCGTTGCTCGACAAAATGCCTGTTGTTGCCAGATCGGTAGCGCCGACACGCTTTGGAGAGGATTCGGCAGACCGTTCAACACCTTTCGTCGAAACACGCGCTCACTTGCTGCGGCGCTACTACAACGGTTATGACAATCGCATCTGCCGTAACTTCAAGCTGACTTATGAAGAGTTGGTGACCTTCGGTGAATTCCAGCTGCCAGACTGCCTGCAGGTCGACCTGACTGCGTTCAATGTGACTTTGCGGCAGAAAGAGTGGAAAGTCGACCCGCGTCTCAAGCGACATGGAAACGCCGCGTGGGAGATCTTCACGGCCATCGGGAAACTGCATCGGCAGCCTGACGGCCAGATGATGAACGAGCTCAATCTTCGGCTGAGCCATTGGGATATCGCTGGCAAATCACTGGCCCTGGCACCGACTCGTTACAACCAGCAGGTGGGAACCAACCTGACGCTGGACTGGGCATCAGGTCACTTGAGCCGCCGCAATTCGACGACCCTGTCCGGGCACATCAATGCGACCACGCGCAACGATCTGGATTTCTCCGCCAATGGCCAGCTTACGGCGCTGGACAAGTCCTGCCTGGCCAATGTGATCGGCGTAGCATGCATGCTTTACACCGCGGAAGGACATGCGTTGATCAGGGCGAGGTCGGGTGCCACGGCGATCATGGCGGACCGCGACAAGATGCACTGCTCGGCATCTGGCGCGGTGACGTCCCCCGACGATCCCGCAAAGCTCTCAAGCGGTAAGCAGTTTGAGAACTATCTTTACGCCGAGATGGCACGGGAAATTTGGGAGGAAACCGGTCTTGGCCCGGAGGACTACGAGCTGCGTCTTGTTGCCTTCGCGCGGGAACTGGTGCGCGGCGGCCACCCCCAATTTTTCTTCTCGGCGCAAACCAGGCTTGAACGCCATGTCATCGAGGAGCGGCTCCATACCGCGACCGACCGTTGGGAATTCCGCGACAGCGAGGAACTGGAAGACCGCCTGAAGATGTTCCAGAGCGACCCTGCGGCCTATCTGGATACCTACAGCGAAATCTTTACTTATGAAGGATTTGCCGCGCTTATGCTCACAGCTGCCTTCAAAGAGCAGTGCGGCGACTGACGCCAGAAACCTTTGCTGCGCATCCGGAAACTGGTCGGTGACGTCTGTCCCCCGGGAAGATGTGTACGGCGCGGTGGACCTGGTGCTGGATGCCGAAGATGAAGCCTTCGTCAACGGGTTGGTCATCCCGGGCCATGCATCGACCCACGGCTACAGCGACCCCAGCTACCCCTGCTTCGGCCGGCCATCACGATAAATTTGCTATCCAAACGATAGTTGACTCAGCAGACAAAAAAAGGGCAGGGAAGCGATTTCCCTGCCCTTCTTTATATATCCGGTTTACTTCTGGAACAGCACCAGACGGGACTCGGTCGGCGTCATGCCGTCCTTGCTGGAAGTCATCGAAACCTCATACCGTGTGGTGGGAATCGGGAACTGGGGTGCAAAGCTGAAAGAGAAGTTCCCGCTGGCATCGGCCTGGACGCGCTGCGCAAACACGTTCTGGTTCAGGCCGAACAGGCCGGCAATCGCACCCACAGCGCCCACCTTCACATCAACCAACGCACCCGGAGCCGTGCGCCCACGCACAAGCACAGGGCCGCCTTCCACTGTGGCGTTGTTGGTGTGGCTGGTGATCTGCAGAGGCACCGTCGTCGGTGCGGCAGCCGCCGCCGCCGCCGCAGCCACAACGTCAAAGGTCCAGGTCTGGCGGACCGCATTGCCTACCATGTCCTTGGCGGTCACGTCTGCGGTGTAGCGGCCAGGCGCGAGGTCAGCGCGGTAAGTGAAGAACTGGGGCGTGATCTGCGTTTCTGCGGTTACATTGCGGCCAGACAACATGAAACGGACGCTTTTGGGATCTACGCCTACGCCCCCGGCATCATCAAAAGTACCCGAGACAGAGGTAAAAGCGCCCCGTGCCAGAGACTCGCCGTCGCGCGGCGCCATGTTGCGAATCACCGGCGGTTTGGCATCAGCGATCAGGGGCTGGGTCAAGGTCGAGGAAACCGCCCTGTCACCCAGACGCAAGGTGGCAACCACCGGGAGCGAAGGTGACAGGTTGTCCAGGCGACGGATGGTGTAAGCACCTTCGTAAATACCAGGTCGGGTTTCGCGAAGGGCCAGGTTGTTAATGACACCCTGAATATTCACCTCAGCAACACCGCCGGGCGCGCCGTTTAGGGTAAAGCGCAGGTCTGCGCCGGGTTCGATCTTGTCGATCGGAGCCACCGTAAAACGGTCGATTTTCAGGCCGACAGCAGCTACAGGTGCAGGAGGCGCGGCAGGTGCGGCAGTCACGGAAGCGTTGGCGATGCCAGCGGGAAAACTGTAGTTTGCCGCCGTAGTGCGGTTACGCACGCGCAGTGTGGCGCGAATGGGGCTGTTCTCGGCAATGCGATCCTTGCGCCTGACGGTGTAGCTGCCCTCATAGACGCCGCGCGAAGTCTCTTTGAGAACAATCGTGCGCGGGATGCCCCGCACAGTAAGACTGGCCTGACCACGCGGCGTACCTTCCACCGTGAAATCCAGTTGTGATCCGGCGCTAAGGCCGTCATCAGCACCGACCTGGAGCGATTGCAGCTCGGGCGTGGCCGGTTGCGCCATGACGCTTGCGGGCACGGCAAGCAGCACGCTGGCGGCCGGCAGCAACAGAAAAATTGCTGCGATGTGGTTACGGAGTTGTGTCTTCATGGTGGAGCTGCCTTGTAGTGGGGTCTATCCACTGTGAGGCATCGCCTGAAAATAACCGTAGGCGCCAGAGGTGAGCCGGCGTAGGCTTGCAGCCAGAGTGTGGCAAGGACGAGGCGCCGCAGTGATGCGCACCAAGATTCCTCCCTGGTTTTTTTCAGCCGCCCGGTGGCAGCCGTCTCCTGACAAGACAGCTATGGCGCCGCAGTGAACACCGTCAACACCCCGGTGTAGCCATATAAATGGTGCCGCGCAATTTCGCCGCCGGCAAAAAAACCAACCAGGGGCACATCGCCCAGGGCGCGCCTGACAATCTGCAGCTCGGCGCTGGGCGCACCGAAATGCGGGCCGCCGCGGCCGGAACAACTGACGTAAATTGCACCGGCGATGCGGCGCGCCGGGTGCGGTGCGGCGTCGGCCTGCAAGCCGCTCAGGGCACTGGCCACTTCCAGCGTGAGTTCTTCCGGCTCCAGCTCCTCGCGGATTTCTGCGCAGACACGCACCAGGTCGGCACGCGCCGCCTCGGCATTGCGCTCACAGAAAGCCAGCTTCATGCCGACGGCCGGCATGTCGGCAATCGCGATACCGCTGCGCGCCGGGTCCAGGCCGATGATGTGGCGGACCACCACATCGGCGCCGAACTGGCCCGGCCTGTGGATGCGACCGTCCTGCAGGCCCGCATCAGCACGGCGCAAGCCGACCAGCGTCGTGCGCACCTTTTCAAGCGCGTCGCGCGGCTGATCCAGCGACACGCCCAGGTCAGCCAGCATCACGTCGAGCGCGCTCTGCCCGTCCAGCGCGGTGACCACATTGCCATCGCAGGCGGTGATCTCACGCTCGCCGGAGATCGGCTGGCAGCCCTGGGTGATACGCGACATCAACGCCGCGCCCTGCGCAAAGGCGACGCCACTCAAACCGCCGCTGAAGACGCCGCCCGCAGCGCCGTGGCCTTTGACATTGCCGTTACCGCTGAGCGCAAACTGCACCACCTCGCTGCGGCTCGAAGCCAGCCCGCCGAACACATACCCACTGCCGGTGCGCTGGGCCATCTCGTCGATCAGCTCGGCCACGTCGGGCGTGCCGGCATCGGCATGCACCAGCGCGGTATGCGCCTTGAAGTGGGTGGCGCTGGCTGGCGGCAAGGGCGAGATGCCGGAGAAAACGCGGTACTGGTCACTCGGCAGGCCGCACAACATGACAGCCAGCGCCGGTTCATCGAAATACTCGACGTTGTTGGATGCGATGCCGATGCCCACGGTGCCGGCCCAGTCGACGATCTCCGGCAATTCACCGCTCAAAAAATCCAGAATGTCCTGCGCCTGGACGGCGTAGTGATCCGTGATGTAGAGCAGCCCCAAGGTGGGCGCACTGGCATACGCCGGCAGCGCCATGTGGGCGCGCAACTGCGCCAGCACCAGGCCGGCGGCCATGCGCCATTGCGGATGGGTGGCGTGACCGTAAGGAAAAAGCTTCATGGCGTCCTGGACGAAAAAATCAAAAGATCGACGCTGCTGCTCGCGGTGCTGCTCACCACATCACGGCGCCGCCCATCACCGCGCTGGTTTTCGGGTGGTCTTGCCGGCTGCCGTCTTGCGCGCCGGCGCCTTGCGTGTGGACTTGGTACCCGAGACGCTTTTTGCGGCGGCCGGCGTGGGCCAGGCCTGGGCACTGCGCAGCGCCGTGTTCATGGCAGAGCGGGCGCCCTGCGCCACGGTCTTGCCGGCAGAGTCAGCCATGCCCCTGGCCAGCCCCGTGGCCATGCCGGAGGCGGTTTTCATGGCATCCTTGGCCAGGCCAGTGGCCATGTTTTTGGTGGCGCTCATCGCGGTTTTTTTGGCGGCATCCTGCATGGCGGTGGTAGCGATGTTCTGGAACTGCTGCGTCAGCGCGCCCCACCACTGCATCGGGTCGACTACGCCGGCCGCTGCCGCCGCCTCTGGCGTCTTGGGCGCTCTGATTGTGGGTGCGGACTTCGCGCCTTTGTCGTAGCTGGTGGGCGGCACCTCCAGGCCCGAAAACGTTTTGGCCTTGTCGGCGACCTTCTGGACCCCGCCGGCCACCGTGTCGGCCACCTTGAGCTTGAAGGCGTTGGCGACATCACCCATGTTGAAGTTCATGCCTTTGAGCGTGGCCAGCGTCATCTTCTGCACCTCCAGCGCCTGGATGGTGGCCTTCAGCGCCATGGCGTTCTGGTCCAGCCAGAATTGCACCGCCTTGAGTTCCTCGATGCGTTTGTCGAGTTCTTCAACATTGAGCGTGGGCGCGACCCAGTTGCCGAGGTTGGGCAGTTGCGGAATGCTCTGGCTGGCGCTGCCGGCCGCCTGCTTGGCCAGGTTCTGCAAAAAATCAAAGCCTGGAACCAGCTTGCCGAAGCCGGCAAAAGAAGGGTTGTCTGCGTTGCTCATGGCTGTCTCCTGGTGGTTGTTAGCTATGTGGGCCGGAGCGGCCACGGTGCCTCATGGTCTCATTGTGCAGGGTAGCAGCAGTGCGTCAACCCGTTTTTGAAAAGGCCGCCGGCTTCGTCGCGCCACCCGGAAACTTTCAAGCCAAATCGGGCTCCAGCTCATGGTCGATATGCGCATACAGCTATCAATTTGATAGCTTTCAGGTTGTGGGGCCATATGAAGGCGGTCGCCGCTCGCGCAGGCTGGCCACACCTTCGCGCACATCCGGTCCGGCAAAACCCATGAACTCCAGCGCCAGCGACGCGTCGAAAGCCGGCCCGGCCTGGCGCAGCCAGTTGTTGAGCGCGTACTTGGTCCAGCTGATTGCGGTTTGTGAACCATTGGCCAGCCGGTCGGCCACCTCATAGGCTTTGGGCAACAGCGCGTCGTCGTCGACCGCCAGCGACACCAGACCAATACGTTCGGCCTCTTCGCCGCTGATCGGCTCACAGAGCATCAGGTAGTACTTGGCCTTGGCCATGCCGCACAGCAGCGGCCAGACAATCGCGGCATGGTCGCCAGCGGCCACGCCGAGCCGGGTGTGGCCGTCCACAATCTTTGCGCTTTTCGCGGCGATGGAGATATCGGCCAGCAGGCCCGCCACCAGCCCGGCGCCAACGGCCGGCCCGTGCAGCGCGCTGACAATCGGTTTGTCGCAGTTGATGACGTTGTAGACCAGATCACGCGCTTCCTTCCAGACGCGGGTGCGGGTTTCAAAGTCGTCGGCCATGTCCTGCACCAGCGACAGGTCGCCGCCGCCGGAAAAACCCAGCCCCTCGCCGCGCAACACGGCGCAGCGCACCGAGTCATCGCTACCCACATCGCGCCAGATCTGCGCGAGTTCACGGTGGCCGGCATGGCCTGCCGTTGGCAGCTTGCCGTTGAGGGCTTTCATCTGGATGTCGAGCACGCAGCCGATACCCTCCACCAGAGGGCCGCGCCGGGTGATGGAAAGTGTGGTGTAGGCGGTGTAGTCAGATGTCATGCAGCCATCATGCCGCGAACAGCCACCTCGGGGAATCAGGGATCGCCCTGCACCTGCATGCGCCTTTGATAAGCTCCAGCCATGAAAAGCCTGTTTCACTTTGCCTTTAACGTCACCGACCTCGACCAGGCCCGCCATTTTTATGGCGATGTACTGGGCTGCACCGAAGGCCGCAGTACCGACACCTGGGTCGATTTTGATTTCATGGGCCACCAGCTTTCGCTGCACCTGGGCACGCCGTTCAAAACCGAACGCACCGGCCATGTGGGCGACATTCTGGTGCCGATGCCGCACTTCGGGCTGGTGCTGGGCCTGACCGACTGGCAGGCCATGGCAGAGCGGCTGCAAGCGGCCGGCACCGACTTCCTGTTTGCGCCACAGGTACGCTTTGAAGGCCAGCCGGGCGAGCAGTGGACCATGTTTTTCTGCGACCCTTTCGGCAATCCGCTGGAGATCAAGGGCTTCAGGGACCTGAAAGCGATTTATGCGTCATGAGGCTGGACCGGTGAGTACGCTACTGCCCAGCGAAGGGCTGCCCCGAGCAAGCGACGGCCCCCTCGGGGCTTATCCTTCAACAGGCTCAGTACAAGCGGCGCGTGGGAGTGAACGACCGTGGGGGCCTGTTTTGTCATGACTTACACCTTTGTCTCGGCGACGATTTTGCTGCTGCTGATCACCGATCCGCTGGGCAATATCCCGATTTTTGCCAACGCCCTGCGCAACGTGGCGCCGGAGCGACGTGCGTTTGTGATTCTGCGCGAGGTGCTGATCGCCTTTTTGTTGCTGCTGGCTTTCATGTTTGTCGGCGACAGTTTCCTGCGCGTGATGAACCTGAGCGAGCTGTCACTGCAGATCGCCGGCGCAGTGATCCTGTTCCTGATCGCACTGCGCATGATTTTCCCTGGCGGCCATCCGGTTGCGGAGCCGCTGCAGGGCGAGCCGCTGATCGTCCCGCTGGCCATTCCCGCGCTGGCCGGGCCGTCGGCGCTGGCCACGGTGCTGCTGCTGGTCTCGCAGGCGCCGGCCCGGCGCATGGAGTGGGTGGCGGCGTTGTGTGTGACCATGGCCGTCTGTGCCGTGGTGCTGGTGCTGGCCGAGCGCATCCAGCGGGTCTTGGGGGACCGCCTGGTGATGGCGTTTGAACGCCTGATGGGCCTGATCCTGGTGGCGATTTCGGTCGAGATGTTTCTGCGCGGCATCCAGCTGTTCATCACACAGACCCGCGCCGCAGGCTGAGCAGCCTTATTTGGCCAGCGCGGCCGCAACAATTTTCTGGTCAATCGCGCCGAACACCAGCTCGCCATCCTTGCCCTTCATTTCAATCCGGATGGTGTCGCCGAACTTCATGAATTCGGTCGAAGGCTTGCCGTCCTGGATGGTTTCGATGGCGCGCTTTTCGGCGATGCAACTGTAGCCCTTGGGCCAGTCGGTTTTGCCCTGGGCCTCGACACCCTTGTTGCTGACGGTGCCCGAGCCGATGATGGAGCCGGCGCGCACATTGCGCGTTTTGCAGATGTGGGCAATCAACTGGCCGAAATGGAAAGTCATTTCCGGACCGGCGTCACACATGCCGACCTTGCGGCCGTTCCAGGTGCTTTGCATGGTCAGGTTGATACGCCCCTGGTCCCAGGCGTCACCGAGTTCGTCCAGCGTCACCGCCACCGGGCTGAAGGCCGTGGCTGGCTTGCTCTGGAAAAAACCGAAACCCTTGGCCAGTTCGTTCGGAATCAGGTTCCGCAGGCTCACATCATTGGCCAGCATCACCAGGCGGATGCCTTCAAGCGCCTGATCGGGTGTGCTCTGCATGGCCACGTCGCCGGTGATCACCGCCACCTCGGCCTCGAAGTCGATGCCGTAGTCTTCGCTGGGGCAAACCACGTCGTCGCAGGGGCCGATGAAGTCGTCGCTGCCGCCCTGGTACATCAGCGGGTCCTTGTAGAAGCTGCCCGGCACCTCGGACTCGCGCGCCTTGCGCACCAGCTCCACATGGTTGATGTAGGCCGAACCGTCGGCCCACTGGTAGGCACGCGGCAGCGGCGCCATGCATTGCGTAGGGTCAAACGGGAAGGCGTGGCGTGCCTTGCCGTTGTTCAGCGTGTCGTACAGGTCCTGCAGTTGCGGCGACAGAAAGCCCCAGTCGTCAAGCACCTGCTGCAGTTTGCTGGCGATGCCCGTCGCATAATGGGCTGTCGTCAGGTCGCGCGAAACGACCACCAACTGGCCGTCACGGGAGCCGTCTTTGTAGCTTGCGAGTTTCATGGGTGTCCTTTGGAGTTATCGGGCGCACGACGACGCATCGCGGCGAGGGATTGGAGTTACGATAAGTGAAATCAATTTACCTAAATGTAATTTTCAATTTTAGTCGAATTCCATGAAAGCGCGCAAAACCACCCCCGATACACCATCCCCCAGTCTGCCCGCGCAACGCGCCGGCATTCAGTCGGTGGAGGTCGGCTTCAGCCTGCTGCAGGTGCTGGGCGCCTCGCCCGGCCCGCTGATGTTGCGCGACCTCGCCTCGGCTGCCGGCATGAGCGCCGCCAAGGCACACCGCTACCTGGTGAGCTTCCAGCGCCTTGAACTGGTGACGCAGGACGCGGGCACCACCCGATATGACCTGGGCCCGGCCGCACTCAAGCTGGGCCTGGCCTCGCTGTCGCGGCTGGACAGCGTCAAACTCGCGCGCCCGCGCATGGCGCCGCTGATGGAGCAAATCGGCCAGACCCTGGCACTCGCCGTCTGGGGCAACCAGGGGCCGACCATCGTGCACTGGGAAGAGTCGCCGCAGGCCATCACCGTCAATTTGCGCCTGGGCGACGTGATGCCGCTGCTGTCTTCGGCCACCGGTTTGTGTTTTTCTGCCTTCATGGCGCAGCCGGCAGGCGGCCGCAAGCGTTCTGCAGCGAGCAACAGCCACCAGTCCCACGACCGCCTGCCGCCCTTGCTGAAGGATGAGCTGACCCGCCTGCAAAAGCTGACCCGCAAGGATGTGCCTAAAACCATGGCCGACGTCGCGGCCGTGCTCGACGAGGTCCGGCGCCGTGGCCTGGCGCGGGTGGTGGACACGCTGCTGCCCGGTGTCGCCGGTTTTTGCGCACCGGTGTTCGACGCCGATGGCCACCTGGTGCTGGGCGTGGTGAGTATGGGATCGGTGGCCACGTTCGACACCGCCTGGGACGGCGCGGTGGCGCGCCCCCTGTTGGCTGCGGCGCGACAGCTCAGCAGCGACCTGGGCTACACAGAGCCATGAACGCGCTGACAGCACAGCACACCGCAGCGCCGCCGCGGCGCCCGCTGCTGGTGCTGACGGCTGTGGTGGTGCTCGCCCATGTGTTGCTGCTGCAAGCCGCACCGGCCCATTGGGGCATGCACGCCGAAGCACCCCTCCAGCTGCGCCCCCTGATCACGCGCAGCATAGAAATCAAGCCGCCGAGCCCGATGGTCCCCTTGGCAACCCCGCCGCCACCGGCTCGGCGAGCCGCCCCAGTCGCGCCACGTTTGCAACCAAACACGGCGCCAGCCCTTTCCCAACAAGCGCCAGCAGCTATTGAATCAATAGCACCCCCGGCACCTGAACCGACCGTGGCGAGCACGCCGCCCGCACCCCCACCGGCGCCCGAGCCCAGCCCGCCAGCCGCCGAGGCAGCGCCCGCAACGCCGGTGGCCTCCGCCGGCGCGCTGACCATTCCCGGGTCCATGCGCCTCAAATACGGCATGACCGGCCGCTCCAGAAACATGGACTACCACGCCTCGGCCCAGCTCGACTGGCTGCAGGACGGCGAAGGCTACCGGGCCAGCATGGTGGTCGGGGCTTTTGGACTGGGCGAGCGGTCCATGGCCAGCAGCGGCCAGATCACCGGCGGTGGGCTGGCGCCCACCCGTTTTCTCGACAAGTCGCGCAGCGAACGTGCGGCACATTTTCAGCCCGACAAAGGCAAGATCACATTCAGCGCCAACTCGCCCGACGTGCCGTGGCTGCCCGGTGCGCAGGATCGCGTCAGTGTTTTTATACAACTCGCGAGCTTGCTGGCTGGGGACCCGGCCAAGTACCCGGTCGGCAGCAGCGTATCGCTGTACACCGCCGGCCCGACGAGCGCTGACACCTGGACCTTTGTCGTCGAAGCCGAGCAAAAGCTGAATCTGCCGGCAGGTGAGTTCAGCACCATCAAACTCACACGCAAGCCGCAACGCGACTATGACCAGACCGTGGAGGTCTGGCTCGCCCCGGCGATCGGCTGGCTGCCGGTGCGCACCCGCATCACCCAGCAGAACGGCGATTTTGTGGACCAGCAATTGCGGGTCGCCGAAAAACCGCCTTGAACGCGTTCGGCCAGGGAATTCGCGACTTTTCACACACTCCTGCGGATTTACCCTGTTGCCCTTGAACTTGGCCCGTTCGTTGCTATCTGATGGACAAGGACCCAAGCTCTATGCACATGCTCTACGACTCCGAATCATTTGTGGTGGTGCAGATCCACGCCAACGCGCCGGCGGAATCCGCGCCAGCGCCTGCCGTGCCCGAACTGGCCCGCCATGGTTTTGAAATTGTCGACAAACGCTCCGGCAAAGAGGTCTACCTCGACGGCTCTTGGGCCGAGATGTTCCAGCAGCGCCTGAACGGCTGGCAGAAAAACACGCCGACCCAGGAAGAGATCGAGGACACGCTGGAGGGTTACGCCGAGCTGGCGCACACCCCGGTCTCGCTGCACTAGTCGCCGGCCCTGCCCGCTGGTACGTGAGCAAAGTCGACGCAACTTCTCCAGGATCGAAGTGCGGTGGCTGTCCGTTTGAACGGTTGGCTGTTGGCGTTGTGGTGCGTGGCGAACTGATCGACGCGCTCCACGAGCTGCTTGACGCTGGTGAACGTTCCGCAGCGATAGAGGCCCGTAACGGCCTAAGTTCTGTCCCAGGTGCCCTTGCAGTCGGCTCCCGGGCACGTGCCCATGTATCCAACACGCCATATCCAGGCCGCCGAGAGTCACGCCCTTGAGCCCCTTCATTCCGAACTATCGGTAACGGCGTAGCAGCGCGAGTCTCTATGGCGCCCAGGATGTGCACTGGATGATGCAGGGCTTGAGAGGATCGAAGAGCCTGTACTCGCCGACGACCTGCCAGGGTGCGCCCGTATCGCCGACAAGGTCGAAACAGCGATTTAGATCGGCGAGAACTTTAGCTGTACGTCGGAGATGCGGGCCGCGATTGCCGCGGCTGCTTCAGATCCAGTCCTTCCAGACGCAGCTTATCCATGGGGTCGCGGGCTGGCTTGAAACGGCGGCACCGGCTCAGCCAGGGGGGCCGCCTATTTATTCCCACCTATTCATTGAAGCAAGCGCGCAACTATTTGTGTGCAAGGCCTTCCGCGCACTGGATTGAAGTGCTGGATACGGCTGGTGCATTGCGCCAAGCAAGCAACCAGCTTCAGGATGAACTGCTGCTGTCGTTAGATACGCCGGGAACAATTCGACCATCCAAGCAGATAAACGACGGCAATTAATCACGACACTTATTCAGGCAACTGTACGGTAGCGCACATAGTTTCGAGGGGTGAACGGTTAGATTGGGTGTGTGTTTACAAATACACACATGCGGCGCCGGTCATGATTTGCCTCCTTCAACACACTTTTTAAATGCCCGCATGACATGCAAAAATCGAATCCTTGTTGCTTTGGCTGATGACGATTTAAAGCGTTGGGAACCGCACCTTGAATGGGTAGATCTTCCTGTCGGACAGGTGCTGCAAGAGACCGGAACAAGTCTGCGTTATGCATTTTTCCCGCTCAACTCTACTATTTCTCTGCGGCACCTGATGAAAGATGGCAAATTGGCTGAAGTTGCAGTGATCGGCAATGAAGGCCTCTATGGAATTTCGGCTTTCATGGGAGCCGGTATTACTACCAACCAAGCGGTTGTTCGAAGCGCAGGCGGATTCTTTCGCTTAAAAGCAGCGTTTTTAAAAGCCGAGTTCGAGCAAAGCAAATCGGTGCGCGAATTGATGCTTCGCTTCACACAAGCATTACTGACGCAAATGTCACAAAACTCCGTATGCAATCGCCACCACAGTATCAAACAGCAAGTTGCTCGCTTTTTGCTGATGAGTTTTGACCGATTCGATGGCGCCCATCTGAGTATGACGCAGGAGGAAATCGCCAACATGCTTGGCGTAAGACGTGAAAGCGTCACAGACAGCGTATTCCAGTTCCGACATGATGGATTGTTAAACACTTCGCGAGGCCATATCACATCGCTCGATCGCGTTGGCTTGGAAAAGCACACCTGCGAATGCTATTTCGTTATCAAAGAAATATACGACCGTCTGTTGCCTCCAAGGAAGGGCTGATCTGCTCCATTGCTTGGGCTCCTTTGATCACGTCAATGCATCAAGGTCTGGTTCTGTGGACATGTTCTACCTTCCGCTAGGCGCCCGTCCTGCCCGCTGAAGACGCAGCGGCCGGGTAGAACCAGCGGTACAGCGGCGCCACCAGCACCAGCACTGCCATCAGCCGGCACACCTGAAACGCCGTCACCACCGGCACCCCGAGTTGCAACACCTTGGCGGTGATGGCCATCTCGGCAATGCCTCCCGGCGAAGTGCCCAGAATCAGCGTCGCTAGCGGCAAGCGGGTCGCGAAGGTCAGCAGCCACGCAAAGCCGCCACACAGTGCGATCATTCCCAGCGTGCCCGCTGCCACCGACAGCAGCCAGCGCGGCGCCGCATGCAAAAACGCCCTCGAAAACCGTACGCCGAGACTCACCGCAATCAGCAGTTGCGCGCCGTTGGTCAGCCAGGGCGGAATGCCCGACAGAAACACACCCGCCATCGTCAGCGCCATGGACACCAGCAGGGGGCCCATGAACCAGGGATTGGTGCGCCCCAGCCGCTGCATGGCCCAGGCGCCCAGGGCAGTGACCAGCGCCAGCCCCGCAAAACCCGGCCACTGCACCGCGCGCAGTACCGGCGGGTTCAGGTCCAGGCCATGCAGGCCGCTGAACTGCATGGCAAAGGGCACCGTCACGGTGACCAGCAGCAGGCGCAGCCCGTGTGACGCCGCGACCAGGTCGGTGCGCGCATGGGCGCGTTCGGCCAGCAAGGTCATCTCCGACGCCCCGCCAATCGCACCCGCAAAATAACTGGTGGCCCGCATCGCCGCCGGCGCCACCTCGGGCATGGACTGCGCATTGACGCGGTGCAGCCAGGCGCCAAACGCCAGCCCCAGCACCAGGGCCCAGACAATCGCCAGCGTTATGGCCCACCACAGGCTGGCCACCAGCGCCATGACTTGCGGCGTGAAATAAAGCCCCAGCGCGATGGCGATCACCCACTGGCCGAGGTTGCCCAGCGGCGGCCAACTGCGCGTTGGCGCACCGGCCACCGAGGCGCAGGCCGTCGCCAGCAGCGGCCCGATCATCCAGGGCAGGGGTGTGCGCAGGTAAACACAGAGGCCGGCGGCGGCCAGCGCCAACAGCAGGGTCCAGGCAATGTGGAAAGGCTTGACGGGCATCAACAAGGCAAACAGGGAAATGAACGGGGGCAACTGGACAACCAGCCGCTTGGCTTTACGATGCTCCTAGTATGAACTGCCAGAACACTCCCCGCCCCGCCGCGCGCCGCTGCCTGACCGTACTGATACTGCTGCTGGCCGCCGGCTGTTTCCCGAAGCACCCAACGACATCACCGTGCGTACCGACGCCCTGTTGCCAGCCGACGTGATCTTGCTGGGCGAACAACACGACGCCGCCGAACACCAGCACATTCACCAGCATGTGGTGGCGCGGCTGGCGGTGGACGGCAAGCTCGGTGCGCTCGCGCTGGAGATGGCCGACGCCGGCCGCAGTACCGCCGCGCTCAGGTCCAACAGCACGCAACTGCAGGTGCAGGAAGCGCTGGGCTGGAACAACAAAAGCTGGCCCTGGACCGCCTACGGGCCAGCGGTGATGGTCGCCGTCAAGGCCGGCGTGCCGGTGCTGGGCGCCAACCTGCCGGCGGCGCAGATGCGCAGCGCCATGGCCGACATACAACTCGATTCCCGGCTGCCGGGCCCTGCACTGAAAACCCAGCAGCAATCGATACGCGCGGGCCACTGCGACCTGCTGCCGGAGAGCCAGATTTCACCGATGACACGTATTCAGGTGGCGCGTGACATCAGCATGGCCCGGACGATCCGACAGGCGGCGCTGCCCGGCAAGACAGTGGTGCTGCTGGCCGGCAGCGGCCATGTGAACCGCGAGCTCGGTGTGCCGCAACACCTGCCCGACGGTTTGACCGTCAAGGCCGTGTTGCTGCGCGCTGGCCCGCCGCCGGCCGCATCCGACACAGGCCCGGACGCCGGCAAGGCGCCGGCCTTCGACGTGGTCTGGACCACGCCGGCCGTGCCAGAAAAAGACTATTGCGCGGGTTTGAGGGACAGACTCAAGCCGCCCTGAGGAAAGTTTGTCATCCCGGACTTGATCCGGGATCCAGCTTCAAGCAAGCACTGCCGCAACACGCGGGGGGCATGGATTGCGGGTTTCCGGATCAAGTCCTGGACAGGCTCTGCCCGCAATGACCAGCTCTGGGGTGCTCAAGCGTTCTTTTTGATCGCGTCGGCCACCACGCTGACGATGCGCTCCACATGTTCTTTTTCGACGATGTAGGGCGGGCAGATCACGATGTTTTCGCCGGCCGGCCGCACCAGCACACCGCTGCGGAAGCAGTCCATGAAAATGTCGTAGGCACGTTTGCCGGGCGAACCGGCCATCGACGACAGCTCCACTGCGGCGGCCAGGCCGAGGCTGCGGATGCCAATCACATTGGGCAGTCCCTTGAAGCCGCTGTGTACGGCGTCGCCGAGCACCACCCCCATTTGCCCGGCGCGCTCGAACAGCTTTTCTTGCCGGAACAGCGACAGCGTGGCCATGGCCGCCGCGCAGGCCACCGGATGACCCGAGTAGGTGTAGCCATGGAAAAACTCGATGGCATGCGCCGGGCTGCCGGCATTGGCTTCCATCATGGTGTTGTAGATGCGATCGGTGCAGATCACGCCGCCCAGCGGGATCACGCCGTTGGTCACGGCCTTGGCGAAGTTCAGCATGTCGGGCACCACGCCGTAGTAGTCGGCGCCGAAATTGGTACCCATGCGGCCGAAGCCGGTGATCACCTCGTCAAAAATCAGCAGGATGCCGTGTTTGTCGCAGATCTCGCGCAGGCGCTTGAGGTAACCGCTGGGTGGCAAATACCAGCCGGCGCTGCCGGCGACCGGCTCGACAATCACCGCCGCGATATTGCTCGGGTCGTGCAGCGGCAGGATACGGTTTTCAAGCTCGAGCAGCAGGTCCTGTTCCCAGACCGGTTCGGCGCCGTGGATGTAGGCGTGTTTGACCGGATCATGGATAAAACGCATGTGGTCCACACGCGGCAGCAGGGCCGCGCCGTAGACCTTGCGGTTGGCCGGGATGCCGCCCACACTCATGCCGCCGAACCCGACGCCGTGGTAACCCTTTTCGCGTCCGATGAACACATTGCGGTGGCCTTCGCCGCGCGCCCGGTGGTAGGCCAGCGCGACTTTCAGCGAGGTGTCGGCCGCCTCCGATCCCGAGTTGCAGAACAGCACCTGGTTCAAATCGCCAGGGGCCATGGCGGCAATCATCTCGGCGGCCTGAAACGCCTGGTCGTTGCTGGCCTGGAAGGCGGTGGCGTAGTCCAAGGTGTCGAGCTGCTTCTTGATGGCCTCGTTGATCGGCTTGCGGTTGTGGCCCGCCCCCACGCACCACAGGCTGGAGATGCCGTCGAGCACCTGCTTGCCATCGTGGGTGGTGAAAAACATGCCGTCGGCCGCGACAAACACGCGCGGTTCCTTCTTGAAACTGCGGTTCGGCGTGAACGGCAGCCACTGGTGGTCCATGTTGAAATCGGGGTAAGCCATCAAAATTCTCCTGCGTTGACTAAACATGCGTGCCGGGGCGTCATCTGCATTCTGGCACTGCTAGAGCCGGGCTGCAGCAGGGCAGTGCCGCTCCTGCGACAATTCCTCCATGAGCCCTACCTATATCCTCAACCTGTCCTGCCCGGATCGTCCGGGCATTGTCCACGCAGTGTCCGGTTTTTTGTTCGAGCGCGGCGGCAACATCCTCGAAGCGGCACAGTTCAGTGACGACAAGCAAGGCGACGCGGCCGCCGATGCCACCGGCCTGTTTTTCATGCGTGTCAGCTTCGGCTGCAGCCAGCTGCCCTTTGAGGCGCTCAAGGAACAACTGGCGGTGCTGGGCACGCAGTTTGGCATGTCCTGGAGCCTGCACCAGGCCACACAACCGATGCGCACGGTGTTGCTGGTCAGCAAGGAAGGCCACTGCCTGAACGACCTGCTGTTCCGCTGGAAGTCCGGCCTGCTGCCGCTGGACATACGCGCCATCATCTCCAACCACCGCGACTTCTACCAGCTCGCAGCCAGCTACAACGTGCCCTTTCACCACATCCCGGTGACGGCGGCGACCAAGGCCGAGGCCGAGAAACGCCAGTTCGACATCATCGAGGCCGAAGGTGCCGAACTCGTGGTGCTGGCGCGTTACATGCAGATCCTCAGCGACGACCTGTGCCGCAAGCTGGCCGGCCGCGCCATCAACATCCACCATTCGTTTTTGCCGAGCTTCAAGGGCGCCAAGCCCTACTACCAGGCCCATGCGCGCGGCGTCAAATTGATAGGTGCCACGGCGCACTACGTGACTGCCGATCTCGACGAAGGTCCGATCATCGAGCAGGACGTGGCACGCGCCGACCACAGCAAAACCGTGGAAGCCCTGACCGCCATGGGGCGCGACACCGAAAGCCAGGTGCTGGCGCGCGCAGTGCTTTGGCACAGCGAGCACCGGGTTTTACTCAACGGCCACAAGACAGTTATCTTTAAATGACCCCCAGTCCTGTCATCCCGGACTTGATCCGGGATCCATGCCACAGGAGCCACCGCCCCAGTTTTGCGCAGCATGGATTGCGGGTCAGGCCCGCAATGACAGGGTAGGCAGATGACCGCCGCCCGCATTCCCCCCATCCAGTGCCTGCTGACCTTTGAAACGTTGGCGCGGCTGCGCAGCGTGACGCAGGCGGCCGAGGAACTCAACGTCACGCCCAGCGCGGTCAGCCACCGGGTCAAGCAGCTGGAGCAGATCATCGGCACCAAGCTGTTCGGCCGGGCCGATTTCTCGCTCACCACCGAGGGCAGCGAGTACCTGGCCCATGTGCGCGAAGGCATTGCCATTCTGCAGAAATTTCCGGGCACGGCCGGCCAGAGCGGCACGCCAGGCAAACGCAAGCTGCGTATCGCCGTCACGCCGACCTTTGCGCGCTCCATCCTGATCCCGCGCCTGCGCCAGTTCACCGATGCCTACCCCGAGATCGACCTGACCCTGCAGGTGTCGATTCCCCTGCTGGACGTGGTCGCCGAGGACGCGGACCTCGTGGTGCGTTTCGGCACCGGCCGTTACGCCGACGTCGAACATGTCTGCCTGATGAAGGACGAGGTCACGCCGCTGGCCTCCCCGGCCTATGTGCGCGAGCACGGGCCCTTCGAGGCGCCGGAGGACCTCGACGGCGAGGCGATGCTGCGCTCGCCGCTGGAGCCCTGGCGCACCTGGTTTGCCGCGCACGCGCTGGACTGGCCCGAGCCGGTGGACGGTTCGCAGTTCAACGACATCGGCCTGATGTGCGACGCGGCCGCGGCAGGCATGGGGGTGGCGCTGGTGCGGCTCAAGCTGGGTGCACCCTGGCTCGACAATGGGGCGCTGGTGCGCCTCTATGAGCGCAACGTGCCCAGCCCGCATGCCCACTACCTGTGCTGGCGCACCGGCATGATGGACCGCTGGGAATGCGCGGCCTTTGCCGACTGGCTGAAAAGTTCGGTGAGTTGAATACCTGGTTTTTTAAACCTTTTTGGCCTCTAACCCATGTCGGTCGGTCGTGAACAGCTACATATTTGATAGCATTCTGATTTTCACGGCCAGCCTGCATTTTCTTCACACCGGCAACCCGCGCTTTGCATTAAAGTGGCCAAAACCCCTTACCCGCGAGCCCGACCATGAACGCACCTCTGGACACCCTGCAGCAGCAACAGCTCGAACGCGCGACGCGCCAGGCCGAGGTGGTCAAGGCCCTGCAAGCCGTGCTGCCGGCCCATGCCCTGCTCTGGAACAGCGAAGACACCACGCCTTATGAATGCGACGGCCTGACCGCCTATCGCCAGCGCCCGCTGGTGGTCGCCCTGCCCGAGACCTATGACCAGGTGCAGGCGGTGCTGCGAACCTGCCACGCGCTGGACGTGCCGGTGGTGGCGCGCGGCGCCGGCACCGGCCTGTCCGGCGGCGCCATGCCGCACAAACTGGGCGTGACGCTCTCGCTGGCCAAGTTCAACAAGATTCTCAAGATGGACGCGGCCAGCCGCACGGCCGTGGTCCAGGGCGGTGTGCGCAACCTGGCCATCAGCGAGGCCGCCGCACCGCTGGGCCTGTATTACGCCCCGGACCCGTCCAGTCAGATCGCCTGCACCATCGGCGGCAACGTCGCCGAAAACTCCGGCGGCGTGCATTGCCTCAAATACGGCCTGACCCTGCACAACGTGCTCAAGGTGCGCGGCTTCACGGTAGAGGGCGAAGCCGTCGAGTTCGGCAGCGATGCGCTCGACGGCGCTGGCTACGACCTGCTGGCGGTGCTGGTCGGCAGCGAAGGCATGCTGGCTGTCACCACCGAGGTCACCGTCAAGCTGGTGCCCAAGCCGATGCTTGCGCGCTGCATCATGGCCAGCTTCGACGACCTGCGCAAGGCCGGCGATGCCGTCGCCGCGGTGATTGCGGCCGGCATCATTCCTGCCGGGCTGGAAATGATGGACAAACCCATGACGGCGGCGGTGGAGGACTTTGTACATGCGGGCTACGACCTCAGCGCCGAAGCGATTTTGCTCTGCGAAAGCGATGGCACGCTGGAGGAAGTCGAGGAGGAAATCGGCCGCATGAGCGCGGTACTGCGCAGTTGCGGCGCCACCGCGATTGCGGTCAGCCAGAACGAGGCCGAGCGCCTGCGCTTCTGGAGCGGCCGCAAGAACGCCTTCCCGGCGTCTGGCCGGATCAGCCCCGACTACATGTGTATGGACTCGACGATTCCGCGCAAGCGCCTGGCCGATATCCTGCTGGCGATTCAGCAGATGGAAATCAAGTACGGCCTGCGCTGCGCCAATGTGTTTCATGCCGGCGACGGCAACCTGCACCCCTTGATTTTGTTTGACGCCAACGACGCCGACCAGTTGCACCGCTGCGAGCTGTTCGGCGCTGACATCCTGGAAACCAGTGTGGCCATGGGCGGTACCGTGACCGGCGAACACGGCGTCGGTGTCGAAAAACTCAACTCCATGTGTGTGCAGTTTTCAGCGGCTGAGAACGAGCAGATGTTCGGCGTCAAGCGTGCCTTCGACCCGCAGGGCCTGCTCAATCCCGGCAAGGTGATCCCGACGCTGCAGCGCTGCGCCGAGTACGGCAAGATGCTGGTGCGCGGCGGGCAGATCGCGCATCCGGATCTTCCGAGGTTCTGAGCATGGCTGCTTCGGTCGCGCTTCGAAGCCCGCGTTTGCCTTCGTCGTCATCCCGGACTCGATCCGGGATCCATGCTGCATGAGCCACCACCGGTCCGGTGTGGCATGGATTGCGGGGCCGGGCCGAAGCGCGATGCGGCGGAACGTGCATAACGCAGGCCCGGCATCGGCCTTGCTCCACGGTCCAGCGACCTGCACGGGCGTAGCGCGAGTCCGGCTCCGCAATGACAGACAAAGGCTGCAGTCGCCATGACAGGTCTGCGCGGCCTGGCCTGGCTGCTGCTGCTGCAGTCCCTCGGTGAGCTGCTGTCGCGCGCGCTGTCCCTGCCCTTTCCTGGCCCGGTGGTCGGCATGATCCTGCTGCTGCTGGCGCTGAACTGGCCGCTGGTACGCGAGCCGGTCGCGGCCTGCGCCGACTTCTTGCTCGCCCATCTGTCGCTGCTGTTTGTGCCGGTTGGGGTCGGCGTCATGACGCATTTGTCATTGATTGCTGAATACGGCGGCCGCCTGCTGCTGGTGATTGTTTTGTCAACACTCATCGGCCTGGTGGTGACGGCGTTGGTGCTCAGCTTCCTGGGACGCACGCGCGATGCCGAAGTTCGTTGAGCTCTGGGTTTATCTTTCTGCCACGCCGCTGTTCGGCCTGACGGCGACCCTGGTGGTTTATGTGCTGGCCCAGGCGGCTTACGCGCGACTGCAACAGGCGCCTTGGGCGAACCCGGTGTTCTGGACGGTGCTGACGATTGCCGCGGTGCTGCTGGCCACCGACGTGCCGTACCCGACCTACTTCGCCGGTGCGCAGTTCATTCACTTCCTGCTCGGACCGGCCGTGGTGGCGCTGGCCTGGCCGCTGTGGCAGCGGCGGGCCGAGTTGCGCGCGCGCTGGGGCCGGCTGTTGCTGGCAGCGCTGGCCGGCGGCGCAGCAAGCAGCGTTTCGGCTGTGGCTCTGGGCTGGGCCGTCGGTTTGCCGCCTGAGGTCCTGCTGTCGCTGGCACCCAAGTCGGTGACGGCGCCGGTGGCCATGGGTATTGCCGAAAAAGTTGGCGGTATTCCGGCGCTGGCCGCCGTGTTTGCAGTGCTGACTGGCCTGGTCGGCGCAGTGGCCGGAAAGTATCTGTTCGATCTGTGCCGCATTCGGCTCGACGCGGCCGGCTGGGCCGCACGCGGTTTTGCGCTGGGCACGGTGTCGCACGGCATAGGCGCGGCGCGCGCGATGCAGGTCAACGCCGACGCCGGGGCCTACGCAGGTCTGGCGCTGGGTCTGCAGGTGGTGCTGGCTTCACTGCTGCTGCCGCTGCTGTTTCGCCTGTTTTAGCCAAACCGCGCTATACATTTTGTAGCTACTTACGCCCAACTGGCATGGGCGAGAGGCCATTTTGATCATGAAAACCAGTCATCTGGCGCTTACCAGGGGTCCACAAACCGCGTCCCGCCGTCGGGGCGCACACGCGCCGACAGCAGGCCGCTCACCAGCCAGGCACGGGTCTGCGCCGGGTCGATCACCGCATCAATCTCCAGCGTGGCCGCCATGTTGAGGGCGCTGCCGCTTTCATACTGACGCGCCACGAGACTGTCATACAGGGCATCACGCTCGGGGCCATCCGGTATCGCCTCCAACTCCTTGCGGTAGCCGAGTTTGACCGCGCCTTCGAGGCCCATTGCGCCGAACTCGCCGGTCGGCCAGGCGACTGTGAACATCGGCGAATGAAAGCCGCCAGCCGTCATGGCCATGGCACCCAGGCCGTAACCCTTGCGCAGCACCACGCTGAAAAATGGCACGCGCAAGGCTGCGGCCACCACAAACAGGCGACTGACATGGCGCACCTGCGCCTGCGTCTCCATCTCGGGGCCGACCATGAAGCCGGGTGTGTCGACAAAACTCACGAGTGGCAAGCCATGGGTGTTGCACAACTGCATGAAACGCGCGGCCTTGTCGGCGGCATCAGCATCAATCGCGCCGCCCAGATGTTGCGGGTTGTTGGCGAGGATGCCGACGGCACGCCCCTCGATGCGCGCCAGCGCGGTGTGGATGCCTACACCGAAACCACCGCGCATGGGCAGCAGGCTACCCTGGTCCACCACGCTGCGCAGCACCGTGAGCGTGTCATACACCCGCAAACGGTTTTCCGGCACTGCGTCACGCAGGCTGGTGACATCGGGCGCCGCCCAATCAGCGAGTGAGCCCTGGAAAAAAGACAGGTAATGCCGCGCCACTGCAACCGCCTGCGCTTCATCATCAACCAGCACATCAATCACGCCATTGCCGTGCTGCACCTTGCTGGGGCCGATCTGTTCCGGCGTGAACACGCCCAGGCCACCGCCCTCCACCATCGCTGGCCCGCCCATGCCGATGTTGCTGCCCTTTGTTCCAATGATCACGTCACTGCAGCCCAGCAGCGCCGCATTGCCGGCAAAACAGCGCCCCGCGACGATGCCGATCACCGGCACCTGGCCTGACAGGCGTGCATAACTGGCGAAGGTGCTGACATGCAGGCCGGCGACGATGGGCATGTCGGTGTCGCCGGGCCGGCCACCACCGCCCTCTGCGAACAGCACCACCGGCAGTTTGTTATGCAGCGCGATGCCCAGCATGCGGTCGGTCTTCTGGTGGTTGCGCATGCCCTGGGTGCCGGCGAGCACGGTAGCGTCATAAGCCATCACCACCGCCCGGCTGAGTCCGGCGCCGAACAGGGCGCCGTTGATGCTGCCGATGCCGGTGACCATGCCGTCGGCTGGCGTGTTGGCAATCAGGTCGTCCTCACTGCGGCGGCTGCGCTGGGCCGCCACCGCCAGCGCGCCGTATTCGATGAAAGAGCCCTCATCGCAGAGGTCGGCGATATTCTCGCGCGCGCTGCGCAGGCCGAGCGCATGGCGTTTGGCCATGGCTTCGGGACGGGCGGCATCGCTGGTCTTGTCATGGCGGCCCTGCACGCGTTGCAGGTCAGGCCGCAGCGCGGTCTGCACCGTTTCTGCAGAAGGCCCGGGCTTGCGCGATGGCGCACCGGTGGAGCCAACATGAACGGTGGTCAGAAGGGCACCCGCCTCCACCAGATCGTCGCTCGCATGGAGCAACTCACCGACCCGGCCGCTCACAGTGGCCCGGATCTCTTGCTCCATCTTCATGGCTTCCAGAATCAACAACAGGTCGCCCGCCTCGACAACATCACCGGGCGCAACCACCCAGTGGACAATGCGGGCCTGCAAAGGGGAATGGACAGCGCTCATCAGGCGATTGTGCGCCGCCACCATCCACCGGTCCGTCAAGCGGGTGACACCATCCCGCCTCAGGATCGGGCGAACTCCGGGCGTCTCAGACCGGAGTCGTCAGCGGCTCAGGCGACTTGAAGGCCCGGCTTGCCCACCAGCGCAGCCTTGGTGCCGGCAACAGCGCCATAGAGAATTTCGCCAGCGAGCTGGCCGCCTTCTTCAATCACCAGCTTGCCATAACGGATCTTGCCGGTGACCTTGCCGGTGGCGTAAATCACCAGCTTCTGGCGCACGGTGAGGTTGCCATCGAACTCGCCGTGAATTTCTGCGATGTCGATCTCGGCCGAGCCCTTGAACGCACCATGCTCGGCGATCTGGATGACGCGCGAGTCCATCGTGGCCTCGACCAGGCCTTCAACCACCAGGGTGTCGCAGTCGGTGATCTCAACACCTTTGAGCTTGATATTGGGTCCCACCGTCAGTTTGCTGCCACCTTCGCGCGTACTGCTGCTGGTCGATGCAGTGTTCGCCGCAACGGGCGTCGCCTGCGCACCTGCAGGAGCGGCGCCGGTGCCGGCAGCCGGAGCGCCATTGCTGTAGGGATTGGGGTTGGGACTGCCGTGGCGCAGGCTGGTGGGTTCGTTGTCGCGCTTGCCGAAGAAAGGTGATTGCAGTGCCATGAGGGTTCCTTCAAAAGAGTCCGATGGTACGGAGGCAGTTTCCAAAAGTCTCCACCGCGAATGCAAGATGAGTAACGAAAATCTTTTGCGGGCTCGCCGATGCACATGCACAGTTATAGACTTGCACCATGGACTACACCGTCAGAATTTTTCACAGCGAAGAGCTCTCAGCGGCAGAGCGCGAGGCGGCCGCCCAGCGGTTTTGCGCGGCGCTCGAAGACGCCCTGGGCGATGCCCGTCTGGTCGCGCCGGTCTACCGCGCCTGGCTGCGGCTGTTGCAGGCGCACGGCGAAGATGCCAGACCCTGGGACTTGAGCCCGGCCGAACAACTGCTGGCCGACCAATGGGAAGCTGCTGAGCTGGCCGCCACCCAGGCGGCGTTTGGCGCAAACCGCTACATGGGCGACGCTCACTTCGAGCTGTCCATCGGGGAGCGCTGACGACGTCTCCAACAAGGCTCGGGGGTTTTGCCGATAATCAAGGCAATGATCGACTGAAAGGCGCGCTGTGGAATCGGTGGTGTTTGTGTTTGTTTTTCTGGCTTTGCTGGGATGGCTTGGTTTTGCGGCAGTGCGCAAATTCCGCAATAAAACCAAGCTGGCGCAGGCATTGACGGCCTCGACGCCAGACAACGCTTTTGAGGTCAGTTTCGCGCCGCCCGAATTTGAATGGAGCGGCACCACCACCGGCGCACTTCCGCTCAAGATCCTGACCTACAAGCAGTACGAGTGTCTGGAAGACGCGCGTTATGGCTTTCGCATCGTCGGCCTGCCGCCGTCAGACCGCAAGCAGGCCCAGCCCCACAAAACCCGCGCACACGGCCTGAAAACCGTGGCATCGCTGCACAAGCATGGTTTTCTGGACGAAGATGGCAGCGGCGGCTATGTCATCACCGACCACGGGCTCAACGCACTGGAAGTCTGCAAAGTCCGGTACTGAGTCCTGCGGCCGGACTGTCGCAAAGCAACTTACAGCGTGGCATTCATGGGCGCCTTGCTGACAGCCCACGAATACAGCGCCACAAACACCAGCGCATCAAAGACCGCGCCGAAGCAGATGTAGAGCACCGGCATGAACAGCACCGACAGGTGTTGCATGATGAAGGCCTGCGCCAGCACCTGGTGCGGCACCATGATGGCCAGAAACAGCAAAATCAGGGCCGTGTGAAACAGCTTGACCAACAGCCCCTGATTCAGGATGTAGTAACCCACCGCCAGCATCACCGGCGTGGCCAGCATCACCACGTAGCCAATGGTCATCAACTCCTCACTGTGCCGCGCCACACTGTAGGGAAAGGCGGAAGGCGTCAGCCAGAAATAGGCCAGCGTGATGAGTTGCACCACACACACAATGCGCAGCGGGTACTTCAGCGGCAGCGCCGCGTCGCGCATGCGCATGGACAACACAAACCCCAGCAAGGTGACCACCGTGGTCACGATCAGGGTCGTGGTGCCCGGCATCAGCGCTTCTTCGGATACATTGGACAACACCAGTGAGAATTGCCCCGCCTCGTTGAGCCGAGTGGCCAGGCTGAAGGGCAGGTTCAAGCCGGCAGACCAGAACAGGATGATCTGGCGCCAGGCCTCGAGCAGCATCGGCTTGGCCCACCACAGCAGGCCGCACAGCAGCAGCGGCAGCACAATCGCCTGGACCAGCAGCCAGGGAGTGACCTTGAGCGGCGTGATGGCCCGGTGCGGGCGCACCTTCACATTGCGCGCCCTCGCCTCCTGGACCAAGGCGAAAGATGCGTGAAAATGCCGGTCGTGTTCACGTGCCTCGTCGGTCACGGAGATGGTTTTGGAGCTCATACGCGGCGATCAGAAGTCGTGAAAGATACCGACAGTCACGCCACTGCGGCGGTACGACGGGTTGACATAGCGGTTCACGCCCACCAGCACGCCCGTGTTGGTGTTCAACCAGTGGCGCCAGCTGAGACTGGCTTCGCGGCTGTCGAAGTTGACCAGTTGGGCACCGGCGGCAACCGCCAGGTAGCCCTCACTGCCCCAGCCATAACGCCCGGTCACCAGGTTCTGTTTGGCCCGACCATAGGTCAGCGCCACAAACTGCTGCTGGCTCTTGACCGAGCCCGGATTGCTGGTGTTCATCCGGACACCACCCTCCAGGATCCACGGCGCTTCAAAATAATAGGCCGCACCGAGCGAAACGCTTTTATCGGTATAACCCGTAGGCGCATCGTAGTAGCCCACACCGACAGAGCCGACCAGATTGCGGCCCGGAAGAAACTTGCGGTACAGCGTTGCATCCACGCGGAATTTGGGAAGGTAAAAGGCGCCATCACCGGCACCCACGGCCACCGACCCGAACCAGTCCTCGTTGAATGTGTAGGTGTCGCTCAGACCCACAAACGTGCCGTCCACGCCAAATCGGTGATTCTGCGACAACTCACCTTGCAAAACATGCGAGGGCAAGCCATAGGTTCCCTTCAGCGTGACATCGCGCCAGTTGCCAAAGCCACCGGAAAGATTCTGTCCGGTTGCGCTGAGCTCCAGATTGCGCTGCATCGGTGCACCGTCTGCAGCCGGCTGGGCCGGCACCACGCCGACCCGGGTCGGCGCAGCGGTCTGGGTCTGGGTTTGCGCCAGTGCGGCGGCGGCGGGAAAAAGCAAGCCCAACAGGGCACCAACGGGACTGATTCTTAGCATGAGACCTCCTTTGAAAAATTGTTTTGAATTTGAAAATACGAAGCTGGCAGCAGATGCCTATTTGCAGTTAGCGCCGGCCCCAGCTGCGCTCAAGCCCCTGGCCAGCAGCAACTGATACGCGGTCTCGTCGGTCACAGCCCAACGCACAGAGTGCCGCATGGGCCCCGCTTCGCGCAGCCAGCAGCTTGCGCTGGCCTTGTCGTTTTGCCGCATGGCCAGCACCGCCACCACACCCCACGGATAGTCGGCCTTGCCCTGCGCCAGCCAGTCCGATCGATGCTTTTGCATCCAGGCGCGGTAATGCTGACGCTCGGTGGCGGGCAGCAGCGGAAAATCCACCAACAGCGGAAAGATCTGCGCCACGTGGTCTGGATAGAAGGCTGGCTTCTGCGAGCGCTGCTCGAGCTGGGTCGACACCAGGTACCGTTTGTCCACCGGGTTCCAGAACGTGGCTTGAATAGCGGTGGCGAGCTTCTCAGCTTCGGCCCGCTGCGCTGGCTGGCGGCCCAGCACCTTGAGCGACCAGACCTCCAGGTTGTCCATGAACAGGCCATGCAGCACCACCGGCGACACCATGTAGATGCCGCGCGAGGGCTGAAACAGATGAGCCAGGGAAGCTTGTGCGATTGACCGGCTTTTCTGCCAAGCCGGACTTTTACTCAACTTGTCTGGCATGGTGTCCATCAGGCGCATCCACAAGGCCAGCAGCGAGTCGTCCGCATCGGCAGTTTGGCAGGCGGCCCATTTTTTTGCGGCGTCCCGGCAAAACCGGTCAAAGGTGCCATCCGGCTTTTGGCGTGGCAGCAGCCAGTTGACGAACTTCTCGGCCGGTGCCGCGATGGTCATGCCGTTGTCATGCGCCAGCAGCAAGGCCTGCATCGCAAAGTAGGGATCGGCAGAATCACCCCCGTGCAGCACAGTAATGGCGCCACCGGAATCGGCATAACCCGTCAAATCCAGCGCTGGTGCGGCACCTGCAGCAGCCGCATGACCCAGACACGCGGCCAGTGCGCAACCCGTCAAGAGGCGTTTGATCTTCAGCTTGAACGTCATGCGGCTTTCACCATTCCGACTTCATGCGCCCAGACTGTCCCATGAATGGTGGCCCCGTCTTCCACAATGATGTTGTTTGCACTGACCGTGGTCTGCGCGTTGGGCAAGCCAATCACCGCACCCGCACCAATCAGCACATCGCTCTCAGAAACCAGCGGTCCCCAGGCCTTTGCCTGCTTGAACACATACACACGCTTTTCACAGGTAACGGCACCATGCACCTCGGCGCCGTACCCCATGCTCACGCCTTCACGCGCCTTGATGTCACCAACAACTGTGGTCCCCATGCCGATGGTCAGAAAACCTGTGACCACCAGCGAGCCACGGAAAACGCTGTCCGGCGGCAACGCACAGTTGCCGCGAATCAAAAATAGCAGCGGCGTTTGCTGAACAGCATCCGGCAGGTCGGCATAACTGGCATCTGTAGGCGTGCCGGAGTAAGGTGCGGGCCCGGTTCCATAGTTGGAGCCAAAGTACAGCGACGGTGCATGCAGGCGTTCGAACCAGGTGTCGTTGCCAAGCGCTATGGCCACGCCGGCAGACACGCGCCTCAATGCCATCGCATTGCCACCCACACGCAGCACGCCATCTGCGTGGGCCCAGTCATGGATTTCGCTTCCAGCACCCAGCCCGATGTCCCCGGTGGCGTAGACGGCTGAAAACGCAGATTTCGCACCGGCTTGCAGATCGCCCTGCACATACAGCGGCCGCTTGCTCTCAATGGCATCCTTGCTAACGATGTTGCGACGCGCGATCAAGCGTTTACCGGCACCCTTCCAAACCTCTGCGTCGGGATGGTCCGGCAAAAACTCGAAGTCTTCATACCCGGTGGACGGGCCATCGCCCAGCTTGGCCAAGGCATCCGCGTGCAGTCGCCGCGCGAAGTGGTCGATGTCGCTGGTGTAGTTGGCCGAGATCGGCAGCGCCAACAAATCAGTCGGACGCAGCCATTCGCGAAATGCCGGTACAAATGGCAAGGTCAGCAGCAGCAGACAAACCACTGCGAACGCGGCATAGGTGAGAAAACTTGATGCCATCATTTGGTCACCTCCGGAGTTCCGCGATAACGGATGGTTTTGTCCCAGACCATGTCGCGCTTGAGCACGCGGTCAAGAACCAGGCTCCATACGGCGCCTGAGATGGCAAACAGGCTCACCAGAAAGCCCAGCATGTTGAAGGGCAGCAGCCGCAAGCGCCGGCGGTTGCCGTCGATCAGCACCGCCACGACGATCTCGAAAAAGGCAGCAAAGTTACCCAGGGTGCCGTAAATCATCAGTGCGAAAATCGGGATCACTTGCGAAAGTAAGGAGCCGGCGTTCAGAAAATACAGGCCCAGCGCCAGGCCCCAGCCCACCAGCATAACCAGCGGAATCACAAACACAAACAGCAGCAGCATCCCGTCCACGCGTTGCCCCAGGGTCAAGTAAGGGCTACTGGCAAACTGCCACCAGTAACGCGCCATGACCTGGTTGTGTCCCTTGGCCCAGCGCGTGACCTGTTTGATGCGCACGCTCCACTCTTCCGGCACTTCCTCATAACATTCCGAGCGGTTGGTGTAGACAGTTTTCCAGCCGTTGAACATCAACCGGAAGGTGATATCGGTGTCTTCGGCCAGCGTGTCGTCATGCCAGCCACCAACAGCCTCAACCGCAGACAGGCGCACGCCACCGACGGTTCCACCGTACTGCGGCATCAGGTTCAGGTTCATGCGGGCCTGCTGGTCGACCTGATAACCGGCCGAACGCTCCAGGTCCAGCATCCGGGTCAGCAGGTTGGCACCGCTGTTGACCGGCACCACGCGGCCCATCACGGCACCGACTTCGGGGTCAAAAAACGGTGCGACGAGCTGTTTGAGCAGGCCCCGCCCCGGCACATAGTCGGCGTCAAAAATGATGGCGATGTCGCCCTCGGCAAAATGCAAGGCGTCCTTGAGCGCAGCCGACTTGCCCGCTTTGCCGTCTACGCGATGAAACGGCGAGATACGTGAGGGGTAACGCGCTACGTAACTGTCGATAATGGCCCCGGTCCCGTCCTTTGACCGGTCGTTGACCGGAATGATCTTGAGGCGGTCCGCAGGATAGTCGGTGTTGAGCAGGGCCTCGATGCATCCGGCAATGACTTTTTCTTCATTGTGGGCGGCGATGAAGACCGTGATCATCGGCCAGCGCGCAACCGCAATGTCGATGTAGGGGTGGCGCTGCACGCCGGTCAGGCGGTTCATGGTGAACATGAAATGCCGGATGCCATACAGCGTCATGAGCACCACGATCAGCACCAGCAGCGACGCCATCACGGCAGCCACCGGGTAGTCCTTGAACGTGGGCACCAGACCTTCCGACACCGGCTGTGCAAAGGCCGGCAGCGCACCTGTGAGCAAGGTCAACCCGAAAACCCTCAAGGGCAAGTCGCGAAAGATAGGCAACATACAGATCACTCCAGAAAAGTATCAGGCCAGAACCGGCTGTGGCAGGTCAGCGCTAACGAGACTGAGCTTGAGCGCAGCAACAATTTGTGCCGATGCTGTACCGTCGCCAAACGGATTGCCGGCCTGCGCCATGCGCGTGTACGCCGCGTTGTCGCGGGTGAGCCGGTTGACCTCCTCGACAATCGCGCTGCGCGTGGCGCCGGTCAGCAACGCGCAACCGGCTTCAATCGCTTCAGGTCGCTCGGTTTCGTCACGCAGCACCAGCACGGGTACGCCGAATGTGGGCGCTTCTTCCTGCAGGCCGCCAGAATCGGTCAAGACCATCCACGCGTCGGCCAGCGCCTGCTGCATGCCGGTGTAGTCCAGCGGCTGCGTCAACTTGACATTGGAAATGCCTCCCAGAATCTGATTGACCGGGCCCTGGATCACCGGGTTCAGGTGCACCGGGAACAAGACCTGCAGATCGGGCTGCTGGCGCGCAATCTCTGCCACCGCGTGACAGATCTCCTGCACATCCGTGCCCCAGTTTTCTCGCCGGTGTACCGTCACCAGCAGATGCCCACGCCCCTGAACGCTGCGTTTGACGCCGCGGTGGGCACAGGTCCACTGCTGGGCATCAATCACCGTGTTGCCGGTGAGTTCAATAAATTCATCGGCAATACCTTCGGTCTGCAAAGCCACGCGGGCGCGTTGGGTGGGCGCAAAGTGAAAGCGCGCGAGCCGGCTGATCATCTGGCGCAGGCCTTCCTCGGGAAAGGGCCGGGCCAGGTTGTAGGTGCGCAACCCGGCCTCGACATGGGCGACCGGCACCCGGTTGTAAAAGCCGGCCAATGCCCCCTGAAAAGCACTCTCGGTATCGCCCTGCACAATCACCAGCGACCACTCCTGCCCGAGCATGGCGGCTTCGAGCTGCTGGCGGCAACCGGTGCTGAACTCGAGCAAGCTGCTGCCCGTCCGCGACAAGGTGATGTCAGGCACCACGTCAAAACAAGCCAGGATCTGGTCGGCCATGTCCGCGTGCTGGCCGGTGTGCAACCATTGCACACGCGCCCAGGGCGCTTGCCGCAACGCGTGGTAAACCGGGGCCAGCTTGATGATTTCAGGGCGGGTGCCCGAGACCAGAAGGATGTTGTGAACCGCCTTTGTGGCGGCAGGCATGGTGGAGGCACTCATGATGCCTGCGCCATCTGATGCGGGTAGCTGATGGGGGCCGGCGTCTGCAGGTCAACAATCACCACCAGGTCGCCGCCGAAGCGGCCCACCCCGAGCTCGGTCATGAGGTGGCGCTCCTGCTCGGCAGATCCCATGCGCAAAAAACACAGCGCCTGGCGTTTACCGGCCTGGCTCGCCGCCAGAATGTCGAGGCGAGCGACGGAACCATAACGCGAACACAGCGAATGGAGCGCTGGTTTGAGCGTGCCAATGTCGGCGAAGTTATTGAGTTGATTGAATTCGTGGTGCATATCTGTAAAAAGCGTGAAGCTTTGTTGAAGGAGTTGTTAACTAAAGTACGTCTGCCAATATAGAAAGCGCACTTGGACCACGAACTGGGGAAACATCGCTGCTGACTGTAGGACGCCGCCTTCGCGTTTCAACCCGCACGATCAGCACCCGAGGGCCTGAATCTCTTCACCGGAAAGCGCTCTAAAAACACCTCGTCACATTTTGCGGAGTAAGGATGTCCGGGCCTCATGAAGCCGTCTGTTCGCTACCGCACTGAAGCCCAAAATTTAAAACCTAGCGTAGCCCTGCAGCCGGCTGGCATCCACGTCCTGGATTCATGTGCGCTGACAGATGGCCTGTATGGCTTGAATCGAATGTTTTCTACCCAGCCTGGCGCTGAATGAATGCCGCGTTGATGTGATCTGTGGCCGGGTGTCCGGGCAGGCGGCCGACCAGGCGCTCTGCCAGAAGGTCCGATTCAGAGCAAGGACAGCACGCCAGTGATCGCCGGACCTGTGCACTCGCCGCCTTGGTGTTTTCGCTTCATGAGCCCGGCGACGCCGGCTGCCGGCATGTGGGCTGGAGAATCCGGGTCACCGTTTGTCGCTTTGTGCGGTCGCGTACATACAAACGGCTTCAGAAAGCCTAGCATCTACGGCTGGCCCGAGACCTCTGCCCGAGGGGCGCTCGAAGCCAGGATTGCTTCGGAGCTTTTGTTGACAGCCGTTTCCCCAGACCCCAGAAAAAACCAATTACTGGCCGCTTTGCCAGATGCCGAGTGGCAGCGCTGGCTGCCCCAGCTTGAGTGGGTTGACATGCCTCTGGGCCAGGTGCTGTACGAATCAGGCAGCACCCTGAGCCACGTTTACTTTCCCACCACCTCGATTGTTTCTCTGCTCTATGTGCTGGAAAACGGCTCATCGGCCGAGATTGCGGTTGTCGGCAACGAAGGGCTGGTGGGAATCTCGCTGTTCATGGGCGGCGAATCCACACCCAGCCGGGCCGTCGTACAAAGTGCCGGCAAAGGACTTCGGCTGTCGGCGCAAGTCATCAAGGACGAATTCAAGCATGCCTCCGTGCTGCACCTGCTGCTGCGTTACACCCAGGCACTGATCACCCAAATGTCGCAAACGGCCGTGTGTAACCGGCATCACACGCTGGACCAGCAGTTGTGCCGCTGGCTGCTGCTGAGCCTGGACCGGCTGCAGGGCAGCGAACTGGTGATGACTCAGGAGTTGATCTCCAACATGCTGGGCGTGCGCCGGGAGGGTGTGACCGAAGCCGCGCTGCAGTTGCAGGCGTCGAAGTTGATTCGTTACTCGCGCGGCCGCATCACGGTGCTGGACCGACCCGGCCTTGAAAAACGCACCTGCGAATGTTATGACGTGGTCAAAAAAGAGTACGACCGATTACTGCCAAAAACGACGGTGGAGTAACAAGCGCCTGGCAATTGCAAAGCGTATGTGGGCTGGCGAACGGTGGGGCGATGGGAGTTAACGCATACTGAGAAACCGATTTGAACTGGTCTCGACAGTAGCGCGGCTTGATCTTTGTCCCCGCTCAGGGGTGCGCTACCCCACCGGAGAGCCCGCATGGCCCCTGTCGAAAACCACCTGATTAAACGCCTTCCGGAAAAAGACCGCCAGCGCCTGCTGGCTGCCTGTGAACCGGCGCAACTGACGCTGTCTGACGTGCTGGCCGAGCCCGGCACACCGACCCGCGATGTTTATTTCCCCACCCATGGTTTTATTTCGCTGGTGACGCTGGTTGAAGGCAGTCCGGGGGTGGAAGTCGGCATGGTGGGACGCGAGGGCATGCTGGGCGCCCAGCTTGCCCTCGGGGTGGCTGAAGCGCCCTGGCGCGCGCTGGTGCAAGGCCAGGGCGCAGCCTGGCGGCTGAAGGCATCGGCATTCAAGCGCGAGCTGGCGCTGAGCCCGGCGCTGCAGCGCGGCCTCCAACACTACCTGTATGTGCTGATGGCGCAACAGGCCGCATCTGCCGGCTGCCTGCGTTTTCACCTGATCGGTCAGCGCCTGGCACGCTGGTTGTTGATGAGTCAGGACCGGGCCCACTCGAACAGCTTTCACGTGACGCATGAATTTTTGGCCTACATGCTGGGCATGCGACGTGTCGGCGTGACAGCCGCTGCCAGCGCCATGCAAAAGGCCGGCTTGATCGAGTACCGCCGCGGCGAACTCACGGTGCTGAACCGTCCCGGCCTCGAAGCTGCAGCCTGCGGCTGTTACACCGCCGACCTGCGGACCTACGCGCAACTGCTGGGTTAAAACTGTTCGCCAGGCGCACCCGTGCGGGGATTTTTTCACGTCCCCGGCCACAGAGGCAAAGTGGCGGACATCCGAACCCAAATACACGGCCCCGCAGACTGATCTGTGCGCTAGCGCACGGACGTTGCGCGCAGGAGCCTTTACAACACGGGAAAGACATCACGTGACAACACGGCAGATGTCCCGCGAAAGCAGCCCACCAGTTAGAAAGAGGACCTCAGCATGACCTCCCTTGTTGATCGGCGCGACACCCTATCGGCCGTTGGCCTGTCGATGGTCAACGGGCTGGCCACGCTGAGCGACAGCTTGCGCGGTCGGGCACCTGACGCCGGCAACGCCGCCGGCGTGGCGGCAGCCGCGAGCGCGCACAACGGCCATGACGAGGGGCCGGCACCTGCCTCTGCCGAATACGCCCCTCCTGCGCCGGGAACGCCGCCCAACCGGCAACTGATGATCGAGATCGAAGACTGGGACGTGATGTTTGACGCGGTTCGGTCCCGGCTGACGTGTACCGTGGGCCAGCGCCTGGGCGAGCCACCGAGTCTGCCCGAACTTTCACCCGAGCTTTCGGCCAGCCTGGTGCAAGCCGTTGTGCTGGAATGCGTCGCCGAAATGGACAAGCTGCATGGCGCCCTGAAACGGGAACGCAGTCAACGTCTGACACCCTGACGCGCTTTTTGGCAAGCGACGCGGCTGATGCGCGTGTTACCTTTGCCCGACATGCCACCCATCGCCCCCTCTCAACGCAAGCGCGCCTTGTTTACGGATGCACCGGACGAGCTTGGCTCGGGGTTAGCTGCGCTGGCGTTGCTGGAGCGGGCCACAGGTTCGGGCACCTGGACACTCGCATTGCCGGAGCGCCAGTTGCTGTGGAGCGCGCAACTTGCCCGGCTGCTGGAGTTGCCTGTCACGCCGGCGCCCGACTGGGAGCACTTCCCCAAAATTTTCGCGCCAGGCTCGCGCGAGCGCATGACTCTCGCGCTGCAAGCCTGCCTGAATCACGGCACCGCCTTTGACGAGGAGGTGCAGGTCGTCACGGCGCGCGGCAAGGTTGTGACGGTGCGCGCAGTGGGTGAGGCCGAGCATGATGCGTCGGGCGCGCTGACGCATCTAGCGGGCATTGTTAAAGACCTGACCGCCGAAAAACACGCCGAACAGGAAACCCAAAGCCTGACCATGCGGCTGGGCACGACGCTGGCCAGCATCACCGACGCCTTCGTCACGCTGGACCGGAACGGCCTGCTGACCTATGTCAACCCCGAGAGCGAGCGCCTGCTGCGCCGCGAAAGCCGGGAACTGCTGGGCCAACCCATCTGGACAGTGCTGGACGACAACCGGCAAGAATCCTTGCGCCAGAACCTGACTGCGGCCCTGACAAACACCACCCATCGGGAGTTTGAAATTTTCTGCGCGGTACCGGGCAAATGGCTGGAACTGCGGGCCTACCCGTTTGAGGAGGGGCTGGCGCTCTACCTGCGCGATGTCACCGAAAGGCGTCAGTCGCAAGAGCAATTGCTGCTGCTGCAAACCAGCATCTCGCGGCTGAACGACATTGTGCTGATCACCGAGGCCGGCACTGTCGACACACCTGGCCCGCGCATCGTGTTTGTCAACGACGCGTTTGAGCGCCATACCGGCTACAGCCGGGCCGAAGTGGTCGGAAAATCGCCGCGCATGCTGCAGGGTCAGCGCACGCAGCGCGCCGAGCTCGACCGCATCCGGCTGGCGCTGCAAAAGGCGCGGCCGGTGCGCGCGGAGCTGATCAACTACAAAAAAGACGGCAGCCTGTTCTGGCTGGAGCTGGACATCGTGCCGGTCGACTATTTCAATCGCGGGCTCACGCACTGGGTCGCTGTGGCGCGCGACATCACGGAGCGCAAGGCCTCCGAAGAAGAAATTGAACATCTGGCTTTTTACGATGCATTGACGCAACTGCCCAATCGCCAGTTGCTGATGAGCAATCTGCGCCTGGCCCTGTCGCACACAGAAAACCCCGACAAGAGCGGGGCGCTGATGTTTATCGACCTGGACAACTTCAAAGTGCTCAACGACACCCGCGGGCATGCCACCGGCGACCTGCTGCTGCAAAAAGTGGCGGTCCGCCTGAACGGCTGCGTGCGGCTGCGCGACACCGTGGCCCGGCTGGGCGGCGATGAATTTGTGGTTTTGCTCGAAGACCTGGGCGACGACCCCCAGATCGCCTTGGTCAAGGCAAAAATCGTCGCCCAGAAAATCCTCGCTGCGCTGTGCGAGCCCTGCGACCTGGCCGGCTACGACTACGACGGCACCTGCAGCATTGGCATCACCTTGTTCAACCAGCATCAGCACAACGTCGGCGACCTGTTCAAGCAGGCCGACCTGGCGATGTACCAGGCCAAAGCCGCAGGGCGCAACGCGATCTGCTTTTTCGACCCTGGCATGCAGGCCGTTGTCACCGCCAACGCGGCCCTGACCTCCGAGCTGCGGCAAGGCCTGCGTAACGAGGACTTTGTGCTGCACTACCAGCCCCAGGTCGGCCGCGACGGAGACATGGTGGGCGCCGAGGCGCTGGTGCGCTGGCGCCACCCGGAGCGCGGTCTGGTGGCGCCCGACAGCTTTATCACGCAGGCCGAAGACAGCGGCCTGATCCTGCCGCTGGGTCAATGGGTGCTGGAAACCGCCTGCGCCCAGCTCGCCGTCTGGGCGCAACGCGCCGAAACCGAAAAGTTTGGCATTGCAGTCAACGTCAGCGTGCGCCAATTTCGCCACCCCGAGTTTGTCGAGATGGTCATGAAGGCCATCGACCAGGCCGGTATCAGCGCGCATCGGCTACAGCTGGAGCTGACCGAGAGCCTGCTGGCCAAGGACATGGACGTGACGATTGCCAAGATGGGGATTTTGAAAAGCGCCGGCGTGACGCTGTCCATCGACGACTTTGGCATCGGTTATTCAGCCCTGTCCTACCTGAAATACCTGCCGCTGGACCAGCTCAAGATTGACCGCAGCTTTGTCAAGGACGTGTTGACCGACCCCAACGATGCGGCGATTGCGCGCACCATCATCGGTCTGGCTCAAAGCCTGGGCTTGGGCGTGATGGCCGAGGGCGTGGAGACCGAAGCCCAACGCGACTTCCTGGCGCGCCACGGCTGCCATTGTTTTCAGGGCTATTTATTCTCCAAACCGCTGCCGATTGAGGAGCTGGAGGTTTTTATCCGGGGCTTGCCGCAGAATTCACGCTGAGGAGACAGCGGGATCAGCGGAAAGCGCTATAGATTTAGTAGCTGTCTGCGCCCGCTGTTTATGGACCAGAGGCTGATTTGATGCTCAAAACCTAATAGTACCAACAGGCCCTAGTAGCCGTGCAAAGCGTAGTCAAGGGCTGACCAGATGCGTGGTGCGTCGCTACGCAAGTTGCCTAACGGGCCCCGCAGGTCAGCGGATGAAAAAGCCACCACATCCAGGGTATCCAGGAACAGCGCCTTGCCTTCGACCTGGACGACCGGAGCCAGGCGTTCGGTGGGCGATTCCACCCAGAGATGCGTCAGGGGAATGGTCAGGCGGTTGCGCACGCCACGCACGAGGTCGCTTTGTATATCGACCACATAAGGTGACAGGTCACGCCACTCTTCCACGGGATGCGGATAAACATCGAATTGCGCCATCAGCCGGGCTCCGCGCCCGGAGCCTTGAGGGCCGCCTGCTTCTTGCGCCATTCGTAAATGCGCCAGCCCATGCTGCCCTCACGCTCGATCCGACCGTTATAGGCAGCAATCGTGTCTTTGTTGTCAGCCTCCCACTGCACGGCCAATCGCTCGATTTCCTCCGGGCTGCGCTCCTGCGCCGCCTTGCGTGCTGCCAGCCGCTCGGGGGTGAGCCAGCCATCGCCGACACGATAAGTGCCGGCCTCTTCCTGAGCGCGGCTGGGCACAGATGCGGCATTGATTTCGTAAACGGCAGGCACCGCTTTCATGGGCACCAGCTCCACCCGGCCATCCGGGTAGAACACCACATCAAACAACTGGCCCGCGTATTTTTTACCCAGCGATATCTGGCCGCTGGCGCCGACTTCCTTGAGCATGGCGCATCCTTTCAAACATTCATGCCATCATGCCGCATGAATTCAGGTGCGTCAAATCCGGTCAGGAGCTCAAATCCCTGCCAGCAAGGCCGCATTGCCACCCGCCGCGGTGGTGTTGACCGTCACTGTCTGCTCGGTGCAGAAGCGGACCAGGTAGTTCGGGCCGCCGGCTTTGGGGCCGGTGCCGCTTTGGCCTTCGCCACCAAAAGGCTGGACGCCGACCACCGCGCCAATCATGTTGCGGTTCACATAAACATTGCCGACATGGGCCGCCGCAGCCAACGCCTGCGCGCGCGCGTCGATGCGGGTCTGAATCCCCAGGGTCAGGCCGTAGCCAAGCGCGTTGATCTCTTCGATCACGGCGGCGGGGTCGCCGGACCAACGCACAATTTGCAGCACCGGGCCGAAAATTTCGTGCCTGACGTCGCTCACGCTGCCGACTTCAACAATCACCGGGGCGATCAGATTTGCTATTGAATCAGGAGCTGCTCGCGCAAGTCCCGTATGGGCTGAAAGCACTTTTGATGCTGAGCGCAGGCGCTGCAGGTGCTGGCCGATGTTGTCAAAGGCCTCGCGGTCGATCACGGGGCCGACGTCGGTGGCCAGGTCGGCCGGGTCACCCACCACCAGTTCCTGCAGCGCGCCCTGCACCATCGCGATCACTTTGTCGGCAATGCCCTCATGCACACACAGCAGACGCAGCGCCGAGCAGCGCTGGCCGGCCGAACGAAACGCGCTTTGCACCACCGCATCCACCACCTGCTCGGGCAGGGCGGTGCTGTCGACCAGCATGGCGTTGATGCCGCCGGTTTCGGCAATCAGCGGCACGATGGGGCCGTCCTTGGCCGCGAGCGCGCGGTGGATGATTTTGGCGACCTGGGTTGAGCCGGTGAACACCACGCCGGCAATACCTGGCGCGGCCACCAGCGCGGCACCCACGGTCTCGCCGGGACCGTGCATCAGTTGCAGCGCGCCTTCAGGTACACCAGCGGCGTGCAGCAGCTTGACCGCTTCCGAGGCCACGCCCGGCGTTTGTTCGGCCGGTTTGGCCAGCACGGCATTGCCGGTGGCCAGCGCGGCAGCCACCTGGCCAGTAAAAATCGCCAGCGGGAAATTCCAGGGGCTGATGCAGACCCAGACACCGCGTGCCTTGAGGCGCAGCTCGTTGCTTTCACCGGTCGGCCCCGGCAGCGCGACGGGCGCCATGATGCGTTCGGCTTCGCTGGCGTAATAACGCAAAAAATCAATCGCCTCGCGCACCTCGGCCACCGCGTCGCCCCAGGTCTTGAAGGCTTCCTTCACCAGCAGCGCGCAGAAGTGCGGCAGCTGCTGCTGCAGCGCATCGGCGGCGCGGCGCAACACGGCGGCACGTTCGGTCACCGGCACTTTGCTCCATTTTTGATAGCTGTTTACCCCCACCGCCAAGGAGCTGGAGGCCGATTTGGCATCGAATGCCAGCACTGTCGGCACAGCGCTGGTCGCCAGCGCGGCCAGCAGCGGCGCACGCATGCTGGCCACCGCCAGGTCCAGGCCCTGACTGTTGCGGCGGCCGGGGCCGTAGAGATCCGGCGGCAGCGGCAGGGACGATGGGATCGCCAGATGCAGCGGCGAGCCCAGCAACTGGTCCATGCCCACCGACTCGTCGGCGAGCTGGTGCACAAACGAGGAGTTGGCGCCGTTTTCCAGCAGGCGCCGCACCAGGTAGGCCAACAGGTCGCGGTGTGCGCCGACCGGGGCGTACACGCGGCAGGTGATGGCGGGATTTTTCAGGACTTCGCGAAAAATGCCTTCCCCCATGCCGTGCAGGCGCTGCAATTCAAATTGGCCGGAACCAGCCATCTGAATGATGGCGGCAATCGTCCCGGCGTTGTGACCGGCAAATTGCGGATAGATGGCATCCGGCGCGCCCAGCAGCGCCTGCGCACAGGCCAGGTAGGCAATGTCGGTGTGCTGCTTGTGCGTGAACACCGGGTAGTGCGGCAGGCCCAGCTCCTGGGCGCGCTTGATTTCCGAATCCCAGTAGGCACCCTTGACCAGGCGGCACATCAGGCGCAGCTTGTGGCGGCGGGCGACGGTGATCACGTGCATCACCAGATCCAGCGCTCGCGTCTGGTAGGCCTGCAGCGCCAGCCCGAAGCCGCGCCACTGCGGATGCTGCTGCGCCACGCGCGCCGCAAGTGCTTCGAACACGGCCAGCGACAACTCCAGCCGGTCCACCTCTTCGGCGTCGATGGTCAGGCTGATGTTGGCACGGGCCGCCAGTTCGCACAGGGCCCAGACGCGTGGCACCAGCTCGGTCAGCACTCGCGCGTGCTGGGCGTCTTCGTAACGCGGGTGCAGCGCGCTGAGCTTGATGGAAATACCGTCATTGTGCTCACACGCCCTTTCTGGACGAGCATTAACAGCTATTGATTTGATAGCGTTTTCGTAGCTCGCCAGGTAATGCTGTGCATCGGTCGCGGTGCGCGCGCCTTCGCCCAGCATGTCGTAGCTGAACCGTAGGTTGGAGGACGCGCGCCGCGCCGGGTCGCCCCAAGCAAGCGCAGCCCCCCCGCCGGGCAGCGAACCACGCGCAGCGGGGAGCGTGGGGGCCAGTTTTCTTGCGCCGTCGGCCTCCTTCATCGCCTCGCCAATGTCCTGCCCCAGCACAAACTGCCGGCCCAGCAACTGCACTGCGCGCAAGGTGGCCGCCACCACGGTCCGTGCGCCCAGCTTGCTCATGACACTGCTCTGGCCGTCTTCTGGCAAAAATTTCTTGGACAGGGCAATCGCCGAGGCCGACAGGCGGGCCATCACGCCGTCGCTGGCGCCGTCGAAGTCGGCACGGCCCAGCTGGTCAGCGGTCAGGGCAATGGCGGTCTCGGCGTCGGGCACACGCAACAACGCTTCGGCCAGGCGCATCAGGGCCAAACCTTCGTTGCTGCTGATCGGGTACTCCCTGAGCAGGCTTTCCATGGCCCAGAAAGGCGGTGGATTTTTTCGCACCGCCTGCACCCAGGGCAGAGCGAGCGGCACTGCAGAGGCCCAGTCGAGAGCGCCGGAAAGCTGCTGCAAGTGGCGCGCCACGATGGCAGATTCCGGGCGGCAGGGGTCAGGCAGATGTTGCGGGCGGATCATGAAAATTCCTGAAGCTGGCAAAAAACCCATGTTGTCTTGAGTTGTCTAAAATTTATCGCTAAATTCATATAACTTTTCAGAACAATTCACTACCATGACCGAACTGCCCGCGGATATTGACCGCATCGATCTGAAGATCCTGAATGTGCTCCAGCACGACGGGCGCATCGCCAACCTCAAGCTGGCCGAGGCGGTGGCGCTGTCGCCCACCGCCGTACTGGCGCGGGTGCAACGCCTCACACGCGCCGGCTACATCCTGGGCTATGAGGCGCGCCTGAACCCGCTCAAGCTGGGCGCCGGCATGACGGTGTTTGTCGAGGTGCTGCTGGACCGCACCACGCCGAATGTGTTTGAGGCTTTCAAGGCGGCGGTGCAGGTGTATCCCGAAATCATGGAATGCCACATGGTCGCCGGCGGCTTTGACTACCTGCTCAAGACCCGCATGGCCGACATGGCGGCCTACCGCCAGTTTGCCGGCACCGCGCTGTGGCAATTGCCCGGCGTGCGCGAAACGCGCACCTATGCCGTGATGGAAGAAATCAAAAGCAGCACGCAACTGGCGCTGGGTGTGTAGGAACAGCAACAGAAAAGCCACGCCCAACCCGTCCTTTGGGTGAATTTGCCCCATAGTTCACGCCGTTCGGGTGCGACCGCCTTGCCACTGGCCGGCACTTGGACTAAGTTCAAGTTGCGCCATGTGCGGGCTTGCATACGTTTCGGCAAAAGGAGCTTTGAGTCATCTGGCGCACCTTTAAGGAAAAATCCATGATCAATATGCAAGCCCGATGGGCCATTTGCGCTTTGCTGGCAAGCCTTCTGATGGCACCCGCCCATGCGGCGGAAACCGGGGTCACCGACCGGGAAATTCTGGTCGGCCAGTTTGCGGCCCAGACCGGTCCGGCCGCAGAACTGGGCAAACGCATGCAGTTGGGCATGCTGGCGCACTTCAAGGCGGTCAATGCAGCAGGCGGCGTCAATGGCCGCAGCATCCGGCTGATCTCGCGCGACGACGGCTATGAGCCGGAGAAGGCCGCCGCTGCGGTCAAGGCGCTGATCGAAGAGGACAAGGTGTTTGCGCTCATCGGTTCGGTCGGCACACCCACCACGCTGGCGGCCGTGCCCGCCATCAACGCGGCCGGCATCCCGTTGATCGGCCCCTTCACCGGCGCCCAGGCCCTGCGTGAACCTTTCAACCGCAACCTGTTCCATGTGCGCGCCAGCTACTTTGACGAGACCGAAAGCATCGTGCAGCACCTGAGCACGCTGGGCATCAAGAAAATCGCGGTGTTCTACCAGAACGACTCCTACGGCAAGGCCGGGCTGGAAGGCGTAACGCGCGCCCTGACCAAGCGCAACCTGAAACCCGCCGCCACTGTGACGGTCGAGCGCAATACCGTGGACGTGGCTGCCGCGCTGGCCGAGATCCTGAAAACATCGCCCGAGGCGGTGATTCAAATCAGTGCCTACAAGTCCTGCGCTGCCCTGATCAAACAGGCGCGCGGCAAAGGGTACGGCGGGCAGTTTTTCAATGTCAGTTTTGTCGGCTCCACCGCGCTGTCGGCCGAACTCGGTGACACCGGCGCCGGTGTGACGATTTCGCAGGTGGTGCCTTTCCCCTACACCCCGTCCTCGGCCGTGGTGCGCGAGTACCAGCAGCGCATGACCGAAGCCGGCAACACCGACTTTGACTTCTCCAGCATGGAGGGGTTTCTGGCTGCCAAGGTGTTTACCGAGGGCCTGCGCCGGGCCGGCAAAACACTGACCCGCGAGACCCTGGTGAGCGGCCTGGAGTCCATGCGTGATGTCAACATGGGCGGCTTCAGCGTCAACTACAGTCCGAAAAACCACGAAGGCTCGCGTTACACCGACTTGACCATCATCGGACGCGGCGGGCGTTTCGTTCGCTGATTTTTTCTGGAGGACAGCCATGACCCCCTTTTTATCCCGCCCTTGGATCGCGACCTGCGCCGGCCTGATCGACCTGTTGATCGCAAGCCAGCCCGCCCTGGCCCAAAGCACCAAACCGGGCCTGTGGGAGATCAACAACAAAATGGGCGGCTCGGCCGAGATGGACCAGGCCATGGCGCAGATGCAGCAGCAGATGGCCAGCATGCCGCCGGCGCAGCGCAAGCAAATGGAAGACATGATGGCCAAACAGGGCATGAGCATGGGCGCTGGCGCGGGCGGCGGCATCGCCATGAAGGTCTGCATCACCAAAGAGATGGCCGAGCGCAACGAGATGCCGCAGGCGCAGCAAGGCGACTGCAAAAGCACCGCTTCGCCGCGTGTGGGCAACACCCAGAAAATCAGCTTCGTCTGCACCCAACCGCCGTCCAGCGGTGAAGGGCAGATCACCTTCACCAGCAACGAGGCCTACACCATGAAGATGGTGACGACCACCAGCGTCAAAGGCAAACCCGAGAAGATGACCCTGGACGGATCCGCCAAATGGCTGTCGGCTGACTGCGGTGCGGTCAAACCGGTAGCTGGGCCCAAGAAGTAAGCGCGGGCGCAGCCGTCTGCACACACCCGGTGCCTGTCATCCCGGACCTGATCCGGGATCCATGCCCGCGTACCCAACACCGCCGCAGATCAGTGCGACATGGATTGCGGGTCAAGCCCGCAATGACACGCGTGGGGGCCTAACGGCCGCCAAAAATCGCTGTTCCCACACGCACCATGGTGCTGCCCGCATGAATGGCCGATTCCAGGTCGGCCGTCATGCCGAGCGACAGGGTGTCCAGGGGCTGCGGCAGCACGCCGGCCTTGTTTATTTGATCAAAAAGGTCTTTAGCCCTTTGGTGGAGCGCGCAAGCAGCTATGAAATCAGGAGCAGGCTCAGGAATGGACATGAGCCCGCGCAACTGCAGCCGGGGCAGCCGCGCCACCTCTGCGGCCAGCGCCTGTGCCTCCTCGGGTCGCACACCGGCCTTGGTCGGGCCGCCATCGACGTTGACCTGCAGGCAGACCTGAAGCGGCGGCAGATGCGCGGGGCGCTGCTCGCTCAGGCGCTGCGCAATCTTCAGCCGGTCCACCGACTGCACCCAGTCGAAATGCTCCGCCACCAGCCGCGTCTTGTTGCTCTGGAGGGGGCCGATGTGATGCCACTCCGAAGCGCTGGAGAGGGGCAACGCGCGCGGGGATGGCCCCCCGGAAGAATGGCTGGAATCCGACGGACTAAGGCCATCTGATTCCCGTCCAAGCAGTTCGCGAACCGCAAGAATCTTCTCCACGCCTTCCTGGACATAGTTCTCGCCGAAGGCGCACTGCCCGCCAGACATGGCGGCCATCACCGCGTCCGGCCCGAAGGTCTTGGACACCGCCAGCAGCCGAACACTGGCCGGATTGCGCCCGGATGCGAAACAGGCCGTGGTCATGCGGTCACGCACAGCTTGGAGCTTGTCAACAATCATGGTCATAATCCGACTGTAAACTCAAGAGGGATCCCCGGGATGGACATTACCCAACTGCTGGCTTTCAGCGTCAAGAACAAGGCGTCCGATCTGCATTTGTCGGCCGGCCTGCCGCCCATGATCCGGGTCCACGGCGATGTGCGGCGCATCAACGTCGATCCGCTGGACCACAAGCAGGTCCACGCCATGGTGTACGACATCATGAACGACACCCAGCGCAAGAACTATGAAGAGTTCCTGGAGATCGACTTCTCGTTCGAGATCGACGGCCTGGCGCGTTTCCGGGTCAATGCCTTCAACCAGAACCGGGGGGCCGGCGCGGTGTTCCGGACCATTCCCTCGAAAATTCTGACGCTGGAGCAGCTCAACGCGCCCAAGATTTTTGGCGACCTGGCCATGAAGCCACGCGGCATGGTACTGGTCACCGGTCCGACCGGCTCGGGCAAATCGACCACGCTGGCGGCCATGGTCAACTACCTCAACGAAACCGAATACGGGCACATCCTGACGGTGGAAGACCCGATCGAGTTTGTGCATGAGTCCAAAAAATGCCTGATCAACCAGCGCGAGGTCGGCCCGCACACGCTGAGTTTCAGCGCTGCGCTCAAGTCCGCGCTGCGCGAGGACCCGGACGCCATCCTGGTCGGCGAGATGCGCGACCTGGAAACCATCCGACTGGCCATGACGGCCGCCGAAACCGGTCACCTGGTGTTCGGCACGTTGCACACCTCCAGCGCGGCCAAAACCATTGACCGGATCATCGACGTGTTCCCGGCCGAAGAAAAAGACATGATCCGCGCGATGTTGTCCGAGTCGCTGCAGGCCGTGATCTCGCAAACCCTGTGCAAGACCAAGGACGGCCAGGGCCGCGTCGCTGCGCACGAGATCATGCTGGGCACCAGCGCCATCCGAAACCTGATCCGGGAAGCCAAAGTGGCGCAGATGTATTCGTCGATCCAGACCGGCAACAGCGTGGGCATGCAGACGCTGGACCAGAACCTGACCGATCTCGTCAAGCGCAACATCATTTCCGCCGCAGAAGCGCGCGGCAAGGCCAAGATTCCCGAAAATTTCCCCGGCTAAACAAGCCCGTTAACAGCGAAAAGATGCTCCTGGCCTGAGTGCCTGCAGCAGCCAATTTGGAGAACACATGGAACGCGACCAGGCCAGTAAATTCATCAACGATCTTCTCAAGCTGATGGTCAGCCGCAACGGCAGCGATTTGTTCATCACGGCGGAGTTTCCGCCGGCCATGAAGGTGGACGGCAAGGTCACCAAGGTGTCGCCACAGCCCCTCAACGCCAGCCACACGCTGGCCCTGGCCCGCGCCATCATGAACGACAAGCAGGCGGCCGAGTTCGAGCGCACCAAGGAGTGCAACTTTGCAATCTCGCCGCCCAATGTGGGCCGCTTCCGTGTCAACGCCTTCATCCAGCAGGGCAAGGTCGGCATGGTGATGCGGGTGATTCCGGCGACCCTGCCGACCATCGACGGCCTGGGCGTGCCGCAGGTGCTCAAGGACGTGGTGATGTCCAAACGCGGCCTGTGTATCCTCGTGGGTGCCACCGGCTCGGGCAAATCGACCACGCTGGCGGCCATGGTGGACTGGCGCAATGAAAAGTCCTTCGGCCACATCATCACCATCGAAGACCCGGTGGAATTTGTGCATCCGCATAAAAACTGCGTGGTCACGCAGCGCGAAGTGGGCCTGGACACCGACAGTTGGGAAGCCGCGCTGAAAAACACACTGCGCCAGGCGCCGGACGTGATCCTGATGGGCGAGGTGCGTGACCGCGAGACCATGGAACACGCGGTTGCGTTTGCCGAAACCGGCCACCTGTGCCTGTGCACCCTGCACGCCAACAGCGCCAACCAGGCGCTGGACCGCATCATCAACTTCTTCCCGGAAGAACGCCGCGCCCAGTTGCTGATGGACCTGTCACTCAACATGAAAGCCATGATCTCGCAGCGCCTGGTGCCCAAGCAGGACAGCAAGGGCCGCGTGGCGGCGGTGGAAATCATGCTGAACACGCCGCTGATCTCCGACCTGATCTTCAAGGGCGAGGTCTCCGTGATCAAGGAGATCATGAAGAAGAGCCGCAACCTGGGCATGCAAACCTTTGACCAGGCGCTGTTTGATGCCTTCGAGTCCAACACGATCACCTACGAGGACGCGTTGCGCAACGCCGACTCGGTCAACGACCTGCGGCTGCAGATCAAGCTCAACTCGCAGCGCGCGAAGACGCAAGACCTGGCCGCCGGCACAGAAAACATGGCCATCATTTAGGCCTCGCGCGGGCTTGATGCCTCGTTGCGCGGTGCTCGCCATCCTCACGTACCTGAAGGACGTTCCGGTGGCTGTGCGCCACACGCGTCGCCTGAAGCCCGCTCGCTACGCCCTCCTCTTTTTTCCTGCAGCAACCACATCATGAGCAGCACCAACCCCAAAACATACGAATCCGCCCCCGCCCGCAAAGTCGCCTTTCTCGGCCTTGGCGTCATGGGTTACCCGATGGCCGGCCACCTTGCACTGGCTGGCCACAGCGTCACCGTCTACAACCGGACCGCTACTAAATCAATAGCATGGTGCACAGAGTACGCAGGGGCTGGTGCCTCAAAACATGCCTCTACGCCGCGTGAGGCGGCGCAAGGCGCCGAGATTGTGTTTTGCTGTGTGGGCAACGACGACGACCTGCGTGGCGTGACGCTGGGCCAGGACGGCGCTTTCGCCGGCATGCAGCCGGGCGCAATTTTTGTGGACCACACCACCGCGTCAGCCGACGTGGCGCGCGAGCTGTATGCCGCGGCGCAGGCGCTCAAGCTGCAATTTGTCGATGCGCCGGTGTCTGGCGGCCAGGCCGGCGCGCAAAACGGCGCGCTCACCGTCATGTGCGGCGGTGACGCCGCAGCTTTCGACGCCGTCAAGCCGGCCGGCATGGCGTTTGCCAAAGCCTTCACGCTGATGGGCGCCAGCGGCGCCGGCCAGCTCACCAAGATGGTCAACCAGATCTGCATCGCCGGCCTGGTGCAGGGCCTCAGCGAGGCCATCGCCTTCGGCCAGAAGGCCGGACTGGACATGAACCAGGTGCTGGACGTGATCGGCAAGGGCGCGGCGCAAAGCTGGCAGCTCGACAACCGCGGCAAGACCATGGTGGCGGACAAGTTCGACTTCGGCTTTGCGGTGGACTGGATGCGCAAGGACCTGGGCCTGGTGCTGGATGAAGCCAAGAGCAATGGCGCACGGCTTCCCGTCACCGCGCTGGTGGATCAGTTCTACGCCGACGTGCAAGCCCTGGGTGGCCAGCGCTGGGACACGTCCAGTCTCATAAAGCGCTTGAAATAGATCTTCAACGCACACAAAAAAGCCGGCTCGCAGCCGGCTTCATCAGGGACACGCCGCTCAGGAGCGGGGCGCGGGCCGGGCCGTCGGTGGCAGCAGGCGCTGCATCTCTTCCTCGCTGATGACCTCAAAAATACGCACCACCTTCTGCACACCACGGGCGCCGCGCGCGATCTCGGTGGCGCGGTCGGCCTCGCGCTGGGTCACGCGGCCCATCAGGTACACCGTGCCGCGCTCGGTCACCACCTTGAAGGCACTGGCGTAAAGGTCCTTGGCATCGATCAACAAAGCCTTGACCTGACCGGTGATCAACACGTCTGAAGAACGCTGCACCAGCGACGGGCTGTCGATGATGGCCAGTTCGTTGACCACGCCGTTGACGTTCTCGACGCGTGAGACCACCTGCTCGACCAGCTTCTTGTCGTTCTCGTTGAGTACCTCGCCGGTCAGCAGCACCTGGCGGTTGTAACTGGTCACGCTGACACGCGCGCGGCTGCCAATGTTGTCGCGCAGGCGGGCCATGGCGCGCAACTCGATGCCCTCGTCTTCCAGTTGTGCGCCCGAGGTGCGGCGGTCAATCGCCACCAGCGCGCCACCGGCTGCGCCGCCCAGCAGCAGCGGAAAACAGGCGGTCAGGGAGGTGCCAAGCACAGCGGCGGTGCAGGCCGTCAGAAGCAGGCGTTTGAGGGAGTGTGTTTTCGCAGTTGATTTCATCAAGGACTTTCCTGGTCACCAAGTAATTGGGCATCCACGCCGTCACAGATGCAGTGAAGGGCCAGCAGATGAACTTCCTGAATTCGGGCCGTGCGGTCATGCGGCACACAGATATGCACATCGGTCTCCCGCAGCGCGGACGTCATCTTTCCACCGCCTTTTCCGGTCAGCGCCACCACGGTCATCTCGCGTTCGTGCGCCGCTTCAATCGCCGCCAGCACATTGGCGGAGTTGCCGCTGGTGCTCAGCGCCAGCAACACGTCACCCGCACCGCCGAGCGCGCGCACCTGCTTGGAAAAGATCACGCTGAAATCGTAATCGTTGGCGATGGCCGTAAGGATGGAGCTGTCGGTGGTCAATGCAATCGCGCCGAGCTCGGGCCGCTCCCGCTCAAAACGCCCCACAAACTCGGCCGCGAAATGCTGGGCGTCGGCGGCCGAGCCGCCATTGCCGCAGGCCAGCACCTTGCCACCGCTGGTGACGCTGGCCAGGATGGCCTGGACCGCGGCAGCAATGGGTTTGGAGAGGATTTGTGCAGCCTGGTATTTCAGGTCGGCGCTGTCGATGAAGTGCTGTTCGATGCGTTGTTCAAGCATGGGACAATGATACCGGGTCAGACATTTGGAAATCACGCATGCCGGCCCACAGACCGCTCAGCGCAATGCATGGTTACAAAATCGGGGCGTCGGGGCCGATCACAAGCAGTACCTGCATCAATCCGCGTCGAAAGCGCCACGCAGCCATTCAATCGTCGGCGCTTCAGACACATCCGGCCGCCCTTCAATCAGCACCACGTCAAAACGGCAAGGCGGCGCGCTGGTAAAACGTACGAGGTAGTGACGCGCGGCAAAAATAATGCGCTTGCGTTTGGTGGCGCCTATGCTGGCACCGGCGCCACCGTGCGAGCTGCTTTTGCGCTGGCGCACCTCGACAAACACCAGGGTGCCGTCGGGCGCGCGCATGATCAGGTCCACCTCACCGCCGCCGCGACCTGGCGTCCGGTAATTGGCCTCTATCAGCTTGAGGCCGGCACGCATCAAGTGGGCCCGTGCCAGCGATTCGGCGGCGTCACCGAGCCGCTTGGTGGTAATCTGGCCGGGCTGATTTTCTGCACCGGCCGCGCTGGCGCCGCCGCCGGGCTCTTTTGCAAGCTGTTTTCTGGAAAACCACATTGAATTCTTCCTTCGACCAGGCTCTGGCTGCCGCACGCGCCGCAGCAGGGATGCAGCATTATCCCGAAGCTGCGCTGTATGTGGTGGCCACGCCGATCGGCAACCTGTCCGACATCAGCCTGCGCGCCCTGCATGTGCTGCAACTGGTACACGCCATCGCCTGCGAAGACACCCGCCATACGCAGACCATGCTGCGCCAGTACGGCATCGACAAACCCCTGCTGCCGGTGCATGAACATAACGAAGCGCAGGCCGCCGGCGGCGTGATCGAGCGCCTGCAACGCGGTGAACGTGTGGCCTATGTCAGTGATGCTGGCACACCTGCCGTCAGTGACCCCGGCGCGCGTCTGGTGGCGGCCGTGCGGTCCGCCGGGCTGGCCATCCTGCCGCTGCCGGGCGCCAGCAGCGTGACCGCCGCCCTGAGCGTGGCGGGCATCAGCGGCGACGCGGGTTTTGTCTTCGCCGGTTTTCTGCCGTCCAAAGCGGCGGAACGCGACCAGGCCGTGCTGGCACTACAGGCCGATGTCCGGGCCATCGTGATTCTGGAAGCACCGCATCGCATCGAGGCGCTGGCACGCGCCATGGCACCGCTGGGGACCAGACCAGTGACGGTGGGTCGGGAACTGACCAAGCAGTTCGAGGAAATCGCCACCGTGGCGGCGCAAGACTTCAGTGCCTGGCTGGCGGCGGGCAGCCAGCGCACCCGCGGCGAGTTCGCGCTGGTGCTGCACCCGGCAGACAAACCCGAGGCGGCCGACGATGGTCACCGGGTGTTGCAACTGCTGCTGGCAGAATTACCGCTCAAGACCGCTGTCAAGCTGGCGGCCGACATCACCGGCGCGCCGCGCAATGAGCTCTACGAAGCGGCGCTGGCGCTCAAGAAAGCCTGAAGGCGTGCCGCCTCAGGGCGTGTCGACCACCATGCTCGGGCGCTCTTCCACGCCGGCATGGGCCTTTTGCACCACCCGGCCGTTGTCGAGGTAAACCCAGTAAAACATGTCCTGCATGCCGTACCAGCGGTAGGTCAGGATGTCACCCTTCCACGAGCCCACCCGTCCAATCAGTGCCGGCGGGCCGAACTCGCGCAGCACATCGGCCTCGGTCCACTTGCCGGGTGTTATGCGTTCGAAATCCTTTTCGGTCAGCACCTGCCGCACACCGTCGACGCGGCCAGCAGCATCAAGGTCCACCATGAAAGCAAACTGCCCGCCCGGCTGGCCGGAGTATTGCAATCGCGTACCCGGCCGCAGGTCAACAACAGCGTTGGGCGGGCCCATGGTGGCCACCACTTCTTCTCGCGTCATGCCGGGTTTGACGGAACTGATGGGGAACACGGAGCAGCCGCCCAGCCAGAGCGCAACCAGTGAAAGGAGCAGGGTTTTGAGGGTGTTCATGGCAATGTCGTCCTTGTGGGGTGTGCAACACCGGCGCCGCGATCAGGAAATTTCCCGGCGAACTGCCTGACGTTATACATGGCGCCGTCTCACCTTGCAGGGACACCGGTATCGGTTAGCAAGTTCCCGGCGGCGACAATCGGCACATCATGGACAAACCCTATGCCCCCGCCACGGACAGAAACCGCGACCCGATACTTGCCGTCCTGCGCGAGCGCTTCGCCGACCGCCGCCAGGTGCTGGAAATCGGCAGCGGCACCGGCCAGCATGCGGCGTATTTTGCGGCTGCCCTGCCCTGGCTGCGCTGGCAGGCTTCGGATGTCGCCGGCAACCTGCCCGGCATCCGGCTCTGGCTGGACGAAGCCAGCCTGCCCAACACCCCGCCGCCCGTCGAGGTCGACATGCGGCAGGCCTGGCCCGCGCTGGCTTTTGACGCGGTCTTCAGCGCCAACACCCTGCACATCATGGGCTGGCCTGAAGTTCAACAGCTTTTTGCTGAACTGGGGCGGCGCATGCCGGCGGGCAGCCTGTTCATGGTGTACGGGCCCTTCAACTACGGCGGGCAATTCACCAGCGACAGCAATGCGCGTTTTGATGCCTCGCTGCGCGCCGGCAACCCGGCCAGCGGCCTGCGTGATTTTGAAGACGTGGATGCACTGGCGCTACGTGCCGGGCTGGTGCTGCTCGACGACCGCGCCATGCCCGCCAACAACCGCTGCATCATCTGGCAGCGCAGCAATCCGGCCTAGAGCGTCCGCGAGATGCGCTTGCCGGGGCGCAACGAGTAACGCACGCCGGCATCAAGTTCTTCGACCTGAACCTGCGCAGGCCGCTTGGCGTACACCTCGGCCTTGAGCCAGTCACATTCGGCCTGCAGGGCGGCCTCATCGCCGAGGCGGGTGTGCCACACCCGGTTCGTGCCATCCCAGCGGTAAGCCCTGGCCTTGAGCAGGTCCTTGGCCTCAAACGGCGCAGCCGTGGCCTGCAGCCGGTAGCTGGTTTGGCCAAACGCGGCGAGCAGGCAAGCCAGGCCAGTCTGTCCGGACGACAACGGGCTGGCCAGCACCGCGAGCAGGGCTCGGCAGTCCATTTCGGCGCGGTGCGCGTCATAAAACCAGCCCAGCTCCAGGGCCAGTTGCGTGAGCTTGGCCGAGCTGCGCCCTTCCTTTTTCCAGTCCAGATCGGCAAACGAGCAGGCCCAGGGACGCTGCGCAAAGTGCGGCAGGCGCGCTTCGGCAAAGGGCCGGTCAAAGCCGGCGTTGTGGGCCAGCACCAGGTCGGCGCCGGAGAGCATGTCAGTCACACGCTGCTCGTCAAGCCGCTGGCCCCGCACCATGTCGTTGTTGATGCCGGTCAGCGCCTGAATCTCCGCCGGTATCGGCATGCCGGGGTCTTCCAGGCCGTCATACACCTCGACGCGGCCGGTCGGCAACCCCGTCGCAGTTTCCACATCGACACTGAGCAGGGCCAGCTCCATGATGCGGTCGCGCGAGGCATCGAGCCCCGTCGTTTCTGTGTCGAGGATCAACACGCGTGTGACCGGGCCGGTCGCCTGGTGCGCAAACTGCGTCACCACCGGCAAGCGCCTGAGCACGCGGTAGTCGGCATGGCTGTCGAGTAGGCGCGCCATGGCTTCGGGCGCCAGCGCAGCGGCCGGTTCGGCAGGAGAGGCGGTTCGGGTTTTGCGGGGGCGGGAAGGCTCCGGCGCCGCCGGTGCGCCCTCAAAACCGAATCCGAGCTGGCCGGAAAGCGGGACGTGCGTGTCTGCCTCGTTCATGGTGACCTTCAGGCGATGTACCGCAGATGACAAGTTAGGTAATTCACGCGTAAAAATCAGGCATAACCGATGCTTATTCCTTCGTTTTACAACACCCCGATTGGCCCCCATGGGGCATTTCAACATTTAATTTGTATTTTTCAAGCATAAATGACCCTCAATTTTCACGAGTTACACGCTATTGATTCTCTTGAAGTTTCGCCGCAAGAAGCGCTACTTTTATGGCTACGCATTAATAGCGTGAAGGACCCTATGTCGTACACTGCCATCTTATGACCTCGTAACCTCCCCCCTCTCAATCTCCCATCTGAAGAGCGACGAATGCTTCTTTGTATGCTACAGCCACTAGGTGTCAGCGAAATCCACACTGGCTAAATGAGCCCCTCCCCTCGAAAAGGTAAAACGAGCTTAGCGTCCGGCGAAATAAAGTTGACGGGAATGAAAGTGTCAACACTCAGTCCCCTTCCTTAATCCATGCGGGTTCCGAGGCACCACTGCAAACCGTCGATTTACGAAATTCTGCAGCTAGCTGGCTTTTTTCAGCCTTTTCTATGAAATGAAGGGGCGGATTCAAGGACCAAGTGCAACACTTCCAAATCCACAGAGGAGTTGCATGACGAGAACATATCGACAGTTGAGCGCAGAAGAGCGAGGCGTGGT
>NZ_JAYWHI010000063.1:0-58467 GCF_043778355.1 Polaromonas sp.
CGGCAGGGTGCGGCTGGGTTTGGGTTTTCGGTCCAGAAACATCTGCGTCGCAGAAAACGCGACGAACACCGCGAACAGCACGCTGAGCACCTTGCCGGGCAGGGCCACGGCGATCTGAGCGCCGAGCAGCGAACCCAGCAGGATGCCGGGCGCGAGCAGGCGGACGATGGGCCACAAGACGGCGCCACGCCGATGGTGCGCAAGCACCGAGGTCATCGAGGTAAAGCAGATTGTTGCCAGCGATGTGGCCACTGCCATTTTCACGGTGTAATCGGCCGGGTAGCCCTTGGCCGTCAGGATGAAGGTCATGAAAGGCACCATCAGCATGCCGCCGCCTATGCCCAGCAGGCCGGCCAGAAAACCGGTGGCGCTGCCCAGCAGCAGGAGTTCGGCAATCAGATGCGGTTCAAGAAACATTCAGGCCCGGGCCGGGCCCGACAAAAGATCAAAAAAGGTGTCTGCAAGTGCCACCGGACCGTCATCCTGAACCGGGGTTCAGGTGGGCGAGGGCAGTCAGGCTTCGGGTTCGTCTGACGCGAGACGATCACGCCTGCCTGACAATTTACCAAGCCCGTGCTCGTAGAGCATTGGTTCAAGGAAATATAAAGCCCGGTGCGCACCGCAGACGCCTTCATTGTAGGCGCATGCGGCTGGCAGTGCCGCCAGTCAGTGACGGCTTGGGGCCATCCCTTGCGCCGGAAAAATTACGGCTCTAGAGCAGGCGGCCGTCCACGCCCAGCGCGCTGTCCAGTCGCTGCAGCAATGCCGCCAGTTGCGGCTGCGCGGCATCGCTCTGGGAGCTGGAAGGGTCGGTTCTGGCGGTGGGAGGTATGGCTGCCGACGCGGCACTGCGTGAGACTTTCAGGGCGTTGCCTTCCAGCTCCGACAATTCGAAGGCCAGGTTCAGCGCGGCCAGCACGGCGATGCGGTCGCGCGCCTTGATTTTTCCCGCGTCACGGATCTTGCACATCGCGGCGTCGACCTTTTCCACTGCGTCGAGCAGACGGGCATCGCCACCTTCAGGGCAGCCGAGCAGGTAGCTCTGGCCCATGATCTGTACATCAAGCTGCTTCATGAGTCTGATCCGGCAGAGGTTCTGGCGCCAGTCGCGCCCAGGGACAGTGACGACGAGGAGTCGGGCAGCCGTTCGAGCAAGGCATCCACGCGCGCGCGGGCGGCACTGAGGCGGGAGCGCAGCGAGTCGCGCTCCTGCGTGAGCACATGCACCTGCTCGCTGAGCAGGGTATTGGTGCGCTGCAATTCCTCGTAGCGCAACAGGAGCCGCTCGACACGTTCGGCAATCTGGTCGATGTGGGTTTGGTTCGACATGGCCTTGTGATTGTAGGGTTTGCAAGGTTTTGGGGCGTAGAATCTCGTCTGTTGGTGCCCGCGGTGTGGTTCACACGCCGCAGTTCAACGGGAAGCAGGAGGGAGTTATTGCCATGCGCCCAGGGTTCGCCCCGGTCGCCAGCGCCATGACTTCTAACCTGCGCTGCCCCCGCAACGGTAAAACGGACGAATGTTTTTCCCTGAGTCAGCTTCAGGGTGCATTCAGCCCTCATCACAGCCACTGAGCGTTTGAACATGCGCTTGGGAAGGCGATGAGGACAGTTCCGTCAGCCCGGATACCGGCCAACAAGGTGGTTGTATGTCCGCAAGGGCTGCAGCCGTAACGCTCATGCACTGGCGGGGAGGCCGGTGAGAGCCTTTTGTTGATTGTTCCGACTCATGAAAACCCGTGTTTCTCGTGCACGCCTTGCCGTGCTTCCGCTGGCTTTGGCCGCTGCTTTTCCCGCACTTTCCCAAACCGGCGCTTCGTCGCAGCTTAAAGAGACGGTGGTCACCGCCTCGCGCGTGGCGACACCGGTCACCGATGTGATCGCAGACGTATCCATCATTGACCGGGAAACTCTGGAGCGAGCCGGCCAGTCGTCGCTGCGCGACGTTCTGGCGCAGCAGCCTGGCGTGCAGATGGGCAGCAATGGCAGCTACCGCTCGAATTCAAGTATTTTCCTGCGCGGTGCGAGCAACTCGCAGACGATTGTGCTGATCGACGGCGTTCGGGTGGGCTCGGCGACATCGGGCGGTGCGTCGTTTGAGAACATTCCGCTGGCGCGTATCGAGCGTATTGAAATCTTGCGTGGTGCGGCCTCTGCGCTGTATGGTCCGGATGCCGTCGGCGGCGTGATCCAGATTTTCACCCGCGAACCCGCCGACGGTGTGGCGCTCAGTGCCAGCGCGGGGTTTGGCTCGGACGGTCAGCGGCAGACCGACGCATCGGTGCGTGGCAGCTCCGGTGCCATCGGCTACAGCCTGGGGGTGTCGCGTGAAAAAGCGCGCGGCATCAGTTCGGTGTCCAACCCCGCATCGACCAGTTTCAACCCCGACGCAGACGGCTTCACTTCTGCCAGTGTGGATGCCAAACTGACCGCCAAAATCAACCGCGAACATGCGTTGACACTGAGTTTTCTGCGCAGTGAGACCGACTATCAGTTTGATGGTTTGCCGTCGCCCAATCCGCTGGCCCTGACCCGGCTGACATCCAATGCGCGGGCCAAACCCACGCTCGGCAATGCCACCTTCAAGTGGGACGCGCAGTGGCTGCCTCAGTGGAAATCCACACTCACAGCGGGAACCAGTGAGGAAGAATCGGTCAATGAGTATTACCGGTTGTCCGATGGACGGTTCGGCGGCAGCAGCCAGTTCAACACCCAGCGCAAACAACTGACCTGGCAAAACGACGTCACGCTGGGCAAGGATGTGCTGTCGGTGTTGTTTGAAGACCGCTCCGAGGCGGTGGAAAGTTCCACCAACTACGCCGTCAAGCAGCGCGATGTGCGCAGCGCGCTGGCGTCGTATGCGCTGAATCGCGAGCGCTGGAACGCGCTGGCCGTGATTCGCAACGACAAAAACTCCCAGTTCGGCAGCTTCAACAACTGGGCGCTTTCGGCCGGTTATCGCCTGATCGACGGGCTGCGCGCTGTGGGCAGTGTGGGCACGAGTTTTCAGGCCCCCACCTTCAATCAGCTGTACTTCCCCGGGTTTGGCAATCCTGCGCTGGTGCCGCAGCGCAACCGGGCCACAGAAGTGGGCCTGAAATACCAGCAGGGCAACCTGGCGCTCGGCGCGGTGGCTTATCACAACGACATCCAGGGCTTTATCATTCCGTCGACCAATGTCCAGAGCTCACTGGCGGTGTTGCGCGGCGTCACCCTGAGCGCTGATGTGCAGTCTGGCGCGACCCATTATTCCCTGTCGTACGACTATGCCGACCCACGCTCTTACTCGTCCGTGCCGGCCTCCAATGACCTGCGACTGGTGCGTATTGCGCAGAACGTGTTCAATGCCCGTGTCACCCATCGCATCGGCGATGTCAGTGTGTTTGGAGAACTCAAGCTGTCGAGCAACCGCGAGGACGCCAAGGTGGTGGGTGTGGGCCGTGACACGCTGCCCGGCTACAGTGTGCTGAATACGGGCATCACCTGGAAAGTTCAGAAAAACGTCTCTCTGCTGGCCCGCATCAACAACCTGACCGACACCCAATACATGCTCGCCAACGGTTTCTCGGTTCCTGGTCGCAACCTGTTTGCGTCCGTCACATGGGCGATGTGACGCCGTCGCCATGCCTTCAGCTTCTTGTCCCGCCATCCTGATCGCCGCCCCGGCGTCCGGCCAGGGCAAAACAACGGTCGCCTGCGCGCTGGCGCGTTTGCATACGCGGCAGGGAAAACGGGTGCGGGTGTTCAAGTGCGGACCGGATTTCCTTGACCCCTGCTGGCTGTCGCTGGCCAGTGGTGCGCCGGTGCACCAGCTCGATTTGTGGATGACCGGCGAAGTCGATTGCGCGCTACGTCTGTACGCTGCCGCACAAGAGGCTGACCTGATCATCGTCGAAGGTGTGATGGGGCTGTTTGACGGCCAGCCCAGCGCTGCCGATCTGGCCCAGCGCTTTGGTCTGCCCCTGCTGACGGTGATCGACGCCAGCGCGATGGCCGGCACCTTTGGTGCGCTGACCTGGGGGCTGCAGACTTACCGGGAAGGCCTGCGTTTTGCGGGTGTGCTGGCGAACCGGGTCGCCTCAAGCGGCCACGCGGTCATGCTGGAAGAGAGTCTGCGTGATGCCTCGCAGTGGCAGGGCGCGCTGATGCGCAGCGAAGCCTTCAGTCTGCCGGAGCGGCACCTGGGTCTGGTGATGTCCGGCGAGATGGACGATGCGATGGCCCGGCTCGATGCCGCTGCCGATGCCCTCGCTGAAACGAAGTTGGGACAGATGGGCGCAGATGCGCTTCAAGCCTGGTGGGTGGACTTTGCTGCGCCGGCTGATGCGGTGCCGGAAGCGCCGGAATTGCTACAGGGCCTGACGATTGCCGTGGCCCGCGACGCCGCCTTCTGTTTCCTGTACGCGGCAAATCTTGATTGTTTGCAGGCCATGGGCGCCCGGCTGGTTTTTTTCTCGCCGCTGGCCGACGCGGTCCTGCCCGATTGCGATGCGTTGTGGCTACCTGGCGGCTACCCGGAACTGCATGCCGCGACGCTGGCAGCCAACGGCGCCATGAAAACCGCCATCGCCAGCCATGTGCGCGCCGGCAAGCCGGTCTGGGCCGAGTGTGGCGGCATGATGGTCTTGTTTGATCAGTTGACGACCGTGAACGGCAGCACGCATCTGATGTGGGGCGTATTGCCCGGCAGTGTCACCCTGCAACAGCGACTCGCGGCACTGGGCCCTCAACAGATATCGGTGGCGGGCGGCACCCTGCGCGGCCATACATTTCACTATTCGACCTGTAGCACGCCGCTGGTACCCGCAACACGTACCGAAGCAGCGCCCGGACGCAAGCTGCGCGGGGAGGGCGAGGCGCTGTATGTGGCGGGTCCTGCCGGCAACGTCAAGGCAAGCTACTTCCACGCCTGGTTGGCGTCGAATCCGGCCGCCGCTGCGTCACTGTTCCTGAAGGACACGCCATGAGCGGCTCAACAGATTGGCGGGCACTGGCTTTGACCGCTGGCACAGCGGCGTATGGGCCGCAGCGCATCGTCTGCCTGACCGAGGAGCCAACCGAGTGGCTGTACCTGCTGGGGGAGGAGCGCCGCATTGTCGGCATCTCGGGCTACACCGTGCGGCCGCCGCGGGCGCGTGAGGAAAAGCCCAAGGTCAGCGCTTTTCTGAGCGCGAAGATCGACAAGATTGTTGAGCTTCGGCCCGATTGCGTGATCGGCTTTTCCGACCTGCAGGCAGACATCGCCTCGCAGCTCGTCAAAAAAGGCATCCAGGTCACCATCTTCAACCAGCGCAGCGTGGCGGAGATTTTCTCGATGATGTACCAGCTGGCCGCCATGGTGGGCCAGGAGGCGAAGGGGCTGGCGCTGATCCAGGGCATGCAGCAACGCCTGCTGGCCATCGAGCGGGCGGCCAGTACGCTGAAACGCCGGCCACGTGTGTTTTTCGAGGAGTGGTATGACCCGCACATCAGCGCGATTGCCTGGGTGTCCGAACTCATAGGCATCGCCGGCGGCGACGATTGTTTTCCTGAACTGGCCTCGCAGGCCATGGGCAAGGACCGCATCATTGCCGACGGCGGCGAGATTGTGGCGCGCAACCCCTACATTATTTTCGGCTCCTGGTGTGGCCGCAAGTTCCGGCCCGCGCATGTGCTGGCGCGGCCCGGCTGGGATAACGTCCACGCCGTCAAAAACAGGCAACTGTTTGAAATCAAGTCGGCAGAAATTTTGCAGCCGGGGCCAGCGGCCTTGACCGAGGGCGTGGAGCAAATCCACCGCATCATCATGGACTGGAGCCTGCAATATGGCTGAACTGCCGCGCAGCGAATTCATCCTTGGTGGCCAGCGCAGCGGCAAGTCACGCCGTGCCGAGCTGCTGGCGCGCGACTGGTTGGCGCAGTCTGCGCAGCACCGTGCTTTGCTGATTGCCACGGCCCAGCCCTGGGATGATGAAATGCGCGAACGCATCAAGCGGCATCAGCAGGACAGGGCGCAGCGGGTGCCGGGCATGACCACCGTCGAGGAACCGCTGCACCTGGCGCAGGCCATCACGCAGCACAGCACCGCGCAGACATTGTTGGTGGTTGACTGCCTGACCTTGTGGTTGACCAATTTGCTGATGCCGGCTGAAAATTCAGAGCCAAATCAGGCTCCAGCCCTTTCCGCACCTGCGCAAGCAGCTATGCTTTTGGTAGCAATTGAGGCTGCACCGGGGCCGCTGGTGCTGGTCGGCAACGAGATCGGACTGGGTGTGATCCCGCTGGGCCGCGAAACCCGCGCTTTTGTGGATGCGCTGGGGCGATTGAATCAGGATGTGGCGCAAGCCTGCCAGCGCGTCACCTTGATGGCGGCGGGCCTGCCGCTCACCTTGAAAGGCGCAGCATGACCCGCCTGGCCGTCCTGTTTGCCGCGCTCTGCGCGGTGATGGGGCCTGCCCACGCGCTGCAACTGACAGACGACCGCAACGTGACCGTCACCTTCGCGCAAAGCCCCCAGCGCATCATCAGCCTGCTGCCTTCGCTGACCGAAAGTGTTTGCGCCATGGAGCAATGCCACCGGTTGGTGGGCCGGGACCGATATTCCAACCACCCGGCCTTGGTACGGCAGCTGCCGGTTCTGGGTGGCGGGCTGGACCCCAACATTGAAGCGATTGTGGCGCTCAAGCCCGACGTGGTCTTGATGGCCACCTCGTCGCGCGCGGCCACCCGGCTTGAATCCTTGGGCATCAAGGTCGTGGCGCTGGAGCCCAAAAGCCATGCCGATGTGCGGCGCGTCTTGCACAAGCTTGGCGTCTTGCTGGAGGTGCCCGAAGCGCACGGCGCGGCGCGGCTGTGGCGCGTCATCGATACCAGTGTCTCGGCAGCGGCGCAGTCGCTCTCACCGCAGGCCCGCAAGGCGCGGGTGTACTTTGAAGTCAGCCGCGGACCGTATGCGGCGGGCGAGTCGTCCTTTATTGGCGAAACCCTGACGCGCCTCGGTGTACAAAACGTAGTGCCCGCCTCGCTCGGCCCTTTTCCCAAGCTCAACCCCGAGTTTGTGGTGCGTGCCAACCCGGACGTGATCATGGTCGGCAACCGCAGCATGGTGGCCATGGCCAGTTATCCGGGCTGGGGCAGCATCACAGCGGTCAGGGAGCAGCGCATCTGCGTGTTCGGCGTTGAGGAGTCCGATGTGGTGGTGCGCCCCGGACCGCGCATGGCCGAGGCCGCCCGGCTGATGGCCAATTGCCTTGAAAAACATGCGGACAGGGGCGGGCGATGAATCATCCCGCCGCCCGTTATCAACACCGGGCTTTCTGGTTGATGGGTCTACTGCTGCTGGTTAGCCTGGCCCTGTTGCTGTTGGGTGTGAGTGTGGGCAGCACCGGTTTTGAAAGCGTGCTGAACATGCAGCGCGATCCGCAGGCCATGCAAATCATCTGGGAGATTCGGCTGCCACGTACGGCGGGCGCCTGGCTGGCCGGGGCCTTGCTGGGTTTGGCCGGCGCTGTAGCGCAGGGCCTGTTTCGCAATCCGCTCGCCGACCCCTATTTGCTGGGCAGTGCCTCGGGCGCCGCTTTAGGTGTGGCGCTGGCCATGGCGCTGTTCGGTGTGTCGCCGCTGGCCACCCACTGGGTGGCGCGTATCGGTCTGACCGGTGCGGCGTTTGTTGGCGCGGTGGCTGCGGTGCTGTTGACCCTGCTGCTGGCCAAGGGTGTGCAGCACACCTTGCGCCTGCTGCTGGCTGGTGTGATTGTGGGTGTGGTGCTGGGTGCTTTCGGCTCGCTGATCCTTCTTCTCACGCCCGACATCATGCAGGCCATGCAGGCCTTCATGCTGGGCAGCACCGCGTTTGTGGGCTGGACCGCCTGCGCCATCATGTTGGGTGTGTTTGTTTTTTGCCTGCTGGCGGCCTGGATGATGAGCCATGTGCTGGACGGTCTGGCGCTGGGTGAAGCCACTGCGCAAAGCCTGGGTTTGCAGCTGCCGCAAATGCGCGCGGCACTGGTGGCGGTGCTGGCGCTGGCCACCGGCACGGCGGTGGCGCAAACCGGCCTGATTGCGTTTGTTGGCCTGGCCGCGCCGCACCTGGTGCGCTCGGTCATCAAGACCACCCACGGCCGGCTGATTGTGCTGGCCAGTCTGACCGGCGCTGTGTTGCTGACGGCGGCCGACATTCTGGCCAGAGGCGTGATCGCGCCGCAGGAGTTGCCGGTGGGTGTGCTCACCGCCGTGCTGGGCGGCGGCTACCTGCTGTGGCTGATGCACCGGCACACCGGGCGCGGAGCCGGGTTATGAATGTTATTGATTCGGTAGCTGTTGGCGCCCGCGGGGTTAGGGCAGAACTCGGAAACATCGAGGTATTGCACAACATCTCCGTGGCTTTTTCGGCGGGACGCTGGACCAGCATCGTCGGCCCGAACGGTGCGGGTAAATCAACGCTCCTCAAGGTGCTGGCAAATTTACTGCCGCATGCTGGCGAGGTGCTGCTGCTGGGCCAGCCGCTGGCCATGCTACGTGCCCGGGAACGTGCGCAGCAACTGTCCTGGCTGGGCCAGAACGAAAGTTCCGCCGACGACCTGACCGCCTACGACGTGGCCATGCTGGGCCGGCTGCCACACCAGCCCTGGCTGGCGCCGCCCAGCGTTGCCGATCATGCGGCGGTAGCGCGCGCTTTGCGCGCCACCCACGCCTGGGACTGGCGTGACCGGGCCCTGGGTCAGCTTTCTGGCGGTGAGCGCCAGCGTGTCTTGCTGGCGCGGGCGCTGGCCACCGAGGCGCAGGTGCTGCTGATGGACGAGCCGCTGGCCAATCTCGATCCGCCGCACCAGACCGACTGGCTGCAGATGGTGCGTGTGCTTGTGGCCGACGGGAAAACCGTGGTCAGCGTGCTGCATGAAATTTCCTTTGCCCTCCACGCGGACGAGATGGTTGTCATGGCCAACGGCAGGGTCACGCACCAGGGCCCCTGCAACGACGCTGCCACCCACCGCGCGCTGGAGCAGGTGTTTGATCAGCGGATTGCGGTGCACCAATTGGCGGGCCAGTGGGTGGCCGTGCCGAAGATATGAATATGAACCCTGTTTGTCATCCCGGACTCGATCCGGGATCCATGCCGCATGAACCTGCATCCTGGGCCGCGAGACATGGATTGCGGGTCAGGCCCGCAATGACAGTCAAAAAATACAAAGGTTGATCCTATGCAAATCGAAAGCCCGCCCAGCACGAAACCCTATGAAAAACCCGAGGGTGAACGCCGCGGCCTGCTGATCGTCAATACCGGCGACGGCAAGGGCAAAAGCACGGCTGCTTTCGGTCTGGCCTTGCGCGCCCACGGCCGCCACCACGTGCACGGCAAGGCCGTGAAAATTTTCCAGTTCATGAAAGTGCCGACGGCGCGTTTCGGTGAGCACCGCATGTTCGAGCAACTGGGCATCCCGATTGAAGGCCTGGGCGACGGCTTCAGCTGGAAAAGCCAGGACCTGGAACACTCGGCCCAGGTCGCACGCAATGGCTGGGAGAAAGCCAAAGCCGCGATTCTGGGCGGTGACAACTTCATGGTGGTGCTGGACGAGCTGACCTATCCGCTGATTTACGGCTGGATGCCGTTGGACGATGTGTTGCAGACGCTGAAGGACCGGCCCAAAGACGTGCATGTGGTCATCACTGGCAGGCGTTGCCCGCCCGAGATCATGGAGCTGGCCGACACCGTGACCGAGATGACCAAGGTCAAACACGCCTTCAATGCCGGCATTCCGGCGCAGCGCGGGATTGAGGACTGAGCGCCTGCTGTTGAGTACAACCCCCTGCCTGAAAGAGACACCATGCCTTTTGAAAACACCCTGTTTCAGCTGACCCAGATGTTCCTCTGGCCGGTCACCATTCTGGTATTGGCAGCGTTCGCCTATGCCATCATGAGCCTGGGCGCGTTTGGCTTTGAGTGGTTTCGCAGGCGCAGGCAGCCCGGCCGGGTGCTGGTACTGGCAGGCGCCAGCGGGGCTTCAGCCGAAACGCTGGAGCTGGCTGTGCTCAGGGAACTGGAAGGCCTGCGCCTGTGCAGCCGCGTGGCGCCCATGCTGGGCCTGGTGGCCACCATGATTCCCATGGGCCCCGCGCTGGTGGCGGTGGCTTCGGGCCAGTCGCAAGGCGTGGCTGAAAGCCTGGCACCAGCGTTTGCCGCCGTCATTGTGGCGCTGGTGGCCGCGTCCATCACCTTTGTGGTGTACAGCGTGCGCAGGCGCTGGCTGCTGGCGGAAATGCTGGCGGTGCTGGAAGGCCAGCCCGCATGAACCGACCCGCCGCCAAGCCATCCCGTGCGGCCACGCCGCGCCTGCGCATTCTGGATGAAGACGATGACGACCCGGTCTTGTCCACCATCAATCTGATCGACGTGTTTCTGGTGGTCATCGGCATGTTGCTGATCGCGGTCATCAACAACCCGATGAACCCGTTTGCCGATGACAAGCTGACCATCATCCGCAACGAAGGCCAGCCCAACATGGAGATCATCACCAAGGACGGGCAAAAGATCACCCGCTTCAAGGCCGGCGGCGCCGCGGGCGAAGGGGATGGCGAAAAAGCCGGCACCGCCTACCGCATGAAAGACGGCACCATGGTCTACGTGCCCACGGTCAAACCATGAGCATCGGCAGGCGGCTGTGCGCTGTGCTGTGGGGGGCGGCCCTGGCCGGTGGGCTGGCCACTGCGCAGGCGCAGCCGGCAGCGGACGCAGCGCGCGTGGTTGTCCTGAGCACCTATGTGGTCTCACCCGCGCGCGCGGCCAAGCTGCGTCTGGCGGCGCAGCAGGCCGGTGTGCCCCTGGAAACCTTGTCGGCAGAAGAGGGCACGCCTGCGGCCTTGCAGCAAGCCCTGCAGGGCGCGCGGCTGCTGGTGATCGACGCGCCGCACAGCAGCGTCGCGCAAGCCGTCGCAGCGCGTTATGGCGAGATGTTGCGCCTGAACAGCACACCTTATGTGCTGGTCGGGGAGTTCAGCGCCGTGGCGAAAAACCTGTCGCTGGCGGCGGCGCCGCTGCAAACTGAACGCGGGGTGGGCGCGCCGTGGGCCCAGCGCTTGCGCGAATACTGGCGCTTCGGCGGGCCGCAGAACACGCGGCTGGCGATGGAGGCACTGAAGGCCTTGGCCGACGGGCAGGGCACTGACAGTGTTGCCGCCCTGGCACCTGCGATCGAATTGCCGCTGCAAGGGTTTTACCATCCCCGCTGGCCGCGCATCGAAAGTGATGCCAGGCTGCTTGCCTCGCTGCCGGTTCCTGGTGCTCACAAAGAAAATCGAGCTCCAGCCCATGCTCCCCATGCGCAAGCAGCTATCAAAACAGTAGCAATTGCGGTGAACAACGCGGTCTTCAGCTCCGACGACACGCCCTGGCTGGACGCCCTGATCACCGCGCTGGAGCAGCGCGGCCTGCGCGCCTATGCCTTTTATGGGCCGCGCCAGCAGAAAGACCTGTTTTTCCAGATGACACACATGCCAGCCGTTAACGGCCCGCAGCGCGTGGCCGATGTCATCATCAACTCGGCGCTGGTGTTCAACCCGACCGAGCGCAAGGCCGAACTGGAACGCATCGGTGTGCCGGTGCTGCAAACCATGCCTGCGCTGGCCATGGATGCCGCGCAGTGGGCACAGAGCAAGGACGGCCTGGCCCTCAGCGATGTGTCTTATTACTACACGCCCAGCGAGTTGTCGGGCATGGTAGACGCCATGCTGATCACTGCGCGGGACGCCAAAACCGGTGCCCTCAACCCGATTGCGGCGCAGATCAACGCTGTGGCGGACAAGGCCGCTGCACTGGCCCGGTTGCAGCAAACCCCCGCCGCCCAGCGCCGGGTCGCGATGATGGTCTACAACTACCCGCAGGGCGAGGGCAACTTTGGCGCGTCGTTTCTGAATGTGCCCAAAAGCCTGCAGAACATGCTGGCCGCCATGAAGGCCGCCGGTTACCAGACACAAACGCCTGGTGCCGACCAGATCACGCCGCAGGTGCAGGCCACGCTGGCCGCGTTTTACAAGCCTGAAACCTTGGGCCTGTTGCCAGCCCAGGGGCTGGCCGACGTGCTGCCGCTGAGCCATTACCTGGCCTGGTTTCGTGCACTGCCACCCGCCACCCAAAGCCGCATCGAAGCCTATTGGGGACCGCCTGAAAAAGCCCTGATGCTGCGGCCGCAGGCCGTAGGCGCGGCGGGGCTGGCAGAGGCCGGCTTTATCATTCCGCGCGTGTTGCTGGGCAATGTGGTGGTGATGCCGCAGCCGCTGCGCCATGAGGTCACGACGGGTACTGCCGCGGAGGTGCGCAAAAAACGCATAGGCCACCGCTCCCAGGTGCCGCTCAGCCACAACTACCTCGCCACTTATCTGTGGATACGCGAACAGTTCTCAGCCAGCGCGGTGGTGCATGTGGGCACCCACGGCACGCTGGAGTGGGCGCCCGGCAAGGAGCGCGGCCTGTCGAGTCAGGACGATCCGCTGCTGGCCCTCGGCGACCTGCCCAACATCTATCCCTACATCATGGACAACCTCGGTGAGGCGCTGACCGCCAAGCGACGCGGTCGCGCGGTGCTGGTCAGCCATTCGACGCCGATGTTTTCTCCCGCAGGTTTTCGGCCCGGCGTGCATGAGATGCACGACGTCATGCACGACTGGGAAACGGTGGCACCCGGCCCGGTCAAAAAAGAGCTGGAGAAGCGCCTGGTGGCGCTGTTTGTCGAGCACCAGTTGCACCGAGACGTGGGCTGGAGCGTGCAGAAAATCGCTGCCGACTTTGCCGGCTTCATGGAGCTGTTACATCCCTACCTGGACGACATTGCGCAGGCGGCCCAGCCTCAGGGCCTGGCTGCCTTTGGTGAAGTACCCGATGCGCAGCGCCGTTTTGGCACGGTGATGCAGACGCTGCGCAAGCCGCTGATTGATGCGCTGGGCGAAGACATTGACGAGGTGTTTTTGCTCGACGCCAAGAAAATCATCCAATCGCGCCCGGCACGCTGGTTGCAGGTGGCGCTGAAAGACCCACAGGCCGCCAGCATGCTGGATCTTCGGGCTCAGGACACCGTGGAGGCCGCCAAAACGGGAATCCATAGTTCGGTGCCGAATCGTGCCGAAGCGAAAAAGCTGGACCCCAGGGTGCTGCTGGCGCTGGCCCAACGCGCCCAGCAACTCGACAAGGCGCTGGCCAGCAACGAAGAGATCAGCGGCTTTCTGGCTGCGCTCGATGGCCAGCACATCAAGGCCAGTTACGGCGGTGATCCGGTGCGCAACCCCGACAGCCTGCCCACCGGCCGCAACCTATATGGCTTTGACCCGAGTCGCGTGCCGACACGCCAGGCCTGGGACACCGGTGTCGCCGCTTTTGATGTGTGGATGAAGCAGCACCGCGAAGCCAACAAGGGCCAGTGGCCCGACAAAATCGCTTTCACGCTGTGGGCCGGCGAAACCATGCGGCACCAGGGTGTGATGGAGGCGCAGGCGCTGCATGCACTGGGTGTCAAGCCGCGCTGGGATGAGGCCGGGCGTGTGACCGCGCTGGAGACCGTGCCGCCCGGCGAGTTGAAGCGGCCGCGCCTGGATGTGTTGATCAATGTGACCGGTTCCTACCGCGACCAGTTTCCGGTGGTGATGCGCTGGATCGACGAAGCGGTGCGGCAAGTCGCGTCGCTGAACGAGGGCGAGAATCGGGTGGCTCGCAACACGCAAAAGCTGGCCAAAGAATTTGTGGCCCAGGGCGCCAGCGCTCAGGATGCCAAACGCTGGTCCACCGCGCGGGTGTTCTCCAATGAGCAGGGCAGCTACGGCACCGGCCTGAGCGAAGCGGCGCAAGCCACCGATGTCTGGAAAACCGCGACCAGGGGCGGCGCTGATGCAGAGATGTCGCAGCTTTACATGGACCGCATGGGTCACGCCTATGGCGAGGGGCTGACCGGCGCGGCGCGGCCCAAAGGTTTTGAGCAAGCCTATGCGCGCAACCTGGGCCAGGTCGATGCGGCTTTGCTGTCGCGCACCTCCCATACCTATGGCGTGTTGTCCAGCGACGACCCGTTTCAATACCTGGGCGGCATCGCGCAGGCGGTGCGCCAGCTCACCGGCAAAGACCCGGCGCTGTACGTGCAGAACTTGCGCGACACCACGGAGGTGATCACCGAAAGCGCCAGCAGCGCCATCGCCAAAGAGATGCAGACGCGTTATCTGCACCCGCAATGGATCAGTGCGCAAAAAGCCGAGGGTTACAGCGGCACCCTGCAGGTGCTGAAAACAGCGCAGTTTTTGTGGGGCTGGCAGGTCACCGCGCCGCAGACGGTGCGACAGGACCACTGGCAGTCTTTGCACAATGTCTATGTGCGCGACCAGTACAAGCTGGGCACACGTGAGTGGCTGGAGGGTGACAACCGCGCCGCTTTTGCGCAGACGCTGGAGCGCATGCTGGACGCGGTACGCCTGAACTACTGGCAGCCCGATGCGGCGACCACAAAGGAGCTGCTACAGGCCTATCAGGAAGCGCTGAAGGCCACCGGCCTGCGTGAGAGCAATCTGGCGGTCCAGCGTTTTGCGGCCGGGGCTCAAGCTTCATCTGCCAACAGCAGCGCTGCGCAGGTCCCGGCAGCGCGCGCGCAGACCGCTGAGGCCAAACCGAATCCGCCCGATGAAACCACGCCGGCACCGGTGCGCGGCATCAAGCTGGAACCGCAAGCGCCAGAAGTCAAGACGCCGGCATCGGTGGTGCACAACCTGGCCGCCTTGTGGGGTGTCGCCCTGTTGCTGGCACTGGGCGCTTGGCAGCAATCACGCCGTTGGCGGCGGACCGGGCTGGCGGCGAGACGTGTTTGAGATGATGACCCCGAGCGCTGTGATGGCTGCGTTGGTCATGGCCCTGGTGTTGCTGCTGGCCTTGTGGATTGACAGACTTTTCGGCGAGCCGCGCCCCCGCTTGCACCCGGTGGTCTGGATGGGCGGCTACCTGAAGGCTTGCGGCAGTGTCGCGGTGCGCAGTCCCCCGGCGGCGGCCTTTGTGCTGGGGTCGCTCGCCTGGTGTCTGGGTGCTGTGGTCACGGGGGCACTGGCCTGGGGCCTGCAGTGCGGGCTGCTGGTCGTGCTGGCGCGTGTGTTTGCCTCGCCGGGGTTTGGACCTCTCGCAGCTGCGGTACTGCTGGCCGCGCTGGCAGCCTGGCTGCTCAAGTGCATGTTGTCGTGGCGCATGTTGCGCAGCGAAGTCGAGGCGGTCGAGGCCGCCTTGCAGCAGTCCTTGCCAGCCGGGCGCGAGCGCCTGTCCTGGCTGGTCAGCCGCGACACGTCCCACCTGAGTGAGAGCGAGGTGCGCGAAAGCGCCATCGAGTCGCTGGCCGAAAATCTCAATGATTCGGTGGTCGCGCCCATCTTCTGGTGTGTGCTGCTGGGCCTGCCCGGTGCAGCGGTCTACCGCTTTGCCAACACCGCGGATGCGATGTGGGGTTACCCCGGCGTCTACAAGGGCCAGAACTGGGCGTGGGCTGGCAAGTGGGCAGCCCGTGCCGACGATGTGTTGTCCTGGTTGCCGGCGCGTTTGACGGCGGCGCTGCTGGCGCTGACAGCGGGTGGGCTGGCGTTCAAGACCCTGCGAAGGGAGTCTGGCAAAACACCCTCGCCCAACAGTGGTTGGCCGATGGCTGCAATGGCCCTGGCCCTCGGCGTATGTCTGCGCAAACCCGGCGCTTACGCGCTGAACGCTGCGGGCAGGGCGCCGGACGCTGCCGACACCGTTCTGGCGCTGAATTTGGCATCAAAAGTGGTCCTGGCCCTTGTCGTGTCTGCGCCAATAGCTATGATAATGATAGCAATCGGGGTGGCGGGATGACGCCCCGCAGCCATGGTGGGCCAGATGAGGGCGGGGTGCCCCTGCACGATTTTTCGAGCAACAGCAATGCCTGCGGGCCGTGCCCTCAGGCACTGGCAGCGGTTCAAGAGGCTGATGCGACCTGTTATCCGGACGCAGCTTACACGCTGCTGCGCGCGCAGCTTGCCGACTTCCACGGTGTCAGTGTGTCGCGCATTGTGCTGGCCGGCAGTGCCAGCGAATTCATCTTTCGCATCACGGCGCTGGCTGTGCAGCGCGGCGCCCGCGCCGTCTGGCTGCCGCCGCACGCTTACGGCGACTATGCGCAGGCTGCGCAGGCCTGGAAGCTGCCGCTGCTTGCGAGGGCGGAGCAGACGCAACTGCGTTGGGCCTGTGACCCGTCCAGTCCGATAGGGGCCGCGCATGCCGGGCTGGATCAACTGGCGGGCGGCGGCGCGGTGTGTGTACTTGACCGTGCCTATGAGCCTTTGCGGCTCAGCGGTGTATTGGCGCTGCCCGATTCGGCGTTGCAGGAATTCTGGCAGCTCTGGACCCCCAACAAAGCCCTTGGCCTGACCGGTGTGCGTGCGGCTTATGTGATTGCGCCGGCTGGCACGGAAGAACGGGTGGCGCAGCTTGAGGGACTGGCACCCTCATGGCCTGTGGGTACACACGGGGTCGCCATGCTGCAGGCCTGGACCCGGCCCGAGGTGCAAACCTGGCTGGCAAACAGTCTTGCCACCTTGCGCGACTGGAAGGCGCGGCAGGTCGCCCTGTGTGAGTCCCTGGGCTGGACCTGCCTGCCCAGCGCGGCCAACTTTTTCTGCGCCCGGCCAGCGCTGCCGGCGTCTCTGAGCTTGGAGCAGGCCTTGAGCGCCCTGCGTGCGGGGGGCATCAAGCTGCGCGACGCCACCTCTTTTGGCCTGCCGGGCCAGGTGCGTCTCAGTGTCATGCCGCCCGCCGCGCAGGATGCGCTGCACAATGCCTGGCAACACCTCGACAAGGCACCATGAGCGCAAAAAGTGTGATGGTTCTGGGCACCACCAGTGGCGCTGGCAAAAGCTGGCTGACCACCGCGCTGTGCCGCTACTACGCCAACCAGGGCCTCAAGGTTGCGCCCTTCAAGGCGCAGAACATGAGCAACAACGCCAGGGTGGTGGCGGGAAGGCAATTTTCCGACGGGCCGCCCCTAGGAAAATTAGCCCCCTCTGGGGGCAGCGCAGTACAGGAAGTGGCAAGCGTGGGGGGCGAGATAGGCAGCGCCCAATACTTCCAGGCGCTGGCTGCGCGCGCCGAGCCCGAGGTGCGCATGAACCCGCTGTTGCTCAAGCCCGAAAAAGACACGCACAGCCAGGTCATCCTGATGGGCCAGGTCAATGCTGAACTTTCGCGCATGGCCTGGCGCGGCCGCAGTGCCTCGGTCTGGCCGGTGATCGCGCAAGCCCTTGACGAACTGATGGCAGAAAACGATGTGGTGGTGATTGAAGGCGCGGGATCGCCCGCCGAGATCAACCTCAAGGACAGCGACATCGTCAACATGCGGGTGGCGCTGCATGCCAACGCGGCCTGTCTGCTGGTCACCGACATCGACCGGGGCGGCGCTTTTGCCCATCTCTATGGCACCTGGGCCATGCTCGAGCAAGCGGAACGCCAACTGATCAGGGGGTTTGTGCTGAACAAGTTTCGTGGCGATGCCACGCTTCTGGCACCCGGCCCGCAGATGTTGCAGGACCTGACCGGCGTGCCTACCGTCGCTACCTTGCCGATGTGGTGGCAGCATGGATTGCCCGAGGAAGACGGCGTATTCGATGACCGCAGCAGCGCCGCAGGCGCGGTCATAAAAACAGTCGCGGTGATTGCCTACCCCCGCATCAGCAACCTCGACGAATTCCAGCCGCTCAAAAACGTGCCCGGTATTCACCTCCAATGGGTGCGCAGCCCTGCGGAACTGGCCGGTTTGAGCGCTACCGACTGGATCATCCTGCCCGGCTCCAAACACACGAGTGGCGACCTGAGCTGGCTGCGCGCGCAGGGCCTGGACAGCGCCGTTGCGGCGCACGCAGGGCGGGGTGGGGCGGTGCTCGGTATCTGCGGCGGTTTGCAAATGCTGGGCGAAGCGCTGATCGACCCGCATGGCATCGACGGCAACGGGCCGGGCCTGGGTTTGTTGCCCGTGGTCACCCTGTTTGAAGAAGATAAAACCGTGCGTCACCGGCAGGCTGGTTTTTCGTCCGTCAGCGGGCCTTGGGCGGCGCTGTCGGGCGTCAAGGTGCAAGGTTATGAAATTCACCACGGCCAGACCGCGCCGCACAGTGCCATGGCTGCCGCTGGTGACATCGCGCACGCAGTGATGTCCGACGGACTGGCCTGGCAAAACGGCAGCGGTAATGTTCTGGGCATTTACCTGCATGGGCTGTTTGAAGACCCGGCGGTGCTGCATGCCTTGTTCGGCGCCGCCACGCCAACCCTGGAGTCGGTGTTTGAGGGCCTGGCTGATTACGTGGGCCAACATTTTCAGCCGGGTGTGCTCGACGCCCTGATCGGCAATCGTTCTGCCTTTTCGTGATTTTGTGCGCGTGCATCGCAAAATCGCGCTGCCTGGGGCGCCAGCGCCTACAGCGAGTCCGGCCGATTGCCCTGTGCGGCCGCCGGTGGCGGGCGCAGACTGAGGCCTTGTACTTTTGAAAGCCATCTCATGCACGAACAACCTGACCACCAGCAGCCTGTAAGCGACCGCATCCAGTTATGCAGCCCAGTGGAAGTTCGTCGTTGCTGTGCTGACTTCCGATGCACCGAGCATGAATTACGCGCTGCGGTCTACGCCGTGGGTGGCGATCCGCAGCGGGTGCGTGAATACCTTCATCCCACGCTGCGCCAAAAGTTGACGGGTGTTTGGCGCCAGCTTCGCGCTGCAGTCCAGCCGCCGGTCACGGAATAAGCCACAGAGCAGTTTCTTCGAAGCGACCGCGCCAGGGGGAGCTTGTCGGCGGCGGCGTTCCGTGCGGCACCCGTTATGCTACTGGCTATCCATACAGTTTTTTGTAGCGATACTCCGGCACTTCCCTGATGAACCATGCGCTCCCGCCTGACCAGCCCTATGTGCTTGCCGTGCGCGCCCTGTGCGACTTCACTGCCAAGCGAGGTGACCTGGATTTGCGCTTCACGCCATCGCCTTCCGCGCTTGAAGGGATGGCGGGTCACCGTATGGTGGCGCTACGGCGTCCGCCGCATTACCAGACCGAAGTCAGCCTGAGCGGCGATCACAAGAACCTGCAGGTGCGGGGCCGCGCCGATGGCTACGACGCCGAGCTGGGCCAGCTTGAAGAGGTCAAGACCTTTCGAGGCAATCTCGACGCCATGCGGGAGAACCACCGCTTTTTGCACTGGGCGCAACTCAAGGTATACGGCCATCTGCTGTGCCGCAAGGAGGGCCTGCCGCACATCAAGCTTGCGTTGGTGTACTTCAATGTGGCCACGCAGGACGAAACGCTGCTGGTCGAGTCCCACACCGCACCGGCGCTGCAGGCTTTTTTTGAAGAGCAATGCGAACGCTTCATCGCGTGGGCGCAGCAGGAGCTGGCGCACCGGGTTGCACGCAACCAGATGCTGACCTCCTTGCCGTTTCCGCACGCGGCTTTCCGGCCTGGCCAGAGGGAACTGGCCGAGGCGGTCTACAAATCCGCCAGCAGCGGGCGCTGCCTGATGGCGCAGGCACCCACCGGCATCGGCAAAACCGTCGGCACCTTGTTTCCGCTGCTCAAGGCCTGCCCGACGCAGCAACTCGACAAGGTGTTTTTTCTGGCGGCCAAGACACCTGGCCGGCAACTGGCACTCGATGCGCTGGCGCTGATCAAGACCGCAGCGCCGGTCCTTCCCCTGCGGGTGCTGGAACTGGTGGCTAAAGGCAAAGCCTGTGAACACCCAGATAAGGCCTGCCACGGCGAGTCATGCCCGCTGGCACAGGGTTTTTATGACCGGCTGCCGGCGGCGCGGCAGGCTGCTGTCGATGCGCTTGCCGCCGTCCCCGGCCCGCTCGACAAAAACGCGCTGCGTGAACTCGGGCTGGCGCACCAGGTCTGCCCTTATTACCTGGGGCAAGACCTGCTGCACTGGAGCGACGTGGTGGTCGGCGACTACAACTATTACTTCGACGTGAACGCCATGCTGCATGCGCAGACGCAGGCCAACCAGTGGCGCGTCAGCGTGCTGGTGGACGAGGCGCACAACCTGGTCGAACGCGCGCGCAAGATGTATTCGGCCGAACTGGACCCGGCGCATCTGGCGTTGGCGCGGCAGGCGGCGCCGGCCGACATCAAGCGTGTGCTGGACCGGCTCAAGCGCAGCTGGCATGCGCTGTACAAGGCACAGCAAGAGGACTACCAGGTGTATGACGATGTGCCGCAGGATTTTCGCGGCGCGCTGCAGCAGACCAGCAGTGCCATCCTGGATCACCTGGCCGAGCATCCGGCCGGCATCGATGCGCGGCTGCAGGACTTTTTCTTCGAGGTGCTGCATTTCTCGCGCATGGCCGAGCTGTTGGGCGCGCATTCCCTGTTTGACATCACGCTAGGAGCCTGCCGGGCTTGGGGCGTCGAAAGCGAAAATAGGCCCCAGCGAGGACAGTTTTTGCCGGGTTTGCAGGCCCATAGCCAAGCTATGGGACAAAAAGACGGTGAAAAATGGACCGCTGCGGTCGATTTACAGCCGACGATTCCCACGTCCGACAGGCTCCTACGTGAGAGCGGGGCGCTGCTGTGCCTGCGCAACATCGTGCCCGCGCCTTTTCTGGCCTCACGTTTTGCGGCTGCTCGCTCGGCGGCGCTGTTCTCGGCAACCTTGAGTCCATCGGGCTATTACAGCGACATGTTGGGCCTGCCGAACGACACGGTCTGGGTCGACGTGGCGTCGCCTTTCAAAGCCGAGCAGCTTTCGGTGCGGGTGGTGGACGATCTATCGACCCGGTTCCAGCACCGCGGGCACTCCTTGTCCCCGATGGTCGATCTGATGGCCAGGCAGTACGCGCAGGCGCCCGGCAACTACCTGGGTTTTGTCAGCAGCTTTGACTACCTGCAGCAACTGGCGGCGCTGTTCAAGACGCGTTACCCGGACATCCCGGTCTGGGCGCAGTCGCGTGGCATGGAAGAAAGCGCGAAGAAGGGTTTTCTGGAGCGCTTCACACCAGCTTCGAGTGGCATCGGTTTTGCAGTGCTCGGTGGCGCGTTTGCCGAAGGCATTGACCTGCCTGGCAAACGCCTGATTGGCGCCTTCATTGCCACGCTGGGCTTGCCGCAGGTCAACCCGGTCAACGAGCAGATCAAGGCGCGCATGGAAGCCAGCTTTGGCCAGGGCCACGACTACACCTACCTCTACCCCGGCCTGCAGAAGGTGGTGCAGGCGGCCGGCCGGGTGATACGCGCCGAGTCCGACCGCGGCGTGGTCTACCTGATCGACGACCGGTATGCGGGCGCGCAAGTGCAGGCGCTGTTTCCGGGGTGGTGGCGGGTGGAGCGCCTGCAGGCAGGTTTTTCGGCCAGGATCGCGCCTGGGGCTTCCAGCGAAGCAGGCCTTGCTGCCAGCGGCATGGTCTGAATCCGGGTGGTTCGTAGCAGGCCTGGCCGATAGTGCAGCGGGCCGGGCTGCTTGCGGCCTTGTCCGACAGGCCGCTGACGCCGGCGCTGCTAAGTTCAGGGCTGCTGACCCCCAGGAGCGACCCCATGCCCAACACCCCCGCTTCCCCCTCCCGCGACACCACGGTTGTGGCCGCCACCGAACCGCCCATCGCCCGTACCGACACCGACAACACCGACAACAGCGCCAGCACCCTGATTGAAGCGCCGGTCGAACCCGGCCAAAAGAATCCGCTGGACCAGCATGAGTTTGCCGACGGCGGTGGGGGCGGCGGCGCCGAGGCCTTCCGGCGCAAGCCGAAATGAAACTGGCGACGTTCAACCTCAACGGCATCAAGACACGGTTGTCGCAGTTGCTGGACTGGCTGGTCAGGCAAGTGCCCGCTGTCGTCTAACTGCAAGAGCTGGGCAAAGCCAAGGCGGCGGCGAAACGGCCGGCGCGCAAGGCTGCCGCCAAAAAGGTGAAGCCCTGAATGCTATTGATTCAGTAGCTGCTTACGCATGTCCGCTATGGGCTAGCGGCTCTTTTTGATCGCAAATGCGGCCTGGGTCACCAGCTCCGGCCCCTGGTAAATCAACCCGGTGTAGATCTGTACGACGTCGGCGCCAGCCTGGATTTTGGACACTGCGTCGGCGCCGCTCATGATGCCGCCGACCCCGATGATCGGAAAACTTTTGCCGAGCGCCGCGCGAAGTTGGGCTATGACACGGTTGCTGGCCGCCAGCACCGGCGCGCCGCTCAAGCCGCCGGCTTCTTCGGCATGCGGCATGCCCTTGACCGCGTCGCGGCTCAGCGTGGTGTTGGTGGCGACCACGCCGTCCATAGCGTGGCGGGTCAGCGTGGCGGCGATCACCTCGATCTGCGCTTCGTCCAGGTCCGGCGCGATCTTCACAAACAGCGGCACCCGTTTGCCGTGCTGCTTCGTGAGCACTTCGCGGCGTTCCGCGATGCGGCTCAGCAACGCGTCCAGCGCCTCGTCGCTTTGCAGCGCGCGCAGGTTTTTGGTGTTGGGGCTGGAGATATTCACGGTCACATAGTCGGCATGGGGGTAGACGCCATCCAGGCAGATCAGGTAGTCGTCCACCGCATTTTCAATCGGCGTGGCGGCGTTTTTGCCGATGTTCAGGCCCAGCAGCAGCGGGCTGGCGCCCTTGCGCTGGCGGAAGGTCGATTGCTGCACATTGGCGATGAAGGCGTCGAGCCCGTCGTTGTTGAAGCCCAGGCGGTTGATCAGCGCGTTGGCCTGTGGCAGGCGAAACATGCGCGGCTTGGGATTGCCTGGCTGGGCTTTCGGCGTGACCGTGCCGACCTCGACAAAACCAAAACCCAGTCCGGCCAGGCCGTCGATGCAGCGTGCGTTTTTGTCGAGTCCGGCGGCCAGGCCGACACGGTTCGGAAACGTCAGCCCGGCCAGCTCGACAGGGTCGCTGACGCGGTCGGCGCAGTAAGCCAGCGCCAGCGGCGTGTGCTGGGTGCGCGCCAGCGAGGCCATGGTCAGCTCATGGGCGGTTTCCGGGTCCAGGCCAAATAAAAACGGACGGGCGAGGGCATAGGGGAGCTTCTGGAGCAGGGACATTGGATAATTTGGGTTGTGCGACAGCCCTATTGTCGCAAACCCATCCACACCCAACGCTGCGAACCAACATGACCCAGGACGAACTCAAAACACAGGTGGGCCAGGCGGCCCTGCATTACGTCGAGCCCGGCACCATCGTCGGTGTCGGCACCGGCTCCACCGTCAACAAGTTCATCGATGCCCTGGGCGGCATCAAACAGACGATCAAGGGCGCGGTTTCGAGCTCATTGGCATCGACCGAACGCCTGAAGGCGCTGGGCATTCCGGTGTTCGAGGCTTCGGAGGTCGACGAACTGGCGGTCTACATCGACGGCGCCGACGAGATCGACCATGCCGGCCACATGATCAAGGGCGGCGGCGCGGCGCTGACGCGCGAAAAAATCGTCGCTGCCCAGTCGCGCAAGTTTGTGTGTATTGCCGACGAATCCAAGCTGGTACAGGTGCTGGGCCAGTTTCCGCTGCCGGTCGAAGTCATCCCGATGGCGGCGCAGCGCATCATGCGCGAGTTTTCGGCTATGGGGGGCAAGGCCCAAGTACGCATGAAAGACGGCCGGCCGCTGGTCACCGACAACGGGCAGCACATTCTGGATGTCACCGGGCTGAAGATCAGCGACCCGCTGGCGTTTGAAAGCCGCGTCAACCAGTGGCCCGGTGTCGTCACGGTGGGCGTGTTCGCGCTGCAAAAAGCCGGCGTCTGCCTGCTGGGCACCGAAGCCGGCGTCAAGACGCTGGTGTTTTGAGGCCGGTCGGTTCTGGATGTTGTAGAGTCATATGACAACTTCCAGCAGTCCATGAGTCAACGCTTCCAGTCCATCACGCCCGGCGTGCACCTGTCCGAACAGGTTGCCGAAGCCCTGTCCGCCGAGATCCGTGCGGGCCGGCCCGCGCCTGGCGAAAAGCTGCCGACCGAGGCGGCGCTGGTCGAACAGTTTGCGGTGAGCCGGACCGTGGTGCGGGAGGCGGTGTCGCGGCTCAAGTCGCTCGGCGTGGTCGAATCCCGCCAGGGCAGCGGGGTGTTTGTGCGCCAGGCGGCGTTTGCCCCGCTGAACTTCGATACCCGCTCTTCGGCGTCCGTGCAGGCAGTGGTTCAGATGGTCGAGGTACGGCGCGCGCTGGAGGCGGAGGTTGCCGCGCTCGCCGCGCAGCGCCGCAGCACGGATCAGCTCAAGGACATTCGCCTGGCCATGGCCGCACTCGATGAAGCCGTCCGTGCCGGCGGCGATGGCGCCGAGGAAGACGTGAACTACCACCGTGCGATTGCGGGCGCGGCGCAAAACCCGTTTCTGATCAGCACGCTGGACTACCTGCGACAGTTCCTGCGCGGCGTCACCCGTGTCACGCGTGCCAACGAGGCGCGCCGCGCCGACTTTGTGCGCCAGGTGCGCGATGAACATGAAGCCATCACGCGGGCCATCGAGACCGGTGATGCATTTCAGGCGCGCCAGGCCGCCACCCGCCACATGGATAACGCGATCGCCCGTATCCGGCAGGCCGACCCGGCCTTCTGGGCCCAGGAGGGGGTTCAATTGGCCAGCGCCTTGTTGCCGGCGGCTGCGCCGCGATAAGCCCACTTTCTGCGGTCCCTGATCTTGGGGAAAACATGGGGAACGGCGAGGTCTAAAATTTGTATGATAACCATATAAATAACACCGACACCCGCTTCATCTGACCCAGGAGACCTTCATGCATCACTTGCGACCCACCCCCGAATCTGTCAGCCGCCGCCGCTTACTTGCCACAGGCGCGGCGGCCCTCGTGTTGCCGTCGCTGGCGCTGGCCCAGGCCTGGCCCGCGCGGCCGATTCGCCTGATCGTGCCTTTTCCGCCGGGTGGCCTGATTGACAACATGGCACGCCTGATCGGCCCGCGTCTGGCCCAAGAGCTGGGCCAGCCGGTGGTCATCGACAACAAGCCAGGGGCGGGCGGTAACCTGGGTGCGGCCGAGGCGGCGCGCGCGCAGGCTGACGGCTACACCTTGCTGATGGCCTCCCCGCCGCTGACCATCAGCCCCGCCCTGTATGCAAGCCTGCCCTACAAGCCCGAGCAGATTGCACCGGTCGGCCTGTTGGGCCGGGTGCCCAATGTGCTGCTGGTCAATCCGAAAAGCGGCATCAATTCGGTGGCCGAGCTGCTGGCGCGCGCCAGACGCGAGCCTGGAAAGATGAACTACGCGTCCAACGGCAACGGCACCTCGCTGCACCTGAGCGCCGAGTTGTTCAAAAGCACGGCGGGCGTGTTCATCACCCACATTCCCTACCGCGGTGCTGCTGCCGCCGTCACGGGTCTGATCTCCGGCGAGGTGGACATGATGTTCGAGAACCTGCCTTCCGTGCTGGGCCAGATCCAGGGTGGGGCGGTCAGGGCACTGGCCGTCACGACTGGCGGGCGCAGCAAAACCCTGCCGGCCGTGCCGACGCTGGTGGAGCAGGGCATGCCGGCTTTCGACGTGAGCGCCTGGTATGGCGTCGCGGCGCCTGCGGGAACTCCGGCTGCGGTGCTCGCTGCGGTGGAGCAGGCGCTGCAAAAAGTCCTGCGTGAGCCGGAGGTGACGCGGGCCATGGAGTCGCGCGGTGCCGATGTCGGGTTTCTCGCTGCTGCACCCATGGGCGCCTTCATGGCCGCCGACGCGGCCAAGTGGAAGCGTGTGGCAGACTTCGCCAAAATCACCCTCGGTTGAAGGACGCAGTGATGACTCTGGTTGCAGGTGTGATCGGCCTCGGGGCCATGGGCGGCGGCATGGCGGCCTCGCTGCGGCGTGCTGGCTACCCGGTGCAGGTGTTTGATGTGCGCAGCGAGGTGGCCACTGCCTTTGCGCGCGATGGCGGCACGGCCTGCGCTTCGCCGGCCGAGCTGGGCGCCGCCTGCGACGTGGTGGTCTCGGTGGTGGTCAACGCGGCCCAGACCGAGTCCGTGTTGTTTGGTCCCGGCGGCTGCGCGGCGGCCATGAAACGCGGCAGCGTCTTCGTGATGTGTTCCACGGTCGATCCCAACTGGTCGATGGCGCTCGAAAAACGTCTGAACGATCTGGGCATTTTGTATATCGACGCGCCAATTTCCGGCGGTGCGGCGAAAGCCGCGAGCGGCGAGATGACCATGATGACTGCGGGCGCGCCCGCGGCCTATGCGAAGGCCGAGGCGGTGCTGAACGCCATGGCCGCCAGGGTTTACAGACTCGGTGACGCGGCCGGCGCGGGCAGCAAGGTCAAGGTCATCAACCAGTTGCTGGCCGGTGTGCATATCGCCGCCGCCGCCGAGGCGATGGCGCTGGGCCTGCGCGAAGGCGTGGACCCGGTGGCACTGTACGAGGTCATCACCCACAGCGCCGGCAACAGCTGGATGTTCGAAAACCGCATGGCCCATGTGCTGGCCGCCGACTACACGCCGCTGTCGGCGGTTGACATCTTTGTGAAAGACCTCGGCATCGTGCTTGACCTGGCCCGCGCCAGCAAGTTTCCACTGCCGCTGTCCTCAACAGCGCACCAGATGTTCATGCAGGCGTCGACGGCAGGTTTTGCCAAAGAGGACGACAGCGCGGTGATCAAGATTTTCCCTGGCATTGAATTGCCGAAAAAGCCATGAAGATCAGCCTGGGATGCATCGCTGATGACTTTACCGGGGCCACCGACCTGGCCAACAATCTGGTGCGCGCCGGCATGCGGGTGGTGCAGACCATCGGCGTACCTTCCGGGCCGCTGGGCGCCGAAGTGGATGCCGTGGTGGTGGCGCTGAAGTCGCGGACCGTGCCGCCAGCGCAGGCGGTGGCGGAATCGCTGGCCGCATTGGCCTGGCTGCAGGCGCAGGGCGCGCAGCAGATTTATTTCAAATACTGCTCGACCTTCGACAGTACCGCGCAGGGCAACATCGGGCCGGTGACCGAGGCGCTGATGGATGCGTTGCAGACCGGCTTCACGATTGCCACACCGGCCTTCCCCGATAACCAGCGCACGGTGTTCAAGGGTCACCTGTTTGTCGGCGATGTGTTACTCAACGAAAGCGGCATGCAGAACCACCCGTTGACCCCGATGCAGGACCCGAATCTGGTGCGGGTGTTGCAGTCGCAGACGAAGCGTCGCGTCGGCCTGATTGACCACCGCGTCGTGGCGCGCGGCGAAGTGGCGGTGAGCGAACGTATCGCACAACTGCAGGCCGATGGTGTGGCTGTGGCGATTGTCGACGCGGTGTCCAACGAGGATTTACTGCGCCTGGGCCCGGCGCTCAAGGGCATGCCACTGGTGACGGCCGGCTCGGGTGTGGCGATTGGCTTGCCGGCCAACTTCGGCATCAAGCCCTCTGACCAGGCCAGCCGGCTGCCGGCCGCCAGTGGCTTGCGCGCTGTGGTGTCGGGCAGTTGTTCACTGGCGACCAACCGGCAGGTGCAGGATTTCATCAGCCGGGGCCATCCGGCGATGGCCATCGACCCCTTGCGCATGGTCTCCGGCGACGATGTGGCAGCCGAGGTGTTGGCCTGGGCCGGGCCGCTGCTGGCACGCGGTCCGGTGCTGGTGTATTCAACTGCCGACAGTGGCGCGGTCAAGGCTGTGCAGGCGCGTCTGGGCGTGGACGAGGCCGGTGCGATGGTCGAGCACACGCTGGCGGCGGTGGCACGTGGGCTGTTTGAGCTCGGTGTGCGGCAACTGGTGGTGGCCGGTGGTGAAACCTCGGGTGCCTGCGTGCAGGCCCTGGGCATCACGCAGATGCAGATCGGTCCGCAAATCGATCCCGGTGTGCCCTGGTGTTATTCCGGGTCTGAACGGCTTGCGCCTGAGGGGCTGCATCTGGCGCTCAAATCCGGCAACTTCGGCAGCGACGACTTCTTCACCAAAGCCTTTACGATGCTGGCATGAAAGTATTGACCGAGAACCAGGCCCGCGAAGAAATCTGCCGCATCGGCAAAAGCCTGTTCGAGCGTGCTTATGTGCATGCGACCGCCGGCAACATCAGTGTGCGGCTGGATGACGCTGACGGTGGCGGTTTCCTGATCACGCCGACCGACGCCTGTCTGGGTTTTCTCGATCCGGCGCGGCTGGCCCGGCTGGACGCTGATGGCGAGCAGCTCAGCGGCGACACCGCGAGCAAGACCATCGCGCTGCACCGGGGCATTTATGCGGCAGCCACGCCGTTCGATCCGGCCACACGCTGTGTGATTCACACCCACAGCACCCACTGTGTGGCGCTGAGCCTGCGCGCCACCGGTGAAGAACTGCTGCCGCCCCTCACGCCGTATTTCGTGATGAAGGTCGGCCATGTGCCCTTGATCCCTTATCACCGCCCCGGCGATGCTGCAGCGGCGGCGCGGGTCGGTGAGACCATCACGCGTTACGGCCGCCAAGGCATGCCGATACGCGCGGTGATGTTATCGCGGCTCGGGCCCAACGTCTGGCATGACAGTCCGGCCGCAGCGATGGCGGTGCTGGAAGAAATGGAGGAGACCGCGCGCTTGCAGTGCCTGGCCGGCGCGCAACCGGCGCCCCTGAGTAGCGCGCAGATCGACGAGCTGCGCAGCGCCTTTGGCGCGCGCTGGTGACATCTTCAAGTAAAAACAGGCCCCAGCCCTTTGCCAATATGCGCAAACAGCTATCAATTCAATAGCATTTTCAGAACCTTTCCAGAGACCCGCCATGCCGAAATTCGCCGCCAACCTGTCCATGATGTACCCCGACCTGCCGTTTCTCGACCGCTTTGACGCAGCGGCCCGCGACGGTTTCAAGGCCGTGGAATATCTGTTTCCCTACAGCTTCGACAAGCAGGAACTGGCTGCGCGCCTGAAGGCCAACGGTCTGCAGCAGGTGCTGTTCAATGCGCCGCCGGGGGGCACCGATGCCGCATCCATCGCCGAGGCCTGGGAAAAAGCCGGCGACCGCGGCACCGCCGCCGTGCCGGGCCGCGAGGCGGAGTTTCGCGCCGGTGTGTTGCTTGCGCTGGACTATGCCGAGGCCCTCGACTGCCCGCGCATTCACCTGATGGCCGGACTGATGGGGGAGGGGAAAGAGCGCGAAGAACTGCGCCCGACCTATGTGGACAATCTGCGCTGGGCGGGGGCTGAGGCGGTCAAGCGGGGCCGCGATGTGCTGATCGAACCGATCAACACGCGCGACGTCCCGCGTTTCTTCCTGAACCGGCAGGACCATGCGCACGAGATTCTGGCCGAAGTCGGCGCCGACAACCTCAAGGTGCAGATGGACCTCTACCACTGCCAGATTGTTGAAGGTGATGTGGCCATGAAGATCCGCAAATACCTGCCAACAGGCGCGGTCGGCCATTTCCAGATTGCCGGCGTGCCCGAACGCCACGAACCCGATATTGGCGAGGTCAATTACCCCTACCTGTTTGCGGTGATCGACGAGGTGGCGCAGGCCAGCGGCTGGGACGGGTGGATTGGTTGCGAATACCGGCCCCGACGCGGCGCAGAAGCGGGTGGAAGCTCGGCAGGCCTGGCTTGGCTGCCGCGCTAAGGAGGCGCTGAATAAGTCCTTGCGGATGGGCGACAGCCGGATCGGTATGGGATGCAAGACGGATTGCGCAGCCAATAGCTGGCTATTGGCAAGAAATTCAACGCAGCAGACCGCCCGAGTCCGGCTGATCGCACGCCGCAGCGGGCTTGTTCAGCGCTTCCCTAAGCTTCCCTAGAAGCGGATGCCGGCCGGGTTGTCGGGTGTTGTTGGCGGTATCACGGGGATTGTTGCAGGGGCGGGCGCTGCCGCACCGACGCGGGCGGCCGCAGGTGCTGGCGGCGCGCTGACCGTCACCAGCGGTGTGGCGGTAGCCTGGCGGTAACTGGCTGGCAAGACCGAGGTCTTGGGATAACCAGCGGCATCGAGGAACTGGGTCCACTCGGCGTCAGAAAAGCCCTTGAGCTGCTGGCTGCCAATCGTCGCGAAAGGCAGCACGCTTTCACCGCTCACACGCTGCAGCGCCTGAGCATCTTCATTGGTCGTGACTGTTTTTTCGGTGAACGGAACTCCGCGTGTGGTCAGCAGGGAGCGGGCCGATCCGCAGGGACCGCAGTTGTCGCCCGTGTACAGCGTGACCGGGTATTGGCCGGCAACCTTGCGCAGCTCAAAAGGCAGTGAATTGTTGGCAGCCGCTCTCGCGCTGCTATCGCTTGCAGCCGCTGTGACCTTGGTGTTGGCCGAGGCTGGTGGCGGTTTGTCGGAAAAAGTCACCTTGCCGTCCGGCCCGACGATGCGAAACACCTGCTGGGCCGAGGCAGCGGTAGCACTCAGGCCAGCAGCCAGCACGAGCAACGCGTGAACGGCGGTCAATTTCATGGCGGTCGATGTCATGGGGTACTCCAAAGTCGGTGTCAAGCCATGCCCTGATGACGCAGCAACGCGTCGATCGAGGGTTCGCGGCCCCGGAAGGCCTTGAACGATTCCATGGCCGGCCGGCTGCCGCCGGCTTCAAGAATGGCTTGACGGTATTTTCTGCCAGTTTCTACCGTAACGGTGCCGGACACCGCTTCGGCATCGGTGTTTCTACCTGTGGCTGTGGCGCTTTGTGCACTCTCTTCAAAGGCCGCATAGGCATCGGCAGAGAGGACTTCTGCCCATTTGTAGCTGTAATAGCCAGCGGCATAACCGCCAGAAAAAATGTGACTGAATGTATGCGCCGTGCGGCTGTAAGGCGGCGGGGTGATGACCGCAAACTCTTCGCGCACGCCGGCCAGCAGCGCCATCACGTCATCGCCCGGTTGCCACTGCGTGTGCAGCAACATGTCGAACAGCGAAAACTCGATCTGGCGCAATGTCTGCATGCCGCTTTGAAAGTTTTTTGCGGCCAGCATCTTGTCGAACAGTTCGCGCGGCAGTGGCGCGCCGGTGTCCACATGGGCCGTCATGTGTTTGAGCACATCCCACTCCCAGCAGAAATTTTCCATGAACTGGCTGGGCAACTCGACTGCGTCCCACTCGACACCGCTGATGCCCGAGACATCGCGCTCGTTGACCTGGGTCAGCATGTGGTGCAAGCCGTGACCGAACTCGTGGAACAAGGTGGTCACGTCGTCATGCGTCAAGAGGGCCGGTTTGCCGCCCACGCCTTCGGCAAAGTTGCACACCAGGTGCGCCACTGGCGTCTGCAGCGCGCCGGTATCGGGGCGCAACCAGCGCGCGCGCACATCGTCCATCCAGGCGCCGCCGCGTTTTCCTGTACGGGCCGGCTGGTCCAGGTAAAACTGGCCAACCAGTTGGCCGTCCCGCTCGATGCGGTAAAACTCGACGCCGGGCTTCCAGACCGGGGCTCGGTCAGCACGTATTGCGACTTCAAACAGGGTTTCGACAATCTTGAACAGTCCGGCCAGTACCTTGGGCGCGGTGAAGTACTGCTTGACCTCCTGTTCGCTGAAGGCGTAACGGGCCTCCTTGAGTTTTTCGCCGATCCAGGCGAAGTCCCAGGGCTTCGGGTCGGCCAATCCGAGCTTTTCCGCTGCAAAGCTGCGCAGATCAGCCACATCCTTGAGGCCATAAGGCTTGGCGCGCTGGCCGAGATCGCGCAGGAAGCGGATGACCTGATCCGGCGAGTCGGCCATCTTGGCGACCACCGAGACCTCGCCGAAGTTGCGGTAGCCCAGCAGCTGGGCTTCCTCCAGCCGCAGCGCCAGAATTTCCTGCATCACGGCGCTGTTGTCGAAGCGGCTGAATTCTGCCGGCGACTGGTCGCTGGCGCGCGTGCTGTAAGCCTTGTACAGGGTTTCACGCAAAGCGGAACTGTCGGCAAACTGCATGACCGGCAGGTAACTCGGCATCTTCAGCGTGAGTTTGTAGCCGTCCTTGCCCTCGGCTTCGGCCTGCGCGCGCGCCGACTGCACGACATCGGGCGGTACCCCTGCCAGCTCGTCTGCTCTGGCGTAGTAGGCAAAGGCATCGGTGGCATCAAGCGCGTTTTCGCTGAACTTCTGGCTCAGTTCGGCCTGGCGCTCCTGAATGGCGGCAAACCGTTCTTTCGCGGCGCCCGTCAACTCGGCGCCTGACAACACAAAGTTGCGCACCGCATTTTTATGTGCCTGGCACTGCTCGGCATTGAGGCTGGCGACGTTGATCGCCTTGTATTTGGCGTACAGGCGCTCGTCGGCGCCCAGGCGGGTCCAGAACTCCGTGACCCGGGGCAACGCGTCGTTGTAGGCGGCGCGCAATTCGGGCGTGTCGGCCACGCCGTTAAGGTGGCTGACGGCGCCCCAGGCGCGGCTCAGGTTTTCTGTGGCGATGTCCAGCACGCCGGCAATCGCGGTCCAGCTGGCCGGGAAGTCGGGCGCGGTCACGCGTTCCAGGGCGGTCTCTGCCTGACCCAGCAACACGTCAATGGCGGGCCCCACATGGTCGGGCAGGATGCGGTCAAACAGGGGAAGGTCGGCGAAGTCGAGCAGCGGGTTGGATGTGGTCATGGTGATCAGCTATGGGCGTTGCTGCCCAATCTAAAGGGTAAAACTCGGACAAACACGCAAAATCATCGCTCCGGGATCCGCCCGCCCAGGATGCTCAGTCCTGCGAGCGCTTTTTCAGGCTTTGCAGCCGGGGTTTTTTTGCGCGTTTGACACTGCCGCCGGGCGTCAGGCGCTGGTTGCCCAGCACGCGCAGGGTCTTGACCTCGGGTCGCTGGCCATAACGGCTGCTGTTTTTGAGCACCTTGACATCACGCGGGCCGGGCATGCGGTCCTCGTTGACCTTTTTTTCCTTGGGCGGCATGGGCCGCCAGAGCACCAGCAGCTTGCCGATGTGCTGGATGGGCGCGGCATTGAGTTCCTCGCTGACGCTCTGGAAAATCGCTTCGCGGCCGGCGCGGTCGTCGGACTGCACACGCACCTTGATCAGGCCGTGCGCCTTGAGCGCGGCGTCGATTTCCTTCTTGACGGCGTCGGTCAGGCCGTCGGCGCCGACCATCACGACGGCGTCCAGGTGGTGCGCTTCTGCGCGGTGTTCTTTGCGCTGGGCGGGGGTAAGTAGTATTTGAGCCATGCCCCGATTATCCCGGAAGCCGCAGTTGACCGCTCATTCACGCTGGCCGAACTGCATGGGCGCACACTTTCCCACTCCCGTCCAAATTCATGTTTTGGGTGAGAGCGCTACACACCCGATTGCGCCGCCCTGGCGCGTGCTGGCGGCGTTGCTCCTCCTTGCGGGCATCAGCCCGCTGCCTCGTCGCGCCTACCCAGCCCACCCTATGACGGTGCACTCGGGTACGTTCAACGGCGGTTTCCGGGATCGATGAGAGGACAATAGGGGCATGAAAGTAAAAACCCAAAGCAAAAAGGTCAACAAGGCGTGGCTGAACGACCACGTCAACGATACCTATGTGAAGCTGGCAAAAAAAGAGGGTTACCGGGCGCGGGCCGCCTACAAGCTCAAGGAAATTGACGACAGCCTGGGCCTGATCAAGCCCGGCCATTGCGTGGTGGACCTGGGCAGTGTGCCTGGCGCCTGGAGCCAGTACGCGCGCCGCAAGCTGTCGCCCTCTGGCGCCGCCGTCGGCGCGCTGAACGGGCGCATCGTCGCGCTCGACATCCTGCCGATGGACCCGGTGGAAGGGGTGGTTTTTATCCAGGGCGATTTCCGGGAGCCCGAGGTGCTGCAACAACTGGAGCAGACGCTGAGCGCCGACAGCGGCTTTACCAAGGTCGATGTGGTGATTTCCGACATGGCGCCCAATCTGTCGGGGATCGAGACCGCCGATGCGGCGCGCATCGCCCATCTGGTTGAGCTGGCAGTGGACTTTTCCGTGGCCCACCTCAAACCCGATGGTGCGCTGGTCGTCAAGCTGTTCCACGGCGGTGCCTACAGCCCGCTGGTGAAGCTGTTCAAGGAGACCTTCAAAGTGGTCAAACCCATCAAGCCGAAGGCCTCGCGCCCCAATTCGTCGGAAACCTTTCTTGTCGGCCTGGGTCTGAAAGCAACTCGCCAGAGCGCAGCTGCGCAGGGGTAAACCCCAAAAATTGCCGCAAACCCGCTTCAAACCTAGGGATGTCCTTTGAGGGGCATTCGGTTTATGCCCTTGAAACGCCTAAAATCAGGCGCATGTGCCTTGTGTTCCTCTATCGGAGACATCCTTGAACAATCAGTGGTTTTCCAAAATTGCAATCTGGCTGGTGATCGCCATGGTGCTGTTCACCGTTTTCAAGCAATTTGATACACGCGGTGGCGCCGGTTCAAATTACCTCGGTTACTCCGAGTTCCTTGACGAGGTCAAGGGCAAACGCATCAAGTCCGCGACCATTGCGGAAGGCCAGGGTGGCACCGAGATTTCTGCCGTGACCACCGATGATCGCAGGATCCGCACCACCGCCACCTACCTCGACCGCGGCCTTGTCGGCGACCTGATTGCCAACGATGTCAAGTTCGATGTCAAACCTCGCGAAGAAGGCTCTCTCCTGATGACCTTGCTCGTCAGCTGGGGCCCGATGTTGCTGCTGATTGGCGTCTGGATTTATTTCATGCGGCAAATGCAGGGCGGCGGCAAGGGCGGAGCGTTCAGCTTCGGCAAGTCCAAGGCGCGCCTGCTTGACGAATCCACTAATCCTGTGACCTTTGCTGACGTTGCCGGTTGTGACGAGGCCAAGGAAGAGGTCAAGGAAGTGGTCGACTTCCTGCGCGACCCGCAAAAATTCCAGAAGCTGGGCGGCCGCATCCCGCGCGGCCTTCTGCTGGTCGGCCCTCCCGGCACCGGCAAGACCCTGCTGGCCAAGAGTATTGCCGGCGAAGCCAAGGTGCCGTTCTTCTCGATCTCCGGCTCTGATTTTGTCGAGATGTTTGTCGGTGTGGGCGCCTCCCGAGTGCGCGACATGTTTGATAACGCCAAGAAAAACGCGCCCTGCATCATCTTCATCGACGAGATCGACGCTGTCGGCCGCCAGCGTGGCGCCGGCCTGGGCGGGGGTAACGACGAACGCGAGCAGACCCTGAACCAGATGCTGGTCGAGATGGACGGTTTTGAAACCAATGTCGGTGTGATTGTGGTGGCTGCCACCAACCGCCCGGACATCCTGGACGCCGCTTTGCTGCGCCCCGGCCGTTTTGATCGCCAGGTGTATGTCACCTTGCCCGACATTCGCGGCCGGGAGCAGATTCTCAATGTGCACATGCGCAAGGTCCCGCTTGGCCAGGATGTGAGCCCCGGCGTGATCGCGCGCGGCACACCCGGCATGTCCGGCGCCGACCTGGCCAATCTTTGCAACGAAGCCGCCCTGATGGCTGCGCGTCGCAGTGCCCGCACCGTCGAGATGCAGGACTTTGAAAAAGCCAAGGACAAGATCCTGATGGGCCCCGAGCGCAAAAGCATGGTCATGCCCGAGGAAGAGCGCCGCAACACGGCCTACCACGAGTCTGGCCACGCACTGCTTGGCAAGATGCTGCCCAAGTGCGATCCTGTGCACAAGGTCACCATCATCCCGCGCGGCCGCGCGCTCGGTGTGACCATGAGCCTGCCAGCACAAGACCGCTACAGTTACGACCGCGAGTACATGCTGAGCCAGATCAGCATGTTGTTCGGTGGCCGCATCGCCGAAGAAGTCTTCATGAACCAGATGACGACCGGCGCGAGCAACGACTTCGAGCGTGCCACAGCGCTGGCCCGCGACATGGTCACGCGTTACGGCATGACCGAGGCGCTGGGCCCCATGGTCTATGCCGAAAACGAGGGCGAAGTGTTTCTGGGCCGTTCGGTCACCAAGACCAACAACATGAGCGAAGCTACGTTGCAAAAAGTCGATGGCGAGGTCCGCCGCATCATCGACCAGCAATACACCGTGGCACGTACGCTGATCGAAGACAACCAGGAAAAAATCCACGCCATGGCCAAGGCCCTGCTCGAATGGGAAACCATTGACGGCGACCAACTTGACGACATCATTGCCGGCAAGGAGCCGCGTCCGCCCAAGGACTGGACGCCGCGCAACCCCTCGGTCGGCGGTGGCAGTGGCCCGAGCGGCGGCAGCCCCGCTGTCAGCACGGACCCGGCGCCTACCGTCGCCTGATTCCGTACGATCTTCAGAAAGCCGGGGCATGCCCCGGCTTTTCTTTTCAGGAGACCCGATTGTTCTGGCAAACCTCCCGTTTCAAGGTTGATCTGGCGCAGCCTCGCGTCATGGGCATCGTCAACGTCACGCCGGATTCGTTTTCGGACGGTGGTAACTACTTTTCCGCAGGCGGCGGTCAGCGGACCGCGCTGGCGCATTGTGAGCAGTTGATCCGTGACGGCGCTGACATGCTGGACATTGGCGGTGAGTCGAGCCGGCCCGGTGCGCCGCCGGTACTGCTGGACGAGGAGCTGGCACGTGTGCTGCCAGTGGTGCGCCATGCGGTGACGCTGGGTGTGCCGGTGTCGGTGGACAGCTACAAGCCCGAGGTCATGGCGGCCGTGCTGGATCTGGGCGCCGACATCATCAACGACATCTGGGCCTTGCGCCAGCCCGGCGCGGCTGCTGTGGTGGCGGCGCACCCGAGCTGCGGCGTCTGCCTGATGCACATGCACCGCGAGCCGCAGACCATGCAGTCCGCGCCCATGGAGGGCGATGTGCTGCCGCAAGTGCTTTCCTTTCTGCAGCAAGGCGCCAATGAACTGCTGGCGCGGGGGGTGGATGCCCGCCGAATCGTGCTGGACCCCGGCATTGGTTTTGGCAAAACCGTGGCGCAGAACTTCTCGTTGTTGGCGCGCCAGCAGGAGCTGCTGGCCGCCGGTTACCCGCTGCTGGCCGGCTGGTCACGCAAGTCTTCGCTGGCGGCGGTCAGCAGCAACTCGCTGGCCAGTGTCGCCAAGCTCGACATCGCCGACCGCATGGTGCCCAGCGTCGCGGCCGCCGTGCTGGCAGTGGACCGCGGTGCACGTATTGTGCGTGTACATGATGTGAGGGAGACGGTACAGGCCCTCAAGGTCTGGCTCGCTGCCCGGACGGTTGCATAAATCCGATTGCCGGGCGCATGACTGCACGGAGCGTGAGCGCACGCCTTGCATTCGGCGGTTCCCGGCATCTCATGCGCCTTGTCCTGCATCGTGACAGGCGAATTTCTGCAGCCGCCCGCCTAAAATCACTGGTATCACCATAACAACAACCAGGGACCCACACAATGACAAGAAAATATTTTGGCACCGACGGCATTCGCGGCACGGTGGGGCAGGCGCCGATCACGCCCGATTTTGTACTGCGTCTGGCCCATGCGGTGGGCCGGGTGCTCAAGCGGACCGAGTCGCGGCCCACGGTGCTGATCGGCAAGGACACGCGGATTTCCGGCTACATGCTCGAGAGTGCGCTGGAGTCGGGCTTCAACTCTGCCGGTGTCGATGTGGTGCTGCTCGGCCCGCTGCCCACACCCGGCGTGGCCTACCTCACGCGCACCCAGCGCGCCAGCCTGGGCGTGGTGATCTCTGCCAGCCACAATGCTTTTCCCGACAACGGCATCAAGTTTTTCAGCGCCCAGGGTGCCAAGCTCGATGACGCCTGGGAGCTGGCTGTGGAAGCGGCGCTCGAAGAAGCGCCGGTGTGGGCCGACTCGCCCAGCCTTGGCAAGACGCGCCGCCTCGACGACGCGGCCGGCCGCTACATCGAATTCTGCAAAAGCACTTTTGCCAATGACCTGACGCTCAAGGGCATGAAGATCGTGGTGGATGCTGCGCACGGCGCGGCGTATCACATCGCGCCCGAGGTGTTTCATGAACTGGGCGCCGATGTGACCTGCATCGGCTGCTCGCCCGACGGCATCAACATCAATGATGGCGTGGGTGCGACCCATCCCGAAGCCTTGATCAAGGCCGTGAAAGCCTATGGGGCCGACTACGGCGTGGCGCTCGACGGTGACGCCGACCGGCTGCAACTGGTGGACGCCGAAGGGCGCTTGTTCAATGGGGACGAGGTGCTCTACCTGATGGTGGCCGAGCGCCTGGCGCGGGATGAAAAAGTGCCGGGTGCCGTGGGCACTCTGATGACCAACATGGCCGTCGAAGTCGCCCTGCAGGCCCGAGGTGTGGAATTTGTCCGTGCCAAGGTGGGCGACCGTTATGTGCTGGAGGAGCTGGAAAAGCGCGGCTGGCTGCTGGGCGGTGAAGGCTCGGGCCACCTTCTGGCGCTGGACAAACACAGCACTGGCGATGGTCTGATCAGCGCCTTGCAGGTGCTGCAGGCCTGTGTGCGCAGTGGCAAGACGCTGGCGCAACTGCTGGCCGACGTCACGCTGTTTCCGCAGACGCTGATCAACGTGCGCCTGCAGGCCGGTCAGGACTGGGCGACCAGCCCGTTGCTGGCATCAGAAACCCAGGCCGTGAAAAGCGAACTCGGCAACAACGGCCGGATGCTGATCCGCGCCAGTGGCACGGAACCTTTGCTGCGCGTGATGGTGGAGGCACGCGATGCGGGGCAAGCGCTGGCCTGCGCCGAGAGGCTTGTGGCGGCGGTCAAGGCTTCCTGAGCCTTTATGACCCTGCGCTTCCTGGTCACCTGAAGAGAAGCGGGAAAGCATAACGATCAAAGGCGCCGATGCGGCTCGCCATCCGGAGTTCGGGAAGCGCAAAGCGCTTCCCGAACAAAGCTTCTCACCGGTGATCACGTTTGCCCGCAAGCTTCACTCACCAGCGTCGCTGTTGGCCTCAGGCCCTGCATGGCACCTTCGGCACAGGCCGGCCCGGATCACGCCAGGTCGTAACGATCCAGGTTCATCACCTTGTTCCAGGCGGCGACAAAGTCGCGTACAAAGGCTGGCTCGGAGTCGCTGCACGCATACACTTCGGCAATGGCGCGGAGCTGCGAGTTCGAGCCAAATACGAGGTCGACCACGGTGGCCGTCCACTTGGTGCCGCCTGTGCCACGGTCACGTCCTTCCAGCACGCCATCGGGCAATGCCGACTTGCGCGACCTGGTGTTCAAGTCGGCCAGGCCGGTTGCATCCCGGCCACCGCCATCGGACGAGGCTTCAGATACCTGGCTCTTCTTCCACTGCGTGTTCATGTCGAGCAGGTTCACGAAGAAGTCGTTGGTCAATGTCTCGGGTCGCTTGGTGAAGACGCCATGTTCGGACTGCTCGAAGTTTGCGTTGAGAACGCGCAGGCCGCCAACCAGCACCGTCATTTCGGGTGCGGTCAGTGTCATCAGGTTTGCACGATCAACCAGCAACTCCGCCGCCGACCCTTCCAGTCCTTTGCGCAGGTAGTTGCGGAAGCCGTCTGCGGTGGGCTCAAGCGGGGCAAAGGAGTCGATATCGGTCTGCGCCTGTGAGGCATCCGTGCGCCCTGGCGAGAAGGGAACCTTCACGTCGTGCCCGGCTTTCCTGGCGGCCGCCTCGACAGCCGCGCAGCCGCCCAGAACAATCAGGTCGGCAAGCGATACCTTTTTACCGCCAGATTGCGCGCCGTTGAACTCTTTCTGGATCGCTTCCAGCGTGTCAATCGCCTTGCCCAGTTCCACCGGCTGGTTGACTTCCCAGTTCTTCTGCGGCGAGAGACGAATCCGCGCGCCGTTGGCTCCGCCGCGTTTGTCACCGCCGCGGAAAGTGGCTGCCGAGGCCCAGGCGGTCGAGACCAGCCGGGAAATCGACAGGCCTGAAGCCAGGATTTTTGCTTTCAGGGCAGCGATATCCTGCGCGTCAACCAAGGCATGGTCCACGGCGGGAACCGGGTCCTGCCAGATCAACTCTTCCTTGGGCACCAGCGGGCCGAGATAACGCGCGGCCGGGCCCATGTCGCGGTGCGTCAGCTTGTACCAGGCCCTGGCAAACGCATCTGCGAGTTCTTGCGGATTCTGGTGGTAGTGCCTGGAAATTTTCTCGTAGGCCGGATCCATCCGGAGGGCGAGGTCTGCCGTCGACATCATGGGTGCATGCCGGATGGAGGGGTCGTGGGCGTCGGGCACGGTGCCTGCGCCGGAGCCACCCTTGGGTGTCCACTGGTGTGCGCCGGCAGGGCTTTTCGTCAATTCCCACTCATGGCCGAAAAGGGTGTCGAAGTAGCTGTTGTCCCACTGGATCGGGGTGGGTGTCCAGGCGCCTTCCAGGCCACTGGTGATGGTGTGTACCCCCTTGCCGCTGCCAAAACTGTTGGTCCAGCCGAAGCCTTGTTCCTCGATGCTGGCGCCCTCGGGTTCAGGGCCGGTGTACTTCTCCGGATCAGCCGCGCCATGGCATTTTCCGAAGGTGTGTCCGCCAGCAACCAGTGCAACGGTTTCCGCGTCGTCCATCGCCATGCGTGCAAAGGTCTCCCGGATGTCGCGTGCCGAGGCAATCGGGTCGGGGTTGCCATTGGGGCCTTGTGGATTGACATAGATCAGGCCCATCTGGACGGCGCCCAGCGGGTTTTCCAGGACCCGGTCGCCGGTATAACGCTTGTCGCCCAACCACTCGGATTCTGGTCCCCAGTAAATCTCCTCGGGTTCCCAGACGTCTTCGCGTCCACCGGCAAAACCGAAGGTCTGAAAGCCCATGGAGTCCAGCGCGACGTTGCCGGTCAGAACCATCAGGTCAGCCCAGGAAATTTTCCGGCCGTACTTCTGCTTGATTGGCCAGAGCAGGCGGCGTGCCTTGTCAAGGTTGCCGTTGTCCGGCCAACTGTTGAGCGGAGCAAATCGCTGGGTGCCCGAGCCCGCGCCGCCGCGACCATCGGCAATGCGGTAGGTGCCTGCGCTGTGCCATGCCATGCGGATGAAGAAGGGCCCATAGTGGCCGTAGTCGGCGGGCCACCACTCTTGCGAATCGGTCATCAGGGCATGGAGATCCTTGATGACGGCATGCAGGTCGAGGCTCTTGAACTCCTCGGCATAGTTGAAGGTCTCGCCCATGGGGTCGCTGAGCGGGGAGTTCTGGTTGAGAATTTTGAGGTTCAGCTGGTTGGGCCACCAATCAGCGTTGGTCGTGGCGCCAGCGACAGCGTTTTTACGGGCGCCGCCAGAAAATGGGCAGGTTTGTTCAGTTGACACGGTGTTCTCCTGTGGTTGTTGAGGTGTTTCGCACGGTAGAGTCTAGGCTTGGCTCTTCGATAGAACTAATCAATCTTTCTAATGACATTAATAGTTTTAGGGTATGACTTGGTGTAGTGTGTCCGGGCCACGCACGGCATCGGACAAACTTTGGGGTGAGGGCGTTACGTTATGCTGACGGTTTTATTTCAGGAGGCGAGCCATGGACGCGGCATTTGAAAAGGGCTTGGTCACACGCAAGCAGGTGATGGGCGAGGCCTTTGTAGCGAACGCCTTGGGCAATGCCACGGATTTCACACGCCCGATCCAGGAGCACATCACCAGTAAAGCCTGGGGCGATGTCTGGCAGCGGCCCGGACTGGACTTGAAGACCCGCAGCCTGATCACCGTGGCCATGTTGACGGCGCTCGGCAAACAGCATGAACTCAAGGGCCATCTACGCGGCGCACTCAACAATGGCGCGACCTCGGCCGAGTTGCAGGAGGTGCTGCTGCATGCAGCTGTGTATTGCGGGGTACCCACTGCGGTGGATGCGTTCAGGACCGCCGCCGAGGTGGTGGATGGACCAAAAAAAGCCTGACGCTGGCCTTTGCGGTGTTTAGTTCATCTTCAGATTTTTTAGGCGTCTGGCCCATGCCGGCTGGGCGTGGTCAGCTATTAAAAATGTAGCAAACCAGTGGCGCCCGCGCCGTTCGCTGGGCGCAGCCGTCATCCCTCCATCAACTTGTGCACCAGGTCGGCCGTGGTCGACGCCTTGTACTTGCGCATCAGGCGAGCGCGATAGATTTCAACGGTGCGGTGACTGATGACGAGGGCGCGGCCGATTTCCTTGGAGGTCATGCCGTCCATCAGGTGGGCGGCGACTTCACGTTCGCGCGCCGTCAGTTCAGCCTTGACCGGTCGACGCGAGCTCAGGTCCTCGAAGGTCCAGATGCCCGACTCGTGCGGCGCGGCGCGGTTGAGTGCACGACCGGTGACGTGGCACCAGAAGGTCTCGCCCTTGAGGCGCCCGTCCACACGCTTCATGATGCGGTCGTCGGCGTAATGGCCTTTGGCATTGAGGATGGGCAACATGCGTGCGCCAATGCGCTCGTATTCGTCGGCGCTCGGGTAGAGAATCTGGAAGGACTGGCCGATGAGCTGTTCACGCGTGGCGCCGAACATCTCGCACAGGTGCTGGTTACAGTCGACAATGCCGCGATTGCGTGACAGCACCAGGCCGACCGGGGCCATGTTGAATGCCAGGCGGTAATCGATTTCCATGGGGTTTGTCAGAGGCACCGAGGGTTAAACTTTAGGGGTAACTACGTATCGCGATAGGTAGTATCGTAAAGCTTTTGAAGTTCGTGTTGAAGTTCTCCAGGAGATTTTTGTGAATAAACTTTTTCCCTCTGCTGCCGAGGCCCTCCAGGGTGTCGTCAAAGACGGCCAATTGATGGCTGTTGGCGGTTTTGGTTTGTGCGGCATTCCCGAAGCGCTGATCCAGGCGCTGCGCGACAGTGGCACCAAAGACCTGACCGTTATTTCCAACAACGCCGGTGTGGACGGTTTTGGTCTGGGCAAACTGCTGGAGACCCGCCAGATCAGCAAAATGATTTCGAGCTATGTCGGCGAGAACAAGGAGTTCGAGCGCCAGTACCTGGCCGGTGAACTGGCGCTGGAGTTCACGCCGCAGGGTACGCTGGCCGAAAAGCTGCGCGCCGGCGGCGCCGGCATCCCGGCGTTTTTCACCAAGACCGGTGTCGGCACCCAAGTGGCTGAAGGCAAGGAACTGCGCGAGTTTGACGGCGAAACCTATGTGATGGAGCGCTCGCTGGTGCCCGACGTGGCGCTGGTCAAGGCAGCGGTGGCCGACAAGTCCGGTAACCTGCGCTTCAACCTCACCGCCCGCAACTTCAACCCCGCTGCCGCCATGGCCGGCAAGGTCTGCATCGTCGAGGTCGAGAAGATCGTCGAAGTGGGCGAGTTGGCGCCGGACGACATTCATCTGCCGGGCATTTATGTGCACCGCATCGTGCTCAATGCCAGCCCGGAAAAACGCATCGAAAAACGCACCATCACCGAGAAAGCCTGATATGCCCTGGACCCAAGACCAAATGGCGGCGCGTGCCGCCCAGGAACTCGAAGACGGTTTCTATGTGAACCTCGGCATCGGCATTCCGACGCTGGTGGCCAACTTTGTGCCGGCCGACAAGGAGGTCTGGCTGCAGTCGGAAAACGGCATGCTCGGCATTGGCGCCTTCCCGACCGAAGACGAAGTGGATGCCGACCTGATCAACGCCGGCAAACAAACCGTGACCACCATCAAGGGCTCGTCGATTTTCGGCAGCCACGACAGCTTCGCGATGATTCGCGGCGGCAAGATCAACCTGAGCATCCTGGGCGCGATGCAGGTCAGCGAAAAGGGCGATCTGGCCAACTGGATGATCCCCGGCAAGATGGTCAAGGGCATGGGCGGCGCGATGGACCTGGTGGCCGGCGTCAAGCGCTGCATCGTGCTCATGGAGCATGTGGCCAAGAAGAAGGATGGCACGGAAGACTTCAAAATCCTGCCCGAATGCACGCTGCCCCTGACCGGCAAGGCGGTGATCGACCGCATCATCACCGACCTGGCCGTGATGGACATCACGCCACAGGGATTGAAGGTGGTCGAACTGGCGCCCGGCGTGACGATGGAAGCCCTGCAGGCAAAAACCGGGTGCAAGCTGATCTGAGCGGTACTCAGGACACGTTTTCGAGCGCGCCTGCCACCGGGAAGCGCGCGGCCAGATCGCCAACGTCCCTGCGCACCAGGTCTGGCGAAACGCCCAACTCATCGAACACGCCGCCGCTGCGGTTGATCCAGCAGACCGGATAGCCAAAGTATTTGGCGCCTGTAGCATCCCATGAGTTGCAGGAGACGAACAGTATGTCTGCCTTGTCGAGATTCAGGGTGTCCAGCGCCAGTTGGTAAACCTCGGGATGCGGCTTGAACTGCCGAACCTCATCAACGCTGATCAGATGATCGAACGAGGACGTCAAACCTGAATTTTCAACCACCTGCCGGATGGAGTGGCGCGAGCCGTTGGACAAGATGGCAGTTTTCAGGCCCGCCGCGCGCAGCCGTTGCAAGGCCTGGGGCACGTCCGCAAAGGGCGCCAGTCGCAGGTATTCGTTGCACAAACTGGCTTCGCCGGCCGGCGACAGGGCAAGGCCCAGGCTGCCGCAGGTGTGGCGCAAGGCTTCGACGGTCGCGCTTTCGAAATCCTTGTATTGGCCCATGAGACAGCGCATCCAGGTGTACTCAAGCTGCTTTTGTCGCCACATTCTGCTGATCGCATCACCCCGCGCGGGATAGAGGCGCTCGCAGAGCGTGCGAACCGAATGGACGTCGTACAAGGTGCCGTAGAGGTCAAAAACGACGGCTTTGATGGTGTTCATGCTGCTCTCCAAAAAAAATAAAAAAATGCGTGGCCTGACCGGTCGCCATGACCGGTGCAGGCACGTGTTTGTCTGGCTGACTCCAGCCATCTCAATCCGTGGCGATACCGGTCTGGGCTTTGAACAGCACCTGGTCGAAATGGGCTTCGTGTACGGCGTTTCTTCCGCCCAGCAACGTGCCGAGGACGGCGCCCAGAAATCCCAGAGGCATGCTGACAATGGCCGGATTGACGATAGGGAAGATGGCTTCCTTGCCCATGAAGGCGGGACCAATCAGGGCCAAGCCGATGGCGGAAACCAGGCCCACTGCGACACCGCCTATCACGCCGCCGGTGTTGAAGCGGCGCCAGAACAGCGACAGCACAATGATCGGAAAATTCGCGCTGGCGGCAATCGAGATGGCCAGGATGACCAGCACCGCCACGTTCTGGCCCTGTGCCAGCAGGCCGAGCACGATGGCAACGATGCCAATGCCGAACACCGAGACGCGGGCCACCCGGACCTGCTCTTTCTCGTTGAGCGCTCCCTGCTTGATCACATTGAAATAGAGGTCGTGCGCAATCGCGCCGGATGTTGCCAGGGTCAGGCCTGCCACCACGGCGAGGATGGTGGCAAAAGCGACAGCGGCCACGAAAGCCAGAAAGATTTGTCCACCCAGGGTGCCCGGTCCACCCCCAAGATACTGGGCCAGCAGGGGCAGCGCGAGATTGCCGCCCTTGTCGGCCGCGCGGATCGCGTCCTGTCCCACCAGCAAAGCCGATGCAAAACCGATCAGGGTGGTCACGAGGAAAAACCCGCCGGCCAGAAACATCAGCCAGATCACCGACTTGCGCGCGGTTTTCGCGTCCGGTACGGTGTAGAAGCGGGTCATGATGTGCGGCAGTCCGGCGGTGCCCAGCACAAAGCTGATACCCAGCGAGAACGCGTCGAGCGGGTGCTTGAAGAAGTTGCCGGGAGACAGGATTTTTGCGCCGTACCTGTCTTCCATGCCGTCAAACAGGGCCACCGGGTTGAAGCCAAACAGCGCCAGTATCCACACGACCAGCACCACGGCGGTCGAGATCAACAACACCGCCTTGATGATCTGCACCCACGTAGTGGCCAGCATGCCGCCGAAAGCGACATAGACGATCATGCCAATGCCGACGAACACCACCGATACACTGTACGGAATGTCCAGCAGCAGCTTGATCAGTACGCCGCCGCCGGCCATCTGCGGGATCAGGTAGGCCAGGTTGACGACAATGGTACCGACCACGGCAGCCACGCGGGCCTGCGGGCGTTGCATGCGGTAGGCAATCACGTCGCCAAGTGTGTAGCGCCCTGTATTGCGCAGTGGTTCGGCGATGAGCAGCAAAATCGCCATGAAGGCCACCAGTGCGCCCAGCGCATACAGGGCGCCGTCCCAGCCGAACAGCGCCGACAGGCCGACGAAGCCCAAAAAGGCGGCGGCGCTCATCCAGTCGCCGGCCAGCGCAAAACCGTTTTCTATCGGACCGAGTTTGCCGCCCGCAGCATAAAACTCGCTGGTGGTGTGGGTGCGTTTGGCCGCCCAGTAGGTGACAACCAGGGTGATACCCAGGATGAACAGGAAAATACCCAGAGTGATGAGTTTCATGCTTGCCTCCGTGTGTTCTTGAGTTCTTCAATCGCACGGGCCGCCATGGCGTCGAAATCGCGGTTGGCGATACGGACATAGACCAGGCCGAGAATCCAGCACATGAAGTAGCAACCGAGCACCAGCAGATAGGCCATGTTGAAGGCACCGCTGATTTTTTGCGTCATGAAGTTCCCGCCATATCCTGCGAGCAAAGTCATACCCATGAAGGCGCCGAAGTAAAGCAGCACCATCGGCACCAGCAATTTCTTTTTGGCCTTCATCAGTTCGCGGAATGAGGGCAGGTCGACGGCCTCCTGCCAATACCGCGCATCCCTCGCGGCAAGCATGGCCTCTGGATCTTTTGAGTTCATGTGTGTCTCCTGTTTTATATGAGTTCCCAGCGCGGGAACCCGGGTCTGCCTGAAATCGGGCCCTCCATACATTGCAGGGACTGTGCCAAAGGGCCCCACCAATGAAATCAATCACTTAGACACAAAAGCTACGACCTTGCATGAGACGCTTGATGCGTTAGTACATTCAACTGAGTCGTAGAGGACTCATGCAAAGATATTTTTGATGGATTTTTTTCTGAAATTGGTTGTGACCTGGCGCTTTTGCATAGATGCTCCACGTGTTTACCCTGCATTTGGTGAAATGTGTGCTGCGGCAAAACGCGACACATCGTATGCTGGCGTTACTTGATTCATTAATGAATCGTCTAAGGGCCACTGAAAAAGGTCATCTATGCTTGCCAATGCTGATTCGCTACCTCCCGCTCAAGAGCCAGTCGATACCCACAGCGAATTGCTGCACCTGCGCCAGCTCTGCAACGATTACGAGGAAATTTATCGCAACTCGTTCGATGGCATTTTCGTAGCGGACGGAAAAGGCGTCACGCTGATGGTCAACGAGGGGTGTGAGCGCAACTATGGGCGCAAGGCCCATGAACTGGTGGGGCGGCATGTGTCCGAGTTTGAGGCTAAGGGATGGATTCGGCCGGTGATTGCAGCGCGTGTCGCGGCGGAGCGGACCCGTGTTTCCGCCATGCAGCAGACCCAGGCCGGCAAGACCATCATGGTGACCGGCATTCCCCTGTTCGACGAGCAGGGGCGGGTGCGCAAAGTGATCATCAATTCGCGCGACACCACCGAACTGCTGCAGGTGCAGGAGGCCTTGCTGCGTACGCGGGAGGATTTGCAGCGTGTGGAAAACGAAATGAAGGAGTTGCGGCTGCAGAATCTCAAACTGGGCGGTGTTGTCATGAAGAGCCAGAGCATGCAGCGGCTGTCCAACCTGGCTGTGCGCGTCGCGAAGGTGGACACGGCGGTTTTGATCAGTGGTGAATCGGGCGTCGGCAAGGAGGTACTGGCCCGGCAAATCCACATGGAAAGCCAACGCCGGGCAGGCCCCTTTATCAAGATCAATTGCGGTGCCATTCCGCGCGAACTGCTGGAGTCGGAGTTGTTTGGCTACGAGGGCGGCGCGTTCACCGGCGCGCTCAAGCAGGGCAAGGTGGGCATGATTGAAACGGCACACCACGGCACGCTGTTCCTCGACGAGATCGGCGAGCTGCCCATGGACTTGCAAGTCAAGCTGCTTCAGGCCTTGCAGGACCACACGGTGGTTCGGGTTGGCGGCACGCGCGCGATTCATGTCGATCTTCGAATCGTGGCGGCAACCAACCGCGACCTGCAGGCCATGATCGAAAACAACCAGTTTCGCAGTGACTTGTATTACCGTCTGAATGTGGTCCCGCTTGACGTCCCCCCGCTGCGCATGCGCAAGGACGACATCCTGCCACTGGCCAGCCATGCGTTGGATGAGCTCAACACTTTGTATGCGCTTGACAAGCGCTTTTCCGAACGTGCCCTGCGCTGCCTGCTGGACTATGCGTGGCCTGGCAATGTCAGGGAGCTTCGCAACATCGTCGAAAGACTGGTGGTGACCACACCGACCGACCTGATTGACCTGATCGATCTGCCTGAGAACCTGTTGTCGAACACCAGCCTCGCCTCTGCCGGCGAGCTGGGTTACCACGCCAGGGTGGTGCTGTTTGAAAAGCAGCTGGTCTCTGAAGCCCTGAAAAAATACGGCAACACGCGGGCCGTGGCCAGGCATTTGAATCTCAGCCAGTCCACCGTGGTGCGAAAGCTCAATGCGGTGCTGGACTGAGCCGTGCTGACCGCCTCGCTGGCCGGTGAGCTGTTTGCGGGAGCAGCGCTGCTGCTTTTTTCCGTCAACATCATCCTGACCAAGGTAGCCGCCGTGCGGGTCAAGCTTGACCTCGGGTTTCTGGTCTCGGTGTCAGTCAACGTGCTGTTTGCGGCCTTGTTGTTCCTGGCCCAGTGGGTATGGCGGAGTGACCGTGTGGTCTGGCAGTCCGAAGGCTTTGCCTTCTTTTTACTGGCCGGCGCATTTTCGACCTGGCTGGGACGCTGGTTCTTTCTGGAATCCGTGGTGCAGTTCGGGCCCTCGCGCGCCAGCATCTTCCAGATCACGAGTCCGCTGTTCACCGCTCTTTTCGCCTGGACCTTCCTGAGCGAAGCCTTGCGGACGCTGGAGCTTGCCGGCATGGGCATGGCGATGGCGGGGTTGCTGCTGGTGATGACGGGCGCTTCGAGCGCGGGCTTGTCCGGGGGAAAGGGACGGGCTGGAAACAGCGCCGCAGGCGGGCATGGACACAGCCGCTTGCAGCAATCCGCGCTGGTACTGGGCTTGGGAAGTTCGATCGCTTATTCCCTGGGCAACATCTTTCGCGGTGCGGCCATTCGCAACTGGGACGAAGCCCTGCTGGGCGCGCTGATCGGGGCCAGCGCCGGTCTGGCGCTGCATGCGGCGTTCAGTCGGGACAAAAAGCAACTGCTGGGCAGGCTCAGGAACGCTGATCGCCGCGGCGTGCTGCTGTTTGCGATCAGCGGCGTGCTGACCATTTCCGCGCAGACCTGCCTGATTCTTTCGCTCAAGTACATCCCGGTATCGGTGGCTGCGTTGATCACGCTGTGCACGCCGTTACTGGTGTTTCCCATGAGTTATTTGCTGCTTAAAAACAGCGAAAAAATCACCATGGCCACTGTGCTGGGTGGCGTGCTGACGCTGGCCGGGGTTGCGCTGATTGTGATCCTTTGAGTGGCGAAAATGGCGCCCGGCAAGCTGCGCGCCGGGGTATCACGGTGCTAGACTGGACTCACGATGCCTAGCGTCACCTCATCCTTATTTTCTCGGGTGACCTCGGGGGGGCGGCATGTGGCGGGGGTGGCGGCCCTGGCGCTGTGGGCCATTGGCGCCGCCCCGGCTTTTGGCGCAGCCGGCGCCGAGCAGCGGCCAGAGCGCGTGACCCTGCAGCTCAAGTGGCGGCACCAGTTTCAATTTGCCGGCTACTACGCGGCGCAGGCCAAAGGTTTCTACAAGGACGAAGGGCTGGAGGTCACGATCCGTGAAGGCGGCCCGGACAAGGCGCCCGTGGCCACGGTCCTCAGCGGGAACGCCCAGTTCAGCATTGGCGACTCCGACCTGGTGGCAACACGGATCAACGGGCAGCCGATCGTGGCGCTGGCGGCGATCTTCCAGCATTCGCCCTATGTCATCATGAGCCGGCAAGATCGCAATATCCGTGTGCCCAGTGATCTCATCGGCGCGAAGGTCATGCTCTCGGACGATCAGGGTGCCGTTCAGCTGCGCGCCATGCTGCGCAGTGAAGGCATCGATCCGAAGCGTGTCAATATTGTTCCGCAGTCCTGGAACCTCGACGACCTGATCGCAGGCGAGGTGGACGCCGTGTCGGCGTACGCCACCGTGGAGCCCGCCTTGCTGCTCGCTCGTGGCGTGGCGACCTCGACGATGCGCAGCCGGGACTACGGTATCGACTTCTACGGCGACATTCTGTTTACGACGGAGGCGGAGGTCGCGAACAACCCCGATCGCACTGCCGCATTCCTGCGCGCCAGCCGCAAAGGCTGGGACTATGCGCTTAACCATGGCGACGAGATCGCCGGTTTGATCATGGCCATGGACGGTGTCGTGCAACGGGGGCTGACGCGTGAGATGCTGGTCAGGGAAGCCGTGGAAATGCGGCCTTTTATCCTGCCGGATGTGGTGGAGATCGGGCACATGAATCCCGGCCGGTTCGAGCATATAGCGCGCACGCTGGCGAACCAGGGTGTGGTGCGCTCCGACTATTCATTGAAGGGGTTGATGTACGAGCCCGGCGCCGGGATTGATCCGTGGCTGCTGCGGTGGCTGACGGGCGCCGGCCTGGCGGGCTTCGCGCTGGTGACGCTGGGGTTTCTCTGGAATGTGCAGATTCGCCGCAAGGTGCGTGAACGGACGAAGGAGTTGCAGGCAGAAGTCAGCCACCGGACCGAGGTTCAGCAACAGCTCAAAGTCAGCCAGGAGATGGTTCAGTTGATGTTTGGAACCACGGCAGCCGGTCTCGTGATGAATGCGCCCGATGGCCGCTTGCTGATGGCCAACCCGGCTTATTACGCGATCACCGGATATACAGAGACCGAGTTGCGAGCCATGGACATGCGCAATCGAACGCACCCGGAAGACCTCCCTCGTTATCTCAGTCTCAGGAACCGGATGCTTGAGGGTGAATTTGATGCGTTCTCTGACGATCAGCGGTGCTTGAAAAAAGGCGGCGGGTTCGTGTGGATACATGCTACGGTGTCCCTGGTGCGCGCGGCCGACGGGACGCCGACGCATGTCATCGCGGTGGTCGAGGACATCTCGGCGCGCCGGGAGACTGAGGACAAACTTCGCCAGAGCGAGATGCTGCTGGAGATTGCCGGCCGCACCGCGCAACTTGGAGGCTGGATGCTGGATCTGTCGGCCGATCATGTGCTCTGGTCTGACGAGGTTTGCAAAATCCACGACATGCCACTGGGCAGCAAGCCGTTGTTGCACGATGCCCTGCAGTTCTACGCGCCAGAGTGGCGAGAGAAAATTTCCGCGGCTGTGAGCCGTTGCAGTCGGGACGGCATCCCCTTTGACGAAGAGATGGAGATCATCACCGCAAGGGGTCGTCGGGTGTGGGTGCGTTCCATCGCCGAGGCAATGCAGGACAGCAGCGGCACAATCATCCGAATTTATGGCTCCTTCCAGGACATCACTGAACGCAGGCAGGCGCAAGAAAGCATTCTGCGACTCAACGCCGAACTGGAAGACCGTGTGCGACGGCGCACCGCCCAGCTCGAAGCGGTGAACAAGGAGCTGGAAACCTTCTCCTATTCCGTGTCCCACGACCTGCGCTCGCCGCTGAACACGATTGACGGATTCAGCCAGTTGCTGGAGCGCCTGAGTGCGGATAAGGTCGATGAGCGAGGTCGACATTATCTGAGTCGAATTCGCGCGGGAACCCGGCAAATGGGTGAACTGATCGAGGGCCTGCTGTCGCTGGCCAAACTCACGCGCGACCCGCTGCGGTCCGCAACGGTCAATCTGACGGCCATCGCCGGTCGGGCGGCGCAGGCGTGCAGGGAGCGGGAGCCTGCGCGTCAGGTGCAGGTGAATATACAAGACGGTTTGCTGGCGCACGCCGATCCCGTGTTGTTGTCCGTTGTCATGGACAACCTGGTGATCAACGCATGGAAATTCACGTCCAGGCAGCCGTCGGCGCTGATTGATATCGGCACCGAGGTCGGTGCCCAGGGTGAAACCGTTTATTTCGTCAAGGACAACGGCGCTGGCTTTGACATGGCCTATGTGGACAAGCTTTTTGGCACGTTCCAGCGGCTTCATGCGCCGTCGGATTTTGCCGGAACCGGCATCGGGCTGGCGACCGTGCAGCGCATCATCTCCAGGCACGGGGGCCGGGTTTGGGCCGATGCTGCTGAGGGGCAGGGCGCGGCGTTTTATTTCACCTTGGGCAGGGCGCAGGGCCGAGGCACCACAGCGACAGGCTGATGCTCAAGCTGGCTTAGGGCTGCCGCCGACATGCCAAAAAAGTGGAGCGGGTGATGGGAATCGAACCCACGCTATTTGCTTGGGAAGCAAAAGTTCTGCCATTGAACTACACCCGCGTGGACTGATTGTAAAACCTCAGGGCTCACGGTCCCGGAAAAAAATCAGGGCCGCAGATAAGCCCAGCCTTCACCCTGTTTTTTCATGATTTCCGTCACGCCGGCTGGCACGTAGCTGATGGCCGGCAACATGTCGTCTTTGGTGATCTTCTGGGCGCGCATGGTGTTTTCGCAGGCGACCACGCGCACGTTGGCTTTCATCGCATCAGCCACCCGCGAGCCGGTAGGCGACTCCAGCTTGAGCATGCCGATGCCAGGACCGTAAGCGACGATGGCAATGTCAACATTGGCGGCGCCCACGTCATCCTGCAGGTTCCTGGCGTTGTTCAGTGCCAGGTTCCATTTGGCGGGGTCGTTATCGCTCATCTGGATCACGATTTTGTGACGTTTTTGGCCTGTAGCCCCTGCCCCCTGGGCATGAGCAGCTATCAAAAAAGGAGCGGACAAGGCGCCTGCGCCGACCAGGCCGGCTTGAAGAAGCAGTCTGCGGTTCATCATTTCTGCATGTCTCCCAGGCACAGGTATTTCATTTCCAGATACTCCTCCATGCCGTGGCTGGAGCCTTCGCGGCCCAGCCCCGACTGCTTGACGCCGCCGAAGGGCACGTGTTCGGTCGCGATCACGCCGGCATTGATGCCGACCATGCCGTATTCGAGCGCCTCGGCCACGCGGTAGATGCGGCCGATGTCGCGGCTGTAGAAGTAGCTGGCCAGGCCAAACTCGGTGTTGTTGGCGGCATCAATGGCTTCCTGCTCGTGCTTGAAGCGGAACACCGGCGCAAACGGACCAAAGGTTTCTTCCCGCGCACACAGCATGTCGCTGGTGGCTTCAGAAACCACGGTCGGTTCGAAGAACTGACCCTTCATGCGTTTGCCGCCGGCCAGCAACTTGCCGCCTTTGGCGATCGCGTCGTCCACATGGCGTTGCACCTTGTCCACCGCCGAGTCCTCGATCAGCGGCCCCTGCACCACACCGTCCTCGAAGCCGTTGCCGACCTTGAGCAACTTGACCTTGGCCGCGAACTTCTCGACGAACTGGTCGTAGACGCCGTCTTGCACATAAATGCGGTTGGCGCAGACGCAAGTCTGACCGGCGTTGCGGTATTTGCTGGCCATGGCGCCTTCGACGGCCGAGTCGATGTCGGCATCGTCAAACACAATGAAAGGCGCGTTGCCGCCCAGTTCAAGTGCCAGCTTCTTGATCGACGGTGCACTTTGCGCCATCAGGATGCGGCCGACCTCGGTGGAGCCGGTGAAGCTGATGTGGCGCACCGTGTCGCTGGCGCAGAAGACCTTGCCGACGGCAATCGAGTTGTCGCTGTCGGCGGTCAGGACGTTGAGCACACCTGCCGGGATACCGGCGCGCATCGCCAGTTCGGCCGCGGCCAGCGCGGTCAGCGGTGTCAGTTCGGCCGGTTTGATCACCACCGGGCAGCCGGCGGCCAGGGCCGGCGCCACCTTGCGCGTGATCATGGCCAGCGGGAAATTCCAGGGCGTGATGGCGGCGCACACGCCGATCGGCTGCTTCAAGACCATCAGGCGGCGGTTGTTGTCAAATTGCGGCAGGGTCTCGCCGTTGACGCGTTTGGCTTCCTCGGCGAACCACTCGACAAAACTCGCGCCGTAGCTCACTTCGCCTTTGGCCTCGGCCAAAGGTTTGCCTTGCTCGGCAGTCATGATCCGACCCAGGTCTTCGACGTTGGCCATCAACAGCTGGTACCACTTGAGCAGGATCGCATGACGCTCCTTGCCGGTCTTGCTGCGCCAGGCCGGCCAGGCCGCATTGGCGGCGCTGATCGCGTCGTCGGCGTCGTTGGCGCCGAGGTTGGCCACGTCGGCGAGTTTCAGGCCGGTGGAGGGGTCATTGACGTCAAAGCGTGAGGCGCCCTTGAGCCACTGGCCGTTGATCAGGGCGTCGGTCTTGAACAAGCTGGGGTCTTTGAGCAGCGAAATCGGGGAGGTTTTCATGTCCATGGAAGGCCTTTAAGAAACGGGAGCCGCAGCCGGCTCATTGGCGTAACGCACAAGCATAGCGCGTCGTGAGGCCTTGCGCAGGCCGTTCGAGCAGGGCTGCGCTGAAACTTATAATCAGAAGTCAGGCAAATCGAGCACCCCAGGTGCGGCCGACCGCTCCGGGCTGCAGGCCCGGCCAGCGCCAGCCTCATCCGCAACCCACACACCATGAGCACACCCACTTTCACCGTCGCCGACATCCGCAAGAGCTTTCTGGATTTTTTCGCATCCAAGGGCCACACCGTGGTGGCATCCAGTTCGCTGGTGCCAGGCAACGACCCGACCCTGATGTTCACCAACTCGGGCATGGTGCAGTTCAAGGACGTGTTCCTCGGCTCCGACAAGCGCCCCTATGTGCGCGCCGCGTCGGTGCAGGCCTGCCTGCGTGCCGGCGGCAAACACAATGACCTGGAAAACGTCGGCTACACCGCGCGCCACCACACTTTTTTCGAGATGCTGGGCAACTGGAGCTTTGGTGATTACTTCAAACGCGAATCGCTCAAGTGGGCCTGGGAACTGCTGACCGAGGTTTACAAGCTGCCACCCGAGCGCCTGCTGGCGACCGTGTACGAAGAGGACGACGAGGCCTACGACATCTGGACCAAAGAGATCGGCCTGCCGCCCGAGCGCGTGATTCGTATCGGCGACAACAAGGGCGGGCGCTACAAGTCCGACAACTTCTGGATGATGGCTGACACTGGCCCTTGCGGCCCCTGCAGCGAGATTTTCTACGACCACGGCGCGCACATTCCGGGCGGCCCGCCCGGCAGCCCCGATGAAGACGGCGACCGTTTCATCGAGATCTGGAACAACGTGTTTATGCAGTTCGACATGGCCGCCGACGGCAGCGTCAGCAAACTGCCCGCGCCCTGTGTGGACACCGGCATGGGGTTGGAGCGCCTGGCCGCTATCTTGCAGCATGTGCACAGCAACTACGAAATCGACATTTTTGACGCGCTGATCAAGGCGGCCTCGCGTGAGACCGGCGAGAAGGATCTCGGCAACAAATCGCTGTTTGTGATTGCCGACCACATCCGCGCCACCGCCTTTCTGGTCAGCGACGGCGTCAACCCGTCCAACGAAGGCCGTGGTTATGTGCAGCGCCGCATCATCCGCCGCGCCATCCGTCACGGCTACAAACTCGGCAAGAAAACACCGTTTTTCCACAAGCTGGTGGCCGACCTCGCGCAGCAGATGGGCCAGGCCTACCCCAAGCTGAAGGCCGATGAAGCGCGCATCACGGCGGTGCTCAAGGCCGAGGAGGAGCGTTTCTTCGAGACGCTTGAAATCGGCATGACCATCCTGGACACAGCGCTGGCTGGTGACGCCAAGGTGCTGCCTGGCGATGTGGCCTTCAAGCTGCACGACACCTACGGTTTTCCACTGGACCTGTCGGCCGATGTTTGCCGCGAGCGCGGTGTCGAGGTCGATGAGGCCGGCTTTACCGCCGCGATGGACAGGCAAAAGAACCAGGCACGCGCTGCCGGCAAGTTCAAGATGGACCGTGCGCTGGACTACAGCGGCGACATCAACGGCTTCACTGGTTATGACTTGCTCGAAGAACCCGCCAAGGTGGTGGCGCTTTACGCCGACGGTGTGGCAGTGCCGGCGCTGGACGCCGGGCAGAGCGGTGTGGTCGTGCTGAACACCACGCCGTTTTACGCTGAGAGCGGCGGCCAGGTCGGCGACCAGGGCACGCTCAGTGCCGAAGGTGTGTTGTTTGGCGTGGAAGACACGCAAAAAATCAAGGCCGGTGTTTTTGGCCACCATGGCCTGGTTAGCGAGGGCACGCTGAAAGTCGGCGACGCGGTGCTGGCGCGGGTCGACACGGCGCGCCGCGCGGCCACCGTGCGCAACCACAGCGCCACTCATCTGATGCACAAGGCCTTGCGCGAGGTGCTCGGTGACCATGTGCAGCAAAAAGGCAGCCTGGTCAATGCCGAGCGCACGCGTTTCGACTTTGCGCATAACGCGCCAGTGACCGACGAGCAGATCCGCGAGATCGAGGCGCGCGTCAATGCCGAGATCCTGGCTAACGCGGCCACCGACGCCAGCGTGATGGACATGGAAGCCGCGCAGAAAACCGGCGCGATGATGTTGTTTGGCGAAAAATACGGCGACGAGGTGCGGGTGCTAAGCATTGGTTCCAGCAAGGAGCTGTGCGGCGGCACGCATGTGGGCCGCACCGGCGACATCGGCCTGTTCAAGATCGTGGCCGAAGCCGGTGTGGCCTCGGGCGTGCGCCGCATCGAGGCGGTCACCGGCGCCAATGCGCTCGCCTACCTGCAGTCGCTGGAGTCCAGCATGCAGGCAGCGGCAGCGTCGCTCAAAGCCAGTCCGACCGAGTTGCAAAACCGCATCGGCCAGGTGCTGGAGCAGGTCCGCACGCTGGAAAAGGAAATCGCTTCGCTCAAGGGCAAGCTGGCCTCGTCCCAGTGTGACGAACTGATGGGCCAGGCTGTGGACATCAAGGGACTGAAGGTGCTGGCCGCGCGGCTAGCAGGCGCTGACGCCAAGACCTTGCGCGACACCATGGACAAGCTCAAGGACAAGCTCAAGACCGCCGTCATCGTGCTCGCCGCGGTGGACGGCGACAAGGTTCAGATCGCTGCCGGTGTGACGGCCGACAGCGTGGGCAAGCTCAAGGCCGGCGAACTCGTCAACTTCGTCGCCCAGCAGGTGGGCGGCAAGGGCGGCGGCAAGGCCGACATGGCGATGGCTGGCGGCACCGATGCGTCCAAGCTGCCGGCGGCCCTGGCCTCGGTGCAGGGCTGGGTCAGCGAACGCGCCTGATCAGGCCGCGGCCATGCCTGCCCCCGATCAGAATCCGGGGCAAGCTTTCAGCGGGGTTGATGCGGCATGGATGCCGGATCTGGTCCGGCATGACAAGGCAAAAAGGGCGGCACCGGCCGCCCTTTTTCCATGGGCCTTCGTTCAGGCCAGTTCGGCGATCAGCTCGATCTCAACGCAGGCGCCCATCGGAATCTGTGCCACACCAAAAGCGCTGCGGGCATGCGCGCCGACCGGGCCGAACACCTCGCCAAACAGTTCACTGGCGCCGTTGGTGACCAGGTGCTGCTCGGTGAAGTCGCCGGTCGAGTTGACCAGGCTCATCAGCTTGACGATACGTTTGACCTGGCCGAGGTCGCCAACTGCCGCATGCAGCGTGCCCATCAGGTCAATCGCGATGGCGCGCGCCGCCGCCTTGCCTTCTTCGGTCGTCATGTTTTTGCCGAGCTGGCCGACCCAGGGCTTGCCGTCTTTCTTGGCAATGTGCCCGCTCAGGAAAACCAGCTTGCCGGTCTGGACAAAGGGCACATAGGCGGCAGCCGGAACAGCCACCGGCGGCAGTGTGATGCCCAGCGCTTTGAGCTTGTCGTAAATCGGGGTGGTGCTCATGGGGTGCTCCTGAAGCGGCGCTTGCGCGCCGGTTGATGATGAAATAGGCCTCTAACCCATATCGGGAAAGGGCAAGCAGCTATGAAAAAAGTAGCAAATGCAGGTCGGGTCGGGAATTAATTCTAGTCCGGCTCGGGCAGCGGCGTGACCGTGACGGCCACGTCCAGCACATGGCGGGCGCCGCCGCGAATCACGCCGCGCATCGGCGACACGTCCAGGAAGTCGCGGCCGGTGGCCAGCGTCACATAGTCTTCGCCAGGGGCGCGGTTGTTGGTCGGGTCGAAGTCCAGCCAGACGCCCGCGTTTTGGCCGGCCGCCAGCCGCATGCCGCCGGCGTCACTGGCCAGCGGGCAGTAGACCGAGGCCCAGGCGTGTGAGGCGTCGCTGCCAATCAGACGCGGCTGGCCGGGTGCCGGGTTGGTCAGCAGGTAGCCGCTGACATACCGCGCCGGCACCCCCATGGAGCGACAGCAGGCGACCATGATGTGGGCAAAGTCCTGGCACACGCCTTTGCGCAGTTGCAATGCTTCCAGCGCTGGGGTGCCGACGTCGGTGCTGTCGCTGTCGTAGGTCATCTCGGTGTGGATGCGCGCCATCAGGTGCTGCGCGGCTTCGGGGAGGGGCCGGCCGGGCGTGAAGCTGGGCCGGGCAAATTCCGCGAAGGCCTCGTCGCGAGGTACGTAGGGCGAGGCAAAGACAAACTCGCAGGCGCTGTCGTAAGCGCCCCCGGCCTGGTAGCGAAACTGTTCGCGCACCTGCTCCCACGCCAGCCCGGCCGATGCGAGGCTGGCCTCCGGGACAGCCAGCGTGGAGACCACACTTTCGGCCACCACGGTCAGTTCTTCGTGGGGGGTGTGCAGCGAGAAGAAAGTGCGGGTGTTGCCATACACATCGGGCAGTTCGTGCATTTGCGCGGGCTGCGGGCTGATCGTCAACTGGTGGCTCAGCAGCTGTTGCCCCGCGTGACTGGCCGGCTTGAGGTGCAACACATGGTGCGCGCTTTCCACCGTCGGGCTGTACGCATAACGCGTTTCGTGAACAAGGTGGAGCAGCATGCTGGGTAGATAAAAACGGGCGACTCAGGCGCCCAGGCTGTGTTCGTCGGCGGCCACATGGCTGAAGTAACGGCGGCTCAGC
>NZ_JAYWHI010000064.1:0-8785 GCF_043778355.1 Polaromonas sp.
TGGGTGCCGATATTGCCGCCTGCGCCCGGCCGGTTTTCGACAACCACCGATGCGCTCAGCACCTCGCCAAGCTTCTGGCTGACCAAGCGACCCACAATATCGTTGGTGCCCCCGGCTGCTTGCGGAACAATCATGACGATGGGCCGGCTTGGGTAAACGCCTTGTGCACCGCACAGCAAGGGCGCAAGCAGAAGCACAGTCAGCCAAATACGGCGCGGCAGGCAGAGGGTCAGCAGGGGCATGAATTGTCTCCTTGTAATCGCCTATGGTGACCGCAGGCGGCCTGCAACGCAATCATGCTTTTCAAGACCCAGCCTTCGAAAAAACAGAAGCCTGAGCTACCATGGTGTCATGCAATTTGACCTGACTGACCTGCGCCTTTTTGTACTGGCGGCCGACGAACGCAACCTCACCCGTGCCGCTGCGGGGCGTCACCTGTCGCTGGCCGCCGCCAGCGCGCGCATCAAGGCGCTGGAACAACACGCCGGCCTGCCGCTGCTGTACCGCGAAGCGCGCGGCGTGCGACTGACCCCCGGTGGCGAGGCCTTCCTGCACCATGCGCGAGGCATCTTGCGTCAGTCAGAAAAGCTGCGTGCAGATTTGCAGGAATACGGCGGCGGCCTGCGCGGGCATCTGAGGGTGTTTGCCAACACCACGGCAGTCACGGATTTTTTGCCGGAAATCCTTCCTGAATTTCTATCGGCCAATCCGAAAATCAATATTGACCTTCAGGAAAAACCGAACCCTGAGATTGCCCGTGGCGTACTCGACGGCCGGGCAGACATCGGCATCGTCGCCGGCAAGGTCGATACGCTGGGACTGGAGTCCATCCACTTCAGCACCGACCGGCTGGTACTGGCCACGGCGAAGAATCACCGCTTTGCCCGCCGCAAAAAAATTGCGTTTGCCGAAACCCTCGACGACGACCAGGTGGGCATGCAGTCGGGCAGCACGCTGCAGACATTTCTGGCCCAGGTGACCGATGCGTTGGGCAAGCCGCTGAAACTGCGCATCCAGCTATCGAGCTTCGACGCCATGTGCCGCATGATAGGCGCGGGTGTGGGGGTCGGTATCGTGCCGGAGTCGGCCGCGCGACGCAACCAGGTCGCCATGGGCATCACGCTGATCGAGTTGACCGACCCGTGGAGCGTGCGCGAGCGTTACATCCTGGTGCGCAACCGCAGCGCCCTGCCGCTCTACGCAGAGTCGCTGATTGAGACCTTGTGCGCGCATTACCGCTGAGCGGCGTGGCGTACAAACCTCAATTACGCAGCTTGCCGTCGCGCGTGACCATGCCCAGTTCCACATACTTGCTGCCATGGTGCTGGCTGGTGGTGTAAGACACGGTGAAACCACCGGTGTCATAACTGCCCAGGGAACTCATGGCTGCCAGCAAGGACTTGGCGTCGCCGGGTTTCTTGCTGCGGCGCATGGCTTCGGTCAGCACCTTGGCGCCTATGCAGGATTCAAGGTGGGTGCTGTTCATGGCCTGCTTGACGCCGGCATCCTTGAGCACCTTGGCGCATTCCTTGACGACCGGCAATGAGGAGGAGGTATTGGGAACCACCTGAGAGATGGACACACCAGCGCCGGCTTCAGCCGCCGCCTCGATGTATTGCTGCGCACCCACAAAGGACAGACTGGAGGTGGGAATGAACTTGCCCTGCGCCACGATCTGTTTGCTGATTTCTGACGCAGGGCCGGACAGCACGGTGTTGATGATCACGTCGGGCTTGAGCTGGAGCAACTGGCTGACCTGTGCCTCACTGACCTTGGCGTTTCGTTGCAGGGCAAAGGCCGCAGGTTTTTTGTCCTGCTTGGCCAGGTAGTCGGTGACCACGGCCAGGTTTTGCTTGCCGACCTCGTCGTCGTAATGCACCACCACCACCTGCTTGATGCCCAGACCGGTCCAGAAGGCCAGCATTTTTTCCAGTTCATCGCCGTAGGACGCACGCAGCGTGAACACCACCGGGCTGGCCTTGCGCACCGGGTTGGCACCTGAAAACGGCGCAAAGAACAGGACACCGGCCTTCTCGGCCTGCGGCATGGCGTCCAGGCTCAGCGTGGCCGATGCAAAACCGAACAGCGCCACCGCGTCGTTGGTTTCAAGCAGTTTCTGGGTGTTGGCACCGGCCAGCTTGCGGTCATTTTTGTCGTCCAGCGAGACCAGTTCGATCGGCAAGCCGCCAACACCCCCCCTGGCGTTCACTGATTTGAAGTAAGCCTGCGCACCATCCTGGATGTCGCGGCCGAAGCTGGCATTGCCGCCACTCAGCGGAGCGGACTGGCCAACGACCCAGGCCTTCTGTGCGTGGCTGGTGCCCGCAAAAAACAGGAGAGACAAACACAGGGACGAAAGGACGGAGAGACGAGATTTTTTGGCAGCAGACATGAATTTCACCAATCAAAAAAAAAGCCGGGCAAAGGCCAGGAGCAAGGCTTAGATGCTATTGCACGCCTTGGAAAAATTGATCGATGCACGGACGCCGTGCGACAGGTGACCCAGCCCACGCGACAAGCGGCGTCGCAGCGCGAGTCAGATGTAACACAAGGTAATCGTCGACCTCAACGGCCCTTCCAGACGGGACTTCTTTTATCCACAAAGGCTGCGACACCTTCGTGAAAATCGGCGCTGCCGTAACACTGCCGGATCAGGTCTTCGTCGGGCGGCAGGCTGCTGCTGACCAAACGGCGCAGGCCCTCTTTGCTGACACTTTGCGTCACCGGGGCCAATCCGGCGAGGCGCTCACACAGCTTGCCCAGTTGCACGTCGATCTCGGCAGGCTCCACCGTCTGCAACAGGAAGCCGCAGGCCAGCGCTTCCTCGGCGCCCAGCACCTCGGCCAGCATCAACATGCGCTTGACACGCGGGATGCCGAACACAGCGGACAGACGCGACAGATTGGCCACCGACAGGCAGTTGCCCAGGGTTTTGGCAATTGGCACGCCGAAACGCGAGCCTGTCGTGGCGATACGGAAGTCGCAGGCCGTGGCAATCGCCAGTCCGCCACCTATGGTCCAGCCTTCGATGACGGCGACCGTGGGCATGGGCAGTGACTCCAGCCGGGCGATGCACTGGTCAATTTGTTTTTCGTAGGCGACACCGTCCTCGCCGCTGCTGAAGGTGGTGAACTGCTCGATGTCGGTGCCGGCCACAAAGGCCTGGCCGCCGGCACCGCGAAACGTCACAACCCGCACCGAGGTGTCGGCCTGGAGCTGCTCGCAGATTTGGTTGAGCCGCTCGTACATGGCCCAGGTCATGGCGTTGCGCGCGGTCGGACGGTCGAACAGCACCGAGGCCATGCCGGCCTGGATGCTCAGGTGTACAGTGCCCGCGCTCATGCCGCAAAAGCGCCCTGCTCGCCGAGCTTTGCCTGTTCCTCCGGGCCAATGCCCAGCTCGGTCAACACTTCTGCCGTGTGTTCGCCCAGTCGTGGCGGATGACGCGTCACCTGCTGCGGTGTGCCGGACATCTTGACCGCGAAGCCGATGTTGGGCACCTTGCCTTCGACCGGATGATCGATCTCCATGCGCATCTCGCGCGCCTTGGCATGGTCGCTGTCAAAGGCTTCGGGGTAGGTCAGGATCGGGCCGGCGGGAATGCCGGCTTCAAGAAAAGTGCTGACCCAATAGTCCTTGGGCTGGAGGCGGAAGGTTTTCTCCAGTTCCACTTCCAGCGAATGACGGTTTGCCAGGCGCAGCGAGATGGTGGAGAAGCGTTCATCGGTGAGCAGCTCTTCACGGCCCATCAGTTTGCACAGTTGCACCCAGAGTTTCTGGTTGTTGGCGCCCATGACAAAGTAACCGTCGGAGCAAGCCATTGCCTGGTAGGGTGCAGTCATTTTGTTCGAGGTGCCCAGCGGCTCGGGCGCCTTGCCTGTGCCCCAGTAGTCGCAGATGTCCCAGACCGAAAACGCCAGCGCCGAATCGAACAGCGAGGCGTCCACATGCTGCCCCTCACCGCTCGTTTTCGCGCCGATGTAGGCCGACAGCGTGGCATACACGGCAAACAGCGCGCAGCCAATGTCAGCCACCGGCACGCCGGCCTTGACTGGCGGGCTGTTGGGGTAACCGGTGACACTCATCACGCCCGACATGGCCTGCGCCATCAGATCAAACCCCGGTCGGTCCGACCAGGGGCCGGTCTGGCCGAAGCCCGAGATGCTGGTGTAGACCAGGCGTGGGTTGACTTCTTTCAGGACCTCGTAGCCCAGGCCCAACTTCTTCATCGCGCCGGGGCGGTAGTTCTCGAGCAGGATGTCGGCATCTTTGGCCAGTCGCAGCAGCAGTGCCTTGCCGGCTTCCGACTTGAGGTTGAGCGCAACGCTGCGCTTGTTGCGGTTCATGTTCAGAAAACCCAGCGAATCCGGCCCCTTCATTTTGAAACCCATGGCGCCGCGCGTCTGGTCACCGCTGCCGGGCGGCTCGATCTTGATCACATCGGCGCCCATGTCCGCCAGCAACATGCAGGCATAGGGCCCGGCCATCACCTGGCTGATGTCCAGCACGCGAACACCGGCCAGCGGCAGCGGCCGTGCCGGCTTTTTTGCCTGCTCATTCATTGACGCTTGGTTCACTCGAGTCCTTTTAGTTGGCCGTTGCAGGCCTGCGGAATTAAAAAATCCTCCCGCATCGGGCCGGGAGGACAAGTTGGACGCCGCCGCCATGGCGATCGTCCGGAAGCAAAAAAATTGACCTTAGCGCGATCCAGCGCCTATGGTTCAAGAATCCGCCTTGACCCCGCCGTCCTTGATGATCTTGGCCCACTTGACCTGCTCGGCAGCCATGAAGTCGCCGAACTTCTCGGTCGAGCCACCGCCGTCCTGAGCGCCGGAAGCGGCCAGCTTCTCCATCACGTCGGGCATCAGCATGACCTTGTTGATGTCTTCATTCATGCGTTTGGCCATGGCCAGCGGCATTTTTGCGGGGCCGGCCAGCCCATACCAGGTGGTCGCCTCGAAGCCGGGGAAGCCCGACTCGGCCATGGTCGGCACGTTGGCATAGGCGGGCACGCGTTGCAGGCGCGTCTGCGCGATCGCGATCGCCTTGCCGTTTTTCACATGCGGTGTGGCCGCCGTCATGGTGTCGAAGCTGTACTGGATGGTGCCGCCAATCAGGTCGGTCAGCATCGGGCCGGAGCCCTTGTACGGCACATGGATGGCCTGGACCTTGGCGGCCAGCTTGAACATCTCCAGCGCCAGGTGCTGCGCGCTGCCGGTGCCGGCCGAGCCGAAGCTGATCTTGCCGGGGTTGGCGCGGCACAACTCGACCAAATCCTTCACGTTCTTGGCCGGCTGGTTCTCGTTACAGATCAGCAGGTTGGGCGTGACGCCGACCAGCACCACCGGCTGGAAGTCCTTGGCTGCGTCATAGTTGACCTTCTGCAGCGCCGGCGTGATGGCCTGGCTGTTGATGTGCGCCATCAGCAGCGTGGCGCCGTCACCGGGCTGCTTGGCCACGTAGTCAGCGGCGATGGTGCCCGAGGCGCCGGCCCTGTTCTCGACGATGACCTGCGTCTTCCACATCTCCCCGAGCTTTTGCCCGATCACGCGCGCCAGGATGTCAGTACCGCCGCCAGGGGCGAAACCCACAATGATGCGCACCGGCCCGGTGGGCAGGTTCTGCGCCAGGATCAATGAGGGAAAGGCCATTGCCGCGGCGCCGGCGGTCACAAGGGTTCTGCGTTGCATGGTTTGTCTCCAGTGGGTAGTTTTGAAATCGTCAGCAAAAAAAAGAAGCGCAGGAAATCAGGAAGGGACAGAAAGGAACAGGAAGAAACGGAGTTCAGGCCGCCTTGCGCAGCGGCACCACCGCGGCATGGCTGGAAAAATGGTCCATCGCGGCCTGCACACCCGAGCCGGCCAGCTTCACACCGGCGAGCTTGAGCCCCATCTCGCAGCCCGACAGCGCCGCCATCAGGGTCAGGTCGTTGCAGTCGCCGAGGTGGCCGATACGGAACATCCTGCCCTTGACCTTGCCCAGGCCGGTGCCCAGCGAACAGTCAAAACGCTCGTAAATTATCTTGCGCACCACGTCGGCATCCACACCTTCGGGCGTCATCACGCCGGTGAGGATGGGTGAATACACCGCAGCATCGGCGCATTGGATCTGCAGACCCCAGGCCCGTACCGCAGCACGCACGCCCTCTGCCCAGCGCTGATGCCGCACAAATACCAGGTCCAGGCCGTGCTCCAGCAGCATGTCGCAGGCTTCGTTGAGGCCGTAGAGCAAATTGGTGTTGGGCGTGGACGGCCAGTAGCCGGTCTTGTTCATCTCAATGATTTCGTCCCAGGCCCAGAAGGCCTTGGGCAGCTTGGCCGTCTTGCTGGCTTCCAGCGCTTTCGCAGACACGGCATTGAAGCTGATGCCGGGCGGCAGCATCAGGCCTTTTTGCGAGCCGCTGATGCTGACGTCGACGCCCCACTCGTCGTGTTTGTAGTCGGCCGACGCCAGACCCGAGATGGTGTCCACCAGCAACAGCGCCGGATGTTTGGCGGCGTCGATCGCCTTGCGCACGGCGGCGATGTTGCTGGTTACCCCGGTCGAGGTTTCGTTGTGCACCACACAAACCGCCTTGATGCTGTGCTGGGCGTCGGCCTTGAGCCGCTCTTCAATCAGGTCGGCGCGCACGCCGTGGCGCCAGATTTCAGCGCCGGGGTCACTCATCACCTCCGTCTTCAGGCCGACACGCGCGGCCAGCTTTTGCCACAGCGCGGCGAAGTGGCCGGTTTCATACATCAGCACGTGGTCGCCGGCGCTCAGGGTGTTGACCAGGGCCGCCTCCCAGGCACCCGTGCCAGAGGCCGGGTAAATCATCACCGGCTGTTTGGTCTTGAAGATTTTCTTGATGTCGGCCAGCACCTTCAGCCCCAGCGCGCCGAACTCGGGGCCGCGGTGGTCGATGGTCGGCAGGCTCATGGCGCGCAGGATGCGGTCAGGCACCGGGGACGGGCCAGGGATTTGCAGGAAATGGCGGCCAGTGGGGTGAAAGTCAAGCGTCAGCATAAATCGATTGCTCCATGAAGATGTGCCATTTTTTGCATACAAAATTCATTTGTCAACCTTTTTCAGCCAAATATAGGGTTTGACTTAGGTCTTTTTTGCATACAAAATTTACATATGAGTGCCGACATCATCCCCATTCCCCGTGCCGCCCTGCATGAACAGGTGGCCCACCGCCTGCGCCAGATGCTGGTTGAAAACCGTATCCAGCCAGGCGCCAAGCTCAATGAACGTGAGCTCAGCGAGGTCCTCAACGTCTCGCGCACGCCGCTGCGTGAAGCCATCAAGATGCTGGCCGCCGAGGGCCTGGTCGAGTTGCTGCCGAACCGCGGCGCAATTGCGGTCGAGCTGAGCGAGGCTGATGTGCTCAATACCTTTGAGGTGATGTCCGGGCTGGAGGCCCAGTCGGGCGCCCTGGCGGCCGAGCGCATCACCGAGGCTGAACTCGATGAGATCAAGGCCATGCATTACGAAATGCTGGCGGCCTACACGCGGCGCGACCTGCCGGCCTATTACCAGCTCAACTCGGCGATTCATCGCGCCATCAATGCCGCAGCCAAAAACCCGGTGCTGACCGCCACCTACAACCAGGTCAACGCCCGGTTGCAGGCCTTGCGTTTTCGCTCCAACCAGGACGGCGAAAAATGGCAGGCCGCTGTCAGGGAACACGAGCTGATGATCCAGGCCCTGAGTGAGTGCGATCCGCAGGCCATGCGAACCGTGCTCGGCAACCACCTCAACAACAAGCTCAGTGTGGTGATTGAACAGGTGCGCGCAGCCCAGAGTGCGGCCACGGCCCAGGCCAAGGCATGAACGCGCCCCTGCCCCTGAAAGTCACGCGCGACACTGCGGCGCAAGCCTATGAACAGGTGGCCCGCGTCAGCAACGAGGTCGCCGGCAAACTGGCGGCGCGGCTGGCCGCAGAAACCTGCGGCGAGGTGTTGTTCTCTGCCGCCGACCGGGGGCGTTACGCCACCGACGCCTCGATCTACCAGGTCCTACCAGCCGGTGTGTTTGTGCCAACCGGTGCGCCCGACGTCAAGACCGCACTCGACATCTGCCGCGACATGGGTGTGCCGATTGTTCCGCGCGGCGGTGGCACCAGCCAGTGCGGCCAGACCGTGGGCACCGGGCTGGTCATTGACCATGCCAAGCACATGCGCAACATCGTGGACGTGGATGTGGACAAGCGCACAGCCGTGGTCGAGCCCGGCATCGTGCTCGACCACCTGAACGCAGCCTTGAAAAAACACGGCCTGTGGTACCCGGTCGATGTGTCCACGGCGGCGCAGGCCACGCTGGGCGGTATGGCCGGCAACAACTCCTGCGGCAGCCGCAGCATCGCCTACGGCAACATGGTGCACAACGTGCTGGGCGCCGAAGCCTGGACCTCTGACGGCCACCTGCTGCAACTCGGGACCTGGGCCGGCAGCAGCGGCAAGGCGCGCGAACTCGGCGGCTATGTGCGTACGCTGGCCGAAGAGTTGCAACCGGCGATCAACCGGCTCTGGCCGACCGTGATGCGGCGCGTCGGCGGCTACAACCTGGACATCTTCGATCCGCGCAGCGAGCGGCCCTACACGAACGACGGTTCGGTGAACCTGTCGCACCTGCTAATCGGCAGTGAAGGCACGCTGGCACTGACCAAATCGCTCACCTTGCAACTGGCGGAGCTGCCCAAAGCCAAGGTGCTGGGCGTGGTGAACTTCCCGACCTTTTACCGCGCGATGGACGCGGCCCAGCACATCGTCAAAATCGGCGACGGTACGCTGACAGCGGTCGA
>NZ_JAYWHI010000065.1:0-3114 GCF_043778355.1 Polaromonas sp.
CATCGGCACAGCCTAAAGTCATGCGCATCATCGTGCCCTATGCCGCGGGTGGCCCGATTGACGTAACGGCACGGCTGATGGCAGAACGTGTAAAAGACACGCTGGGTACGGTCATCATTGAAAACCGGCCTGGTGGCGGCGGCAACATTGGTGCTGATGCTATCGCCAAGGCAGCACCCGATGGCTTGAGCATCGGCATAGCGGCCGTAGCCACGCACGCCATCAACCCGTGGCTGTACAGCAAAATGCCTTACAACGCAGCAACAGACTTTGCACCGATCACGCAAATGCTGCGCGTGCCAAACGTGCTGGTGATGAATGCCGACACCGCAGCGCGTTTAAAAATCAACACGCTGGCTGACCTGATCAAATACGCCAAGGCCAATCCGGCCAAGCTGAACTACGGCAGCGGCGGTAACGGTAGTGCAGGCCATTTGGCGGGTGAAATGTTCAAAGCACAAGCGGGTATTTTTGCGGTTCACATCCCGTATAACGGCGGTAACCCGGCGCAACTCGGCCTGCTTAGCGGTCAGGTCGACTTCAATATTGACAACCTGGCCACGGCAGCCGCCAACATCAGGGCAGGCAAATTGAAAGCCCTGGCGGTAACAACTGCCCAGCGCAGCGCGTTGTTGCCTGACGTACCGCCGATTGCCGATACTTTCAAGGGTTTTGAGATTGACACGTGGTGGGGGCTGGTAGCGCCAGCTGCTACGCCGCCAGATGTGGTGGCCAAATTGAATGCTGCGTTTGTAGCGGCTTTGAATTCACCTGAAGCGAAGGCGCGGTTTGCTGCGTTGATGGCTGAGCCTGTAGGAAATTCACCCGAGCAGTTTGGCGCGTTTATGAAGAGTGAATTGGTTAAGTATGAGAAGGTTGTTAAGGCTTCTGGGGCTAAGGTTGATTGAGTTTATTTCTAATTTTTGGCCTGTAGCCTAATGAATACCGGAGTGAACAGCTTCTTAATTCATAGCGTATTTAGCTTTCACGTGGTTGCCGGGGGTTGCCCGGCGGCAACTCACTTTTCTTTTGCTTCGCCAAAAGCAAAGTAAGCAAAAGAAAAGGCGCCCCGCAGTCTGGGCCGCTTTGCGGTTCCTTGAAAAAGCTGAAGGAGCCGGAAAATCTAGAAACTAGCCAGCTTCGCTGTCGTCGGACATCTAGATTTTTTATCCGTCTCCTTCAGCTTTTTCAAGCCCAGCCAGGACGGGGTGGAAAAGTGGATTCGGGTGCGGGATTGGGGATGCCCTCACCCCTGCCCTCTCCCGGAGGGAGAGGGAGTAATGCGGTATTCTGTGAGCCGTTCGTGTGTTTGTGCCCTCTCCCTTTGGGAGAGGGTTAGAGTGAGGGCTGCACCCGCATCCGAATCCCTTTCCCCAACCCCGTCCTGGCTGAGGTGAGGTGCGCAGGGCAAAGTGGATCAGGGCAAGCACTTGTTTGAGCGAAGCGAGTTTGCGATTGACCCCACTTTGAACGAGCACCGCAGCGTGCCCGAAGCGCAGCGTAGGGACTCAGACTGCGGGTCGCCTTTTCTTTGGTTACTTTCTTTTGGCGAAGCAAAAGAAAGTGACTCGCAGCCGGGCGACTCCCGGCACTCTCAACAAAGTAATCCGCTATAAATTCAAGAGCTACTCGCGCCCGAATATAAAGCGCCACAGCCCAATTCACTCCCCCAGATAAGCCGCCCTAACCCTCGGATCATTCAACAACTCTTTGGCATCCCCATTCATCGTCACAATGCCCGACTCCATCACATAGCCACGATGCGCAATGCCCAGCGCACGGCTGGCGTTCTGCTCGACCAGCAAAATCGTTACGCCCTGCGCCGCCACGTCTCGCACCACCTCAAATATTTTGTCCACCATGATGGGCGACAAACCCATTGAGGGTTCGTCGAGCAGCAGCACCTTTGGGCGGCTCATCAGCGCGCGGCCCATGGCCAGCATTTGTTGCTCACCGCCGCTCATGGTGCCGGCCAGCTGGTCTTTACGTTCACGCAGGCGCGGGAAAATGGTGAACATTTTTTCCATATCCGCTGCAATCTCGGCTTTGTCATTGCGAATGTAAGCGCCCATCTGCAAATTCTCAATGATGGTCATGCGCGCAAACACGCCGCGCCCTTCGGGCACCATGGCAAGGCCGTCTTTGACCAGGTCCCAGGCGCCCTTACCCTTGATATTCTTACCCAGGTATTCAATGTCGCCTGCGGCTGGCGGCAGTGTGCCGGTGATGGCTTTCATGGTGGTGGTCTTACCCGCGCCGTTCGAGCCAATCAGCGTGACCAGCTCGCCCTCATTGACGTGCAGGTCAACACCTTTAACGGCTTTGATGCCGCCATAAGCCACTTGCAGGCCTGTGATTTTCAGGAGTGTGGTTGTCATCTTTTTTTGTCCGCCTAATGCCCGGAGCCCAAATAGGCGGTTATTACTTTTTCATTTTTTTGCACCTCGGACGGTAGCCCCTCAGCAATTTGCTTGCCGTAATCGAGCACCGTGACGCGGTCACACAAACCCATTACCAGCTTCACGTCGTGCTCAATCAGCAAGATGGTGCGGTTGTCTTTGCGAATCTGGTCAATCAGCTCGCGCAGCTGGACTTTTTCAGTGGCGTTCATGCCGGCGGCGGGCTCGTCCAGGGCAATCAGTTGCGGGTCGGTGGCCAGGGCTCTGGCAATTTCCAAACGGCGCTGGTCTCCATAGCTAAGCGTGCGCGCTTTGTAGTCAGCGTATTTGCCGATGCCCACGTAGTCGAGCAGTTCTTGCGAGCGTTTGGCAATAGCGGCTTCTTCGTTTTTAAAACTTGGTGTGCGAAATATTGCACCCAACAAACCGGACTTAGTGCGGATGTGTCGTCCCACCATGACATTTTCAAGCGCTGTCATCTCGGCAAACAACCTGATGTTTTGAAACGTACGGGCAATGCCGGCTTTCGCCACTTCATGGACTGCTGTGGGCTTGTAGGGCTTGCCTGCCAGCTCAAAGGTGCCGCTGTCGGGCGTGTAAAGGCCAGTCAGAACGTTAAAAAAGGTGGTTTTACCCGCGCCGTTCGGCCCGATCAGCCCGTATACCTGGCCGCGTTCAATGTGGATGCCGACATCGCTCAGTGCCTGCAAGCCGC
>NZ_JAYWHI010000066.1:0-57181 GCF_043778355.1 Polaromonas sp.
CATGCCGTCTTGCAGGTAGTTCAGCGAGTCGCCCATGTTTTCGGCTTCGACTTCGTACTGGTTGTACTCGGCGTCCATGCAGATGTACATCGGGTCGGCGAAGTAGGAATAGGTGCAGTCCTTCTTGTCGAGGATGACCTGGTCGACTTTGTCGTCGGCCTTGAACACCTGCTCGGTGTTGAAGTTGGCGATCAGGCTTTTGAGCTTCATGCGCACGGTGGCAGAGTTGCGCCCGCCGCGGCTGTATTCGGTCTTGAGCACAACCATCGGGTCCTTGCCGTGCATGATGACGTTACCGGCGCGTATTTCTTGAGCGATTTTCATAGCAGTTCTACTTGAGGCTGGGCCGCGAAACGCTGGCCGGGACGGCTGGTTCTGCAGCGGGTTGTGCGGCCGGCCCGATCCGGGCTCTGTCGCAAAGCCCCTGATTTTAGCTTTTTTTTGCTACAAATTCGAGCAACTGACTGGCAAGGTCCGGTTGGGTCAACAGACGCTGCCTGACCGCGTGGACAGATTCGGACCAGTCTGGCGTGTTGATCTCGGGGAGTTCCTGCGCCAGGCTGTTCCAGGCCTGATGAAAGGCGCGCAGCGACGGCGGCGCGGCCAGCATGCCCAGAAAAGCCTGCAATTTGGTCTGGTGCGCCTGATCGTCCTGCGGATAAATCTGCCAGACAAAAGGTTTGCCGGCCCACAAGGCGCGCACCACCGAGTCTTCGCCGCGCACGAAGTTGAGGTCGCAGGCCCACAGCAGGTGGTCAAAGTCAAGCTGGCTCAGCAGCGGAAGGTATGAAATTGATAGCAGTCCAGGGCCATCCGGCATGAGTTGGCCCCCCTTTTTATCATCAGCCACAGCCCGCACTGCGCTGGCAGCGCGCCCGGCGGCCACGAGCAGGCGCACCGGCTGGCCCGCCCATCCCGCGCGCGCAAATTGCGCCAGCAGGTTTGCCAGTGCCGGGGGTTCGTAGCAGAACAGGCTGACCAGTTTCTCGCCACCCCAATCGATGTGCTGCGCAGCCAGCCAGGCCGCCCGGTCGAACGCCGCCTGTCGCTGCAACAGGCCGGGTTCGCGCAGCAGACCGCCAGCAGCTGGCGTGAAGCCGGGGTAAAAAAACCATTTGATCCAGCCCGCTGCCGGGCCATGCTGCACCGGCGAGGGCAGGGCGTGGCTGCGTTCAACATAGGGCTCGGCCGACAGGTATTCGAGGTTGATCCATACGGGTTTTTGGCCTCCAGCCCTTTGCTGTTCTGCGCAGGCAGCTATGAATTCAGGAGCAATTTCACAACCGAAAGCTTCGACCATCACCTCGCAGGGTGCGCTGTCCAGGCGCAGCAGGTTCAGCCCCAACGGCTCGGTCCACGGCAGGACGCTCACGCCGGCCTGACCTTGCGGTGCCATCCACGCCAACGCCGAGCCATCATCGACCCACAGCCGCACCTGCTGGCCCCGCGCAGCCAGGTCGGCGCTGAGCCGCCAGCAGACGCCGATGTCGCCATGGTTGTCGATGACTCTGCAAAATATGTCCCACTGCCGGCTGCGATTCATTTCCGGATTGTCCACAATACGGGTACTGGCAACATCACCATGACCGTATCCCACGAATTTGATTCCCACCTGCTCAGCGAAGTCGCGGCCCTGCCGGCCATGCCGGGCGTTTACCGTTATTTCGATGCCGAAGGTGGCGTGTTGTATGTTGGAAAGGCGCGCGATCTGAAAAAACGCGTTTCCACCTACTTCCAGAAAAATCACGGCGGCACGCGTATCGGCCACATGGTCACGAAGATTGCGCGCATGGAGACCACGGTGGTGCGCTCCGAGGCCGAGGCCTTGCTGCTGGAAAACAACCTGATCAAGACGCTGAATCCCCGGTTCAACATCCTGTTTCGCGACGACAAGAGTTATCCCTATCTGAAGCTGGCCGCCCACGACTTCCCGCGCGTGGCCTATTACCGCGGCGCGGTGGAGAAAAAACACCGCTATTTCGGCCCTTACCCGAGCGCCTGGGCGGTCAAGGAAACCATTTTGCTGCTGCAGAAGGTGTTCAAGTTGCGTACCTGTGAAGACACGGTGTTCAACAACCGCACGCGGCCCTGTTTGCTGTACCAGATCAAGCGCTGCTCCGCGCCCTGCGTGGGCCATGTGACCTCTGATCAATACGCGCAGGACGTTGCCAATGCTGAGCGCTTTTTGCAGGGGCAGGCCGAAGAGATATTGACCGAGCTCGAAAAACAGATGCGCGGCCATGCGGAGAAACTGGAATTTGAACAGGCCGCCGAGCTGCGCAACCAGATGTCGGCGCTGTCCAAGGTGCTGCATCAGCAGTCCATGGAAACCGGCGGCGACAAGGACGTGGACATCCTCGCGGTCAAGGTGCACGGCGGCAAGGCCTGTGTGAATCTGGCCATGGTGCGCGGTGGCCGGCACCTTGGCGACCGGCCCTACTTTCCAACGCATGTCGAACATGCGGTCGACATGGCCGGCTTCGATGAAGACAGCGTTGAGGACAGTGGGGGTGATGCAGGCCTGGCTCCGCCCAAAGTCAAGCGGCTGGAGGCCCTGGTGCTGGAGGCCTTCATCGCCCAGCATTACGTCGATGTGCCGGTGCCACCGGTGCTGGTATGCAGTCAGCCGGTGGACAAGGAGTTGATCGCCGCGCTGATCATGCAGACCGGCAACAAGGTCACGGCCATCCACCAGCCGCGCGAGCAACGCCGCATCTGGCTGGAGATGGCGCAGAAAAACGCCGACTTGCAACTGACCCGCCTGCTGGCTGAGCAGGGTTCGCAGCAAGCCCGGACGCGCGCGCTGGCCGAGGCGCTGGAGTTGGCGCTGGACAAGCTCGATACGCTGCGCATCGAATGTTTTGATATTTCTCACACGGCCGGCGAATCGACCCAGGCCTCGTGCGTGGTGTTCCACGGCCACAAGATGCAAAGCGCTGAATACCGGCGCTACAACATCGAGGGCATTACGCCAGGCGACGACTATGCCGCGATGCGTCAGGTGCTGATGCGGCGCTACAGCAAACTCGCCGAAGCGGCGCGTAACAACACGGCGCGGCTACCAGACCTGGTGCTGATTGACGGCGGAAAAGGCCAGGTGAGCATGGCCCGTGAGGTGTTTGAAGAGCTGGGCCTGGACCTCGGGTTGATTGCGGGTGTCGAGAAAGGCGAAGGGCGCAAGGTCGGCCTGGAAGAACTGGTGTTTGCCGATGGCCGAGAAAAAGTCTATCTCGGCCGCGATTCAGCCGCGCTGATGCTGATTGCCCAGATCCGCGACGAGGCGCACCGGTTTGCGATCACTGGCATGCGCGCCAAACGCGCCAAGGTGCGGGTCGGCGCCAGCCGTCTCGAAGACATTGCCGGCATAGGCCCCAAGAAACGCGCCAGCCTGTTGCAGCGTTTTGGCGGCATACGCGGGGTGAGCGCAGCAAGCGCCGAAGATATTGCCACGGTCGAAGGCATCTCGCGCGACCTGGCCGACGAAATTTACCGCGCCCTGCATTGAGTTTTTTCGTCGGTATTTGTGCCACGCAGCCGGGCGAAAATCGGCGATTTTTCGGGGTGCTGCGGTGACCAGCGGCCCGGCGGTTGCGGCTCATGCCAAAATCGGGTGATGTTCCTGACCATACCCACGCTGATGACCTGGACCCGCATTGTTGCGATTCCGCTGATCGTGGGGATTTTCTACATCAACATCGCGCCGGAAAAGGCCAACCTGATCGCCACCGTGATGTTTGTGGTGTTTGCTGCGACCGACTGGCTCGACGGCTATCTGGCCCGCAAGCTGAACCAGACCTCGTCTTTCGGCGCTTTTCTGGATCCGGTGGCCGACAAGTTTCTGGTGTGTGCCTCGCTGCTGGTGCTGGTGCACCTGGACCGCATCGACGTGTTTGTAGCGCTCATCATCATTGGCCGCGAGATCGCGATCTCCGCTCTGCGTGAATGGATGGCGCTGATAGGCGCGACCAAAAGTGTCGCGGTTCACATGCTCGGCAAACTGAAAACCACGGTCCAGATGGTGGCCATTCCCTTCCTTCTCTACGACGGGGATCTGTTCGGCGTGATCGACACCAATCTCTGGGGCACCTGGCTGATCTGGCTGTCGGCCATCCTCACGGTCTGGTCCATGGTTTATTACCTGAAAAAAGCCATCCCCGAAATTCGCGCCCGCGCCAAATGAGCCGCCCCGCGTCGAATGACGCCCTGATCCGGGCGATGCCTGCCGTTTTTGTGCTGATCTGGAGCACTGGCTTCATCGTCGCCAAATACGGCCTGCCTTACGCGCCACCTCTGAGCTTCCTGGCGATCCGTTATGCGCTGTCCCTGCTGTGTTTTGTCGCCTGGATAGTCCTAGCCCGGGTGGCCTGGCCCAACAGCCGCATTCAGTGGCTGCACCTGGCCGTCACCGGCATCCTGATCCATGCCGGTTATCTCAGCGGCGTCTGGTCTGCCATCAAGGGCGGCATGGGCTCGGGCCTGTCGGCACTGGTGGTCGGCTTGCAGCCGGTGCTGACCGCGGTCTGGGTCTCGCAAATCGGCGAGTCCGGCGCGGGCAAGGGCCGCGTCAGCGCGCGCCAGTGGCTGGGCCTGGTGCTGGGCCTGGCCGGCTTGCTGCTGGTGGTCTCGCGCAAGTTTGGCGCGGGCAACGAGGCCACGGCCTACACACTCGCCTGGGCGGTGTTTGCGCTGCTGAGCATCACCGCCGGGACCCTGTACCAGAAACGGTTTGTCCGGCCCGCCGACGTGCGCAGCGCCAACGCCATCCAGCTGGGGGCCGCCTTGCTGGTGACGCTGCCGTTTGCCCTTCTTGAAACCGAGACCGTGCAATGGACCGGCGGCTTCGTCGGTGCGCTGGCCTGGTCGGTGCTGGGTCTGACCCTGGGCGGCAGTTCGCTGCTGTACATGCTGATTCAGCGCGGTGCGGCCACGGCGGTGACCAGCCTGCTTTACCTGGTGCCACCGACCACCGCGCTGATGGCCTGGCTGTTGTTCGGCGAAACCATTACCGTGGTCACGGTGCTGGGCACGGCACTCACGGCGCTGGGCGTGAGCCTCGTGGTCCAGCCCGCCAAGGCGCCGGTCTAGCCTTCCACGGCGCGCCCTGAAACTGCGCGAGTAAATAGTCAATCAGCAGGCGGATGCGCCGCGGCGAGTCCGTGCGGTAGGGCGCCAGCCAGTGGATGTCGGCATCCGACATGGCGTACGCTGGCAGCACGCGCACCAACTCCCCACTGGCCAGTTGCGGCGCGATGTCCCACAGGCTGCGCAGCATGATGCCGCGTCCCGCGACACACCAGTCGCGCACCAATTCCCCCGAATTGCTGGCCAGCGGGCCGTGTACGCGCACCCTCGCCGGCGTCTTGTCGCGCTCTTTTTGCAAGGGCCAGACATCGAAGCGCTGGCCGCTCGCGCTGCCATTTTCGCGCACGATCAGGCAGGCATGGTTCTGCAAATCTTCCAGGCTGGACGGCATGCCGTGCTGACGGATGTAGCCCGGCGCGGCCACCAGCACCCGCTGATTGCGCGCCAGCCGGCGCGACACCCACTGCGCGGCCTGCCGACCCTCGACCTGCCATAACCAGATGGCGCCATCAAAACCTTCGGCAGCCAGATCGGGCAACTGCTCGGTCAGTTGCAACTGGATGTTGATGCGCGGGTAACGCTCCTGAAAACTTGCCAGCGCCGGCCCCAGCCACAGCCTGCCAAAGCCCAGGGTGGCGGCCAGCCGGATCAAACCGGTGGGTTCAGCCTTGCGTTCCTGCAGTTCTGCTTCCAGTTCCATAAATCCACGCAGCAGCACCAGCGCGCGCTCGCACACCGTCTCGCCTTCAGCCGTGGGACTGACGCGCCGGGTGGTGCGCTGGAACAGCCGCTGGCCCAGTCGCGCCTCCAGCGAGGCCAGCCGCTTCGTCACCACCGGCGGCGCCACATCCAGGCTGAGGGCGGCTGCACTCAAGCTGCCGTGGTCGCGCACCGCGAGCACCAGTTCCAGGTCGCTGCGTTCCATTCATGCCTTGAAAGAAATAATCGATTGCCTGATTATTGCTTGAATCGTCCCCGGCAATTGCGCAGAATCATCCCACGCATGAAAACTCCCGAGACACGCATGAACCCGTTGGACGTTGCCTGATGTTTGAAGGATTTGCTGCGCTTGACATCCAGGGGCCGGCCGGCACAGTGCACACACGGCGGGGTGGGCAGGGCGCGCCGCTGCTGTTGCTCCACGGCCATCCGCAAACCCATGTGATGTGGCACCGTGTCGCCAACGACCTGGCCCGGCATTTCACGGTTGTATTGATGGACCTGCGTGGTTACGGCGATTCAGCGCGGCCCGCCGCCGACCCGGAGCACCTGACCTATTCAAAACGCGCGATGGCACGCGATGCGATGGCCGTGATGCGCCATCACGGCTTCGAGCGGTTTCAGGTGCTCGCGCATGACCGCGGTGCACGTGTGGCACACCGCCTCGCGGCGGATCACCCTGCGGCTGTGCAGCGCATGCTGTTGCTGGACATCGCGCCTACGTTGGCCATGTACAGCAGCACCACCGAAGCGTTTGCGCGTGCGTACTGGCACTGGTTTTTCCTGATTCAGCCACCGCCCTTGCCAGAAGCCCTGATAGAGACGGACCCGGTGCGTTACATCCGCAGCGTGATGGGCAAGCGCCATGCCGGCCTGGCTGCGTTTGCACCCGAGGCGATGGCGGCCTACGAACGATGCGTACAAATTCCGGGGACGGCTGAAAGCATCTGCGAGGACTACCGGGCTTCCGCCACCATTGATCTGACGCATGATCGTGCCGATGTGGCCGCAGGCTGCAAACTGACGATGCCGCTGCGCGTGCTCTGGGGCGAACATGGCGCGGTGGGCCAGTGTTTTGACGTGTTGGCCCTGTGGCGTGATCGGGCCATTGAGGTCTCGGGCCAGCAGCTGCCTTGCGGCCACTATATTGCAGAAGAAGCGCCGGCCCTGCTGCTCAACGAAGCGTTGAATTTTTTTACCACTTGAACCCAGAAAACCAAGGAAACACCGTGAACAAAAGTACCAGCAAGAAAAGAATCGCCGTCATCGCCGGCGACGGCATCGGCAAGGAAACCATGCCCGAAGGCATTCGTGTGATGGAAGCCGCCGCGTCCAAATTCAACATTGACCTGCAGTTCGACCACTTTGATTTTTCGAGCTGGGACTACTACGAAAAACACGGGCAGATGATGCCGGACAACTGGAAGGACCAGATCGGCGGGCATGATGCGATTTATTTCGGTGCCGTCGGATGGCCTGAAAAGATCGCCGATCATGTGTCGCTCTGGGGTTCGCTGCTGCTGTTTCGCCGCGAGTTTGACCAATACATCAACCTGCGCCCCGCACGCCTGATGCCAGGCATCATCGCGCCGGTGGTGCGCCGCGATGGCAGTGCCCGGCTGCCCGGCGAGATCGACATGTACATCGTGCGCGAGAACACCGAAGGCGAATACTCCAGCATAGGCGGGCGCATGTACGCCGGCACCGAACGCGAAATCGTGATGCAGGAAAGCGTCTTTTCACGCATTGGTGTGGACCGCGTGCTCAAGTTCGCGTTTGAGTTGGCGCAGTCGCGGCCGAAAAAACATCTGACCAGTGCCACCAAATCCAACGGTATTGCGATCACCATGCCTTACTGGGACGAGCGCGTTGCCGAGATGGCCAAAAGCTATCCCGATCTCAAGCTTGACAAGTTTCACATCGACATCCTGACTGCGCACTTTGTGCAGCGCCCTGACTTCTTCGATGTGGTGGTGGCCAGCAACCTGTTCGGTGACATCCTGAGCGACCTGGGCCCGGCGTGCACGGGCACGATTGGCATCGCACCCAGTGCCAACCTCAATCCCGAGCGCAAGTTCCCATCGCTGTTCGAACCGGTGCACGGATCCGCGCCCGACATTGCTGGGCGCAACATCGCCAACCCGATCGGGCAAATCTGGTGCGGCGCCATGATGCTGGAGTTCCTGGGTCACAAGGAGGCACACGACGCTGTGCTTGCAGCGATTGAAAAAGTGCTCAGTCCCCAGAGCGGTGCACCGCGCACGCCTGACCTCGGTGGCAAGGCGAGCGGCACTGACCTCGGCAAGGCCATCGCACAGGCGCTGGCCTGACGTAAAAACGGCTTGTCTTGCGGCGTCCCTTAATACAGGGCGCGCCTATGAATATGCGGGGAAAGCGTGAAAAAAAAGACTAGAATCCGCCACCGCACGTTGTAAAAATCTGATGTTGTATTGACACGGTTGGAGTCCATGGCTCTAATTGGAATCAGCAGACGATCTGCACATGCCGCCTCCCGCTGTTATCTTTTTACAGGTGTCCAGGGGAGATATTTCAAGAGACAACCAGATTAACTTTATCAACGAGGGGCTCCTTGTGAACAAGACTGAACTGATCGAGCACATTGCCAAACATGCTGATATTTCCAAGGCGGCTGCGACGCGCGCGCTGGAGTCAACCATTGGCGCTGTCAAAACAACGCTGAAAAAAGGAGGCTCTGTGTCTCTGGTGGGTTTCGGCACTTTTGCAGTGGGTAAACGTGCTGCCCGCACCGGCCGCAACCCGCGTACCGGCGATGCGATTAAAATCAAGGCAGCCAAGGTGCCCAAGTTCCGTCCAGGCAAAGCGCTCAAGGACGCCCTGAACTGAAACCGATGAAGTAAAAGTTGAGGTGGGGTGCTTAGCTCAGTTGGTAGAGCAGCGCCCTTACACGGCGTAGGTCGGCGGTTCGAGCCCGTCAGCACCCACCAGAAACTGAACAAAGGCGAACAGACAGTTCGCCTTTTTTTATGGATGGCTGGCGTAAAAATTTGTTATCAATGCCGGTTGACGGCCGCACAGGAAATTCGAGATGTTTGATTTCATTCGCAAGCACACCAAGGTCACCATGGGCTTGCTGTTTTTGCTGATTGTTCCGTCTTTTGTGCTGTTTGGTCTGGACGGCTACAACCGTTCGGAGCAAAACACGGCCGTGGTTGCACGCGTCGATGGTCGGGACATATCGCAGACAGATTGGGACCTGGCGCACCAGAACGAGGTAAACCGCCTGCGTGCTTCCATGCCGACGATCGATGCAAAGCTGCTCGATTCCCCGGAAGCCAAATACGGCACGCTGGAGCGTCTGGTGCGCGACCGCGTGTTTGCCGCAGCGGCCGCGCAGAGTGGCCTGGTGGTGCCCGACCAGAAGCTGCAGCGGCTGTACGCTGAGGACAAGGCGATTGCCGCTTTCAGGTTGCCCGATGGCAAATTCGACCGCGCCGGCTTCCTGTCGCAGACTGGCATGACCCCCGAAGCTTACGAAGCAGGGCTGCGCGCAGATTTGGCGACGCGCCAGGTCATGTTGGGTGTTGCAGGCAGCGGCTTTGCGGCCAAGGCAGCGGCGGACGTGTCGCTCAATGCATTTTTTGAGAAACGTGAAGTGCAGGTCGCGCGGTTCAATACCCTTGATTACGCGGCCAAAGTGAACCCGAGCGAGGCCGATCTGGAGCAGTTCTATAAAAGTAACCTGGCCTTTTTCCAGGCGCCAGAGCAGGTGGACATTGAATACGCCGTACTCAACATGGATGCGGTGACCCGAGGCATCACGCTCAACGAGCAAGACCTGAAGACTTACTACGAACAGAACACCGCCCAGCTGGCCGGCAATGAAGAGCGCCGCGCCAGCCACATCCTGATTGAGTCGCCGGCTTCCGCCGCCGCGGCAGATCGCCAGAAAGCGAAGGACAAAGCCGCGCAATTGCTGGCTGATGTGAAAAAAGCGCCGGACTCCTTTGCTGACCTGGCCCGCAAAAATTCCAGCGATACTGGCTCTGCTGCCAATGGCGGGGACCTCGATTTCTTTTCGCGCAAGGCCATGGTCAAGCCGTTTGCCGACGCCGCCTTCTCGATGAAGAAAGGGGACATCAGCGATGTGGTGGAAACCGAGTTTGGCTACCACATCATCAAGCTCACCGACATCAGGGTGCCCAAACAGAAGTCATTTGAAGAGATGAGGCCTGCTTTGGAGACTGAACTGCGGCAGCAGCAAGCGCAGAAAAAATTTGCCGAGACGGCAGAGGCCTTCAGCAATGCGGTGTACGAACAGTCAGACAGCCTGCGCCCGATTGCCGAGCGCCTGAAGCTCGACGTCAAAACCGCCAGCAAGCTGACCCGCACGCCAGCCCCTGGCGCCACGGGTGCTTTGGCCAGTTCCAAGTTTCTTGAAGCGCTGTTCGCGCCGGATGCAGTCGAGAGAAAACGCAATACCGAGGCACTGGACCTTGGCGGCAACCAGTTGGTGTCGGGCCGCATCACGCAGCACACGCCGGCGCGGGCCTTGCCTTTTGCCGAGGTCAAGGACCGCGTGCGTGAGCGCTTGCAGCAGCAGCGCGGCGCCGAGATGGCGCGCAAGGACGGTGCCGAAAAGCTTGCGGCCTGGAAGGCCAACCCTGCAGCCGCCGCCTTGCCCGCAGCCGTGGTGATCTCGCGTGAGCAGGCGCAGCAGTTGCCGATTGACGCCCTGAAGGCCGCATTGAGTGCCGATACCACGGCCCTGCCAGCGCTGGTAGGTGTGGACCTGGGCGCGCAAGGTTATGCGGTGGTCAAGGTGCTCAAGGTGTTGCCGCGCGCAACCCCTGCGGCGGCGTTGGCCCAGCAGGAGCAGTCGCAGTACACCCAGTGGTGGACCTCGGCGGAAAGCCTGGCCTACTACAACATCCTCAAAGAACGCTTCAAGGCCGACATCAAGGTGCCACGGCCTGCCGAGCAGAAAGTCGGCGCTTAAAGCTGCGCGCAGGGCGATAAACCGCGCAGTTGTCGTTATAATTTGGGGCTTCGGTGGCTGTAGCTCAGTTGGTAGAGTCCAGGATTGTGATTCCTGTTGTCGTGGGTTCGAGCCCCATCAGCCACCCCAGAATTGAAAAAGCCCCTTGATTGGGGCTTTTTTGTGGGCGTTTGCTCTCGCTCTATCAGGACATCAGGGGCGAAAAGTTCGAGGTGCGCCAGTATTCCCGCACTTCTTGCAGCCTGGCTTCGAGCTCCCGATAGTCGAGTGGCTTGCTGATGTAGCTGTTGAGCCCGCCCGTGAGATCGCGCACCGCGTCGGACTGTTCGCTGGCCGAAGTCAGCATCACCACCGGCACAAAAAATGTTCGCGGATCATTGCGCATGCGGCTTAACACCTGCAACCCGTTCATTTTCGGCATGTTGAGGTCCAGCAACACCAGTTCGGGTTGCTGGTCATGAGGGCGCTCGCTGTGTATTCCCTCGCAGAACAGGTAGTCGAGCGCTTGTTGTCCGTCACGGGCTACCACGATGTGGTGGTAGGCGCCGTTGTCCTCCAGCGTTGTGAGTGTCAGTTCCAGGTGGTCGGGATTGTCTTCCACCACCAGCATGGTTGGTTTATTCATGATCCGCCTTTGAAGGGAGCTTCAATATATACCCGGCAAACCGCAACGTAAGCAGATGTTTCCCCTTGTGTGACCGCTTCGCGACGCCTGGCGGTCTGCGGCACAAACCAGCCGCTACAAACTCAGTTGACCATCACCAGCTTGCCTTTGACGCCGCGTGAGCCCATGTGGGCATACGCGGCCTTGAGTTCGGCCATGGGCAGGGTGCGGTCGATGACGGGTTTGATCTTGCCCTGGGCATACCACTGGGCGAGTTCAGCCATGGCGGCGGCGCTGGCTTTCGGCTCGTTCTTGGCGAAGCCGCCCCAGAACACGCCGACGATGGACGCGCCCTTGAGCAGCGTGAGATTCAGCGGCAGCGAGGGAATCGGGCCGGAAGCAAAACCCACCACCAGGTAACGGCCGCGCCAGGCGATGGAGCGGAAGGCCGGCTCGGCGAACTCGCCGCCCACCGGGTCATAAATCACGTCGGGGCCTTTGCCGTCGGTCAGGGCCTTGATGGCTTCGCGCAGATTCTCCGTGCTGTAGTTGATGGTGGCATCGGCGCCTATCGAGGTGCACAGTGCGCATTTCTCATCGGTCGATGCGGCGGCGATCACTTTCGCGCCCAGCGCCTTGGCGATCTGGATGGCCGAGGTGCCGACACCGCCAGCCGCGCCGAGTACCAGCACGGTTTCACCAGCCTTGAGCTGGGCCCGGTCCACCAGCGCATGGTGCGAAGTGGCGTAAATCATGATGAAAGCGGCCGCATCGACATGCGGAAAACCATCCGGCAGCGGCATACACAGCGCTGCCGGCGCAAGGGTGTGGGTGGCAAAACCGCCGGTGCCCGACAGGCAGGCCACGTTCTGCCCGACCTTCAGGTGTTTCACACCCTCGCCGACAGCCTCGACCACGCCGGCGTATTCGGAGCCGGGCACAAACGGGAGTGCTGGTTTCATCTGGTACTTGTTCTGCACGATCAGCAGGTCCGGGAAATTCAGGCTGGCTGCCTTGATGGCGATGCGCACCTCACCAGCTTTGGGCTCGGGGGTGGGCAACTCTTTCCAGGTCAGGGCGTCAACGCCGGTGGGGTCTTCACAAAGCCAGGCATGCATGAGGGGTCTCCGTAGGAATCAGTGTTGAGACATCATAGGCAGGTTGCGGGACCAAATAGACGCGGCGTGGCTCCGGTTTGTCACCCTTGAGACCTTAAAATCAACGCATGAAAATCCTGATCTGTAACGACGATGGCTACCAGGCCTCCGGCATCATTGCCCTGTACGAAGCCCTCAAGGACATCGCCGATGTGGAGGTAGTGGCACCCGAACAGAACAACAGTGCCAAATCGAACGCGCTGACCCTGCATTCCCCGATGTACGTGCAAACGGCGGCCAATGGTTTCCGCTATATCAACGGCACACCTGCCGACTGTGTGCACATTGCGCTGACCGGGCTGCTCGGCTACCGGCCCGACCTGGTGGTCTCGGGCATCAACAATGGCGCCAACATGGGGGACGACACAATTTATTCGGGCACCGTCGGCGCGGCCATGGAAGGTTATCTGTTCGGTATTCCGTCGATTGCGTTTTCGCAGACCGAAAAAGGCTGGGGCCACATCGACGTGGCCGGCCGGCGCGCACGCGACCTGGTGCAGCAACTGATCCCTTCGCTTGAAAAAATTGCCGAAGGCGCGTTGCCGACGGTGGCGCCCTGGCTGCTCAATGTGAATATTCCCAACCTGCCCGACGAACAACTGCAGGGCTACAAGGTTTGCCGCCTGGGTCGGCGCCATGCGGCCGAACGTGTCATCACGCAGACCAGCCCGCGCGGTGAAACCATGTACTGGATAGGCGGCGCGGGGCCAGCCAAGGAAGAGGGCGAGGGAACCGATTTTTTCGCCACCAAGCAGGGCTTTGTTGCCATCACGCCGCTGCAGGTGGACCTGACCGACCACGCGCGACTGCCGTATTGGGCGCAGACAGCGGCCAAACTCACGCAGGGTAATGCCGCCATGCCGCTGGTCGCATGAAGTCGCCGGTCAAGCCGCCCCTGGCTTCTCCGGGCGCGGGAGCAGCCAAGCCGGCTGCCACAAGGCCGGGCTTCCCGGTGCGCCTCGAACCCGACGCGGGCACCCCATCTGCTACCAAAAAAATAGCTGGTCGCGCCCATCCGGAAAGGGCTACAGGCATTTTTGATCAGAAAATGCCGGCCAAGACGGCGTTGCCGAGTGGTGTCGGCCTGGACTCGCGTGCGGTGCGGGCGCGCATGGTGCACAAACTCGCGGCGCAAGGCATTTCCGATGCACAGGTGCTGGCCGCCATGGGTCATGTGGAGCGCCACCGTTTTGTCGATACCGCGCTGGTCAACCAGGCCTATGAAGACACCAGCCTGCCGATCGGCCTTGGCCAAACCATTTCCAAGCCCAACGTGGTGGCGCGCATGCTGGAGTTGTTGCGCCAGGGGGCGGGTAGCCCGGCCGGCAAGCTGGGGCGGGTGCTGGAAATCGGCACGGGATGTGGTTACCAGGCGGCGGTGCTGGGTGCGTTGGCGACCGAGGTTTACAGCATCGAACGCTTGCGCGGCCTGCACGACAAGGCGCGCGAGAACCTGCGCGCCTTCCGCCTGGCCAATGTGCACCTGTTGTTTGGCGACGGCATGGTGGGTTATGCCAAGGGTGCGCCCTACGCGGCCATCATCGCGGCGGCCGGCGGCGAGTCGATTCCGGCCGCCTGGGTGGAGCAGCTCGCCATCGGCGGCCGCCTGGTCGCGCCCATGCACATGGCGGGCGGCGCCCAGGCGCTGGTGGTGCTCGACAAAACCCCGCAGGGCGTGACCCAGACGGTTCTGGAGGCGGTGCACTTTGTGCCTTTAAAATCGGGAACGAGTTAGCCTGGATGGCAAAAGCGCACACTGGGCATCCTGAACCAAAGTCGGCATCCGGCGTCACAGGGTGGCAACACACAGCATTTGGAAAAGGTCAATACAGCAATGAATCAACAAGCAGGGCTTCCCATGGCAGCGTTTTCTCCCAGGGCCCTTGAAGCGCCCCGCGCCGGCAAGGACGGCGCTCGCCTGGGCCTGAGCTGCCTGCTCGTGGCCGCCGCGCTGCTGATGGCGGCCTGCAGTGCGCCGCGCGGACCCAACCGCGCGCCGGTTGAAGACCGCGGCACCGGCATGTCGCGCGCGCCCATCGTGGCAGTCGATGCGGGAGCCAAGCCGCTGCCCGGTTTTGAGAACGCCGGCAAACCCGGTTATTACACGGTCAAGCCCGGCGACACGCTGATCCGCATCGGCCTGGACACCGGCCAGAACTGGCGCGACATCGGTCGCTGGAGCAATCTTGAAAACCCAAACCTGATCGAAGTCGGCCAGGTGCTGCGCGTGGTCCCGCCCGAGTCGGTGGCCGTGGCCCGTCCTGTGACCTCCGGCTCCGCCACACCGGTCGGTCCGGCGCCGGCGGCCAGTGCACCGGCCCAGGCTGCCACCGCGCCCAAACCTGCCGCCGCTCCTGCAGCCGCTGGTGGCGACGAGGACCTGGCCTGGATCTGGCCGGCACAGGGTGCCGTGCTGGCGGGTTTCGATGAGGCCAAAAACAAGGGCATGGACATTGCGGGCAAGGCCGGCGACACCGTGATGGCCTCTGCCGACGGTCGCGTCGTGTACGCTGGTGCCGGTCTGCGCGGTTATGGCAACCTGATCATCCTCAAACACAACAACACCTTCCTGACCGCATACGCGCACAACCAGACGCTGCTGGTCAAGGAAGACCAGTCGGTGCGCAAGGGCCAGAAAATCGCCGAGATGGGCAACAGCGACGCCGACCGCGTGAAGCTGCATTTTGAAATTCGCCGCCAGGGCAAACCGGTGGATCCAGCCAAGTACCTGCCGCCCAAATAAGCGCATGGTCTGGTAAAAAATGCCCTGCGTTGCGGGGCTTTTTTATTTTTGAGCCGTGTGTCTTCACGCGGCACATCAGGCTGAATGCCCCACACAGCCTGAGACAATGGGTCATGTCCCGAAGAAAACAGAACAAACAGCAGAACCCACCTGTGGCCGCCGCGCAGTTGGACTATCCGCCCGACATCCTTACCATTGAGTCGCTCGACATTGAAGCCCAGGGCATCGCCCACCGCGAGGATGGCAAGGTGGTGTTCATTGGCGGCGCCTTGCCGTTCGAGCGCGTCAGCGCCAGCGTCTACCGCAAAAAATCCACGTTTGAAAAAGCCACGCTGATGGCGGTGTTGCGCGAGTCCTCGCAACGGGTGCGGCCGCAGTGCCCGCATTTTGGCCTGCACACCGGCGCCTGCGGCGGCTGCAAGATGCAGCACCTGCATGTGGCCGCGCAGGTGGCAGTCAAGCAGCGCGTGCTGGAAGACAACCTCTGGCACCTGGGAAAACTCAAGGCCGGCAGCATCATGCGGCCCATCGAAGGCCCGGCCTGGAACTACCGTTACCGCGCGCGCCTGTCGGTGCGTTTTGTGCGCAAGAAGGGCGAGGTGCTGGTCGGTTTTCATGAGCGTAAAAGCGGCTATGTGGCTGATATCCGCGAATGCCATGTGCTGCCAAAGCATGTGAGCGATCTGCTGCTGCCGCTGCGCGTGCTGATCGCCGCGATGGACGCGAAGGAAACCCTGCCGCAGATCGAGCTGGCCTGTGGCGACAACATCACCGCGCTGGTGCTGCGCCACATGGAACCGCTGTCGGACGGTGATGTCGCGAAGCTGCGCGGCTTTGCGGCAGCGCATTCCGGCCTGCAGTGGTGGCTGCAGTCGGGCGGGCCGGACACCGTGACCTTGCTCGATGAGGTGAGCGATCCGGCTCAGCAACTGGCTTACGCTTTGCCGGCTTACGGCATCAGCATGCCTTTCCGTCCGACCGACTTCACCCAAGTCAACCCGCAGATCAACCAGGTGCTGGTCTCGCGCGCACTGCGCCTGCTGGATGTGCAGCGCGATGAACGCGTGATCGACTGGTTTTGCGGCCTGGGCAATTTCACCTTGCCGCTGGCCACCCAGGCGCGCGAGGTGTTGGGCATAGAGGGCAGCGAGGTACTGGTCGCCCGTTCGCGTGAAAATTATGAGTCAAACAAGGCTCAAGCCCATGACGGGCGAGCGCTGGCAGCTACTCAATTTGTAGCGCGTAACCTGTTCGAGATGACACCCGGCATGCTGGTGCAGGACGGCGCAGCCGACAAATGGCTGGTTGATCCGCCGCGCGAAGGTGCTTATGAACTGTTCAAGTCGCTGGCGGCGCTGCATCAGCAGTCCCTTACCGGCGTACCCTGCGACGATGCGGGCGGGCAGCAGAACCTGCAGATCGGCAACTGGATGCCGCCTGTGCGCATTGTGTATGTGAGCTGCAACCCGGCGACGCTGGCGCGTGATGCCGGTGTGCTGGTGGGCGATGCGGGTTACCGCTGCACCTCAGCCGGCGTGGTCAACATGTTTCCGCACACGGCGCACGTGGAATCAATCGCGGTGTTTGACTTGGCCGGGGTCTAAAAACAGAAAAGGAAAAGGGCCCGAAGGCCCTTTTTTTCGTCCGGAGCGAAGCGAATTAGCCGATTAATCTTTTTCGCCGCCCATGATGCCCAGCAGGGCCAGCAGGGCCTGGAACACATTGAAGATGTCCAGGTAAAGGCGCATGGTGGCGCTGATGTAGTTGGTCTCGCCGCCATCGAGAATTTGCTTCAGGTCATACAGCATGTAGGCGCTGAATATGCCGATCACGGCGACCGACAGGGCCAGCATGCCGGCGGTGGAGCCAACAAACACATTGATGATGCCGCCCACCATGACAACCATGGCGCCGACGAACAGCCATTTGCCCATGCCCGACAGGTCGCGCTTGATCACGCTGGCCAACGAGGCCATCACGAAGAACACGCCAGCCGTGCCGCCCATGGCAGTCATGATCAGCTCGGAGCCGTTGCGAAAGCCCAGGATCATGCCGATCATGCGTGACAGCATCAGGCCCATGAAGAAGGTGAAGGCCAGCAGCACCGGCACGCCGGCGGCGGAATTCTTGGTCTTCTCGATGGCATACAGGAAACCGAAAGCGCCGCCCAGGAACACGATCAGGCCCAGGCCGCCCGTCAGCGAGGCGGTGATGCCCGTGGCAACGCCGACCCAGGCGCCCAGCACGGTGGGCAGCATGCTCAGGGCCAGCAGCCAGTAGGTGTTGCGCAAGACCCGGTTGCGTTGCTCGGCAGAGCCAACATAGCCGTGGTCAAGGGTTTGAACATTGTCATTCATGAGAGTCTTCTCCATAGAGGCCAGCATATGCAGGCAAGCTTATTTTAGGGTGGTGATCGCCATTTCAATGGAATAACCCCAGACACTTCCTACTTTTTGTCAGGGATCTGTAATGAGGCCCCATATTCGCTCACTGCGAGCCTGCGGCAGCGCTTTGCCCTTTGCCCTGAACAAGGCGCCGCGCCTGCGGCCTGGCAAAGCCGGCTCCGAGGACTCTGCTGGTAAAAACAGTTTGGCGCTCATTGAGGCTTATGACGCAATAAATTTGCGTATGCTTGGCGCCTGGCTCACTACAACTCTGGAACCGACATGAAGACAAAACCAACACTGGAATTCGCCGACGTGCAGGCGATTGCGGCCGCAGCGATGGCTGAGGCCCTCAAAAACAACTGGGCGGTGACGATTGCCGTGGTGGATGACGGCGGCCATTTGCTGCACCTGCAGCGCCTGGATGGTGCGGCGCCGATCTCGGCCCACATCGCACCGGCCAAGGCCAACACCGCGGCGCTCGGACGCCGTGAAAGCCGGATTTATGAAGAGATGATCAATGGCGGCCGCGTGTCTTTCCTGAGCGCGCCCGAGCTCAAGGGTCTGCTCGAAGGCGGCGTGCCCATCATGAAAGACGGCCAGTGTCTGGGCGCAGTTGGTGTCAGCGGTGTGAAGTCCAGCGAAGATGCGCAGATTGCGCGTGCAGGCATGGCTGCCATCGGGCTGTAGGTTTTTACCCGGCAGCCTCAGGTTGCTGTTGCATAGATAGCTGCTTGCGCTTGCTGGAAATGGGCTGGAGCCCGATTTGGCATTAAAAAACCGACCTCAGGTCGGTTTTTTTGTATGTTGTGTGGAGAAAAAAAGCCTGGCTAATGCATGGGCACGGATGCCCAGGTCTGGCTGGCAAAAAACGATCTGTGAGACTTGGGTAAGCCTCGGATCGCCCCACGATGAAACTGGGTGTGTAGCGCCTATTTGGTCAAAATCAGTTTGCCCAGGCGCGTGGCCTGCAGGCGGTAGGTCAGGCCGTTGTGATTGATCGCGACGGCCTTCTGGCCGCGCAGGATTTCGGTGCTCTCCAGCGCGCTGCCGGAATCGTTGCGCGAGGCTGCGGCGGGCATGGACATCTCCGCCCGGCGCGCGGCGCGGGAAGGCAGGGTCAAGGTGGTCGGGTGAAGGGCAATGGACATGGTGCGTACCTGTTGACTGTCGTTATCGTAATGATAATTACTCTCAATTAAAAGTCAAGCCGCCAGCGGTAATTTTTTGTACTTCTTCAGTCGATTGAGGCCTGCGCTTCAGGCCAGCCCGGAGTTGAAAACGCCCGGCCACCTTGCGGTGCCAGGCGTCCGGCCGGAGAAGACGGGGGACGGCATTCAGGGCGTGTCGGGCTCGGTGATAAAGCCGATCTTGCGCAGGCCCGACACCTGGGCTGTCGCCATCGCCTGGGCCACACGCTCATACCGCACGGCCTTGTCACCGCGGATGTGCAACTCGGGCTGCGGGTTCTGCGCAGCGGCGGCCTGCATGCGTGGCGCCAACTCCTTGTCATCTATCGGCGCTTCGTTGATGTAGTAGCTGCCTTGGGCGTCCACCGTCAGGCGCAGGGTCTCAGGTTTGACGTTTTGCGCCTCGTTGGTGGCGCGCGGCAGGTCAATATTGACCGAGTGTTTCATCACCGGCACGGTGATGATGAAGATGATCAGCAAAACCAGCATCACGTCCACCAGAGGCGTCATGTTGATCTCGTTCATGACGTCGTCGGTGTCGTCCTGTGTTCCAAAGGCCATGGTTTTTCCCGTTCAGTTTCGGTGTCAGGCTTTTTTCATCGGCACGACCTTGGTCGGACCGCCGGCACTGTTGACGCGGGCACCGGTGACGAAGTAAGCGTGCAGATCATGCGCGAAGCGGTTCAGTTTCTGCAGCACACCCTTGTTGCCACGCACCAGCGCGTTGTAACCGAGCACCGCCGGAATCGCGACCGCCAGACCCAGTGCCGTCATGATCAGCGACTCGCCGATCGGTCCGGCCACCTTGTCGATGGTCGCCTGGCCGGCCGTGCCGATGGCCAGCAACGCGTGGTAAATGCCCCAGACGGTGCCGAACAGGCCGATGAAGGGGGCGGTCGAGCCGACCGAGGCCAGAATCGCCAGGCCCGACTGCAGGCGCGAGGTGAACTCGTCCATGGTGTTGCGCAGGCTGCGCGTCACCCAGTCACTCACGTCCAGCGCGTCATGCAGGTGCGCTTTGGTGTTGCGGTGGTGGGCGGTGGCTTCGCGGCCTTCAATGGCGAGCTGGCGGAAGGGATTGGCCGGGTCGCTACCGAGTTTGGCCAGCCCGGCGGCAAAGTCCTCGCTGTGCCAGAAGTCCTCGGCGCTGCTGGCGATCTTTTTGTACTTCAGCAAGTCCAGCGTCTTGATGATGATGACGATCCAGGAGGCCAGCGACATGCCGATCAGCAGCACAGCTACCGCCTTGGTGACGAAGTCGCCCTGCGTCCAGACGCTCATCAAACCAAATTGTGAATTCATCAATGCTTACTCCAGAACAAAATTAATCGGGGCCTTGAGCAGGTACTCGGTATTGGCATCGGAGCCCGCGCGGCGGAAAGGTGTCACTTGCGAGGCCATCACCGCCTCGTAGGCGGCGCGGTCCAGGCGCTCAAAACCGCTGGACTTGAAGACGCTGGCCCGCACGGCACGGCCGGCCGCGTTGTAGTACACGTCGATGACAACCACGCCGGACTCGCCGTTGCGCTTGCTCAGCGACGGGTAGACCACGCGTGGCGGCCGGATGTATTCGGTCTCGCCCTGGGTCACTTCGACCAGGCGCGGCGGCGCCGGTGGTGCCGGAGGCGTGGGCGCGGGGGGGGCGGGCGGGGCGGGCGGGGCGGGCGGGGCGGGAATCGGCGGTGCCGGCGGCTGCGGCTCGACCACACCGGTAGGTGCATGGGGCGCCGATGACGGCACCGGCTCGCGAACCGCCACCGGCAAGGGCGGGGGCCTCGGCACCTTGGACACCGCCTTGGGCGGAGGTGACGGTGGAGGGGGCGGTGGGGGTGGTGCGACCCTGGGCGGTTCGATCTCGATGATGCGCGTCAGCATCTCCACGGGCACCACGATTTCAGCCGCGCGGCGCAGCAGGCCGTTTTGCATGGCCCACAACACCGCGACATGAAAGACGACCACGCTGGTGGCAATCACGAGGTTGCGATTCAGGGGTTTGCGCACGGTGGCCTGGGCAGAGGAGAAAACGGGAGGAGTCGAAAGGACAGGGGCGTTCATCAGGAGTTTAGGGCCTGTTCAGACTCATGCAGACGCAAATGCGCAGCGGATGCCGGCCAGATCGGTCAAGGGCGAAAAATCCACCAGAGCGGGCCCACCGCGAGGATCAGACTGCCGGCGAGAGTTGCAAATAAGGTGAGGGAGGATTCCATGCGCTGCCTTCCAGGGGGTTGGTGGGGGATGCCCCTCCCCATTCCCGCCATGCGCGTTCGGGTCCAAAACGGTATGATTTGCTCGCCAACACCACGCTGCGTGTGCTGAAGCACACGCAAGGGGTTTGGTGAGGAAAGCGCCCGTTTTGGGCCGAACCCGAAGGGGCGTGGTTTTGCGGGCGATCCGCTTCGTTCCAAAACCAGGCAAGGCAGAAAGCCTTGTCTTGGGTTTTGCGCCTCACGGCTCATCCCGCAAAAGCCCCGCCGCGCTCGGCGGGAATGGGGAGGGGCATCCCCAGCTTGATATTTGCGGTCGGGCAACTGCCGTTGCATTGCGCGACCACGTCGCGCGCACAGCCTTCGCACTGGCCGCACTGGGTGGCGACACCCAGTTCGAACTGGATCTCGTCGAAACCCAGACCGGCACGGGCGTGGCGGGCAATTTCGCGGTCAGAGATTCGGCGGCAGACACAAACAATCATGGATTGGCTTGCTGGTTGGTGATTCGTTGCATTATTATAAATACGAATCTGTCGCATTTGCAATAACCTATTTATGGTCGGGCCAAGTTTTGGCCTGCGCGCCGGTCCTGCCAGTGCGCGGCCGCCAGCCATACCGTGGGCACCACCACCAACGCCAGCGAGATCAACTGCGCGGTCGTGCCTTCGGCCAGGTCTTCGGTAGCGGTATGCCACCAGGCATTGTCGATACCGGGAATCAACGCAGACTCGGTGAACTCGTGCAAAGCGTAAACCACCAGCTGCGCCGCGAACACGAGCATGAACCAGGCAGTAACGCGGAAAAACCGGCCCAAATCAACAGCCTTGCCGTACCGCACCCAGGCCCCGGCAATCGCAATCGCCAGAGCCAGACCCAGCAGTCCCCCCCAAACCATGTAACCAAGCTCTGCGCTGGACGCCAGCGAGGCCAGCATGGTGGCGGTTTCCACGCCTTCGCGGCCAACCATGAAAAGCGTGAAACCGAAGACGGCAAACCACGCTTTTGAGCCATCCAGAACCGATGCCTGGTCGAGCCGGGCCTGGATGTCGCGGCCCATGTTTTTACCGACCTTCATCATGTGTACCACGCACCAGATCACTGCAGCTGCTGCCAACAGTGCCGTCACGCCCTCGGCCGTGGGGGACAGGGCGCCGATCCGGGACAAGGCATAACCGAGCAGAAGCGAGAGGGTCACTGCCACCGCCAGGCCGCTGCGAATGGCCCCGAGCAAATGCTCCCGTCCCGTGCGGCGAAGGTAGAGCGTGGCAATGGCCACCACCAGCAGGGCCTCCAGCCCCTCACGAAAAGCGATCAACAGTGTTTGGAACATGGCTTACCTCGGAAGTGATGAAAAAGACAGAACAAGGCCTAGCACCCGCGCCAAACCGGACAGCCAGCGCGGACGCCAGGTGAGCGTCAGGGCCATGGCCATGGCCGCGGCTGAGAGAGACAGCACCCACAACAGGCTGCCGAAACTGACGCCATGACCCGCGATGCAACACACCAGGCTCACACCAATTGCTATGAAACCGATAGCGCGTTGGGTAAGCAGAAAAGGGGCTGGGGGCATAGTTGACTGATAAACACGAACAAAGTGGCGTTCCTGGCTCAGCGCCAGCAGCGCAAAGCCCAGCCACGCAGCCATCAAGCCCGCCAGGGCGCAGGCGGTCTCACGCATGGCGAGCCCTTGTGGTGCTTGCCGCGCGCAACGGGTGTTCTTCGGCCGTGCGCCCCAGTTGGCGCGCTGTCCAGGCGGCGAGGGCGGCGCTGGCAAGCAGCATCAGGTCCATGCCAGCCACCGCCCACAAGCCCTGACCCAGCGTGTGAATCAGGTGATGGCCGGTGCTGGCCCAGTTAAGGGCCACGGCCGTGGCGGCCAGCACGGCGAGCAAGGCGCTTTGCTCACGCCATGCGTGGCGGGCGCGCCAGGCCGCATGCGCCAGCATTGCCAGCCAGCTCACATAGAAGATCCCCATTTCCAGCCCGGCGCGCGAATAGCCGCCCCAGGAAGCGTCCAGCGGCAGCAGCCGGTTGGCGATGAAAAACTGGCAGGTCGCGACCATGATGCCGGGTACGCTGGCCACCGCCAGCGCTTCAACCACACGCACGCCGTGCAGCCCTTTTTTGGCATGGCTGGCGCGGCGGCGTTCGAGCCAGAAGATGAAGCCGGTGGCAATCATGATGCAGCCCGACAGGCCTGCCAGAAAGTACAGCCAGCGCAGCAGCCAGTGCTCAAACTGGATGAAATGCAGGCCACTGATAAACCGCTGCGCCGTCATCACCGGCTGGGCGGTGAAACTGTGCAGGGGCTGGCCCGAGCGCGCGTCCAGATAGAGCTGGTCCAGGTTCATGGTGACGCTGTCGGCGTAAGTGCGGCGCAGCTCGACATAGCTGGCCTGGTCACCCGGATGCCAGACGCGGATGAAGTTGGCCTCTGCGCCTTGCCACTGTGCGCCAGCCTGCGCGCGCATGCCGTCCAGGGAAGCGATGGGCGCGCCGGACGCGCCGCTCCTCGGCCGTTTGTACTGCCCATAGCCGTCTTGGTTGAAGGCCTGCCGCGCTGCTGCAAGGTCTTTGGCATCCGGGTAGGCGGCACTGTAACTGCTGGGCCAGTAAATGCCCATGAAGATGATCAGACCCGACAGCGCCATGACAAAGTGAAATGGCAGGCTCAGCACGCCGGACAGGTTGTGTAAGTCCAGGCTGGCACGCGGGGTTTGTTTTTTGGGGCGAAATAAAAAGAAGTCTGCGAAGATTTTGCGGTGAATCACCACGCCGCTGACCACCATCACCAGCATGGCCATGCCTGCCAGCCCCACCAGCCAGTAACCGATGTCTTTCCATTTCAGATGCAGGCTGTAGTGAAACGGAAAGATAAAGCCCGTGCCTGCCAGCGTGTCGGTATGCGGCAGCACGGCGCCAGTTGTCGGGTGCAGGTAACGGCGCTCCGTTGTTTTGGTTTTCTCGTCGCGCCAGCGCAGTTCAAGGGCGGGCACACGCTCGCTGGGCAGGCGCATCAACCATTGGTCGCTTCCCTGCGTCAGCCGCATCGCGTTGTCGGTGATCGGGCCGTCCAGTTGGATGGCCTGCGATGCCAGCGCCGGACTCAGGCGCGAGCCGGGGTTCATCCAGCGGTCAATCTCGCGGTCGAACACGCTGAGCGTGCCCATCCAAAAAATCGCAAACAGCAGGCTTCCGATCACCACCCCGGCCCAGGTGTGCAGCCCGGCCATGGATTGACGAAAAGTCGGCTCCATTTGCGCTCCTCAATGGACGACGAAAGTCAGCCCTGCCGCCAACAAGCCAGCCCCCGTCAGCGTGGCCCACAGCCGCACGAGGCTGCGCACGCTAAATGCCCAAAGCAACACCAGCAGATAAATGACGAAACCGAGCATGGCAGCGAGTACCACTGCGTCGCTGCGCGGCATGCCGCCAAGCGCCAGACTCGCCGACATCAGGCCAACCGATGCGGTGGTGAAGGCGTATCCACCGGCAACGGCGCCTGCGACCCGCAGCACCACGGCGCGGGCCTGGCGCAGTGACGACTGATGGCTTCGTTTCAAATCCGTATACGCTATGGATTTAATAGCTGCATATGACGGCTGCATATGGGGTGAAGCCGTATTTTGTTTGAAGATGTTGACGCTGGTGTGCATGTCCCGTCCCGGTTCAATCACTTGTTTTGGGCCAATCGCTTCACTTGTTCGGTGCGGCGGGCGCGGGCGATGGCAGAGCGGCGATGCCGGCAGGCTGCATCAAGGTCAGGCTGGTGACGTAGCTGGCGCGGTCATACGTTTCGGGACCACCGGCTGCGGTACGCTCGCCGCCGTTTTTGTCGCTGTGGCTCATCTCTAGCACATAGGTGCCGCGCCAGGGCATTGAGACTTTGAGTTTTCCTTCCGCGTTGCTGTAGCGGGTTTGCGACCAGCCTGAAGCGGTGATGACCTCCACTTTTGCCTTGGGCAGCGGCTGGCCTTTGTAAAACGCCTGCACTTCCACGCCGTCTTTGCCTGCGTTGCCGGTGGGCACCAGGTCCAGCGTCAGCTTCGGGTCTTGTTTGCCGGAGTCGGTTACCAATCGGGCCGCCGGGTGGTACAGGCTGCGCAGGGTTTTGTCACCCTCCTTGCGTTCGCTGATCGGGTAGGCCGGCTCTTCTGCCACGATGGACTCGCCCTTGGCTGCGCGCGCGGCGATGGCGAAGCCCACTGGGGTTTTGCTGATAACCAGCGCCTGTTCCCCCTTGGCCGACAATTTGAAGGCCACTGGCTGCGGAAACTTGTCCAGCAAGCCGGGCGAGGCTTCGCGCAGGTTGCCGCCGAATTCACCAAAGAAAAAGGTGGCGTTGCCGGCTTTCTGGCCGGGTGCGGGTTGCTCGATCCAGACGTGATGCGCCTGAGCGCTGCCCAGCAACAACATGCCGGTGAAAAAAGCCATGGATTTGAAGGTACGCAGGTGTCGGTTGGTCATGGAGAGCTCCTTGAAAAAATTTCAGAACGTGTAGCGCAGATTGGCCGTCAAGGTGCGGCGCGCGCCATAAAAACAGTCGCCTCGGTTCAAACAGGTGGTGACATGTACCTTGTCGGTCAGGTTGTTGACGGTGAAGCTGGCTTTCCAGGGACCTTGTTCGTAGCCGAGCATGGCGTCCAGCAGGGTGAAGGCCGGTGTTTCCAGAATGTCGCGGCCGTCCCACGAACTGCCGACATAACGCAAGCCTGCGCCCACTGAGAACCCGCCCTTGCCCGCCAGCTGAAACTTGTAGCGGCCCCACAGCGAGGCTTGTTCGCCGGGCACGCTGGACAGGCGTTTGCCGAGTTCGGCAGCGGTGTTGGACTTGCTGACTTTGGCGTCGGTCTGGCTGTAGCCGGCAATCAGGTCGAAGGCGCGCGTGACCGCCACATTGGCCTCCAGCTCAAAGCCCTTGATGCGAGCCTCGCCGATCTGTACCTGGTTTTGCGGGTTGGTCGGGTCGGGTGTGCGGCGGTTGGTTTCGCGGATGTTGTAGATCGCCGCGGTGTAGCTGGTGTTGCTGCCGGGCGGCTGGAATTTCAGGCCCAGTTCCTGCTGCTGGCTGTTCTGTGGTTGGTAGGCCTGTCCGAAGAAGTTGACACCGGCCACAGGCACAAAGGATTCAGAGTAGCTGGCATACGGCGTCCAGCCTTCGGGGCTGGCATAGGCCAGGCCGAGGCGGCCCGTGGTGGCGCTGCTGTCGATTTTCGAGGCTGTAGCGCCGCCGGTGTCCGACGTGGCCTTGTCATGGCGCAGGCCGGCCACACCGATCCAGCGTTCGTTCCACTTGGCCTGATGCTGCAGGTACAGGCCCGACTGCGTCTGCACCGTCGGAACAATCGGCACGGCTCCCAGCGGCGTGAAATTGCCATACACCGGCGCGTAGACGTTGATGGCGGGCGCATTGGCGCTGGCGCGGCCACCGCCCAGGGTCACGTCCTGCCAGTCCCAGCCAGCGAGCAGGGTGTTTTCAAGCGCACCGTTGCGCCACCTGGCCTGCACCTGTGTATCAACCGTCAGCGCATCGGCCTCGTTTTGCTGGTTGATGATGGTGCGGTTGATGGTTTGGTCGTCGGCATTGAGCACCGGCGCTGGGGCGAAGCGCGCATACAGCGACTTGTAGCTGACCTTGCTGTCGCTCTTGCGCAGGTTTTGCCTGATGGTGAAGGTGTCATTGAACTGGTGAGAGGCCTCATACCCGACCACGGTTTGTTCGGCCCGGTATTCGTCGAACCCAGGCTCGCTGATGAAGGTGTGGGTAGGAGTCTGGCCGCGTGGCGCCGGCAGCAGCGTGCCGCGCCACGGAAAAAAGCCCACCGACGAGCCCGACAGGTCTTTTTGCGCGTTGGCGTACAGCGTGACGCTGGTGCGCGTGTCGGGCCGCCAGGTCAATGCGGGGGCCAGCAGGCTGCGGTCGTCCGGCACATGGTCCACCTGGCTGCCGCTGTCGCGGCCGAGCGCGATGAGGCGGTAGAGCAGGGTGCCATCGGCATTGAGCGGGCCAGTCAGGTCCATCGCCACCTGTTTGCGGCTGAAGCTGCCGACCGACAGGTCAATCTGCTTTTGTGCATCCGCCTGGGGGCGCCTTGACACCATGTTGACCAGTCCGCCAAAACCGCCCTGACCGTACAGCACCGACGCCGGGCCACGCACCACTTCCACGCGTTCCAGCGTGTAGGGGTCGGGGCGGATGTTGTTGTAGCCGCCGAACAGCATGCGCAGGCCGTCCTGGTACTGCACAAAGGCCGTGCCGCGGATGTTGGCCCAGTCGCCGCGGTTGTCGAAACCGTAGGTGTTGGCGAAAACGCCTGGTGTGTAGCGCAGGGTGTCCTGCAGGTTGGCTGCGCCCTGGTCTTCGATCAGTTCGCGCGTGATGACCGAGATCGATTGCGGCGTCTCGTTGAGCGGCGTGTCGGTTTTGGTGGCGCTGGCCGAACGGCTGGCGCGGTAGCCGATGACCGGGCTGGTGGCGGTTTCCTTGAGCGCTTCTTCCCTGACAGTGATGCCCGGCAGGGTTTGCGCCGCGGCCATCTGCGCGAGGCACAGTGCGATCGGTGCCAGTGAGAAGGTTGCTATTGATTTAATAGCTGCTTGCGCCGGTCCCATATGGGCTAGAGAGTGTTTTAATGAATTCCGCATGATGACAATCAGAATTTGACGCGCATGCTGACCTGCAACTCACGCGGCGCGCCAGGCAAAATCAGGTTGTCGTTGCTGCCATGGCTGGAGACGATGTATTTCTTGTCGGTGATATTTTTCAGGTTCACCCCGAACTCGTAGCGCCCGGTCCTGTAGCTGCCGGCCAGGTCCCCGGTCAGGTAAGCCGGCAGGACGACGAGGTTGGTCAGCGAGGCAAAACGCTCGCCGACATAGTTGAGCCCGCCGCCCAGCCTGAAGCCGTTGCCGATGTCCTTCATGGCCCAGAGCGACGCCGAGTGGCGTGGCGTCAGCGCCGGCACCTTGCCCAGCGACGGCACTGAAACCACCGGCAATTGCAGCGAGCTGACCCGCGCCACGGACGCCACCATTTCGCCGTCAAGATAGGCGTAGCCCGCGCTCACGTCCCACCGGCCCGGCAGGCGACCGCTGGCCGTGAGTTCCAGCCCGTTGGTGCGCTGCGTGCCCACGTTGATTTGCTGGCTGGGGTTGGCCGGGTCGGTGTTCTTGATGTTGCTGCGCTGCAGGTTGAACAGGGCCGCGGTCACGCTGAGCGCGCCGTTCAGCAGACCGAGCTTGCTGCCGACTTCAACATTGCGCGTGACCTCCGGTTCATTGGCCACGTTGCTGCCGGCCAGAGCAAAGGCTTCGGCCGACGGTTGGAAGGAGCGGCTGTACGAGAGGTAATGCGACTGCGCATCGGTGGGCTGCCACACCAGACCGGCGCGCGGACTGAAGCTGCGGTCGGTACGGGCCAGGGGCGTGAGCTTGCGCTCAAAAGTGGTGGATTGCCTGAATTCGTCATAACGAAGTCCGGCCAGCGCTTTCCAGTTTTTCGCCAACGTGAGCTGGTTTTGAAGATACACACCCAGCACGTCTTGCGTGGTGTTGTTGGGAATCGCGCTGTCGGCTGCCAGGCTGGCCGCGCTGAATGCCGGGATTGTCGCCAGGCTTGGGTTAAAGATGGACACCCGCGCCACGGTGCCGGCCGAGATGGATTCGGAGCGGCGTTTCTGTCGCCCCATTTCCATGCCAAAGAGCCACTCTTGCTTGAAACCCCCCAGCGTATTTTTATAGGTGAAGTCGGTCTGGTTGAACCAGCCTGATTCGTCCCGGAAGACGGCGCTGCGGGTCAACCCGACGGTTAGCGCCACCGGGTCTGTCGTGCCACTGGGCAGGGTGTTGTAGCGGTCCAGCTCGTAGCTGTAGTAGCGGCTGGTGTTGCGCACGCTGAAGACGTCATTGAAGCTGTGGTTCAGCGTGGCGGTGTAGGTATCGACCTGGCTGGTGCTGGTGTCGTCGCGCCGTGCACTGCTTGAACCGTAATAGGTGCTGGCGGGCACATCGACCGGGCGGCCGTTGAGCGCCGGGATGCCGAAGTCCGTCACGCGCTGGTCGCGCGCCTTGGTGTATTGCAGCAGCAGGGAGGTCTGGGTGCTGAGCTTGAGCGCCAGCGAAGGCGCAAAACTGTAGCGGTCCACGAATTGCTGGTCGCGGTAGCTCCCGGAGTCTTCGCGCGCCGCGTTCAGGCGAAAGGCTGCTGCTTCGCCCAGCGGCAGGTTCACATCGGCTTCCACGCGCCTGAGCTGGTGGCTGCCCAATACAAGCCCCGCTTCGCCCGTTGTCTCGCCGAATTTCGGTTTTTTGGTGATGCGGTTGATGAGGCCGCCGGAAGAGCCGCGACCGTACAGGACGGCTGAGGGCCCTTTGAGCACCTCGACCCGCTCAATATTGGACAGGTCGCGAAAGTACAGCGCGTCATCGCGCAGGCCGTCGGAAAACTGGTCGGATATGGCGGAAAAGCCGCGAATCACCACCTGGTCGCGCTGGCCGTCGCCATGGCTTGCGGCGACACCCGGTACGTTGCGCAATGCGTCTTCCAGCGAGCGTGCGGCCTGGTCACGAAGCAGCTCGCCCGGTACCACGTTGACGGTCTGCGGAATGTCGCGCAACGGCGCGCTGCTTTTGGTGGCAGTGCTGCTGGTCGTGGGCGAGTAGCCTTGTTCGGTGTCAGCGCGGATAGTGATGTCCGGCAGAACCTGGGCCTGCACCCACTGCGCGGCGCACAGGGCCAGCGGCGTCAAAGCGAAATTTGCTATGCGTTTTGTAGCTCTGCGCGCAATCGTGGCGCGGGCAGGAGGGGTAATCTGATTGAAAAAAGCGGGAAGAATCATGATGAAGCACAGGCGCAGGCAAGGGTTGCTGGCTGGCTTCACACCTCAAAGGTATGGGCTGGCGGAGTTTTATTGTAGTCTATAAATGAGAACTATTCGTATTAATGACGCCGTTTGACCACAAAAAACGGGGCTGGGCCCCGTTGTGTTTTAGCTGTAGGCGCCGCCTCAGCTCAGCTCACCCATTTGGCTCTGCAGATAATTCTGGATACCCACCTTGTTGATCAGCTCGATCTGGGTTTCCAGAAAGTCGATGTGTTCCTCGGTGTCGTCGAGGATGCCCTGCAGCAAGTCGCGTGAGACGTAGTCCCGCACACTTTCGCAGTGGGCCATGCCAGCCTTGATGGTGGCCTGGGCGCCGGTTTCGGCCTTTAGGTCGCAGGCCAGGGCTTCCGGCACGTCCTCGCCGATCATGAGTTTGCCGAGGTCCTGCAGATTGGGCAGGCCGTCAAGCATGAAGATGCGGTCCATCAGCTTGTCGGCGTGTTTCATCTCGCCGATGGATTCCTCGTATTCCTTCTTGGCCAGCTTGTCCAGACCCCAATGCTTGTACATGCGGTAGTGGAGGAAGTACTGGTTGATGGCAGTCAGCTCGTTTTTGAGCTGGGCCTGCAGATGGGTGATGACTTGTGCGTCGCCTTTCATGGCATTCCTTTTTTGTTTGATTGTTGGTTGATTGCTGTGATTGTCTCCGCACAAACGCCTCAACTCAAGCATTCCCATGCGGGCGAGGTCTGCTTGCGTGTGAGTGTGATAACCGTTCGTATTGCACTTGATTGCAGCGCGAAAAAAAGCCCGCCAGCGGCGGGCTTTCGAGAGCAGGGCCCGTGGCCGCTCAGTGCGCAGTGGCAGGGCTACGGATCAGGTAATCAAAAGCACCGAGCGCCGCCTTGGCGCCGTCGCCGGCCGCGATGATGATCTGCTTGAAGGGCACGGTGGTCGCGTCGCCGGCGGCAAAGACACCGGGTACCGATGTCTGGCCACGTGCGTCAACGATGATCTCGCCGTGTTTGGATAAATCCACCACACCCTTGAGCCAGTCGGTGTTCGGTACCAGGCCGATCTGGATGAACACACCTTCGAGCGCCACGGTCTTGAGCTCGCCAGTCGCGCGGTCCTTGTAGACCAGGCCGGTGACTTTCTGGTCGCCGGTGATCTCGGTGGTCTGCGCGTTGGTGAACACCTCGACGTTGGCCAGGCTCTTGAGCTTGTTCTGCAGCACCGCGTCGGCGCGCAGCGCGGTGTCGAACTCGACCAGCGTCACATGGCCGACGATACCGGCCAGGTCAATCGCCGCCTCGACACCGGAGTTGCCGCCGCCGATCACCGCCACACGTTTGCCCTTGAACAGCGGACCGTCGCAATGCGGGCAGTAAGCCACACCCTTGTTCTTGAACTCCTGCTCGCCGGGCACGTTGATATTGCGCCAGCGCGCGCCGGTGGAGATGATGACTGACTTGCTTTTGAGCGAAGCGCCGCTTTCGAGCTGGATCTCGATCATGTCCTTGCCCGCGCCGGTGTTTGGCACCAGCGCCTTGGCGCGTTGCAGGTTCATGATGTCCACGTCGTAGTTGCGCACATGTTCTTCGAGTGCGTGTGCGAATTTGGGGCCTTCGGTTTCCTTGATCGAGATGAAGTTCTCGATGCCCAGGGTGTCGAGCACCTGGCCGCCGAAACGCTCGGAGGCCACGCCGGTGCGTATGCCCTTGCGTGCCGCGTAGACGGCGGCGGCTGCGCCGGCCGGGCCACCACCAACGATGAGCACATCGAAGGGATCCTTGGCATCAATCTTTTTGGCTTCGCGTTCGACACCGCTGGTATCGATCTTGGCCAGGATTTCTTCCAGGCTCATGCGGCCGTTGCCGAACATGGTGCCGTTGAGGAAGACCGTGGGCACACCCATGATCTCGCGCTCCTTGATTTCGTCCTGGAAGGTGCCGCCCTCGATCATGGTGGTCTTGATGCGCGGGTTCTGCACCGCCATCAGGTTCAGGGCCTGCACCACGTCAGGACAGTTGTGGCAGGTCAGCGAGACATACACCTCGAAGTCGAGGTCGCGGTCCAGCGCGCGGATCTGCTCCAGCATGGCCTGCTCGACCTTGGGCGGGTAGCCGCCGATCTGCAGCAGCGCCAGGATCAGCGAGGTGAATTCGTGGCCCATGGGCAGGCCGGCAAAACGCGGGCCGTGGTTTTCACCGGGGCGGTTGATGGAAAACGAGGGTTTGCGGTGCGGGTCGTCGCGGCTTTCGGTCAGCGTGACCAGCGGCGAGGACTCGGCCACGTCTTTCAGCAGCGACAACACTTCGCCCGAAGCCTCGCTGTCGTCGAGCGAAGCGACGATCTCGATCGGCTGTGTGGCGCGTTCAAGGTAGGTTTTTAATTGGGCTTTGGTGGCTTCGTCGAGCATGAAAAACTCACTTTCACTGTCAATATCGTGTCAAAAGGGAACAAAAAAGCCCGGGGCACACCGAGGTGTGCTTTGCCCGGGCTGGCGTCGCGGGTCTTAGATCTTGCCGACGAGGTCGATCGACGGTGCAATGGTTTTGGCGCCTTCGTTCCACTTGGCAGGGCAGACCTGGCCGGGGTGGGCGGCGGTGTACTGGGCAGCTTTCAGCTTGCGCAGGGTTTCCTTGACGTCGCGTGCGATTTCGTTGGAATGGACTTCGGCCGTCTTGATCATGCCGGCGGGGTCGATCACGAAGGTGCCGCGCAATGCCAGACCTTCTTCGGGAATGAACACGTCAAAAGCCTTGGTCAGCACGTGGGTGGGGTCGCCGACCAGCGGAAACTTGGCCTTGCCGACGGCAGGGGAGGTCTCATGCCACACCTTGTGCGAGAAATGGGTGTCGGTGGTCACGATGTAGACCTCGGCGCCAGCCTTCTGGAACTCGGCGTAGTTGTCGGCTGCGTCCTCGACTTCGGTCGGGCAGTTGAAGGTGAAAGCGGCCGGCATGAAGATCAGGACCGACCATTTCCCTTTCAGCGTTTCGTTGGACACGTCAATGAACTTGCCATTGAGGTAGGCCTGGGTCTTGAACGGCTGGACGGGGGTATTGATCAGGGACATGAAATCGCTTTCTGTTGGTGGTGAAAAACAGCTCAAAGGGGCTGGTGAATGAATAGTATAACGCTGTTGATTTGATTAAATTGATAGATATTTACTATGAATTACATTGCCTGCTGCTAATGAAGCAATCACCGCGGCATCACATCAAGCGGCCAGCGCAATCACCACGGCAGCCTCGTCGATCAGCGCATTCACCGGCGTTTTTGCCTTGATCCCGCTGCCGGGCGCGGCAAATCCCACCAGTTGCAACCCGGCGTCCAGCAACAGTGACACCTCGTCGCCCGAGACGCCGCGGCTGACACGCTCGGCCCGCCCGTGCAGTTGTTGGCCCCTGTCGCGATGGGTGAGCAGTGGGGTGATGACCACGGCCGTGGCCTTGCACAGGGCCAGCACCGCCAGGTCTTTCTTCAGGCCCAGCAGTTCGGCGCTGGCTTTGGTGATGCGTGACACCAGTGCTGTCCCGTCCGGCAGTTGCAGAAATACACGCACAGTCTGGCCTTTGACCTCCAGCCTGCCGACCCGACAGGGCAACTGGTTGCGCATGCTGGTGCGCACGCCGATGTGGGTCAACACCGGCGCGTCAGGCTCCGACGCCGCCCCGGCCAGCACTTCCCGGCGTGATTCGGCCAGTCGCGCGGCAATGGTCAACAACTGGCGCCCGGCATCGGTGTCAGGGCGCCACCGCCGCCCGCGCCGCCGACGGCCCGCTGCACCAGCATGCCGCCGGCCAGGTTGCTCAGGGTGTCGATGGCCTGCCAGGCCGCCTTGTAGCTGACGCCGGCATCGCGGGCGGCTTGGGAGATCGAGCCACTTTCGCCGATCAGGCGCAGGATGTCGATGCGTTTGTCGGCAGGCTCATGGCTGAGGGCGTTGCCGAAAGACAGGGCGGCGGGGCTGGATTTTTTCATGACCAAAAAATGATGCAAACGGCAGCAGACCCGTTATTCTAAAATAGAATAGCGAAAATTCTGGTTGCTGCGGAGTGTTCATGCGTGTCAAGGCCCTGTGTTTTCTGCCTGTGTGGCTGCTGTGTCTGGCCGCGCCGGCGCTGGCTGCCGACGTCCAGGTCGCGGTGGCGGCCAACTTCACCGCGCCCATGAAACGCATCGCTGCGGAGTTTGAGAAAGACAGCGGCCACAAGGCGGTATTGTCCTTCGGCGCCACCGGCAAGTTCTACGCGCAGATTCGCCATGGCGCGCCGTTCGAGGTCTTTCTGGCTGCTGACGACGAGACCCCGAAGAAACTCGCGCAGGAGGGCGCGGCGATCGACGGCAGCCGCTTCACCTATGCGACCGGCCGGCTGGTCTTGTGGTCAGCGCAGCCGGGCCTTGTCGATGCGCAGGGCGATGTCCTGCGAAAAGGCGGCTTTAGCAAGCTGGCGATTGCCGCACCCAAACTCGCGCCCTTTGGCGCGGCGGCGGTGGAGACGTTGACGCGGCTCGGCGTGATGGCGGCGCTGGAGCCGAAACTCGTGACAGGTGAAAGCATGGGCCAGGCCTTCAGCTTTGTGGCCACCGGCAATGCCGACCTCGGGTTTGTTGCGCTGTCCCAGGTCCATGAAGGCGGCAAGCTCAAGACAGGTTCGGCCTGGATCGTGCCCGAGACCTTGCACAGCGCCATTCGCCAGGACGCCGTGTTGCTGGCCAAAGGAAAAGACAAGCCGGCGGCGCAGCAGCTTTTGGCCTTCCTGAAAACCGACAAGGCCAAGGCGGTGATTCGCTCCTTCGGCTACCAGCCCTGAGGTTCCACCGACATGCTGGACGACGCTGCTTTTCAAGCCATCGCGCTGACGGCCAAGCTGGCTGCGACAACCACCATCGTGCTGCTGCTGGCTGGCACGCCGCTGGCCTGGTGGCTGGCACGCACACGCTCCAGGCTCAAGGGGCTGGTTGGCGCGCTGGTGGCTTTGCCGCTGGTGTTGCCGCCAGTGGTGCTCGGTTTTTACCTGCTGGTGCTGATGGGGCCGCAGGGCCCGGTCGGTGCACTGACACAGTCGCTGGGCTGGGGCCTGCTGCCGTTCAGCTTTGCCGGGCTGGTGGTCGGGTCGGTGTTTTATTCGCTGCCCTTTGTGGTGCAGCCTTTGCAAAATGCGTTTGAGGCCATCGGCGAGCGTCCGCTCGAAGTTGCTGCGACCCTGCGCGCGTCGCCGCTGGACACCTTTGTGACGGTGGTACTGCCACTGGCGCGTCCCGCCTACCTGACAGCCGCGGTCATGGGGTTTGCGCACACGGTAGGGGAATTCGGCATCGTATTGATGATGGGCGGCAACATTCCCGGGCAGACGCGGGTGTTGTCGGTACAAATCTACGACCACGTCGAGGCCCTGGAATATGCGCAGGCGCACTGGCTGGCCGGTGGTCTGCTGCTGTTTTCTTTCCTCGTGTTGCTGGCGCTGTATGCGCTGCAGCCCGCTAGCCGGCGGCGCGGGCAGGGCGCATGAGCGGCATCGCTGGCGCTTTTCGCCATGGCTTCGGCGGTTTCACGCTGGATGTCGCATTCGATTTGCCCGGACGCGGCGTGACCGCGATTTTCGGCGTCTCCGGCTCGGGCAAAACGAGCTTGCTGCGCTGCATCGCCGGGCTGGAACGGGCCGGCAGCGGTCGCTTGTCCGTCAATGGTGAGGTCTGGCAGGACGATGCCGCCGGCGTCTTCCTGCCGGTGCACCGCCGCCCCCTGGGTTTTGTGTTCCAGGACGCCAGTTTGTTCGACCACCTGGACGTACGGCGCAACCTTGACTATGGCCGCAGCCGCGTACCGGCGGCACAGCGCCGCGTTTCGCTGGCGCAGGCGGTTGAACTGCTGGGCATAGCACCGCTGATGGCGCGCCGGCCCGCTACGCTGTCGGGCGGCGAGCGCCAGCGCGTGGCGATCGCGCGGGCGCTGGCCACCAGCCCACGCCTGCTGCTGATGGACGAGCCGCTGGCCGCGCTGGACCTGCAGCGCAAGGCCGAGGTCTTGCCTTACCTGGAGCGCCTGCACGATGAGCTGGAAATCCCCATTCTTTATGTGAGCCACGCGCCCGACGAAGTGGCGCGCCTGGCCGATCACATGCTGCTGCTGGAGGCCGGACGTGTCACGGCGGCCGGGGCGACGCGTGAACTGTTGACCCGGCTCGATTTGCCGATGGCCCATGGTGACGCTGCGGCGGCTGTGATTGCGGCCGTGGTGACACATCTGGAGCCGGCCTGGCAATTGAGCCACCTTGAATTTACCGGCGGGCAGATCAGCCTGCCGAGTCAGGCGCTGCTGCCCGGCCAGCGCGTGCGGCTGCGCATCCAGGCGCGCGACGTCAGCCTGAGTCTGCAGCGGCAGGAAGGCAGCAGCGTGCTCAATGTGCTCGCAGCCACCGTCACCGGCCTTGCCGACGACAGCCCCGGCCAGCTCATGGTCAGCCTGGACGCCGGCGGCAGCACGCTGCTGGCGCGCATCACCCGCAAGTCGGCGGCGGCGCTGCAACTGCAGCCGGGCCGTGCGGTGTTTGCGCAGGTCAAGGGTGTGGCGGTGCTGGGGTGACGGAGTTTGCTATTCAATAGATAGCTGTTAGCTCAAGACCGGTATGGGCTCAAGACAAATTTGATCTGAAAAAAGCGCCGGGGCTTGATTTGTCGTGCTTTTACCGCGTTTTGTGCATCAAAAGTGCTTGTAACCCTTGTCGGACGGGCATAAACAGCTATTAAAAACAGAGCAGTCGGCTGCCGTCTAATACTCCAGCCGCTCCGGCCGGATTTCCTGCAGGATGGTGGTGGCGATCTCTTCAATCGACTTGGTGGTGGTCGACAGCCAGCGTATGCCTTCGCGCCGCATCATGGCTTCGGCCTCATGGATTTCGTCGCGGCAGTTCTCCAGGCTGGCGTATTTGGAGTTGGGCCGGCGTTCGTTGCGGATCTGGGCCAGGCGTTCGGCTGCAATCGTCAGACCAAAAATTTTCTTGCGGTGCGGCACCAGTGCTGGCGGCAACTGGCGGCGCTCGAAGTCTTCCGGGATCAAGGGGTAATTGGACGCCTTCAGGCCGTACTGCATCGCCAGATAGAGCGAGGTCGGCGTCTTGCCGCTGCGGCTGACCCCCACCAGGATCACGTCGGATCCGGCCAGGTCGCGGTTGCTCTGGCCGTCGTCGTGCGCCAGCGAGAAATTGATGGCCTCAATGCGGTCGTCGTACTCCTTGCTTTTGGACGCATCGGAGAAGCGCCCGACCCGGTGGTTGGACTTCAGGCCCAGTTCCGTCTCCAGCGGCGCCACAAACATGCCGAACATGTCCAGCAGCATGCCGTGGCAATCAGCCTTGAGCACCTCCAGAATCTCCATGTTGACCAGCGTGGTGAAGACAATAGGCTTGAGACCCTCGACTTCGGCCGTGTGGTTGATCTGGCGGATCGCCTGGTGCGCCTTGTCCACGCTGTCGATGAAAGGCAGACGCACGTGGCGCGGCTTGAACTCGAACTGGGCCAGGATGGCGTTGCCAAAGGTCTCGGCCGTGATACCGGTGCCGTCGGAGATGAAAAACACGGTGCGGTTGGACATGGGGAGGGGCTCGTTAAAGGGAAAAGCGCTTACACGCAAGCTGCAGGTGGCGTTCTACAATCGACCGATTATCCAGAATTGCCAGCCCATGCACCGCCCCAACCCCCTACAACACCAACAAGGTTGCCCGCCGTGCATGTGCCTGTCCCCGGTTTTTAAACCTCCCGGAGTATTTTCATGTCCAACCTTTTTGAGCCGACCGCCCTGGTCGTACCGTTTGAAAACCTGAGGATGACGGATGTCGAGGCCGTCGGCGGTAAAAACGCCAGCCTCGGCGAGATGATTTCGCAACTGCCCACCGGCCCCGAGGGTGTGCGGGTGCCGACCGGTTTTGCCACCACCGCCCACGCCTTCCGTGTGTTCCTCGCCCATGACGGCCTGGACGCCAAAATCAACGCGCTGCTGGACGCGCTCAACACTGACGACGTGCGCGCCCTGGCCGAGACCGGCAGCAAGATACGTGCGCTGGTCGAAGCCCAGCCGTTTCCGGCTGATCTTGCCAAAGCGGTGCGCGAAAATTTTGCAAACCTGAGTGCAGGCAATCCCCAAGCCAGTTTTGCGGTGCGTTCCTCAGCCACCGCCGAAGATTTGCCCGACGCGTCGTTTGCCGGCCAGCAGGAGACCTTTCTCAATGTGGTCGGCATCGAGGACGTGCTGCACAAGATGAAGGAGGTGTTTGCCTCGCTCTACAACGACCGCGCCATCAGCTACCGCGTGCACCAGGGCTTTGCCCATGCTGACGTGGCGCTGTCGGCCGGCGTGCAGCGCATGGTGCGCAGCGACCTCGGGGCGGCTGGTGTGATGTTCACCATCGACACCGAAAGCGGTTTTGAAGACGTGGTCTTCATCACCTCCAGCTACGGCCTGGGCGAAACCGTGGTGCAGGGCGCCGTCAACCCCGACGAGTTTTATGTGCACAAACCCATGCTCAAGGCCGGCAAGCGTTGCGTGATCCGCCGCAACCTCGGCAGCAAGCTGTTGCAAATGGAGTTCACCACCGCGGAAGAGAAAAAAGCCGGCGGCAAACTCGTTAAAACCACCGACGTGCCGGCCGAGCTGCGCAACCGCTACTCGCTGACTGACGCCGATGTCGAGCAACTCGCGCGTTACGCCGTGATCATCGAAAACCACTACGGCCGCCCCATGGACATCGAGTGGGGCAAGGACGGCACCGACGGCCAGCTCTACATCCTGCAGGCGCGCCCTGAAACGGTCAAAAGCCAGTCCAAGGGCAAGGCCGAAATGCGCTACAAGCTCAAGGGCACCGGCACCGTGCTGGCAGAAGGGCGGGCCATCGGCCAGAAGATAGGAACCGGCGCCGTGCGCATCGTGCACGACATCAAGGACATGGACCAGGTCCAGCCCGGCGATATTCTGGTGACCGACATGACCGACCCGAACTGGGAGCCGGTCATGAAACGCGCCAGCGCCATCGTCACCAATCGCGGCGGGCGCACCTGCCACGCGGCCATCATCGCGCGTGAACTGGGCATTCCGGCCGTGGTCGGCTGCGGCGACGCGACCGAAACCCTCAAGACCGGCATGTTGGTCACGGTGAGCTGCGCTGAAGGCGACACCGGCAACATCTATGACGGCCTGCTGGAGACCGAAGTCACCGAGGTGCAGCGCGGCGACATGCCGCCGATTGATCTGAAAATCACCATGAACGTGGGCAACCCGCAACTGGCCTTTGACTTCTGTCAGATTCCCAACCACGGCGTGGGCCTGGCGCGGCTGGAGTTTGTCATCAACAACAACATCGGTGTGCATCCCAAGGCCATCCTCGACTATCCGAATGTCGATGCCGACCTGAAAAAGGCGGTCGAAAGTGTGGCCCGTGGCCACGCCTCGCCGCGCGCTTTTTACGTCGACAAGGTGGCCGAAGGTGTGGCGACCATTGCAGCGGCTTTCTGGCCCAAACCGGTGATTGTTCGTTTGTCGGACTTCAAGTCCAACGAGTACCGCAAATTGATTGGCGGTTCGCGTTACGAGCCTGAAGAAGAAAACCCGATGCTCGGTTTCCGCGGTGCATCGCGTTACCTGAGCCCCGACTTCGGTGAGGCGTTTGCGATGGAATGCGAGGCGCTGCGGCGCGTTCGCGACGACATGGGCCTGGTTAATGTCGAGGTCATGGTGCCTTTTGTCCGCACGCTGGGGCAGGCCAAAAAAGTCACCGACCTGCTGGGCCAGCACGGCCTGAAACGTGGCGAGAAAGACCTGCGCGTGATCATGATGTGCGAGGTGCCGAGCAATGCCATCCTGGCCGATGAGTTCCTCGAATTTTTCGACGGCTTCTCGATCGGCTCCAACGATTTGACTCAGCTCACGCTGGGCCTGGACCGCGACTCGGGGCTGGCCATTCTGGCCGAGGACTTCGACGAACGCGACCCGGCCGTCAAGGCCATGTTGAGCCGCGCCATCCAGGCCTGCAAGCGCCAGGGTAAATATGTCGGCATCTGCGGCCAGGGCCCGAGCGACCACCCGGATTTTGCGCAGTGGCTCAAGGACGAAGGCATCAGTTCGCTGTCGCTCAATCCTGACACGGTGATTGCCACCTGGAAGCAACTGGCGAACTAGGTTGTTAAGCCTTTGGTTTCGGCCTCTGTGTTGCAGGGGTTGAACCAAGGGAAACCCCTAGGAGGGTTTCAGCTAGGTCGGGGAATTTCGGTCAGGATTTGTAAGAAGGCGGTAAGGACCGCGGAAACAATCAACGCATTGTTACCAAAGGCCCTATGCTTTTTGCTGTTTCCACAATCAAACTGATCGCCGAGATTGCCTTGCTCGCGCTGTTCGGGCAATGGGTGCTGGGCCTGCTGGCCGGTGCCAAAAAAGACCAGAACCTGTTCTATCAGATCCTGCAAATCGCAGGCAAACCCTTTGTGGTCGCCGCCCGGGTGATCACCCCCAAACAAGTCATTGACCGCCACGTCCCGCTCGTGGCGTTTTTGTTGCTGCTGTTCATCTGGCTGGCCGCGACCGTCATGAAAATCCGCACCTGCCTGCAAATCGGCGTGGAGTTGTGCAAATGAACCATGCACTGGCTTACTGGTATCTCAAGATGCAGGCCCTGGTGCTGCTGGTGTTCGGCCGGCAGGCCGCCGCCCTGGAAAAATTCACCCAAATGCTGCTGGCACGCCCCGGCGACCGTTACGCGCTGGCGAGCAGGGCGCATGTGCTGGCCCAACTGGGCGAGAAGCAGGGCGCCATAGCCGCCTTGCGCGAGCTGGTAGCCCGCTTCCCGGACACCGCCGCGGCCTGGTTCAACCTGGCCTACATGCTGGAAGACGCCGGTGGCCACGCCGATGCCGAGCCGGCCTTTCGCCGCGCGCTCGAGATTGAACCCAAAATGGACCGCGCCTGGTATGGCCTGGCGTTGCTGCTGATTCGCGATCGCCGCTTTGACGAAGCGGTGCAGGCGCTCAAGAAAAATACAGAACTGCAACCCATGAGCCCGTTCGGCTGGTATCAGCTGGCGCGGGTTCATGTCGACAGGCAAGACCCTGATGAGGCGGTGAAGGTTATTCGCCACCTTAAAAGGTTTGAGCCTAAAGTGGCCGCCCAGCTGGAGCGCGAGACGGGACTGAGCGTTGCTCAGTCGTCCTGACCGCCATCCCTCTGAGCGGGTATTGAAGGCCAGGGTCTGAGCCCAGGCTTATAAGACGCGATCCGGCTTGCAGGCCACGCCAGGGATGGTGGTGATCGCGATGTGCCCGAAAGGGTGTTGTTGATGGAGGCAAGTGTTATGCAGTTGACTGACAACCATCGCCGTTACTGGCGCAAGAACCTCAACATCACGGCAATCCTGCTGGTGATCTGGTTCGTCGTGACGTTCGTCGTGAGTTATTACGCACGCGAATTGAGCTTTAATTTCTTTGGCTGGCCTTTCAGCTTCTGGATGGGAGCGCAGGGGGCTTTGGTGATCTATGTCGCCATCATCGGCTACTACGCCTGGTACATGGGCAAGCTCGATATTGAGCACGGCGTCCAAGAAAGCGAGGAGTAATCATGGCTGGAATGTTTGGTAATGATGGCGGCGCAAATAACGCTGCCTCCAACGCTGCGTTCAAGTCCGGCTTGAACAAGGTTTACAAGTGGTACACCGGGGGCTTTATTGTCTTCGTGGTGGTACTGGCCGTTCTCGAACAGATGGGCTTGTCCCGGCAGTGGATTGGCCTGATCTTCCTGCTGGCCACCATCGGTCTGTATGCCGGCATCGGCATCATGAGCCGTACCAGCGATGCGGCCGAGTATTACGTGGCCGGACGTCGCGTCCCGGCGGTCTACAACGGCATGGCCACGGGTGCTGACTGGATGTCTGCTGCGTCCTTCATCGGCATGGCCGGCACGCTCTACCTCACCGGTTACAGCGGCCTGGCTTTCATCATGGGCTGGACCGGCGGTTATTGCCTGGTCGCGCTGTTTCTTGCGCCCTATCTGCGCAAGTTCGGCCAGTTCACGATTCCCGACTTTCTGGGTGAGCGCTACGGCGGCAACCTGCCGCGCTTCATTGGTATTGTGGCTGCCATCTTGTGTTCCTTCGTCTACGTGGTCGCGCAGATCTATGGCGTGGGCTTGATCACTGCGCGCTTGACGGGTGTGGCTTTCGAACTCGGTATTTTCCTGGGCCTCGGCGGCATTCTGGTCTGCTCCTTCCTGGGCGGCATGCGTGCAGTGACATGGACACAGGTGGCCCAGTACATCATCCTGATCGTGGCTTACCTGATTCCCGTGGTGTGGCTGTCGGTCAAACAGACCAGCGTGCCGATTCCGCAAGCCATCTATGGCTTCCAGTTGCAGAAGGTGACTGCCAAGGAAAAAGAGCTGACTGCCGACCCGAAAGAAATTGCGGTGCGGGACATCTACAAGCAGCGTTCTGCAGCCCTCGCTGAAAAGCTCAAAGACCCCGCAGCGGCTCTGGCCGCCGACAAGGCAGCCGCCGAGAAAACCGTGGCCGACCTGAAAGCATCCAACGGCGCACTGGCGGACATCACGGCGGCTGAAAAAGCGCTGGCTGCCGTGCCGAAAGATACGGAAGCAGCGAAAAAAGCATGGACAGCCGCCAAAGGTGCTGCCGATGTCAAGTCCCGGCCGCTCAATGGCATGCCACCGCACGCACAGCAGTTTGCCGGTGACCCGAATGGCGATGCAGCTGCCCAGAAGGCCTACGACGTGTCGCGTCGCAACTTTCTGGCGCTGATTTTCTGCCTGATGGTGGGTACCGCTGCGCTTCCGCACATCCTGATGCGTTATTACACGGTGCCCAGCGTGAAGGAAGCGCGGGCGTCGGTGACCTGGTCGCTGTTCTTCATCTTCCTGCTGTACTTCACGGCGCCTGCGCTGGCTGTGCTGGTGAAATACGAGGTATTCACGGTGTTGATCGGCACGCCGTTCAATGCGCTACCGGAATGGATATCCGCGTGGAACAAGGTTGACCCGTCACTGCTGTCGGTGGTGGACATCAACAAGGACGGCATCCTGCAGCTCAATGAGATGAGCATCGGTGGTGACATCATTGTGCTGGCGGGTCCCGCGATTGGTGGCCTGCCGTATGTGATCTCCGGTCTGGTTGCAGCGGGTGGCCTGGCTGCGGCGCTGTCGACTGCTGACGGCCTGCTGCTGACGATTGCCAATGCGCTGAGCCACGACCTGTACTACAAAATGATCGACCCGAACGCATCGACCGCACGCCGCGTGACCATCTCCAAGGTCCTGCTGCTGGTTGTTGCGCTGGCTGCCGCTTATGTGGCTGCCCAGAAACCGGCCGACATTCTGTTCCTGGTGTCTGCGGCGTTCTCGTTTGCTGCGGCCTCCTTTTTCCCGGCGCTCGTTCTGGGAATTTTCTGGAAGCGGGCGACCGGTATCGCAGCGTCGCTGGGCATGGTCGCCGGTCTTGGGACAACGGCTTACTACATGGTCATGAACCAGGTTTGGCTGCGCGGCGTCTTTGGCATTAACTCACCAATCAGTTTGTGGTGGGACATCCAGCCGATTTCGGCCGGTCTCTTCGGTGTGCCTATCGGCTTCGCCGTGATCATCCTGGTCAGCCTGGTGACCCCTGCGCCTAGCCGCAAGATCCAGGAACTGGTCGAGCACGTGCGTTACCCAACGCTGCGCGCCGCCTGATCAGGCCTCCGCAATGACCTGAACTGAGCTTCAGGTTCAAAAGCCCGGCAACGCAAGTTGCCGGGCTTTTTTCATGGGCGAGTGTATTTGGCAGGACGTACCCGCGAAAACGCGACTCTTTGAGCCCTTCGGCGCGCTCAGAACGGCTGGATCGCAGGGGACGTAAGCGAGGGCTCTCCAGTCAAGCCGAGGCCGCGGGTCCGGCTTTGCCGGCCCGCAGGCGCATCCTTCGACAGGCTCAGGACGAACGGAACCCCCTCGGGGCTGGAGCCTGCAGCTCCAAAGCTGCTTGAGCAGCTTTGAACAGGCGACAGAAGCGAAGCCTCTGGCGAGCGGCGGCCTGCAAGGTGCAGGGCGCTACACGCAGTGAGCAACCGTGGGGGCGATATGTGGCTGGTATATAATCATGGGCTCAGCCTTGCTGCACCCTTAACGACGCTGGGGCAGCTTTTACCAACCACAAGGAGAGTTTATGCGTCACTATGAGATCGTCTTGCTGATCCACCCGGATCAAAGCGAGCAGGTTCCAGCCATGCTGGAACGCTACAAAACCATGATTACCGCCGGCGGCGGGAAAGTGCATCGGGTCGAAGATTGGGGCCGTCGCCAACTGGTGTACCTGATCCAGAAACTCGCCAAAGCCCATTACCTGTGCATCAACATCGAAGCCAGCCAGGCCGTGATGGAAGAAATTGAACACGCGTTCAAGTTCAACGATGCCGTGCTGCGCCACCTGACCGTGGTCAAGAAAAAAGCCGAAACCGGCCCGTCCCTCATGATGCGCAACGTCGAGAGGGAAGAAGCCCGCAAGGCCCAGCAGCAGGAGTATGCAGCGTCGTAAGACGCCACCATGCTGTACGACGCACTGCTGAGCGAATGATCCTGCAGTGAACCACCTTGAATTGACCGCCTGTATCGCCGAGGCAAGTCCCTTGCGCTACACGCCCGCTGGAATCCCCGCCGCCAATTTCGTTCTCGATCACGAGTCCGAAATAACAGAGGCAGGCTCCACCCGGCAGGTCAAGGTCACGATGAAAGCGGTTGCTTTTGGCACGCTGGCTGAACAAACAAGCCGGCTGACCTTGAGCAAACTTTTCAGGTTCACCGGCTTTCTGGTCAATGCGCGAGGCAGCAAAAGTGTTGTGTTTCACATTCAAGCTTTTCAACCAGTTTCTGATCAAGTACTGAACCCCCTTTAAGGAGTCCATCATGCCCGGACCAAAACGTTTCAACAAAGACAAGCGCCCCAAGCGCAACACACAATCCCTGCTGTTCAAGCGCAAGCGCTTTTGCCGCTTCACCGCTGCCGGCGTGGAAGAAATCGACTACAAGGACATCGACACCCTGCGCGATTTTGTGGCCGAAAACGGCAAAATCATCCCCGCTCGCCTGACCGGCACGCGCGCGATTTTCCAGCGTCAGATCAACACCGCCGTCAAGCGCGCTCGCTTCCTCGCGATGCTGCCTTACAGCGACCAGCACCGCAGCCTGTAAGGAGCCGACCATGCAAATCATTCTGCTCGACAAAGTCGTGAACCTGGGCAACCTGGGTGAAGTCGTGAAGGTCAAGGACGGCTACGCACGCAACTTCCTGATCCCGTCCGGCCGCGCCCGCCGCGCCACCGCTGCAGCGATCAAGGAATTCGAAGTCAAACGCGCCGAGCTCGAAAAAGCCGCCGCCGCAAAACTGGCCGCGATGCAGGCCCAGGGCGAAAAACTCGGCGGCACCACCGTCAAGCTGACGCAAAAGGCGGGTGTGGACGGTCGTTTGTTCGGTTCCGTTACCAACCATGACATTTCGGCTGAGCTGACCAAGCAGGGCTTCCCTGTGGCCAAGTCGCAGATCCGCATGCCCAACGGCCCGCTCAAGACTGTCGGTGACCATCCTGTGACGGTCGCGCTGCACACTGATGTGGCTGTGGACATCACCGTGACGGTGTACGGCGAATCGGCTTAAACCGCTTCGCGCCGGTCAGCCGGTTCCGAAAAGCCGCCTCCAGGCGGCTTTTTTCATGGCGCGCCGTACACAAGCTGTACAGGCTTGTGCCCCTGTTATCAAGAACTTATCAACAGCTTTGTCCCGTGACGCCAGCACCGCTTGGCGCTAGCATGGAGGGCTCTTCAGGAAACACATGTCTGCCGTACTTTCCACAGCTCCCGACCCCCGCTACAGCGCCGACCGGCAAATCGCGCAGTTGCGCATCCCCCCGCATTCGATCGAGGGTGAATCCAGCGTGTTGGGTGGCCTGCTGCTCGACAACGGCGCCTGGGACCGCGTCGGTGACCTGCTGGTGGACGAAGACTTCTACCGCTACGAACACAAACTCATCTATGCCGCCGTGGGCGCGCTGATCAACGCCACCAAGCCGGCTGACGTGATCACGGTCTACGAGCACCTGCAGAACCAGGGCAAGGCCGAGGAAGTGGGGGGCTTGGGCTATCTCAATTCGCTGGCGCAGTACGTGCCGAGTGCCAGCAACATCCGCCGTTACGCCGAGATCGTGCGCGAGCGCTCCATCCTGCGAAAACTGGTGGCCGCCAGCGACGAGATCGCCACCAACGCCTTCAATCCGCAGGGCAAGGCGGTGGCGATGATTCTCGACGAGGCCGAGCAGAAGATTTTCAAGATCGGCGAGCAGGGCTCGCGCATGAAGCAGGGCTTCCAGAGCATGGACACGCTGGTGGTGAGTTTGCTGGACCGCGTCACCGAGATGTCGGAAAACCCGAACGACGTGACCGGTGTGCCGACCGGCTTTTACGATCTCGACAAAATGACCTCGGGGTTTCAGGCCGGTGATTTGGTGATCCTGGCGGCGCGGCCGTCCATGGGCAAAACCGCGCTGGCCATCAACATCGCCGAACACGTGGCGCTTAACGAGGGCCTGCCAGTGGCGGTGTTCTCCATGGAAATGGGTGCGTCGCAACTGGCGGTGCGTATCGTCGGCTCGATAGGCCGCATTGACCAGACCCATTTGCGCACCGGTGCGCTGACCGACGAGGAGTGGCCGCGCCTGACCGAAGCCATCGAGAAGCTGCGCAATATCTCGCTGCACATCGACGAAACCCCCGGCCTGACCGTCAGCGAATTACGCGCCAACGCCAGGCGGCTGGCGCGGCAGTGCGGCAAGCTCGGCCTGATCGTGGTTGATTATTTACAACTGATGAGTGTGTCGTCCAGCATGAGCGAGGAAAACCGCGCGACGGCCGTCGGCGAAATTTCACGTGGTCTGAAGATGCTGGCCAAGGAGTTGCAGTGCCCGGTGATTGCGCTGTCACAGTTGAGCCGCGGCGTTGAGTCACGCACCGACAAACGGCCCATGATGAGCGACCTGCGCGAGTCCGGCGCCATCGAGCAGGACGCCGACATCATCATGTTCATCTACCGCGACGAGTACTACACCAAGGACGCCTGCAAGGAGCCCGGCGTGGCCGAGGTCATCATCAGCAAGCAGCGTAATGGCCCCACCGGTACGGTCAAGCTGGCGTTCATCAACCGCATCACCAAGTTCGAAAGCCTGGCGCATGGCGGCGGCGGAGATTTCTAAGAAATATCGCCCTCAGCCCATGTGCTGTCTGCGTAACATGCTATGAATTTGGGAGCATCCGGAGTCTGCATGTTGCCCGCTCCGGGCGCTTACTGTTCCAGGTCTTCCATTGCCAGCATGTGGTACTTCTGGCCGTAGGTGAATGGAATGTCACTGACTGCTGCCAGCACGCGTTGGGTGTCGTCATCGGAAGGGGCATGAACCATCACGCCGTGATGACCTTTACGCGCCAGGGCAATGTATTTGTCGACGGTGTGGCCTTCGGTGCCGACCGATGGCAAGCCACCCGCGTCACCCTCCACCTTGCCAATCTCGTGCAGGATGGTCGCCGGCGAGAGCGCCATGACCGCGTCGTTTGCAAAACCCGCCGCGTCCAGCGCCTGAGCCGCCTGCTGGGCCTGAGCCGCGTCCGGAAACAGCATGACGGCATAACCGGTGGGATAAAACACGCCACCCATGGTGAGCATCTTGGAGGTAAGTTCGAATGTCTTCATGCACCTATTGGCGCCTGCATCCCGCGAGCTGGCTGTCAGTCGCGTTAACCGTTTTTTGTAGGACGCCAGGATTTTTCGTGGCGCCCGTCACAGGCGTGAAGGCTCAGGGCAACTCTTCGGTTTTCAGCGCCGGCTCGGACATCACGCGCGCACTGCCGGCCAGAGTCTCGATGAGCTGGTTGGCGAAGAAGCTGCTTTGCGTATCCGGCTCCAGCGCAGCGATCACCAGGTTGGCCAGCGGCTGGCTCAAAGGCACGTAGTAGCTGCCGGTGGGCGCGTCGATCACGCCACGCACCAGCGCCACCTCGGTCTTGACGATTTGCCCGGCGTCGGCGATGGCGCCGCGCACATCCTGACGGACCCCGGCCGCACGCGCGGTTTCGCGGTACAGGTCGCCCAGCATGGAGCCGGGCTCGGTGACGCGCAGCACCTGCACGCCATGCAGCCGCAGGCGCTCGACCGCTGTTTTTGAAGAGGCCGAGAGCCAGTAGCCACAGGGACGTACGCGTGTCTTGAGCTTGCGCAGCGTGAGGGCCGAGTTCCACTCGACCCGCAGCGCCTTGTCCGCACCGGTGACCGGATCCAGCATCAGCAACTCCTGCTGGGTCAGGGTCGGGCCGGCTTCCACCACGGCCTCGTCCTTGCAGGCCTGACTGGCGATCTCCTTCTCGATGTAAGGCTGGAGCTGGCCGAGTTCGCTGGCGCGCTGGGCCGTGCTGGCCAGCACGCTGCTGATCGCGGTGACATGGGTGAACACGCGGCGCTGGATATGCAGCCGGCCGATGCCGACGCCGCGGGTTTCGATCAGCAGGCTCACGGTATTTTTCAGACCGTTGACGTTGCGGCCGGTATCGGGTTGGGTGCCGCCCATGGAGATTTTTTTATCAAGCAGGTCGGTCGATGTGGTGTAGTACCACTCGCTGCTCAGGCCCTGCGCCTTGAGGGCGGCTATCAAGGGACGGCGATACCACTCTTCAGAGGCCTTGGTCAAAAACTCCGGAATGTTGGCGGTGGTCGCGTATTGCAGCAGCGCGTCGTACTTCTGCACGGCGTCGAACTTCTGCAGAAAACGCCCCACGACGGTGTACTCATGGGCATCCACAACCACAGTCGGGTGGTAGTCGCGCGTGAGTTTGGCCAGCGCGCGCGCTTCTGGCGTGTTGAGCAGCAGGTGGTCGCGGTTCATGTCAAGTCCGCCGGTCGTCACGCGTCTGTTGTCTGCCGAGCCGTCCGGGTTGGCGCGCGGAACGATGATGACATTGACACGGTCAAGCACGGGCCGCAGCAGGCCTTGTGTGAGTTCGCGCGCGACCACCAGCAGGGCTTCGCTGCCGGCAGGTTCGTCGCCGTGTTGCTGGCCAATCAGCAAGACGGTGGGGCGGCCAGAGGCCGCCAGCGCAGCCGCGTCGGTGCCGGCAGCGCGTGTCAGCACCAGCGCTTCCAGCGCTTCGCCGCGCTGCGACTGGCCGATGGTCAGCAAGGCGGCTTTCATGCCGGGGGTCGCTGCAGCAGCACTTGCCTGGTCACGCAGCCAGGTCTGGATTTCTGCGTTCGACGTGAAGCTGCTGCGGCCTTCCTGCAGGCCGGGTGTGCTGTAGATCAGGGCGGGTGCGGGAAACCGCGCGGCCACGGCGGCGCTGTAGGGGGCTTGCGCTACCGGGGCCACCACCACAGCCGGCCGCACCGGGACCGGCTGAATGGTCACGACCGGCGGGGCAACGGTTGCCGGTACAGGCACCGGGCCTGGCACCGGAGATACTTTGGCCGCGCCAGGCGCTGGCCAAGGCGGCAGTGGCACCGAGGTGCAGGCGGCCAGTGCCAGGCTGATCACCAGGGGCAGGGCCGTTTGAAGCAAGCTGGAACGAGTCGCGGGCGAGTGGTGCAGTGACGGTGCTGTCATGGTCATGGCTTGGAAGGGAAAAGCAGGCGGAAAGCCGGAAAAGCCCGGCTTCGGAAACCCATTATCCAACCTCTGTCTTCCGGCCCGACCGGTGGCTACCTTCTGTTACCAGGTGTGGCAAATCTCTTCCTCTGGCCCGCCGGCCCGGTCCACGTGAGAAACTAGGGGCTCCCAATGCCTTTCCAGCCTCCTTTACCGATGAATCCCGGTCCCTCGTTCGCGCCAATCCCGCCATTGCCCTCTTTCCCGTCGCATCGCCTCAGCGTGGCGCCCATGATGGATGGGTTTGATCTTGGTGAGAATGTCTAGAGTTATCAAGGGTTTACGGTGTGGGCCCTTGAGCCATGTTGCACTGGTGTTACACCGGTAGGGCTCTAATGACGCCAGCCTAATTTTATGGGACTAGTAGCGGCTTTGATATGCCAAAGCTCTCTCATGAGCTATTGAAAGTTGAAGTTCGATCTGTAAGCGGAATTCATCTGGTGAACAGTTCTTGCAGCGCATCGGTTCAAAGCTAATTTCCGGACGGTAAATCAAACCGAAACGTCCAGTGATTGAATACACGGGAAGTATGCCAATCCCCACTGCAGTCAGCATTCCAACATGCTTTATGTCGGAGCCCTCGGGTGCCCCGCCGAAACTTATGGGAGCCCCCGGTTGAGCTCCTAAAGGAATAACCTGACCTTTAATTTGAATGTACTCAATGTATTTAAATTGGCCGTCTTCGGAGATTACGACAGTGCGATAGCCATCCACCCTCAAGGTCGCGGGGTCGTCGATCACTGCTTGCATCGCACGCAGGGTATTCGTTAGTGAGGCATCAAAATTTGGACGCGGCTTACTACCTGTTTTGGAAAATTCAAATACAGGAACTTCCGATTTGGTTATGCCGGTGTGTGACACTTTTTGGAAGAGATTGAACGCATCACTTTCGCCTATATGCGACGTTTGATCTTCCCAGCTAACTTTCGAGTTAGCGACTCGGAAGATCTCAGTCACATGCTTCCCAGGCTGTTCGTCAATTTCACAGATTACAGCCACGATAAATGTCGTCTCATCTGCGGACCCCGGATGAGATTTCCTATGATGTTCTAGGAAATACTCGAGAACTAGATTCTTGTCGAAGAGGTTGATATCTTGATCGTAGATTCCTTGTATAGCCTCTCGGGCGGCAAGTACATCGCCAGCAAAGCCTACGCATAGGCCCGGCGTAAGCAAAACGATCTTAAGGCCCCCGATGTATTGTTCCTTTTCGGAGTTTGCAGCATCTGAGAATTTTGTGTCTCCGACGATATAAACATCGCCGTCGACTTGTCTTGCGACAATGAGGGTCACTTTCTGCTCCTCCTGTTGTATTGATGAGGTCCTGCAGCTTCCAAGTCTGGATGAGCAGAGCTGCTAATTGGTGTACCACTGCTTCTCGTTGAATTGCGCGCGCCGCAGAGTTCCGTGGAAATCTAATCCAGCCTTAAGCTGGACTTACCGGTGTAACACGGGAGATTTTGTTACACCGAATGTTGCACCGATACGGCCCAAGATCGGTTTTTCTAGGAAATTGGACAGACTTAAAATCTGCGAAAATGACGTAACTTATTGATTTTAAATATGTTATCGAATTTGAATCCTTGGCGACTTTCGGTTGCACCCATGATGGATTGGACCGACCGGCATTGCCGGTATTTCCACCGGCTGCTGTCGCGCCATGCCTTGCTGTACACCGAGATGGTGACCACCGGTGCGCTGGTGCACGGCGATGTGGCGCGGCACCTGCGCTTCAATGCCGAAGAGTACCCGGTGGCGCTGCAACTGGGCGGCAGCGAGCCAGCGGACCTCGCGCATTGCGCAAAACTCGGGGAACAGTGGGGCTATGACGAGATCAACCTCAACTGCGGCTGCCCCAGCGAACGGGTTCAGCGTGGCGCTTTTGGCGCCTGCCTGATGGCCGAGCCGCAACTGGTGGCCGACTGCGTCAAAGCCATGGTGGATGTGGTGGAGGTGCCGGTCACGGTCAAACACCGCATCGGCATCGACAAGGGCGAAAGTTATGACTTCGTGCGCGACTTTGTCGGCACAGTCAGCGCGGCCGGCTGCAACACCTTCATCGTGCATGCACGCAACGCCTGGCTCAAGGGCCTGAGTCCGAAAGAAAACCGCGAAGTGCCGCCGCTGCGTTATGCGCTGGTGCATCGGCTCAAGCAGGAGTTTCCCGAACTCACCATCGCCATCAACGGCGGCATCACCACCGGCGAGCAGGTGGCGGCGCAATTGCGCGAACTCGACGGCGTGATGGTCGGGCGAGAGGCCTACCACAACCCCTGGTGGCTGGCCTCCTGGGATGAGGCCTTCTTCGGCGCTGCCGCAAGCGTGCAGACCCGTGAATCCGTCGAGGCGTTGATGGTGGAGTACATGGCCGCCCAGGCGGCAGAACACGGCACGCCCTGGTCGGCTATTGCGCGCCACATGCTTGGGTTGCGCCACGGTTTGCCGGGGTCCCGACGCTGGCGCCAGGTCTGGAGCGACCACAGGCTTAAAACGCTGCACCCGCGCGAGGTGATGGCGCTGGCGCATGCATCCGTGGCCGCCAGCCAGGGCGGCGAACCGACATTTCAGTCGGACGTGACGGCGCATGCCTGACGCGGCGCAGCGCGAAACGCGCAAAGCCCTTTTGCTGCTGTGGCTGGTGCCCGCGCTGTGGGCCGTCAACTACATCGTGGCGCGCAAGGCGCCTGGCGTCATCGGCCCTTACATGCTGGCATTGGGCAGATGGGGGCTGGCGGCGCTGATCCTGGTGGTCATCACGCGCGCCGAGCTGTGGCAGCACCGGGGGGCGATTGTCCGGACCTGGCGGCAGCACCTGGTGCTGGGCACGCTGGGTATGTTGATCTGCGGCGCCTGGGTGTACGAGGGTGCGCGCTCCACCGGTGCCATGAATATTGCGCTGATCTATTCGGCTTCACCCGTGCTGATCAGCCTGGGGGCCATGTGGTGGCTGGGCGAGGCGTTTGGTGCGCGGCAAAAGGCGGGCGTCTTGCTGGCGCTGGCCGGGGTGGTGCATGTGGTGGTCAGGGGGCAATGGACGGCTTTGGGCGAGGTGCAATTTGTCGCGGGTGATGCCTGGATTGTGGCCGCCACCGTGTCCTGGGCGGCGTATGCCCTGCTGCAAAAACGCTGGCCCAGCCCATTGAGCGCGACTGCGCGCCTGGCCGTGATCTGTCTTGGCGGCACCCTGGTGCTGCTGCCGCCGGCGCTGTGGGAGGCGGCGCGGCCCGGCGCCGACGTCCTCGGCGCACAGGCGTTGTGGCTGGTGGTCGTCGCCGGCCTGATTCCCGGCATAGGTGCCTACTGGATTTACAGCTGGGCGCAAAAAATCCTCGGCGCCAGCCGGGTCGCCGTGGCCCTTTACCTGGGACCGCTTTACGCGGCCGCTGCCGCCTGGGGCCTGCTGGGCGAGCCACCAGGCTGGCACCATGCGGTGGGGGCGCTGCTGATTCTTCCGGGTGTGTTTCTGGTCACGCGGCCTTCGAAGGGGCTGGTCAAGCCGCCGCTTCCAACCCGTTCCTGAAGTGTTCCCGCATGCGGTGCGCGCTGGCGTCGGCATTGCGGGCGGTCAGGGCTTCCACAATGGCGCGATGTTCGGCCAAGGATTCTTCCAGGCGACCGCTCTTGAGCAGCGAGTTGTGGCGGTTCAGCTTCATCACCTTGCGCAAATCGGCCACCATCTGGTCGCGCCAGCGGTTGTCGGCGATCTCCAGCAGGCGCATGTGGAAGGCTTCGTTGATCTCAAAAAAGCGTTCACGGTTGGCCACGGCTTTTTCAAGCTCGCGGTGCAGGCCCTGCAACTCCTTGAGCTGGGCCTCAGTGGCCTGAGTCGCCACCACCCCGGCTGCGTCGCTCTCCAGCAGGGCGAGCAGGTGGTACACATCGGCGAGGTCGCGCTCTGACACTTCGGTCACATAGGCGCCGCGTCGGACCTTCATGGTGACCAGGCCCTCGGTGGCCAGCACCTTGAGCGCTTCGCGCAACGGTGTGCGGCTGATGCCGTACTCCTCGGCCAGTTTGAGCTCGTCAATCCAGCTGCCGGGCGCAAGTTCACGGCTGAAAATGCGCTGGCGAAGCAGCTCCGCCACCTCTTCATAGAGGGCACGTGGAGTCAGTGAAACAGCGGCCATGGTGGGTTCGAGAGGTCAATAAGCTTGGCCGTGATCTTATCTGAAACTAAATTTTGCATCAATAATTATAAATAATGTAAACTGGGCGCACTTACAGAACCTGTCCGGCAACGGCATCCGCACGCGCCATGAACCATCAAAAACCACCGTCTTCCCCTGTATTTGCCCCCGCCAGCATGGAGGCCTGGGTCAAGGCCGCAGCGAAGTCCGCACCGGGAGGCGACCTCGGCGCGCTTGACTGGCACACCCCGGACGGCATCACCGTCAAGCCCTTGTACACGTCCGACGATGTCAAGGACCTGCCTTACACCGACACCCTGCCGGGCTTCGAGCCCTTCATCCGCGGCCCGCAAGCCACCATGTATGCGGTGCGCCCGTGGACCATCCGCCAGTACGCCGGTTTTTCAACAGCGGAAGAGTCCAATGCTTTCTACCGCAAAGCCTTGGCCGCCGGCGGGCAGGGCGTCTCCGTCGCCTTCGATCTGGCGACACACCGCGGTTACGACAGCGACCATCCGCGCGTGACAGGCGACGTCGGCAAGGCCGGCGTGGCGATTGACAGCGTTGAGGACATGAAGATCCTGTTCGACCAGATCCCGCTGGACAAGGTGTCGGTGTCCATGACCATGAACGGCGCGGTCCTGCCGGTGCTGGCCGGATATGTGGTGGCGGCGGAAGAGCAGGGCGTGGCGCAAGACCAGCTCAGCGGCACCATCCAGAACGACATCCTCAAAGAGTTCATGGTGCGTAACACCTACATCTTTCCGCCGGCGCCCAGCATTCGTATCATCGGCGACATCATCGAGTACACGGCCAAACACATGCCGAAGTTCAACTCGATTTCCATCTCCGGTTACCACATGCAGGAAGCCGGTGCGAACCAGGCACTCGAATTGGCCTTCACCCTGGCCGACGGCAAGGAGTATGTGAAGACCGCGATTGCCAAAGGACTGGACGTCGACGGTTTTGCCGGCCGCCTGAGCTTCTTCTGGGCCATCGGCATGAACTTCTATCTTGAAGTCGCCAAGATGCGCGCGGCGCGCCTGCTCTGGTGCCGCATCATGAAAGAGTTCAACGCCAAAAGCCCGAAGAGCCTGATGCTGCGCACACATTGCCAGACTTCGGGCTGGAGCCTGACCGAGCAGGACCCCTACAACAATGTGGTGCGCACCACCATCGAGGCCATGGCTGCGGTGTTCGGCGGCACACAAAGCCTGCACACCAACAGTTTTGACGAGGCGATTGCGCTGCCCACCGAGTTCTCCTCGCGCATTGCCCGCAACACCCAGCTCATCATCCAGGAGGAAACCCATATCCCCCATGTGATTGACCCCTGGGCCGGCAGCTACATGATGGAAAAACTCACGCAGGACATGGCCGATGCGGCCTGGGCCATCATTGAAGAGGTCGATGCCATGGGCGGCATGACCAAAGCGGTGGACAGTGGCTGGGCCAAGCTCAAGATCGAGGCGGCGGCCGCTGAAAAGCAGGCACGTATCGACAGCGGCAAGGATGTCATCGTCGGCGTCAACAAGTACAAGCTCAAGACGGAAGATGCCATCGAAACCCGCGATATCGACAATGTCGCGGTGCGCGACGGGCAGATCACGCGTCTGAAGGCGATCCGTTCCAACCGCGACACGGCCGCCGTACAGGCTGCGCTGGACGCGCTGACCGCCGCTGCGGAAAATAACGACGGCAACCTGCTGGACCTCAGCATCCAGGCCGTGCGCCTGCGCGCCACGGTGGGTGAGGTCAGTGATGCACTTGAAAAAGTTTACGGGCGCCACCGCGCCGACACGCAAAAGGTGACCGGTGTGTATGCAGCCGCTTATGACTCGGCCGAAGGCTGGGAAAACCTCAAGACCGAGATCAACGCCTTCGCCGAGGCGCAGGGCCGGCGCCCGCGCGTGATGATTTCCAAGCTCGGTCAGGATGGCCATGACCGTGGCGCCAAGGTGGTGGCCACGGCCTTTGCCGATTTGGGCTTTGACGTGGACATGGGGCCGCTGTTCCAGACGCCCGAAGAGTGCGCGCGCCAGGCCATTGAAAACGACGTGCATGCCGTTGGTGTCTCGACGCTTGCTGCCGGCCACAAGACCCTGGTGCCGGCCATCATCGCCGAGCTCAAGAAGCAGGGCGCCGACGACATCATTGTGTTTGTCGGCGGCGTGATACCGCGCCAGGACTACGAGATGCTGTACGAGGCTGGCGTGAAGGGCATCTACGGTCCGGGCACACCGATTCCGGCTTCCGCCAAGGATGTGCTGGAGCAGATCAAGGCTGCGTTGAAGTGATTCCCGGCGATCTGGTCGAGTCGGTTCTGCACGGCGATGCCGCTGCGCAGCGCCGCGCCATCGCCAAAGCCATCACCTTGCTCGAATCGACGCGCACCGACCACCGCGCCCAGGGCGACGAGTTGTTGACCACCTTGCTCCCCCACACCGGCAAAGCCTTTCGCCTTGGCATCAGTGGTGTGCCGGGCGTTGGTAAATCGACCTTTATTGAAGTACTGGGCCTGTATTTGATCAAGCTGGGGCATCGTGTGGCGGTGCTGACCATCGACCCCTCATCCACCGTGTCGGGCGGCTCCATCCTCGGTGACAAAACCCGCATGGAGCAGTTGTCGGTGCATGAAAAAGCCTACATCCGGCCCAGTCCCTCGAGCGGCACCCTGGGCGGCGTCGCCGAAAAAACCCGTGAGGCCATGCTGGTCTGCGAAGCGGCAGGTTATGACATCGTGATTGTTGAAACCGTCGGAGTCGGTCAGTCTGAGACCGCAGTGGCCAACATGACCGACATGTTTGTGCTGATGCAACTACCCAATGCCGGCGATGACCTGCAGGCCATCAAAAAGGGTGTGATGGAACTGGCCGACCTGGTCATCATCAACAAGGCTGACATCGACGCAGATGCCGCGATGCGCGCCCAGGCCCAGATCACCTCGGCCATGCGTTTGTTCGGCCTGGTCAACAACGCGATGGGCCAGGCGCAGGCGGCGGCCTATGACACTTTCTGGCACCCGCAGGTGATCCAGCTCAGCGCGCTGCACAACACAGGCGTCGATGCCTTCTGGACGGCGGTGACGCAGTTCAGGACGGTCCAGACGGCCAATGGTCGGCTGGCCGCTCGGCGCCAGCAGCAGTCGCTGTCCTGGATGTGGGAGCGTATTGACGCGGCGCTCAAACAGGCCTTTCGCCAGGACCCGGCCGTCAGCGCCTTGTTGCCAGCGATGCTGGTCGATGTGGCCGGGGGCCGCATCCCGGCCTCCACTGCAGCACGAAATCTGCTCTCAGCCCATGTCAAACGGACCTGAGTAGCTATCAAAAACGTAGTGAATTAAAAGACAGAGAAAGCACACCATGCAGGAAATTCTTGAACAACTTGAAAAAAAGCGCGCTGCAGCCCGGCTCGGCGGTGGTCAAAAGCGCATTGACGCGCAGCACGGCAAAGGCAAGCT
>NZ_JAYWHI010000067.1:0-22853 GCF_043778355.1 Polaromonas sp.
TGCGTCCGCGAAACTGATCTGGTCCATCGCTGCTGCTCCTTTGTGTATCTCAACGGTCAACACATCTGATCGGTGGACTTGTTCAGAGTTTCCCTAAAGTTCATCGTTCTGACTCCAGTAGCAAGTCACCAATGAATCCATCTCGCATCCCCACCGACTTCAACTTCTTCCCCGGCAACTGGCAAGTCAGCCACCGCCGCCTGAAGCAGCGGCTCGCCAACAGCACCGACTGGGAAGAGTTCGATGGCACCTGCCACGTGCAAACCCTGCTGGGAGGACTCGGCAATGTGGATGACAACGTGATCGACTTGCCGAGCGCGCCTTACCGCGCTGTCACGCTTCGTTCCTTCAACCCGATTACGCACCAATGGACGATCTGGTGGCTGGACGGGCGGGTGCCTGGGCGGCTTGATGCGCCCATGGTCGGGGCGTTCAAGGACGGCGTGGGCACCTTCTACGGTGACGACACGCTGGACGACCGACCGATCAAGCTGCGCTTTCTGTGGACCATGGCGGCGCCCGATGTACCACGCTGGGAACAGGCATTCTCGGCCGACGGCGGCGCGACCTGGGAAACGAACTGGGTAATGACTTTCACGCGTGCGGCCTGATCGCCTGCAAAGCCGCTGGGTGGCCGATGATCTACTGAGCAATTGTCCAGGGACCATCACCATGCATGTTCTCCTCAAGAAACTTTCAACACTGTCGGCCCTCGCGCTCTACGCGCTGGCATCTCCCGCTGGTGCCGCCGACCTGAAGGACTTCCTCGCCCTGCCCCGCCCTGCACCCACACACGAAATCCGTTACGGCGCGGCACCCAGCCAGGGCATTGATATTTTCCTGCCCGCAGGCAAAGGCCCGCACCCTGTCGCCATCCTGATCCACGGTGGCTGCTGGTCGGACTTTCCCGGCGCGGGGCGGGAGCAGTTGCGGCCGCTGGCTGCCGATTGGGCGCGGCGCGGCATCGCGGTGTGGAACGTCGGTTACCGGCGTGCCAATGAAGCGGGCGGCGGTTACCCGAACCTCTACCTTGATGTGGCTGCGGCCGTGGACCGGCTGCGCAGCGACGGACCAGCGCTGGGCATAGACACCAAGCGCAGCGTACTCACCGGCCACTCGGCGGGCGGGCATCTGGCGCTGTGGGCTGCTTCGCGTGCCGGCTTGCCTGCCGGCAGCGCACTGCGCCAGCCGAACGAGCCGCTGCCTGTGCACAGCGTCGTGGGTATTGCCGGTGTCGGGGACCTGGCGGCGTTTGCGCCGCGCCTGCCCGGCAGTTGCGGGCGCGGCATTCTGGAGCGGCTCAACGGCGGCGGCAGCGATCCGTTTGCCGATGTGTCGCCAGCACGCCTGGGCTTGCCGGAAAGCGTTCGCTCGGTGGTGATGGTCAGCGCGACGGACGACCAGATTGTGCCGCTGCGTGCTGCGCGCGACTACCGCAACGCATTACCTGCCGAAGCGGCCAGCCGCGTCCGCCTTCGTGACGTAGCCCATGCCGGGCACTTTGACCTGGTGACGCCAGGCACGCCGGCGTTTGAGGCCGTGTTCGAGGAAGTGCGGCGCCTGCTTCCTTAGCCAATATTCCAAGCCAAATCAGCCTCCAGCCCATAGCGGATAAGCGCAAGCAGCTATCAAAATAATAGCTTCCGGCTGCTGATTAATCGGCCGGATCAGTAGTCCGCGCGCATCAAGCGCCGGGCGCGGGCACTCAGCTTGCCGAGCATGGTTTGCGTCATCCAGGGATAAGCGGCACGGGTGGCAACCTCGGTTGTGGCCGGCCGGGCCGACGTACCGGCCGGTGTCTTGCGGGCAAGGGGGCGAACGGCCGAAGGCTGGCCCATGGAGGCAGAGGCAGAAGCGGTGAAAAATGTGGCGGTGGTCATGGTGTTTCCTTTGTGTGACTTGAGGGCAGTAGAAGGCTGCTTGTCAGAGGTCATGCATCAAATATAGGGTTAACCAGTATAAAAGTAAAACGACTTATATTGCGTTTGAGTGCACAAAAAGTGCTGGATAGAACAGCCTAAAAAAGAGAAGACACCCCATGGACATCAACCTCGCCCGCACCTTTCTGGAGATCGTGGCCTGCCACAGCTTTGTGCAGGCGGCCGAGCGCCTGCATGTGACGCAGACGGCGGTCAGCGCGCGCGTGAAAACGCTGGAAGACCTGCTGGGCCGCCAGCTTTTTGTGCGCAACAAGGCCGGCGCCTCACTGACGCCAGCCGGCGAGCAGTTTGTGCGCCATGCGATGACGCTGGTGCAGGTCTGGGAGCGCGCACGCCAGCAGATGGCGGTGCCGCCGGGGCGGCGTGCGTTGGTCACGGTGGGCTGCGAGATCAGTCTGTGGCAGCCGCTGCTGCTCGACTGGCTGCTCTGGATGCGCGGCAACGCGCCGGACCTGGCGCTGCGCACCGAGGTCGGCGTGGCCGAGGACCTGCTCGAACGCGTGGCGCACGGCACGCTGGACATCGTGATCGCCTACGCACCGCGCCAGCGGCCCGGCTTGCGCGTCGAGCTGCTGATCGAGGAAAAACTGGTGCTGGTCAGCACCACGCCGGCGCGCCAGGCGCCGCAGTCCGCCGACTATGTGTATGTGGACTGGGGCCGCGAATTTGCCGCGCAGCACAGCCTGGCGTTTCCTGAACTGTCCAGCGTGGGCCTGTCGTCCAGCCTGGGGCCGCTGGGGCTGGAATACCTGCTGGCCGTGGGCGGCGCCGGTTATTTCCGGCAGAACGTGGTGCGTCCCCACATCGCGCAAGGACGCCTGCACCGCGTGGCCGGCGCGCCAGAATTTTTGTACCCGGCCTACGCGGTGTATGCGGCCGATGCCGACATGACGGTGCTGGCGCCGGCGCTGGCCGGGCTGCGCCAGGCGGCGGCGGGCAAGGTGCTGGGCAAACCAGCGCCCAAGGCCCGAAAGGCGAGCCAGCCCACACAGGGCTGAGCAAGGGCACCACTCACGCACGGACGCATGGCCAGCCGCCTGGTCCGGCGGCTGGTACCAGGAAACCTGCTTATTGCGGCTCGATCTTCGCGTCGCGAATCGCCTTGGCCCATTTGGCGGTTTCCATCGTGTTGCGCTGGCCCAAGGCTTCCGGCGTGCCGGGCTCAACCGCAAAACCGATGGCCGAGAATTTTTCCTGGATGTCTTTGCTTTGCGCGGCGGCGTTGACGGCCTGATTCAACTTGGCAACGATGTCGGGCGGCGTGCCAGCCGGTGCAAACACGGCGAAGTAGGCGATCAGCTCATAGTCTTTCAACCCCAGGGCTTCATTGACCGTGGGCAGTTCGGGGATGGCGGGCGAACGCTTGGTCGATGTGACAGCCAGGCCGCGGATCTTGCCGCCCTTGATCTGCGGCAGCATGACGGCAAAGTCGGCGGTGAACATCATCACCTGGCCGCCTATCAGGTCAGTCATGGCGGCGGGACCGCTTTTGTAGGGCACGCTCGTGAACGAAATGCCGGCCATGCTGGCCAGCATTTCAGACGAGACGAGCTGCGAGGTGCTGGCGCTGGCCGAGGTGATGTGACCTGCCTTGGTTTTGCCCAGGGTCACCAGCTCACGCAGGCTTTTTGCCGGCACGTCATTGTTGACGGCAACGATCAGCGGCACCGAGCCGATGTAAGCCACGGGGGTGAAGGCGGTGTCCTGGTTGTAGGGCAGCGTTTTCATCAGGCTCTTGAGGGCGGCGTTGGTGCTGTTGGTGCCGATGAGGATGGTGTAGCCGTCCGGCGCGGACTTGGCCACCGCGTCCGCGCCAAGCATGCCGTTGACGCCGGGTTTGTTCTCGACCACGACGGTCTGGCCCAGGGTCTCGGTCATCTTGGCGGCAAAGGCGCGGCCAACCGTGTCGGTGGCGCTGCCCGCGGCAAAGGGCACGATGGCCTTGATCGGCTTGTTCGGAAAAGCCTGGCCAAAAGCCGTGAAGGAAAGGCTGGCCATGGCCAGGAAAAGAATCGATTTGCACTTCATGGTGTTGTCTCCGGTTTAAAAATTGTGGATGCTTGAAACAGAACTGAAACTGCTGTGCGCTTATTCGACCGCCATGCCGAGGATGGCCGAGCTCAGGCATTTGCCATGCGCGTCCAGCGCCAGAGACCGGGTAACGCCGCCGCCCAGCGCGTCGTGCAAAACAAAGTTTAAGGCACCCAGCTGCGGCAGCACATACCGGTCGACCTCGCCTTTGACGATGTCGCCATAGTGTTTGCGCACACGCTCGGCCGTGATGCAGCGTTCAATCGCGGCAAAGTCCTTCAGGTCGAACGCAATGACGGAAATAGTGGAGCGGTTTCCCTTGTCTCCGGTTCGTGAATGGGCAATGTCGCGCAGCAGCATGTTCAGACCTTGTTCTAAAGTTCCAGCGTTGTCACGCTGGTCTGCACCAGGTCGCGCGGCAGCAGCACGGAGCCTGCGGCAATCACCTCGCGGACCGACTTGGTGACACCGCCGCCACCGGCCGGACCGTTGAGGTACATCGCCTCCACCTCGTTGGCCACACGTTCAGCGTCTTTTCGGTTGCTCACACGCATGGCCACACGAACCCGGACTTCGTACGGCTCATAACCGGCAGACAGGCTTGGCCCATGAATGGCGTTGACGCCAATCAGCTCATAACGGCTGTCCAGCGCCTGAATGCCCGAAGCGTCCAGCCGCTGGCGCAGCACGTCCAGCGCGAGCAGGCCGCGTGCCTGCGCACCCAGGCCAGCGTAGGAAATTTGCCCCTCGCCGATAAAACCATCGCGGTAGCCCACGGTCACCTTCAGGCTGGATGGACGCTGGCGGCCCGTGGCGCCCTGGATGCGGACCCTGTTGGGCGCGACCTCGGTCAGCGTGACCCCCGAAAAGTCTGCCACCACGTCAGGCTGCAGGTAACTGGAGGGGTTTTCAATCTCATACAAAAGCTGCGCCGTGCAGGTGGCCACGGTGACACAACCGCCCGAACCCTCCACCTTGGTCAGGGTGGCGCGGCCGTCTGCCGATACCTCGGCGATGGGAAAACCCAGATTGGCGAGGTCAGGCACATCGCGGTAACCTGGGTCGGCAAAATACCCGCCCGTGACCTGCCCTGCACACTCCAGCAAATGACCGACGACGGTGCCCTGCCCCATTTTTTGCCAGTCGGTCATGGACCAGCCAAAGGTGTGAATGAGCGGCGCCAGAAACAGGGCGGGGTCAGCAACCCGGCCGGTAATGACCACATCCGCACCCAGCTCAAGTGCCTGCACCAACGCCTCGGCACCGATGTAGGCGTTGGCTGAAAGCACCGAAGTGCCCAGCGACTGCAGGGATGCGCCACTTTCGAGAATGTTCAGGTCCTGCGCATGGATCAGGGGCAACACGTCGTCCCCGTGCACCACCGCCACCTTCAGGCGCGTCAGGCCCAGCTCGCGCGCGATCCGGATGACCTCTTCGCCAGCAGCCTGCGGGTTGGCAGCGCCCATGTTGGTGATGATTTTCACGCCCTGGCTGGCGCAGGAAAGCAGCACCGCCTCCATACGATCCCGAAGCAAGGGGTCAAAGCCGCGCCGCGCGTCCTGGCTGCGCTCCAGCTGGGCCAGGGCGATGGTGCGCTCTGCCAGGCACTCGAACACCAGGTAGTCGAGATCGCCCTTTTCTGCCAGCTCAATGGCGGGTGGAATGCGGTCGCCCGAATAACCGGCGCCGGCGCCTATGCGAATGGTTTTGAGGGAAGGGTCAGTCAGAGATGTCATGGCTCGCAAGTTCAGCGCGGCAAGGTCGCCAGGGACGAACCATGAACGAAGCGGAATGCCACCGCAAATTTTAGGACTTTTCAAGCCGCAGTATGTGCGGGCTTGCCCTGCCATCCGTCTTGCACACCCCGAGTCCTGGCTGCTGCGCGCCTGAGCCCGACTAAACTCCTTGCATGGCTACTTCCTCCTCCGCCGCCGTGGCACCCAAGGGCCAACCCCGCTCGCTGTCCGGCCTTTTGCCCTTTCTGCGCCCCTACCGCGGCCGCATTGTGCTGGCCATGTTTTTTCTGGTGATGGCAGCGGTGGCCACACTGGTGTTTCCGCTGGCGTTGCGCAGCCTGATCGACGGCGGCCTGGATGCCGCCGACAAGGGACAGGCCTTGATGGCGCTGCGTACCCACTTCTTCGAGCTGTTTGGCGTGGCCGCGGCGCTGGGGCTTTTTTCGGCCGGCCGCTTTTACATGGTGAGCTGGCTGGGCGAACGTGTGACGGCCGACCTGCGCAATGCGGTCTACGGCCATGTGCTGCGCCAGAGCCCGGAGTTTTTTGAGACCACGCAGACCGGCGAGGTGTTGTCGCGCCTGACCGGCGACACCACGCTGGTGCAGACCGTCGTCGGCTCGTCACTGAGCATGGGCTTGCGCAATGCGGTCATGGGCGTGGGCGCGCTGGGCATGCTGGTCTACACCAACCCCCGCCTGATGGTTCAGGTGCTGGGTGTGCTGGTGCTGATCGTGCTGCCCTCGGTGTGGTTTGGCCGGCGTGTGCGCAAGCTCTCGCGTGCCAGCCAGGACCGGGTGGCCGACTCCAGCGCGATTGCGGCCGAGGTGCTCAACGCCATCCCGGTGGTGCAGAGTTACGCCGCCGAGGCGCGCGAGTCGGCGCGTTTTGATGTGTCGACCCAGGACGCCTTCGACACCGCCGTGCGCCGCACGCGGGCACGCTCGGTGTTGATCGCCTTCATCATCATCGCCACTTCGGGCGCGCTGCTCTGGGGCCTGTACCAGGGCACACAGGCGGTGATGCGCGGCGACATCACGGCCGGGCACCTTGGCCAGACCGTGGTCTATGTGATCATCCTGGCCGGCGCCACCGCAGTGCTCGGCGAAGTTTATGGCGACCTGCTGCGCGCCGCTGGCGCAACCGAGCGGCTGATGGAGCTGCTGGAGACTCGTTCACCCGTGACTTCACCATCCAATCCGGCTGTAGCCCCTGTCCTGCCGTCGGGAAGCGCTATCAAATTTGAAGCGGTGAACTTTCATTATCCGTCGCGTCCACTGCAGCCTGCACTGATTGATTTTTCGCTGAACGTGGCGCCCGGCGAAACCGTGGCCATCGTTGGGCCCAGCGGCGCCGGCAAAAGCACGGTGTTCCAGTTGCTGCTGCGTTTTTACGACCCGGCCTCGGGCCGCATCGATATCGACGGCGTGGCGACGCGTGCGCTGTCGCTGCAAGACCTGCGCGGACGCATCGGCATCGTGCCGCAGGACGCGGTAATTTTTTCAACCAGCGCGCTGGAGAACATTCGTTACGGCAAACCCGGCGCCAGCGACGCGGAAACCAAAGCCGCCGCGCAGGCCGCGTTTGCGCATGACTTCATCATGACCTTGCCGGAGGGTTACGACACCTTCCTCGGCGAGCGCGGTGTGCGCCTGTCGGGCGGGCAGCGCCAGCGCATCGCGATTGCGCGCGCCATGCTGAAAAACTCGCCGCTGCTGCTGCTCGACGAGGCCACCAGCGCACTCGACGCCGAAAGCGAACGCATGGTGCAGGCTGCGCTCGAATCGGCCATGAAGGGCCGCACCACGCTGGTCATCGCACACCGGCTGGCGACGGTGCAGCAGGCCGACCGCATCATCGTGCTGGACCACGGCAAACTGGTTGAGCAGGGCACACACGACGCGCTGGTGGCGGCCAATGGGGTCTACGCCCGGCTGGCGGCCCTGCAGTTCATGGACTGAAGCTCGCACCATCAAGGTGGTGAGCGGTTCACGGCACCGCCCCCTGAAGGCGACACCTTGAAGACAAGGTTATGCATTAAATGCATGTGAATGCAGCAAGCTGGCCTTGGACAGGTCGTGGCCATCGTCCTAAGCTGTGGGACATCGGATCTTCACCAGGAGTTTTTCCATGTCGCACGCTTCCAGCCCCACCGCAGCGCCCGCCTCTGCCGCGCTTTTGCATTCCCTGCCCTCCTACCTGCAGGCCGACCAGCTCGGCCCCTGGGGCAACTACCTGCAGCAGGTGGACCGGGTCATCCCGCATCTGGGCAATCTGGCGCGCTGGGCCGAAACCCTCAAGCGCCCCAAACGCATCCTGATCGTGGATGTGCCCATCCACATGGACGACGGCACGGTGGCGCACTTTGAGGGTTACCGGGTGCAGCACAACGTCTCGCGCGGTCCTGGCAAGGGCGGCGTGCGTTTTCACCAGGATGTGACCTTGTCCGAGGTGATGGCATTGTCGGCCTGGATGTCGATCAAGAACGCCGCCGTCAACGTGCCTTACGGCGGCGCCAAGGGCGGCATTCGTGTGGACCCGAAAAAGCTGTCGCGCGGTGAGCTTGAGCGCATGACGCGCCGCTACACCAGCGAGATCGGCATCATCATCGGCCCGAACAAGGACATCCCCGCGCCCGATGTGAACACTAACGAGCAGATCATGGCCTGGATGATGGACACCTACTCGATGAACACCGGATCGACCTCGACCGGCGTGGTGACCGGCAAGCCGGTGGACCTGGGTGGCTCGCTGGGCCGGCGTGAAGCCACCGGGCGCGGCGTATTCACGGTAGGCGCTGAAGCCGCCCAACACATTGGCCTGGACATCAGCAAAGCACGCGTCGCGGTGCAGGGCTTCGGTAACGTCGGCGGTGTGGCCGGCAAGCTGTTTGCCGAAGCCGGCGCGCGCATCGTCGCGGTGCAGGACCACGGTGGCACGATTTACCGCGAGGCTGGCCTGGACGTGCCCTCGCTGCTCAAACATGTGCTCGAAACCGGCAGCGTCGGCGGTTTTGCGCAGGCTGAAACCCTGGCCGACGACAAGTTTTGGGACGTCGATTGCGAGATATTGATCCCTGCCGCGCTGGAGCAGCAGATCACCAAACACAACGCCGGCCGCATCAAGGCGCGTATGGTGATCGAAGGCGCCAACGGCCCGACCACGCCCGAGGCCGACGACATCCTGCAGGAACGCAATGTGCTGGTGCTGCCCGACGTGATCGCCAACGCCGGCGGCGTGACCGTCAGCTACTTCGAATGGGTGCAGGATTTTTCAAGCTTCTTCTGGGACGAAGCCGAAATCAACGCCCGCCTGGTGCGCATCATGAAAGAAGCTTTTGCCGGCGTCTGGCAGGTGTCGCAGGACCACAAGGTCAGCTTGCGCACGGCGACGTTTATCGTGGCCTGCAAGCGGATTTTGCATACGCGTGAGTTGCGGGGTTTGTATCCTTGATGGCGTTGTCATTGCGGGCCCGACCCGCAATCCATGCAACGCGAATTCAGGTCGGAGGTGCATGCCACAGGGATCCCGGATCGAGTCCGGGATGACAAGTGGAGAGCTTGCAGAAAAGCTGCCCACCTGCAAAAAATGATCAACGAAATCAGCCTGTAGCCCTGGACTGGCGTGTGCAAGCAGCTATTGAATTGATAGCGATTGCAGCGGCATGGACTCCCCACTCCCAACCCCCCGCCCTTCCCTCGCCCCGCTGGGCGATGGAAGGGAGCCTCATTTGGCCGCGTGCGCTGCGCTCGCGTGCAAACATGACGGTCTGTTGGGATTCCCGCAGAAGAAGCGCTGCGCGCTTCTTCTGCTCCGGACTTTTGTCCCCGCATTAGTCTCTCCCCACCCGTCGGGCTGGGCCGAGGAGCGCAGCCGAAAACGGATCAGGGCGAGCGATTGTCTGAGCGAAGCGAGTTCGAGCTCCACCCCGTTTTCGGCGAGCACCGCAGGTTGCCCCGAAGCGCAGCGCAGAGGACCCGGACCATCGGGTCGCCTTTTCTTTTGCTTACTTTTCTTTTGGCGACGCAAAAAGAAAGTAAGTTGCCGCCGGGCAACCCCCGGCTTGTTGGCAGACCACACAGTCCGAGGCGAAGAAGGCTTCGACAGGCTCAGCCCGAACGGTGGTAGCCCTCGGGCATGGATCCCGGATCAAGTCCGGGATGACAGGCAAACACTACTGCAGTGTTTCTTTCACGGCCGCAGGCAGCGGCAAAGGCATCACCTCAATGCCCTCCTCGATCAGCTCAATGGCTTCAGCGCGACTGGCCTGGCCGCGTATGCTGCGCTGCTCGGCATCGCCGTAGTGCATGGCGCGCGCCTCGTCGGCAAAGCGGTGGCCGACGTCTTCGGTGTTGGCCATCACCTTGCGCAAGGCTTGCAGAAACTCCGCCTGCCTGACCGAGCCGTCGACGACCGGCGTGACATCGTGCGCAGAACTGATGGCAGCATTTGCTGCGGGTAGCGAAAGCTCACGGGAGGCAGAGGCTGCTGGCGGTGCGTCAGCTGCTGCACCAAAATTGAGACGGGGTGCGCTTGGCATTTTCTGAATGGCTGGGTCTGCGCACAAGGGGCAGGTGACCAGGCCTCGCGCGCGTTGACCCTGAAAGTCCTCTTCCGATGCAAACCAGCCTTCAAAGGCGTGCTGGTGCGAACACTGGAGGTTAAGAACTTTCATGCCCTGATTATCGGGCAGCGTCCAGGTCTGCGCTGTCCTGCCAGTCCAGAGCCCATGCGCCGGACAAGACGTTTTGCAGCCAGAGCGCGCCCGTCAGGGTCTTGCCGTCGGTAACACGGCCATCGCAGCACCACTGCAGCAACTCAGCCGGGCTGGCGGTGAAGACATCGAGAAATTCCCCTGCATCGAGCTGGCGTTCACCAGCAGTCAGGTCTTTGGCAAACCAGATGTCGATGAACTCGGTGGAGTAGGAAATCACCGGGTGCATCACACCGGCGCGGGCCCAGCGGCGGGCGGTGTAGCCTGTTTCTTCCAGCAACTCCCGTTGCGCGCAGGCCAGAGAAGCTTCACCGGCATCGAGCTTGCCGGCAGGAAATTCGACCATCACGGCGTGCACCGGGTAGCGGTACTGGCGCTCAAGCACCAGGCGGCCGTCGTCGAGCTGGGCAATCACCATCACCGCGCCGGGGTGGCGCACGTACTCGCGCGACGCTTCGCTGCCGTCCGGCAAACGCACAGTGTCGCGAAAGGCATGCAGAAAATGCCCTTTGAGCAATTCGTGGCTGGTGAGCGTGCGCTCCTTGAGGTGAGCGTCGTCTGCCTTGCCGGGAGGCGCTGGGTACGTATCAGCCGCCGCCATGCTGAGGGTCCCTAGCGGTGCTTGAACAGGTAGCGGTACACAAAGCCCGGAAAGGCGAAGGTGATGAACAGCGTGGCAGTGATCGCATAAAACTCCCACCCCTGCGGCGCGATCTGGCCGGCACGTTGCTCCAGAAACAAGCCGATGCCGCCGACCACGAAATACCACAACACCATCTCGCCAAGCCGCACCGCGAGCATCTTGGGCCCGTTGAGGGGATAGACAGCAAGCAGCCGGTTGCTGATGAAAGGCAGATTGGCGGCCAGCAAGGCCAGCACCACTACCAGCCACACCGAGGCAGTCTGGGTCATGCGGGCTCAGGTCCCCAGGGATTTCACGACGCTGGCAATGGCCTGGGTGCACAAGGTCATCAACCCACCGGGCATGAGGCCGAGCAGCAGAACCAGCGCACCATTGATGGAAAGGACCACACGCGCGTCAGTGGGTGCATCGATGGCGGTTGGCATGCCGGGGTTGGGCGCATCGAAATACATCACCTTGACCACCCGCAGGTAGTAGAAGGCGCCGACCAGCGACATCATCACGGCAAACACGGCGAGCACGACGTACAGGGTTTGCTGCGAAGACACCAGCGCCTGCAGGACGCCGAGCTTGGCATAGAAACCAACCACCGGCGGCACACCGGCCAGCGAGAACATGCAGACAGCCATGACACCCGCAAACAGCGGGCTGCGCTGGTTCAGGCCGGCCAGATCGGTGATTTCCTCGGACTCATGGCCCGCACGCGCAAGCAGCAAAATAATGCCGAAGACCGCGAGGGTGGTCAGCACATAAGTGATGACGTAGAACATGGCCGCGCCGTAGGCAAATTCAGCGTTGAGCTTGTTGCCGTTCACGACGCCTGCCAGCAGCGCCAGCAGCAGGAAACCCATTTGCGAGATGGTCGAAAACGCAAGCATGCGCTTGAGGTTGGACTGCGCAATCGCCGCCAGGTTACCCACGAGCAGCGAACCTATGGCAAGAATGGCAAGCATCTGCTGCCAGTCGATGGCCAGCGGCAACAGGCCTTGCACCAGCAGGCGGATACAGATGGCAAAGGCCGCGAGCTGGGGCGCTGCGCCGATCAGCAAGGTGATGGCGGTGGGGGCGCCCTGGTAAACATCGGGCAGCCACATGTGGAAAGGCACGGCGCCCAGCTTGAAGGCCAGGCCGGCCACGATAAAGACCAAACCGAACACCAGTACCGAATGCTTCACCTGGCGGCTGGCAATGGCTTTGTACACCTCACCCACGTCGAGGGAGCCGGTGGCACCGTACATCATGGACAGGCCGTACAGCAGGAAGCCCGAAGCCAGGGCGCCGAGCACGAAATATTTCATCGCCGCCTCGGTGGCGGTCGCGTTATCGCGGCGCAGCGCCACCAGCGCGTAACTGCACAAGGTCATCAACTCCAGGCCCATGTAGATCACCAGGAAGTTGTGGCCCGAGATCATCACGAAAATGCCCAGCAGCGCAAACATGGCCAGTGTGAACAACTCGCCGCCGCGCAGCATCTGCCGGTCTGCGGCATAGGGACGCGCATAAACCAGCGTAACCATCATGGCGACCGAAGCGAAACACTTGAGCCAGTTGGCCATGGGGTCGCTCACCACCATGTTGCCGAAGCCGTACACCGTGTTGCCGCCGATGGCGTAGACGGCCGTCAGCGCAGCCACCACAGCCAGCGTGAGCAGCGTCAACACATAGGTCAGCGTGCGCTGCGGGCTTTTGACGCCCAGGTCCACCAGCAAGATGACACAGGCCATCGTCAATAGAACGATCTCCGGGTAAACCGCGATCCAACTGAGTTTGTCAATCATCTGAATTCTTTTGGAAGGGTTGCTTAGGGGAGCTTGGAGACGGCCACATGCTTGAGCAGGCCGGCCACCGAGCTGTCCATCACATCGGTGAAGGGCTTGGGATAAATGCCCATGACCATCACGGCTATCGCCAGCAGCGACAGCATCAGGAATTCGCGGCTGTTGATGTCGGTCAGGCCCTTGACGTCGTCATTGGTGACAGGCCCGAGGTAGACCCGCTTGAACATCCACAGTGTGTAGGCAGCGCCGAAAATCAGGGCGGTGGACGCCGCCAGACCGATCCAGAAATTGAACTTGATGGCGCCCAGAATGACCATCCACTCGCCCACAAAACCGGCAGTGGCCGGCAGGCCGCAGTTGGCCATGGCAAACAGCAGCGCAAACGCGGTGAACTTGGGCATGGTGTTGACAACGCCGCCGTAACTCGCAATCTCGCGCGAGTGCACACGGTCGTACAACACGCCGATACACAGGAACATTGCGCCGGAGACAAAGCCATGCGCAATCATCTGCACAATGCCGCCCGACACACCGAGGTCATTGAAGATGAAAAAGCCCAGCGTGACAAATCCCATGTGGGCCACCGACGAATAGGCCACGAGTTTCTTCATGTCCTGCTGGACCATGGCCACCAGGCCCACGTAAATCACCGCGATCAGCGACAGCGCAATCATGAGCCAGGCCCATTCACGTGCGGCGTCGGGCGCAATCGGCATCGAAAAACGCAGGAAGCCATAGGCGCCGAGCTTGAGCATGATGGCCGCCAGCACGGCGGAGCCGCCGGTGGGCGCTTCCACGTGCACGTCGGGCAGCCAGGTGTGTACCGGCCACATGGGCACCTTGACGGCAAAGGCCGCAAAAAAGGCAAAGAACAGGAAAGTTTGCGCAGAACCACTGAGCGGCAAGGTGTACCAGGTCGCCAGATCAAAACTGCCGCCCGACTTGACGTACAGGAAGATCAGCGCAACCAGCATCAGCAAGGAGCCGAGCAGCGTGTAGAGAAAGAACTTGAAGGCGGCGTAAATTTTCTTAGGGCCGCCCCAGATGCCGATGATCAGGTACATCGGGATCAGCGTCGCCTCGAAGAACACGTAGAACAACATGCCGTCGAGCGCGGTGAACACGCCGATCATCAGCCCGCTGAGAATCAGGAAGGCTGCCATGTACTGGTTGACGCGGCTGGTGATGGACTCCCAGCTCGCGATGATGACGACCACGTTGATAAACGCTGTCAGCAGCACAAACCACATCGAGATGCCGTCCACGCCGAGGTGGTAGTTGATGTCGAAACGGTCAATCCACGCAGCTTTTTCGACAAACTGCATCGCAGCCGTGCCCAGCTCAAACCCGCTGTACAACGGCAGCGTCACCAAAAAACTGACGAGGGCACCGATCAGCGCGATCCAGCGCACACTTTGCGCCTGCTCGTCACGTCCGAGCGCCAGCAGCACGACGCCGAAAAAAATCGGCGTCCAGATGGCAAGACTCAACAATCCCATTTTTGTTATTCCTATTTGCTGAGCAGTTCTTTGATCATCGGCCAGGTCGCGAAATAGCTGATCAGGATGAAGATCCCCATGATCATGGCCAGTGCATAGTGGTAGATGTAGCCGGTCTGGACCTTGCGCACGATGCTGGAGACCCAGCCCACCAGTTTCCAGGAACCATTGACCAGCGCGCCGTCAATCATCTTCTCGTCGCCGCCCTTCCAGAGGCCGATACCGAGCCCGCGGGCACCGCGTGCAAGCACGTTTTCATTGAACCAGTCCATGTAGTACTTGTTCTCGAGCAATGCGTAGAGCGGCTCTACCCGGCGTTTGATGGCAGCCGGCAGGGCCGGGTTGACCATGTACATGTAATACGCCGCCGCAACGCCCGCCAGCGCCAGCCAGAAAGGCGCTGTCATCAAACCGTGCAGCGCCATTTGCGCCGGACCGTGGAACATTTTGGCCAGTTCGGCCATGGCCGGGTGTTTGTCGGCGTTGACGATGATCGCGTCTTTCAGGAAGTCCCCAAACAACATCGCATCAATGCTCATGAAGCCAATCACCACCGAAGGAATCGCCAGCAGGACCAGCGGCGCGGTCACCACCCAGGGCGACTCGTGCGGCGCATGGTGCTCGTCGTGGTGGCCGTGTCCGTGGTCATCGTGATGGGCATCCGGATTCTGATCAAACCGTTCCTTGCCGTGAAACACCAGGAAGTACATGCGGAAGGAATAAAAGGCCGTGACGAAGACACCGGCCAGCACCGCGAAGTAGGCAAACCCGGCGCCGGGCAGATTGCTGAAATGCACCGCCTCGATGATGCTGTCTTTGGAATAAAAACCGGCAAACAGCGGTGTACCGATCAGCGCCAGCGATCCCAGCAAGGCGGTGATCCAGGTGATGGGCATGTACTTGCGCAAGCCGCCCATCCAGCGAATGTCCTGGTTGTGGTGCACGCCCATGATGACCGAACCCGCCGCCAGAAACAGCAGTGCCTTGAAAAACGCGTGCGTCATCAGGTGAAAGACGGCGACGGAATAGGCCGACGCGCCCAATGCGACCGTCATGTAGCCGAGCTGTGACAGCGTCGAATACGCCACAACACGTTTGATGTCGTTCTGGATGATGCCCAGCAAGCCCATGAACAGCGCAGTGATCGCGCCTATCACCATGATGAAACTCAAGGCCGTGTCGCTCAGCTCGAACAGCGGCGACATACGCGCCACCATGAAAATGCCGGCCGTCACCATGGTGGCGGCGTGAATCAGCGCAGAAATCGGCGTTGGGCCTTCCATTGAATCCGGCAACCAGACGTGCAGCGGGAACTGCGCCGACTTGCCCATGGCGCCAATGAACAGGCAGATGCAGATCACGGTGATCAGCATCCAGTCGGTGCCAGGCAGGCTGAGCGCGGCTATTTCGCCTGACTTGGCGAAGACCTCGGTGTAGTTGAGGGTGCCGGCATAAGCCGCCAGCAGGCCAATGCCGAGAATGAAGCCGAAGTCGCCGACGCGGTTGACCAGGAAGGCCTTCATGTTGGCAAAGATGGCGGTCGGCTTGTTGAACCAGAAACCGATCAGCAGGTAGGACACCAGGCCCACCGCTTCCCAGCCGAAAAACAGCTGCAGCATGTTGTTGCTCATGACAAGCATCAGCATGGAGAAGGTGAACAGCGAGATGTAGGCAAAGAAACGGTTGTAACCTTCGTCTTCCTCCATGTAGCCGATGGTGTAGATGTGCACCATCAGCGAGACAAACGTCACGACACACATCATCATGGCGGTCAGGCCATCAACCAGGAAGCCGACTTCCATCTTCAGGCCGCCGACCACCATCCAGGTGTAAAGCGTCTCGTTGAAACGGGCGCCGTCGATCGCCACGCTTTTGAGCGTCATCGCAGAAATCACGAATGCCACCAGCACACCCAGGATAGTCAGGGTGTGCGACAGGCGGCGCCCTATCCAGTTGCCGCCGAAGGTGGTGCCGAAAATACCGGCGAGCACAGCGCCTGCCAGGGGCGCCAGGGGGACAGCCAGCAGCGTGGCGGCCGAAAGGGTTTGGCTCATGTTCTTCTTATCCCTTGAGCGTGTTGAGTTCGTCGACGTTGATGCTGGACTTGTTGCGGAACAGCAGCACGAGGATGGCCAGGCCGATCGCGGATTCAGCAGCAGCCACAGTCAGGATAAAAAATACAAAAATCTGGCCAGCCATGTCGTTGAGGTAATACGAGAAGGCCACGAAGTTCATGTTGACGGCCAGCAGCATCAGCTCAATCGCCATCAACAGCACGATCAGGTTTTTCCGGTTCAGAAAGATGCCGATCACCGACAGGGCGAACAGGATGGCGCCCAGGGTCAGGAAGTGTCCCAGCGTAACCATCATGCTTTGTCCTCAGTGACGGAGACCACCGGTGCAGCCACCGTTGGCTGGATTTTCACAAGGCAGACGCGATCAGCGCTCTTGACGCGAATCTGGTCTGCCGGGTTGATGTACTTGGAGTCCTTGCGCTCGCGCAGGGTCAGCGCAATCGCCGCGATGATGGCGACCAGCAGAATCACTGCCGCGATCTCCAACGGGTAGAGATACTCGGCGTACAGCACTTTGCCCAGCTCCTTGGTGTTGGAGAATTGATCCACCGCCTGGCCGGCCACCGCAAGCACCGCCTTGGGCTCCTGGCTTGGACGAAAGCCGCCGATCAGCACAGCCGCCATCTCGAGGGCAATCAGCGTCCCGACGGTGGCCGCAAGCGGAAAGTGCTTCCAGAAGTTCTTGCGTACACCGTCCATGTTGACGTCGAGCATCATCACGACGAACAGGAAGAGCACCATGACCGCACCGACATACACCAGCACCAGCGTGATGGCCAGGAACTCGGCCTTCAGCAGGATCCAGACCGCTGCGGCCTGGAAAAAAGCCAGCACCAGGTACAGCGCTGCATGCACCGGATTGCGGGCAGTGATCACCTTGAATGCCGCGAACAGCAGCACCAAAGCGAAGACATAAAAGAGACCTGTTCTAGCGTCCATGTTCTGCAAATCTTTCTTGAGCCAGCATCTGTCTGGGTTGGTCAGCGGTACTTGGCATCGACAGCGCGGTTGGCTGCAATTTCTTTTTCGTAACGGTCGCCCACGGCCAGCAGCATGTCCTTGGTGAAGTAAAGGTCGCCGCGCTTTTCGCCGTGGTATTCGAAGATGTGCGTTTCAACGATGGAGTCAACCGGACAGCTCTCTTCACAAAAGCCGCAAAAAATGCACTTGGTCAGGTCGATGTCGTAACGCGAAGTGCGGCGGCTGCCGTCTTCACGCACATCGGACTCGATGGTGATGGCCATGGCCGGGCAGACGGCTTCGCAAAGTTTGCAGGCAATGCAACGCTCTTCACCGTTCTCATAACGGCGCAACGCGTGAAGGCCACGAAAGCGCGGGCTCTGCGGTGTTTTTTCTTCCGGAAACTGGATCGTGATCTTGCGCTTGAACATGTACTTGCCAGTCAGGGCCATGCCCTTGAACAGCTCGGTCAACATGAAGCTGGAGACAAAATCTTTAACGGAGGCAACTGCACTCATGATCACTTCCAGATGTTGTAAGGGGTCTGCATCCAGGCCCCAACCACGACGAGCCACACCAGCGTGACGGGGATGAAAATTTTCCAGCCCAACCGCATGATCTGGTCGTAACGGAAGCGCGGAAAGGTGGCGCGCACCCACAGGAACATCGTGACGACCACAAAGGTCTTGGCGCCCAGCCAGATCCAGCCCGGAATGAAGGACAGGAACTCGAACGGGGGCAACCAGCCGCCGAGAAACAGGATGACCGCCAGGATGGCGACCAGCCACATGTTGGCGTATTCGGCCAGGAAGAACATGGCAAACGACATTCCCGAGTATTCGACCATGTGGCCAGCGACGATTTCAGACTCGCCCTCGACCACGTCAAACGGGTGGCGGTTGGTCTCGGCCAGGCCGGAGATGAAATACACGACAAAAATCGGCAGCAGCGGCAACCAGTTCCAGGACAGGAAATTCATGCCGTAGCCGACGCCCATGCCTTTGGCCTGGCTCATCACGATGTCGGTCATGTTCAGGCTGGCCGAGACCATCAGGACCACGACCAGGCAGAAACCCATGGCGATCTCGTAACTGACCATCTGGGCCGAGGCACGCATCGCGCCCAGGAAGGCGTACTTGGAGTTGGAGGCCCAACCCGCGATGATCACGCCATAGACCTCCAGCGAGGTGACTGCCATCAGGAACAGCAGACCGGCATTGATGTTGGCCAGCGCCACATCCGGACCGAAGGGAATCACGACCCAGGCCACCAGCGCGGGCATGATGGTCATGATCGGGCCCAGCACAAACAGGCCTTTGCTGGCCGCGGTCGGGATGATGATCTCCTTGGTCAGCAGCTTGAGTGCATCGGCAATCGGTTGCAACAGACCCAAGGGCCCGACGCGATTGGGACCCAGACGGATCTGGGTAAAACCAATCGCCTTGCGCTCCCACAGCGTCAGGTAGGCGACGCAGCCCATCAAGGGGGCCACCACGCAGACAATCTTGATCAGAGTCCAGATCACCGGCCACACGGTGCCGGGCCAGACACCGCCCATCAACCCCTGGCCGGCGTTAAAGATTGTGTCAATCATGCGGGCACTCCTTCAGCAGCAACACGCCGCGCATCGGCGGTCAGTTGCAGCGACGTTGCGCGCCGCACCAGGCTGTCGAGCTGGTAAATGCTCGCCACGGCAGGGGTGCCCTGCCCTGCGGACATTTGAACCGCCGACGTGGTGCTGTTGTCCAGGTTACCTGCAGGAACCAGCGCTGCTTGCGCGCCGGGGACCTGCTTGAGCACCTCCTGCGAGGATTCAAAATCAAAACCGGGCAGTTCGAGCAGGTTGGCCAGTACGCGCAAGACTTTCCAGGCGGGCCGCGTCTCACCCAGGGGTTTAACCACGGCGTGGAAGCTCTGCACCCGGCCTTCGGCATTGACAAAGGTGCCCGGTGTTTCGGTGAACGGCGAAATCGGCAACAGCACGTCACTGATGTCCATGTTGGCCTTGAAGGGACTCAGGGTCACGACCATCTGCGCAGCGTTGAGCGCCGCCTTGGCTGCCGCACCGGCCGCCGAATCGAATTCAGGCTCGGTATTGAGCAGCAGCACCGCCTTGAGCTTGCCCGCCAGCATTTGCCCGGCATCCATGCCCTGCCCTGCCGGCATGGCAGCCGCGAGTTGCGCACCCACGGTATTCGCGGCTTCGGTCAGATACCCGACGCTCGCGCCAGTTTGCGTCGCGATCCAGTTGGCAAGCGCCAGCAGACTGCTCGCATTGGCGTGATGGGCTGCGGCGTTACCCAGCAAAATGGCCTTGCGCTCACCACCCATCAAGGACTTGGCGATGGCTTTGGCGGCATCACTTGCCTGCCCTGCCGCCGGTGCAGCCATACCTTTTTCTGACGCGATCGCTGCAGCCACATCGGCCAGGGCCTGCACCCAGGCGCCGGACTCAAGCACCACGCTGTTGGCCAGCGGCATGGCCCAGGCATCGGATGACGACATCTCCACGACAGAATTGATAGCACTGAGCGCACATCCTTTGCGGACAGACTGCCGAATTCGTTGAGAAAACAGCGGATGGTCCTTGCGCAGGTTCGATCCAACGACCAGCACCCGCTGCAGTTGCGACAGGGAAGCGATCGAGGTGCCGAGCCAGCGCACGCCAGCCTGTGGGGAAAATTCAGCGTTGCGCAAGCGGAAATCAATGTTGTCGCTGCCCAGGCCACGCATCAGCGATGCGGCCAGGTAAAGTTCTTCGAGCGTGCTGTGCGGGCTGGCCAGCGTGCCGATGCTGGCAGCGCCGTGGTCTGCCTTGATCTGCTTCAGGCCATTGGCCACATATTCGAGTGCGGTCTGCCAGTCCACCGCTTTCCACTCGCCGCCTTGCTTGATCATCGGGCTTTTCAGGCGCTCGTCGCTGCCCAGCGCTTCGTAGGAGAAGCGGTCGCGGTCGGCAATCCAGCACTCATTGACATCTTCGTTTTCCAGCGGAACGACACGCATGACCTGGTTGTTCTTGACCTGGACGATCAGGTTGGCGCCGGTGGAGTCGTGCGGGCTCACCGACTTGCGACGCGACAGCTCCCAGGTGCGGGCGCTGTAGCGAAAGGGTTTGCTGGTCAGCGCACCGACCGGGCAAATGTCGATCATGTTGCCCGACAGCTCGGAGTCGACCGACATGCCGACAAAGGTTTCGATTTCGGCGTGTTCGCCGCGATGCGACATGCCGAGCTCCATCACACCGGCCACTTCCTGGCCAAAACGCACGCAGCGCGTGCAATGGATGCATCGGCTCATCTCCTGCATGGAGATCAGCGGACCGACATCCTTGTGGAACACCACGCGTTTTTCTTCTTCGTAACGCGAGCCACTGCCGCCGTAACCGACGGCCAGGTCCTGCAGCTGGCATTCGCCGCCCTGATCGCAAATCGGGCAATCGAGCGGGTGGTTGATCAGCAGGAACTCCATCACGCCCTTCTGGGCCTTTATGGCTTTGTCGCTTTTGGTGTGCACGATCATGCCCTGCGTCACAGGCGTGGCGCAGGCCGGCATGGGCTTGGGCGCTTTCTCGACATCGACCAGGCACATGCGGCAATTGGCGGCGATGCTGAGCTTCTTGTGGTAGCAGAAATGCGGAATGTAGGTGCCGGCCTTCTCGGCGGCATGCATCACCGTGCTGCCTTCGAGCACTTCCACTTTTTGGCCGTCGAGTTCTATTTCAACCATATGTATTTCTTTCCGCAATCAAGCTTGCAGGGAAGCCTGAACCGGGGCGGGGGAAGCTGGAGACGTTTGCGGCTTGATCATGGCCTCAAACTCGTGGCGGAAATGCTTGATCATGGCGCGCACCGGCATGGCGGCAGCGTCACCGAGCGCGCAGATGGTGCGGCCCTGGATGTTGTCGGCCACCGAATTGAGCAGGTCCAGATCAGTCTGACGGCCCTGCCCCTTGTGAATGCGGTCCACCATGCGCCACAGCCAGCCGGTGCCCTCGCGGCACGGCGTGCACTGGCCGCAGGATTCATGCATGTAGAAGTAGGACAGGCGTTTGAGCGACTCGACCATGCAACGGCTGTCATCCATGACGATCACGGCGCCGGAGCCCAGCATGGAGCCGGCCTTGGCGATCGAGTCGTAGTCCATGGTGCATTCCATCATGATGGACGCCGGCAGGACCGGCGCGGAAGAACCACCAGGAATCACCGCCTTGAGGGTGCGGCCCTTGCGAACACCGCCGGCCAGTTCCAGCAGCTTGCTGAAGGGTGTGCCCATGGGCACTTCATAGTTGCCGGGCAACTCCACGTCGCCGGACACCGAATAAATCTTGGTGCCGCCGTTGTTGGGCTTGCCGCATTCGAGGTAGGCCTGGCCGCCGTTGCGGATGATCCAGGGCACGGCCGCAAAGGTCTCGGTGTTGTTGATGGTGGTTGGCTTGCCGTACAGGCCAAAACTCGCCGGGAACGGCGGCTTGAAACGCGGCTGGCCTTTTTTGCCTTCGAGCGACTCCAGCAAGGCGGTTTCTTCGCCGCAGATGTAGGCGCCGAAACCGTGCGATGCATGCAACTGAAAGCTGAACCCACTGCCAAGGATCTTGTCGCCGAGCAGACCGGCAGCGCGGGCTTCTTCAAGCGCTTCTTCAAAACGCTGGTAGGTTGCGAAAATTTCGCCGTGAATGTAGTTGTAGCCGACGCTGATGCCCATGGCGTAGGCTGCAATCGCCATGCCCTCGATCACGCTGTGCGGGTTGAACTGCATGATGTCGCGGTCTTTGCAGGTGCCCGGCTCGCCTTCGTCCGAATTACAGACCAGGTACTTCTGGCCCGGAAACTGGCGCGGCATGAAGCTCCACTTGAGACCCGTCGGGAAACCGGCGCCGCCGCGACCGCGCAGGGCACCCGCCTTGACTTCGGCAATCACCTGATCCGGCGTCATGCCCTGCCCGTCACCCTGCGCCAGAATCTTGCGCAGGGCCTGGTAACCGCCGCGCGCTTCATAGTCTTTCAGCCGCCAGTTGTTGCCGTTCAGATCGGCAAGAATTTGCGGATTGATGTGACGACCGTGAAAACAGGTCTGCACACCGGTGGCAGCGAACTGCGACAGCACGTTTTGTGCGGCGGGATTCACCGAATGGACGGAAAGCGTCATGGTTATTTCGCCTCTGCAGATGTGAGACCGTCGATCAACTGGTCCAGCTTCTCATTGCTCATGAAGCTGCACATGGTCAGGTCATTGACCAGCAGCACCGGGGAGTCCGCGCAGGCGCCCAGGCACTCGGACTGCTGCAAGGTGAACAGGCCGTCGGCTGTGCTTTCGCCCATGGAAATACCGAGCTTGTGTTCGAGATGCGCGAGCGCCTTGGCGCCATCGCGCAGCTGGCACGGCAGGTTGGTGCAGACATTGAGCTTGTACTTGCCCACCGGCCGCTGGTTGTACATGTTGTAGAAGGTGGTGACCTCATGCACCGCGATCGGTGG
>NZ_JAYWHI010000068.1:0-56759 GCF_043778355.1 Polaromonas sp.
TGCGCTTCCTGCACTCCGGATTTGAATTCGGCATTGGTTTTCGCCTCCACCCGTCGGGCTGGGCCGAGGAGCGCAGCCGAAAACGGATCAGGGCCAGCGATTGTCTGAGGCAAAGCCGAGTTCGCGCGAGACCCCGCTTTTACCGAGCACCGCAGGTTGCCCCGCAGCGCAGCGAAGGGGACCCGGACCATCGGGTCGCCTTTTTCTTTGCTCACTTTCTTTTTGGCGACGCAAAAAGAAAGTGAGTTGCCGCCGGGCAACCCCCGGCTTGCAGGAACACCCTTACCGCAAGAGGGAAAGACGGCTTCGACAGGCTCAGCCCGAACGGTGGTGAAAGATGGCCAACATGGATCCCGGATCAAGTCCGGGATGACAGATGGTCCGAACAGTTCGCTATGAATTCAGTAGCTGCTCGCGCCCATTGGATATGGGTTGGAACCACTTTTAGCTTGAAATCCGTGGTCAGTGCCGAAAGTGCCTGACCCCGCTCAGCACCATCACCACTCCGCGCTCATCCGCCGCCGCGATCACTTCCTCGTCCCGCATGCTGCCGCCCGGCTGGATCACGGATGTCGCCCCAACGTCGACCACCACATCGAGCCCGTCGCGAAAAGGAAAGAAAGCGTCGCTGGCCACGGCCGACCCGGCGAGGTCCAGCCCGGCATTGGCGGCCTTGATGGATGCAATGCGGGCCGAGTCGATGCGGCTCATCTGCCCGGCGCCCACACCCAGCGTCATGCCGCCACCGCAAAACACGATGGCGTTGGACTTGACGTATTTGGCGACCTTCCAGGCAAACAGCAGATCCTGCAGTTGCGCCGGTGTCGGCTGCAGCTTGCTGACAACCCGCAGGTCGGCCAGTGCGAGTTCGTGGTTGTCGGCGGTCTGCATCAACAAGCCCGAGCCGACACGTTTGAGGTCCATCAGGTTGCGGCCCTGTTTCCAGGCGGTATCGCCACCAGGCGGCAGGGCGATCTGCAGGATGCGCACATTGACCTTGCTTTTGAACACCGCGAGCGCCTCGGGCGTGAAAGCCGGGGCCATCAGCACCTCGACAAACTGTTTGGAGATCTGCTGCGCTGCCGCTTCATCGAGCACACAGTTCAGCGCGATGATGCCGCCGAAGGCCGAGGTCGGGTCGGTCTTGAAGGCCTTGCTGTAGGCCTCAAGCGCATCGGCGCCGATGGCTACGCCACAGGGATTGGCATGTTTGACGATGACGCAGGCGGACTCTCTGAAACTCTTGACACACTCCCAGGCCGCATCGGCATCGGCAATGTTGTTGTAGCTGAGCTCCTTGCCCTGCAGCTGCGTGGCCGTGACCAGCGAGCCGGGTGCCGGGTGCAGGTCGCGATACAACGCCGCCTGCTGGTGCGAATTTTCGCCGTAGCGCAAATCCTGCACCTTGATGAAACGGCCGTTGACCTGACCCGGGAACGGGCTCAGCGCGCCATCGGCCTGAATGCCGGAGAGGTAATCGCTGATCGCGCCGTCGTACTGACTGATGCGGTTGAAAGCGGCCACCGAGAGCGCGAATTTGGTGTTGTCGGTGAGTTTGCCGTCAGCCTTGAGTTCTTCCAGCACACCGGCGTACTGGGAGGCGTCTGTCAGCACACCCACGTCTTTCCAGTTCTTGGCAGCCGAACGCACCATGGCCGGGCCGCCGATGTCGATGTTCTCGATGGCGTCTTCCAGCGTGCAGCCGGGTTTGGCAACCGTGGCTTCAAATGGATACAGGTTGACGACCAGCAGGTCGATGGTGGCGATGTTGTGCGTCTTCAGCGCAGACATGTGTTCGGCAACATCGCGGCGCGCCAGCAGGCCGCCGTGGATTTTCGGGTGCAGGGTCTTGACCCGGCCGTCGAGCATTTCAGGAAAGCCGGTGTGGTCGGCGACCTCGGTGACCGGCAGGCCGGCGTCAGCCAGCAATTTGGCCGTACCGCCCGTGGACAGCAGCCGGATGCCCAGCGCATGCAGCGCCTGCGCAAATTCGAGAATGCCGGTTTTGTCGGAGACGGAAATCAATGCGTTCATGTTTTTCTTTGGTGGTCCGGGCGATGGGTTCGCAACTTACTTGATCAGCTTGTGTTCAAGCAGTTTTTTGCGCAGCGTGTTGCGATTGAGCCCCAGCCATTCGGCGGCGCGTGACTGGTTTTTGTCGGCATGCTGCATCACCACCTCGAGCAGCGGTTTTTCAACCACGCGCACCAGCATTTCGTACATGCTGCCGTCGGGTTCGGTGCCGCGCAGGTCCCTGAAATAACTCTCAAGACTGCTGCGTACGCATTCTTCGATCTGCTTCTTGCTCATGCGAGCTCTCCCTGCCTGTCTTGTTGTTGTTCGTACACCTCGCCGGACACCGCCACTGGCATGCGGTCCATGCGCGCTCCCATCTCATCAAAAAAATCGGCCACCGCCTGCCACTGTGCCTGGCTGTCCTCCAGCAGGTTCATACGGCTGCGGAAAGCCTCTCCACCCGGCAGCGTCTTCACGTACCAGCCGATGTGTTTGCGCGCACTGCGCACACCGCTGAACGCACCATAAAGTTCATAGTGGTCCAGCAGATGATCGAGCAGCAAACGCCTGACCTCGGCCACCAGCGGTGGCGCAAGATGCGTGCCGGTCGCCAGGAAATGACCGATCTCGCGAAAGATCCAGGGCCGTCCCTGGGCCGCGCGGCCCACCATGATGGCGTCCGCACCGGTGAACGCCAGCACATCGCGGGCTTTTTCGGGTGTGTTGATGTCGCCGTTGGCCACCACCGGAATCCGCACGGCGGCCTTGACCGCGGCAATCGTGTCGTACTCGGCCTGACCCTTGTAGCTCTGAGCGCGGGTGCGGCCATGCACCGCCAGCATCAACACGCCGGCGCTTTCAAACGCGCGGGCCAGCGTGACGGCATTTTTGTGAGACTCGGCCCAGCCAGTGCGCATCTTCAGCGTGACCGGCACGCCGCGCGGCGCGCAGGCAGCCACCACCGCTTCTGCAATGGCCAGGGCCAGCGGCTCGTCCTGCATCAGGGCCGAGCCGGCCCACTTGTTGCAAACCTTCTTGGCCGGGCAACCCATGTTGATGTCGATGATCTGCGCGCCGCGATCAATGTTGTAGAGCGCTGCCTCGGCCATCATTTGCGCGTCGGTGCCCGCAATCTGCACCGCAATCGGCGCCGCCTCGCCGTCATGGTTGGCGCGGCGCGAGGTTTTCAGCGTGTCCCACAGGTCGCGCCGCGAGGTCACCATCTCGCTGACCGCGTACCCGGCGCCCAGGGTTTTGCACAGGCGCCGGAACGGCCGGTCGGTGACGCCGGCCATGGGCGCTGCAAACAGGTTGTTTGCCAAAACGTAGGGGCCGATGTTCATGGACGTGTGCGAAGGGGATTGCGGAAAACGAGATGTGATTGTAGCTGCCCAAAAATTCAGCAATCGAAATTTACACACGGTGTAGCGAGCGAACGCCCTACAGCGCCGGACCTGGCAGGCTCCCTATACTCGCTGCAGATGGAACTCTGGCTACAACACCTGATAGACGCGCTGGCGCTGCCTGAATTCGGACTGAGCACGGTGTTTGTGGTGTCCTTCATCTCGGCCACCCTGTTGCCGCTGGGCTCCGAGCCGGTGGTCTTCGGTCTGGTCAAGCTCAACCCCCACATGTTCTGGCCGGCCATCCTGGTCGCCACTGCCGGCAATACCCTGGGCGGCGCGCTTGACTGGTGGCTGGGTTACGGCGCACACAAGGTCGTCGACAAATATTCACATTCCTCGCACCATGGTCGGGCCATTCGCTGGCTCGAAAAGCTCGGACCCAAGGCCTGCCTGCTGGCCTGGCTACCTGCCGTCGGTGACCCGCTGTGCGCGGTAGCCGGCTGGCTCAAGTTTCCGTTCTGGCCCTGCGTGGCTTACATGGCGATCGGCAAGTTCGCGCGCTATTTCATGATGACCGGCGCGCTGATCTGGGCGTTTCCCGGTGGCTTCAAATTCCTTGGTGGCTAGGACATTGGCCCCCACGTTCGTTCACTTCGTGTAACTCTCTGTCCTCCGAGGGGGCGCTGCGCCTGCGGGCCGGCAAAGCCGGACCCGCGGCCCCGGCTTGAAGGAACCTGTCGACGGACGACACTGCTCAGAAGCGCTCAGTGGGGAGCAAATAACGCCACTGGCCAGGCGCCAGGCTGCTCATGGGCACACGGCCGACACGAAGGCGTTTCATGGCCTGAACGCTAAGCCCAACGGTTTCGCACATATAGGCGATCTGCCCCGGCCGTTCGCCCTTCAAGGCAAAGCGCAGCCGCGTTTCGTTTTGCCAGCTGACCTTGGCCGGCGGCAGCAGGATGCCGTTGAAAGTGAAGCCGTGATCGACGCGGTTGAGCCGCTCCAGGCCGCCGGGCACCAGTTGGCCTGCGACCTCGACAATCACTTCATGCTCCATCACCGAGGCGTCTTCGCTGAGCTTGCGCGCCACACGCCAGTCCTGGGTGAACACCACCAAGCCGCTGGCCGGTGTGGCCAGCGGTGTCGTCAGCGCCTGCGTGCTGAAGTGTTTTTTCAGCGGACGGATGCCGGAGCGATCGTCAGCCGACCGGTTGGCGGGCGTCAGCAGTTGCCGGGCCGGCGCAGCGGGTTTGCCCGATACACCGTCGAGGCCGGCCTCGTACCCAGCCGGCTTGTGCAGCAACAAGGTCACGGGTGTCAGCGCGAGCAGGCTGGCATCGCGGTCCAGTTCGATCTTCTGGCCCCCGACGCGGAACTGAGGTTCTTCCACTGCCACACCGTCGACACGCACCCAGCCGCCCTCGATGTACTGCTCAGCCTCGCGGCGCGAACAGTTCAGCATCTGTGCCAGGGCTTTGGCAAGGCGGACGGGTTCTGTCATACGGTCTGCACTGTCCTGTCAGGGGCCGCCGTCGAACCGGCTCCGCCAGGCGACAGGAGGCGTCCCCTGCAAGGGGAGGATGGGCTACACGCAGTGAGACCAGGCAGGGGTGTACCTATCGAGGGCCTGTTTACCCTATTTACGCAAGTGCGAACGTGTTTAAAACGGCGCCAATCTAGGCGCGCGACGACGCCCAGCCTGGCCGGCTGGACGAGGAGTGCAACAACGAGTGGTGTCGTTTTGACCACGTTCCCGCCGGGTTGCGGCCAAAAAGGCCATGCGCAGCGTTGCAAAGCCTTGCCGGGCATCAGCCCGGCTGCATTTTGCGCCTCGCGCATGACCTTTTTGACTCGCAACGCATCTTGCATAAATAGGGTGAACAGGCCCTAGCTACTGAACAGGAAATTCATCACGTCGCCATCCTTGACGACATAGTCCTTGCCTTCGCTGCGCATCTTGCCCGCGTCCTTGGCGCCCTGCTCGCCCTTGTTCGCGATGTAGTCGTCGAAGGCAATCGTCTGCGCGCGGATATAGCCTTTTTCAAAATCGGTGTGGATCACGCCGGCCGCCTGCGGGCCGGTGTCGCCGACCTGAATGGTCCAGGCGCGCACTTCCTTCACACCGGCGGTGAAATAAGTCTGCAGGCCCAGCAGCTTGTAGGCCGCCACGATCAGGCGGTTCAAGCCGGGCTCGTCCTGGCCGATCTCGGCGAGAAACATCTTTTTGTCCTCGTCCTCCATGTCGGCCATCTCGGCTTCCATCTTGGCGCAGATCGCGACCACCGGCGCCTTTTGTTCGGCGGCGTAGGCCTTCAGGCGGTCCAGGAAGGGGTTGTTCTCGAAGCCGTCCTCGGCCACATTCGCCACAAACATCGCCGGCTTGGCGGTGATCAGGAAGAACTGCTTGAGCAGCGGCAGCTCTTCCTTGCTGAAGTCAATCGTGCGCACCGGTTTGGTGTCATTGAGCGCCAGCTGGCATTTTTCGAGGATGGCCACCAATTTGATGGACTCCTTGTCGCCTGAACGCGCCAGCTTGGTCACGCGGTGCAGCGCCTTCTCGACGGCGGCCAGGTCGGCCAGGCAGAGTTCGGTCTGGATCACTTCGATGTCGGAGATCGGGTCGACCTTGCCGGCAACGTGGATCACGTTATCGTCTTCAAAGCAGCGCACCACATTGACGGTGGCGTCGGTCTCGCGGATATGCGCGAGAAACTTGTTGCCCAGACCTTCACCCGTGCTGGCGCCGGCCACCAGCCCGGCGATGTCCACAAATTCAACAATCGCAGACTGGATCTTCTCCGGATTGACGATAGCTGCCAACTGGGCCAGTCTCGGGTCTGGCACTTCTACAATCCCCACATTGGGTTCGATCGTGCAGAAGGGGTAGTTTTCCGCTGCGATTCCCGCTTTGGTCAACGCGTTGAACAGGGTGGATTTTCCGACGTTAGGCAGACCGACAATACCGCACTTCAAACTCATGACAAACCTTAGAAAACAGGCTAAGAAGTGTATGCGATATGCGGTTTTGCAGATCGTTGGCCTGACATTGGTGGTGCTTGCGGCACTCGCGGCCACACCCAGCCAGGCCCAGCCGGTGGTCGTGCTGCAAAACCCGGATGTCTCACTCGACCTGCAGGCCCAGGGCCAGGTATGGGTAGATGCCAACGCCGAGGCCAGCATCGAGCAGGTCGCGTCCGGTCAATTCCAGGCAGCCATGCGCCCGCCGCGCAGCAACACCATCTACACGCTGGGGACCCGTGCTGCGCTGTGGCAGCACTACCGCTTTCTGAAACCACTCGGCTCGCAGCACCAGTGGGTCATGGAGTTTCCGATCCCGCTGCTCGACAAAGTCACCGTTTACCAGCAATCGGCAAACGGGCAATGGCTGGGGCAGACCGCAGGCGACACCCTGCCCGTCTCCAGCTGGCCGGAGCCGGGACGGTATGCGCAATTTTCCCTGGACCTGCAACCGGGGGTGGTGCGGGACGTGTATGTCCGCATCCAGCACCAGACCCAGATCAACATTGCAGTCAAAGTCACCTCCAGCGTGACCAGAAACCAACGGCTGCAGGTCGACTACATGTTGATCGGCGTGGTATTTGGCGCCCTGCTCCTGCTGGTGGTGGCCAGTGCCGCGCAGAGCTGGGTCTACCGCGACCGGCTGTACGGCTGGTATGCAGCTTATGCGGCGATCATGATGGGCGTCATCGCCACCACCAGCGGCATGGCGGGTCATCTGCTGTGGGGCGAATCCGCCGCCTGGAACAACGCTGCACAGGGTTTTCTGGGACTGATAGGTGGCAGCATTGCACTGTTGATGGTCAGGGTGCTCTGCAGCTCGAATGCCCACAATGCACGGCTCGATCGCATCAGCTACTGGACGGCCCTGGCCGGCCCGGTGTTGGCGCTGCTTTTTGTGGTGGTGGACCGGGTATGGGGCGTTCGCCTGATCGGTGTTTACCTGACGCTGTGCGTGGTTCTGGGCCTGGCAACAGCATTTCTGGCATCGCGGCGCGGGGACGTGGTGGGTCTGTGGGTACTGGGCGCCTTCGTCCCCCTGTCGGTGGCCGCGCTGGCGGCGGTGGCGCGGATTTTTGGCTGGGCGCCCAGCTCCTGGCTCATCGAGCACTCGGTGATGATCGCGCTGACAGTGGAGGCACCCTTGCTGCTGGTGGCATTGAACATTCGCTCCCGCGAGCGGCACATCATCGAAACCCGCGAGCAGGCCATGTCCAGCCAGGATGCGTTGACCGGCCTGCTGACCCCGCATCTCTTCAGCGACCGCCTGTCTCAAGTGCTGTCCCGCGCCACACGCTACCGGGAACCGGCCGCCGTGGTGTATGTCGAGCTCGTGAACTACGGTTACGTCAAACGTACCCACGGTATCGCCGTCGCGGAACAAAGCCTGCTGCGCAGCGTCATCAAGCTGCGCCGTATCCTGCGGGACGTGGACACGGTGGGCCGGGTGGACGAGGCCTGTTTTGGCCTGATCATGGAGGACGTGTCAACGCGCGAGCCGGTCAACGAACTGGCGGCGAGGTTGATCGCGGCGGGCCTGATGCCGCTCAAAGGCCTCAAGCCCGAGGTGCTGCTGCAATTTCACGTGGCCGGCGTGCTTCTCAGCGAACGGCTGATGGATGGGCCGGCACTCTCGCAAGCCCTGTCCGACCTACTGGCCAGCATGGCCGAGCGTACGCGCCGTCCCATCCGCTTTCTGGAACCCGAGTTGACCCGTCCGTCGCCCCTGGCGGTGGACTCGCACGGGGGCGACAGCGACACGCACGCGCTGGGTAACTCACGCTGAACAACAGTCAGTCGAAACGGTAGTCGGCGCGCACCTCCTGCCCCACCCGAAGCAGGTGGTCGTCTTCATCGAGCCGAATCAGGTTCATGCCGAAACTCAGTGCGCCTTTCAGACGCGGGTCCTGCCGGTAGGTCTGCAGCATGTCGCTGACCTCCGGGCTGCTGACGGCAGTGGCCGGATCGATGTTGGGGATGGGACAACGCGCGCAGGGCTTGACGGGTTTGAGTCGGGCCAACCCCTGTTCTGTGCTGATACTCAGTTCACCCAGCCGGTCTTCGTCGTGGGCAGACAGCGCATCCGCAGCGCCGGTTGAAGCGGGGCCCAGAACAATGTTCGGCCGAAAACGCGCCATGGTGACGGGCGCGACACCCGAGGCCTGCAGCTTGTCATTGAGCCCGGCCAGCGAGGCTTCGCTGAGCACCAGCAAGGGGTAACCGTCGCTGAACTGGTTGAGCGCCTCCACGCCGCCGGTCCAGCGGGCGCTGGAGCAGCGCTTTTGATCAGGGTCAAAGCGCACCAGCCGCAGCTTCTCACCCAGGAAATCACTGAACCACTGGGCCGCAACCGGGCCCATGTCATAGGCCTTCACCTCGTCGTCCCAGACCCGCACGCGAACCGGCTCCTGCACCTGGTCAAGCGCAATGTGCAAGGCCAGCATGCCGGGCGCGCGCAGCACCATGTCCTGGGTCTTGAGCTGCGGGCGGACCAGCGCCATGCGCGGCAACTCACGCTGGGACACAAATTCGCCGTGTTCGTCCACCACCATCCAGGCACGGTCGAACTCCAGGCCAGTCTCGGTCAGGATGGCTTCCTGGACCTGCACGCCGGCGCAGGATTTGACGGGGTAGACCCAAAGGGCAGCAATCGCCGCCTGCACGTCGGCAGTGGCAGAGGTTTCGCTCGATGTTTCACTCACTTGATGCACCCTTCAAAGTTTCAATTCAATCCCTACAAGCCGGTTATTTTGCACCGGCTCCTAAAATGAGCCATGTCCAAACCATTTGATGTCTGTATCCGCGGCGGCGGCGTGGTTGGCAGCAGCCTGGCCTTGCTGCTGGCCCGCGAGCGCCTGCGGGTAGCGCTGGTTGCCCGTCCCGTTCCCGACGGTGACCTGGCTACGCCGCCCCTTCAGGATGTGCGCGCCTATGCACTGAACAGCGCGTCGCGCCAACTGCTGGAGTCGCTCAGGGCCTGGCCCGACGCAGCCTCGGCAACGGCTGTCAGACAGATGCAGGTCTGGGGCGACGATGGCGGCCAGCTTGCTTTCACCGCTGACGGCGGCAAGGACTCGTCGCTGGCCTGGATCGTCGATGTCCCTGCGCTGGAGCAGCAACTGGCCGAGGCCGTGCGCTACCAGCCGCAGATAGAAACCGTGCCGGCGCCCGTCCCGGCCGCGCTCAGTGTGGTCTGTGAAGGCAAGGCCAGCAGCAGCCGCAACGCGTTCGGTGCCGCCTGGACCGTCAAGTCCTACCCGCAAAAAGCCATCGCAGCGCGCCTGCAGAGCGACCAGCCGCACCAGGGGGTCGCCAGACAGTGGTTCAGCCAGGGCGAGGTGCTGGCGCTTTTGCCCATGGGCGGCGATCAGGGGAACTCTGTGGCGCTGGTCTGGTCAGTCTCTGTGGCGCGCGCACTTTCACTGGAGACGCTGTCGCCGGAAGAATTTTCGGCGGCGGTTCAACTCGCTTGCGGGGCCGAGGCCGGACGGCTGCAACTGGCCAGCAACCGGTCGAGCTGGGCGCTGGCGCTGTCTACCGCTGATCGCTGGGTCGGGCCGGGCTGGGCGCTGGCCGGGGATGCGGCCCACACCGTGCACCCGCTGGCCGGCCAGGGCCTGAACCTGGGACTGGCCGATGCGGCGGCATTGGCTGCCGTGGTGCGGGCGCGCGAGTATTGGCGCGGCCTGGGTGACGAGAAGCTGCTGCGGCGCTACGAACGGTCGCGCAAGGGCGATGTCGCGGCCATGGGCGCTGTGACCGACGGCTTGCACGGCCTGTTTGCGCAGACCGATGTGCGCTGGCAAGCGCTGCGCAATTGGGGCATGACAGGTTTTGAAAAAAGTGGTCCGCTCAAGCAATGGGTCACACGGCGGGCGATGGGTCAGATTTAACCAAGACGGGAAAAGTAATGAAACTGTTCAAACATATCGCGGTCTGCGGCCTGCTGGCCTGCAGCCTGGGCGCAGCCTTCGCACAGGAAGCGGTGATTCGCAAAAACCTCACTGATCGGCTGCCGAGCCTGCCTCCCATCGAAGAAGTCAGCAAGGCGCCGATGGCCGGTCTGTACGAGATCCGGGTCAATGGCAACGACATTTTTTACACCGATGCCGAGGGCAACTTCCTGATTCAGGGGAACCTGATAGACACCAAACAGCGGCGCAACCTGACCGAGGAGCGTGTGGAAAAACTCAATGCGGTGGCTTTTGACGCCCTGCCGCTGAAAGACGCATTCACCCTGGTACGCGGCAACGGCAAACGCAAGCTGGCCGTGTTTGAAGACCCCAACTGTGGCTATTGCAAGCGTTTTGAACGCGACATGCAAAAGGTCACGGATGTGACGGTCTACATGTTTTTGTACCCCATCCTGAGCCCCGATTCGGCCGAAAAATCAAAAAACATCTGGTGTGCCAAAGACAAAGGCAAGGCCTGGCAAGACCTGATGGTGCGTGACCAGCCGGTGGCAACTGCGAGCTGCGACAGCAGCGCGCTGGCGCGCAACCTCGAGTTTGGTAAAAAACACCGCATCACCGGCACTCCCACACTGATCTTTGCCGACGGTACGCGTGTACCGGGCGCTGTCAGCGCGCAGCAGGTGGAAAAATACCTTAGCGAGGCCAAGGTACAGTAGTCGGCATCATGCTCTGAGACAGGCATCAAAAGCGGCTCCAACCCATGGCTAGTCTGCGCGAACAGCTCCTCTTTTGATAGCAATGCACCGATCTCCTGTTGTCGGCTATTCTTGATTCATGGCAAAACCACGCGCTCCTGTTTCCCCGCCCACCTTGTCCCCGGCACCCGGTATCACTTACCGCATTGAAATCGCCGATGTACACGCCCACCTATTTCGCGTCACGCTGACCATCCCCCGGCCCGCAGCCTTGCAGCGGCTGGCCCTTCCCGTGTGGATTCCGGGCAGCTACCTGGTGCGCGAATTTTCCAAAAATCTGCAGGGCTTGCGCGCCCGCCAGGGCACCAGGCCGCTGCCCGGGACACAGCTCAGGCAACACGACAAATGCAGCTGGGAGGTCCGCTGCAACCCGGACAAACCGCTGCACCTGGTTTATGAGGTGTATGCCAACGACAATTCGGTCCGCACGGCCTGCCTGGATGCCCATCGCGGCTTTTTCAACAGCAGCTCGCTGTGCCTGCGCGTTGAGGGCCAGTCACAGGCGCCGCACCTGCTGGAGATTGCGTCATCCCCGGCCTGCAAGGGCTGGTCGGTCGCCACCGGGCTCAGCCCACTGAAAATCAACAAGCTGGGTTTCGGCAGTTACCTCGCTGCAGACTACGATGAACTGGCGGACTGCCCGGTAGAGATGGGCGCTTTCTGGAGCGGCAGCTTCAGTGCCTGCGGTGTGCCGCACCGCTTTGTGGTCGCTGGCGCCACCGCCGGTTTTGACGGTGCACGCTTGCTGGCCGACACGCGGAAAGTTTGCGAGACGCAGATTCGTTTCTGGCATGGCCATAAAAAACCACCCTATAAAAACTACCTGTTCATGCTGTATGCCGTGGACGACGGTTATGGCGGGCTGGAGCACCGCAATTCCACCGCGCTGATCTGCGGCCGCAAGGACTTGCCGCGCCTGGGTGATGCCAAATTGCCCGAGGGCTACACCACCCTGCGCGGCCTGATCAGCCACGAGTACTTTCACACCTGGAACGTCAAGCGCCTGCGGCCGGCAGAATTTGCAAGTTACCGCTACGACAGCGAGAACTACACCGAGTTGCTCTGGTTCTTCGAAGGGTTCACAAGTTATTACGACGACCTGCTGCTGCGCCGCGCCGGCTTGCTTGACGATGCGGGTTATCTGCGGCTGCTCAACAAGACCATCAACCAGGTCATGCAAACGCCGGGACGACTGCTGCAGTCGGTCGCGCAGGCCAGTTTCGACGCCTGGGTCAAGTATTACCGCCAGGATGAAAACACGCCCAACGCCACCGTCAGTTACTACACAAAAGGCGCACTGGTCGCCCTGTGTTTCGACCTGAGCCTGCGCAGTGAAGCCGGCGCCGGCGGCCCGGCGAATCTGGACGAGGTGATGCGCACGTTGTGGCTGCGTTGCAAGGCCGGTCCCATGAGCGAAGCGGACTTTGCGGCCGCGCTGCAAGAGGTGAGTGGCCGCTCTTACGCGGCCGAAATTGCGGCCTGGGTGCACGGCACCGGCGAGCTGCCCCTGGAAGACATGCTCAAGCGCCACGGTGTGGCGGTGCTGCAGGAACCGGCGCAACTGGCCCAGGCGCTGGGGCTGCGTGTGCAGGAATCTGCAGGAAGCGTGCATGTCAAAACGGTCTTGCGCGGCGGCGCGGCCGAACGGGCAGGTTTTACCGCCGGCGATGAATGGCTGGGGGTTGAAATTCCGGCTCCCGCAAGCAACCAAAGAGTGGCGGCGGGAAGCTCAAGCTGGCGCCTGGGCAAGCTCGATGACTTGCCACTTTATGCGGGCACCAGCAAAAAAATCGGGGCACTGGTGGCGCGCGACAAACGCCTGCTGCGCCTTGCGCTTGTGATGCCGCCCGCGACGACCACCTGGCGCTTGGTGTCTCGGGACACGGCGCTTGTGGAAAGATGGCTGGCAGGCTGACAAAAGGGCTCAGCCAGCGGGCATCTGCGCCTCGATCTGGGCAACGAACCGCTCGGCTTCGGCGTTGCCTTTGACCTCCCGCACAATCTCGCGTGCACGTTTGATCACGACGATGAAGTCGGGCAGGTCGCGCGTCGCCTCGATCTTGATGCACAGCGGCTCAGCCGTGGGGCCCAGCAGGTTCTCAAGGAGGTGGGACGAAAAAAGCCGCGCCTCTGCCAGATTGGCGGCGCGTGCAGGTGCAGCAGCCGCCGGGGACTCAGCCCGCTCCAGCGGCACCGGCATGGTTTTTTCTTCGGCACCCACAGGTTCCACCAGGCCTTCGCTTTCGAGCTCCGCCAGGCGCTCAGCGTCGCCCAAGCTGGCGGCGATGGTCGCCAACTCCGCATGCGTCCGCTTGCCATCCACCATGATCAACAGCGAGCGCAGCTTGGGGGAAAGCCCCGATTGCCGGTTTGCAATGGCCTCTGCCCCCTTCGGAGTCTTGTGGTAAATCGCTTGCTTGTTAGCCATGGCTTGTCTCCACTCAAAGCTTGTTGCAAGTTCAGTGTAAGACCGAAGTCAGGCCACGTCGAGAGGGTGACCATCCGGGAAAATCTGGATTTGCATGACATGCTCCCAGGCCATACACAGTTGCTCCGGTTCAGCACCTGCTTGGCTTTGCCCAGGCTGCGCCCAACACCACCTTCGGCCACCGCTGCGTCCCGCGGCCCCTTACCCAAGCAGCCCAAAAGCAGGCGCGGTGTTGCGCGATCAGGTGCGCCGCAGATCCAGCACCCGCTTGGCTTTGCCCAGGCTGCGCTCCACCCCGCCTTCGGGGCGCAACTCGATCTCGGCGGTGGTGCCCACATAAGCCTTGATCTCATGCTGCAGCAGGCGCGCTGCGGCCTGTGCCTCAGCGCTGTCGGGGACCAAGCCGGGACGTGTCTCCACGGCCACACGCAAACCGTCCAGCACGCCCTCGCGCGTGAGAATGCACTGGTAATGCGGCGCGAGTTCGGCGCGTTTGAGGATCAGCTCCTCGATCTGCGTGGGAAACACATTGACGCCGCGCACAATCATCATGTCGTCGCTGCGGCCCGTGATTTTTTCCATGCGCCGCATGCTGCGCGCTGTGCCAGGCAGCAGCCGCGTCAGGTCGCGGGTGCGATAACGGATGATGGGCAGCGCCTCCTTGGTCAGGCTGGTGAACACCAGCTCGCCGATGTCGCCGTCAGCCACCAGCTCGCCGGTTTCCGGGTTGATGATCTCTGGATAAAAGTGGTCTTCCCAGATGGTCGGGCCGTCCTTGGTCTCCACACATTCACTGGCGACACCGGGCCCAATGACCTCGCTCAGGCCGTAAATATCCACCGCATCGATGCCCATTCGTTTTTCTATCGCATGCCGCATATCGTTGGTCCAGGGCTCGGCGCCGAAGATGCCAGTGCGCAGACTGGTGTCCGCAGCGTTCATGCCCTGCTTTTCGAACTCATCAGCAATCGCCAGCATGTAGCTGGGCGTGACCATGATGATGTCGGGTTTGAAGTCGGTGATCAGTTGCACTTGGCGCTCGGTCTGGCCGCCGCCAAAGGGCACCACCGTCAAGCCCAGCTTTTCGGCGCCGTAATGCGCGCCCAGGCCGCCGGTAAACAGGCCGTAGCCGTAACTGATGTGCACCAGGTCGCCAGGCCGCGCGCCGGCCGCGCGAATGCTGCGCGCGACACACCCGGCCCACATGTCCACGTCATTTTTTGTGTAGGCCACCACGGTGGGTTTGCCGGTGGTGCCGCTGGACGCATGCAGACGCACACACTGTTCACGCGGCACCGCCAGCATGCCGAAGGGATAGCTGTCGCGCAGGTCGTGTTTGGTGGTGAAGGGAAATTTTCGCAAATCCGCCAGCGATTGACAGTCATCGGGATGCACACCGGCGGCATCGAACTTCGCGCGGTAGACCGGCGAATGCAGCCAGGCATGTCGCAGCGTGGCCTGCTGCGGTTTGTGCTGCTGGCCACGCAACTCGTCCAGGCCCGCCTTCTCAATGGGTTCCAGGGGAAAACTTTTCATATGGCTTCCTCACCCGCAGCAGGAATGACAGTGCCGGAAAGCTGCGCGCTTTTCCCCCGAAACATGGCCACCACCTCGCCGAGCTGGTTGCTGACCTTCATGTCGTAGATGCCGTGGCGGCCCTGCAGGATCTGCTCCACACCCTCACAGGTCAGCACGTCGCCGGCCTGGCCGGGCTTGAGAAATTCGATGCTGCACCCTGCCGCCACCGTGACCCGGTTGCGGCTGTTGCAGGCGAAGGCAAAGGTGGAGTCGGCCAGCGTGAAGATGAAGCCCCCGTGGCAAATCTTGTGGCCGTTCAGGTGCCGTTCAGCCACCGTCATGCGCATCAGCGCGCGGCCGGGCCCGCAAGCCAGCAGTTCCATGCCCATGGTGTCTCTGGACGCCGTGTCCGCCGCAAACATAGCTTCGCCGACGCGCTGTGCCAGTGCTTGCTCGTCCATCATTCACCCCTGAACGCCGCGGGGCGCTTCTCAAGAAAAGCCGTCACACCTTCGATGTAGTCATGCGTGCGGCCGAGGGCCGACTGGGTGTCGCGTTCGGCGTCAAGTTGCTGGTCCAGGCTGCGGCTGGAACTCTCGCGCAACATCTGCCGCGTCGCCACCAGCGCTTTTGTCGGCATGCAAGCCAGACGCTGCGCCAGCGCAAGCGCGGCAGCCACGCAGTCGTCGGCCACTTCCCAGATCATTCCCCACTCCCTGGCCTGCGCGGCCGAGAGTTTGTCGCCGGTCATGGCCAGCGCCATGGCCCGCGCCAGGCCCAGACGTTGCGCCAGGAACCAGGTGCCGCCGGCGTCGGGAATCAGGCCGATCTTGCTGAAGGCCTGAATGAAGCTTGCGCCAGGCGCGGCAATCGCGATGTCGCAGGTCATGGCCAGCGAGGCACCCGCACCGGCTGCGACGCCATTGACGGCGGCAACGGTCGGCATGCGCAGCGCCTGCAGGCGGCGCACCGTGGGGTTGAAAGCCTCATCGATAACCGGTCCGGGGTTGGCGCGTGCCACCAGATCAGGGCCGGGCGCAAAGTCGAACTCGCCAAGGTCGGCGCCCGCGCTGAAACCACGACCAGCGCCGGTGATGACCAGGGCACGAATCAGCGGATTCGCTTCGGCCCGATCCAATGCCGCCCACAAGTCGCGGTGCATTTTCCGGGTAAAGCTGTTGAGGGCCTGCGGTCGGTTGAGCGTGAGCAACGCAACCGCGCCGTGCTCGGCATACAACACGGCGGCTTCGCCAGCCGTGTCAGGTGAGGATTGGGGCATAGATAGGGTCTCCTGTGCTGAATTTAGCATTAACCGACCCATCGGTCGGTTAATGTTTTCCCTTGGCGGGGCAAGCCCTCAGCATGGCATGATTCAGCCACAAAGGATGCCTGCCATGACTTATGAATTGATTCTGACCCGAACCGAAGGCCGCGTGGCCACCATCACCCTGAACCGCCCCAAACAGCTCAATGCACTGAACGATCAGTTGATGGACGAGCTGGGCACTGCCCTCAAGGCCTTCGATGCCGACGACACCATCGGCTGCATCATCCTGACCGGCAGCGAAAAAGCCTTTGCCGCCGGCGCCGACATCGGCGCGATGGCGACCTACGGTTTTGCCGGCGTCTACAAAAACGACTACATCACCCGCAACTGGGAGCAGCTTCGCAGCGTGCGCAAGCCGGTGATTGCCGCCGTCAGCGGCTTCGCCCTCGGCGGTGGCTGCGAACTGGCCATGATGTGCGACTTCATCATTGCGGCGGACAACGCGAAATTCGGCCAGCCCGAAATCAAGCTGGGCATCATTCCCGGCTCGGGCGGCACGCAGCGCCTGCCACGCGCGGTCGGTAAGGCGAAAGCCATGGACCTGGTGCTGACCGGCCGCATGATGGACGCGGCAGAGGCCGAACGCAGCGGTCTCGCCAGCCGGGTCGTGCCGCTGGACAAACTGATGGACGAGGCGCTGGGTGCGGCGCTGCAGATCTGCGACTACGGGCAGATCGCGGTGATGGCCGCCAAGGAGGCGGTGAACCGCGCCTACGAAGGCACGCTGGCCGACGGCATCATGTTCGAGCGTCGCCTGTTCCACGCCACCTTCGCCACCAGCGACCAGAAGGAAGGCATGGACGCGTTTGTCAACAAACGAAAGCCCGTTTTCACCCATCAATAGCAGACTCGAGACGGCTTCCCGGCGCTTTCAGAAATTCAATTGCCGGGATGCAGGGCAAGGCGCGTGTCGCATCGCTCTTTCGAACTCATGCGAGGGTCGCGCAGGATACCGGAACGTATTCAGGTGCGTGAGGATTCCGAGCACCGAGCACCGAGCACCGCGCAACGCCGCCATGCGCCCGGCAATTGGGTTTATGGAAGTGCCGCTATAATTCTTGTCGCGCGGTGATATAGCTCAGTTGGTTAGAGCGCAGCATTCATAATGCTGATGTCGGTGGTTCAAGTCCACCTATCACCACCAGTTTTCCCGAGCCCCAGAAATCCATTCTTCTGGGGCTGACGAACGCAGCGAAGGGGCCGCCCCAAGCAAGTTCAGCCCCCTTGGGGGGCAGCGTCTACACGAAGTAAAAAGCGTGGGGGCCTTTGTACTTCACAGCCTCTGGATAGACACCATGAAACGCTGCCTGAAACACCTTGTTCTCGCCCTGCCGGCCACCTGTGTTGCTATCTGGATGATGCTGGCCGTGCCCGCAAGCGCTCAAACCACCGGCAGCGATGGCAGCCTCAGCGTCCGGCAATTTCCAAAAACCGCGCTGCGCGGCGTGCTGGTGATCAAGACGCCGCCGGAGGTCAGCCTCAACGGTAAGCCCGACCGGCTCTCGCCTGGCGCGCGTATTCGCAATCTGAACAACAACTTCGTGACACCAGGCGCGTTGGTGGACCAGGAATTGCTGGTGAACTACACCCGAGACAGCATGGGCCAGATCTATGAGGTCTGGATGCTCAGCGCCGAGGAAGCCAAGGAAAAGCGCGCCGGCCTGCCTGCACGCGGCTTCAACTTCGGTTTTGAGTCCAGCGCCGCACCGCAGGACAACGGCAAGACGCCCTACAACCAGCTGCCGCGCTACAAGCAGTAAATCGCTGGTTTTTCAAGCCAGATCGGGCTTCAACCCATACCAGACAGTCGTAATCAGCTACTAATTTGATAGCAAATATCATGAGCAAAAAAGTCTTTATCAAAACCTTCGGCTGCCAGATGAACGAGTACGACTCGGACAAGATGTCCGACGTCCTGCACGCGGCCCAGGGTTACGAGTCCACCAGCAATGTCGATGAAGCCGACCTGATTCTTTTCAACACCTGCTCGGTGCGTGAGAAGGCGCAGGAGAAGGTGTTCAGCGACCTGGGCCGCGTCAAACACCTGAAGAAAAAAGGCGTGCTGATCGGCGTGGGTGGTTGCGTAGCCAGCCAGGAGGGCGAGGCCATCATTGAACGGGCGCCGTATGTCGACGTCGTGTTCGGCCCGCAAACCCTGCACCGCCTGCCCGACCTGCTGAGCAAACGCATGAGCCTGGGCAAGTCGCAGGTGGACATCAGTTTTCCCGAAATCGAAAAGTTCGATCACCTGCCACCGGCGCGTGTCGAAGGCGCCAGCGCCTTTGTCTCCATCATGGAAGGCTGCTCCAAATACTGCAGCTACTGTGTCGTGCCCTACACACGTGGTGAGGAAGTCTCGCGCCCGTTCGAAGACGTGCTGGTTGAAGTGGCTGGCCTGGCCGATCAGGGCGTGCGCGAAGTTACGCTGCTGGGACAAAACGTCAACGCCTATCGCGGGCCCATGGGTGGTACGGCCGAGATGGCCGACTTTGCGACCCTGCTCGAATACGTTTCGGACATTCCCGGTATCGAACGCATTCGTTACGTCACCAGCCACCCCAATGAGTTCACCCAGCGCCTGATCGACGCCTACGGCAGGCTGCCCAAGCTGGTGAACCACCTGCACCTGCCGGTGCAGCACGGCTCGGACCGCATCCTGATGGCGATGAAACGCGGCTATACCGCGATGGAATACAAATCCACCATTCGCAAATTGCGCGCGATCCGCCCCGACCTGGCCATGAGCAGCGACTTCATCGTCGGTTTTCCCGGCGAGACCGATGACGATTTCAGCAAGATGATGAAGCTGATTGATGACATCGGTTACGACACCTCCTTCAGTTTCATCTTCAGCCCGCGGCCCGGCACACCGGCCGCCAACCTGCCCGATGACACGCCGCACGCGGTCAAGCTCGCCCGCCTGCAGCGCCTGCAGGCCGCCATTGACGACAGCGTGCGCGCCATCAGCGCCAGCCGCCAGGGCACGGTGCAGCGCATCCTGGTCGAAGGCGCCTCGCGCAAGGATGCCTCCGAGTTGATGGGACGCACCGAATGCAATCGCGTTGTCAATTTCACCGGCTCGCCGCGCCTTATTGGACAGATGATTGATGTGACCATCACGCAAGCCTCCCAGCGTTCGCTGCGCGGCGAAGTGCTGCTGCGCGAAGAAGCTGCCGTGCCGGCTTGACGCCGGCGCCGTGACAGGCCGCCTTTCAGGATGCTGAAGCACGTTTCTTTCCGGCAGTTGCTGGTGGTCGCTTTTTTGCTGATCGCCGCGCTGCTGGCCGCAGCCTCGCTGCGGGCGCTGTTCACACTGGAACAGCTCACCCTGCAAAGCAGCGACAGCGCCACCCGTGCGCTGGACCTGAGCGCGGCGGCGCAATCGCTGACGGAACGCAGCGTGGCCATGGAGCGCTCTGCGCGCCAATCGCTGGTACTTGGCGACCGCCTGTTGCGCCGCCGCTTTGACGAAGCCGCCGGCGAGGCGCGCGAGGTGTTGGCACGCCTGGCACTACAAGGTGTGCCCGCTGAACGGGTGGCGGACTGGCGCCAGCGTCTGGAAACCATCACCGCCCTGCTCGACGGCGCGCCCGACACGGCTTTTGACCGGGACCGCCAGCTTGCGCTGGAATTTCGCGAGCTGGACCAGGTCAACACCGCGATTGCCCAGCAGGTGCGTCAGGCCATTACCGCGCAAAACCGCAGCCTGCTGGACACGCTTGAAACCCGCCGCAGCCAGCTCACCCAGCAGGTCATAGGCGCGATCGGGCTGTCGGTGCTGCTGGCACTGGCCTTCGGCATTTTGCTGACCCGGCCGCTGCGGCGCCTGGAAAAAGCCATCATCGGCCTCGGTGAAAACCGCCTCGACGAAGCGATTGCCATCGACGGCCCGGCCGATCTGCAACTGGTCGGCCAACGCCTGGAGTGGCTGCGCCTGCGCCTGGTCGAACTCGACGCCGACAAGTCACGTTTCCTGCGCCATGTCTCACATGAGCTGAAAACCCCGCTGGCCTCGCTGCGCGAAGGGGTCTCGCTGCTGGAAGACGGCATTGCCGGCGAACTCAGCAATAACCAGCGCGAGATCGCCAAAATCCTGCGCCACAACACCGGCCTGCTGCAGGGCCAGATCGAGGATTTATTGCGCTTCAACGCTGCCGCCTTCGAGGCCCGTCAGTTGCGACGGGAGAAAACCGACCTTCTGCAACTGATCACTGAACAGGTCCAGGCCCAGCAATTGCAATGGCGCGCGCGGGAGTTGCAGGTCCACATCGAGGGCAAGGCGGTGCACGCGGAAATTGACCGCGACAAGCTGGGAACCGTACTCGCCAATTTGTTGTCCAACGCCATTAGTTATTCCCCCGCCCAGGGTCGCATCAACTTGCGATTGAGCCGTTTGGCGGAGGCCGTGCGCATCGACATTGGTGATGAAGGGCCAGGTATCTCATTTGATGACCGGGCCCGTATTTTTGAACCTTTTTACCGTGGCGCCCAGCAACCGCTCCAGGCCGTGCGCGGCAGCGGCATCGGGCTGTCCATCGTGCAGGAGTACATCGCTGCGCATGGTGGCCAGGTGTACCTGCTGCCGGACGGCCCTGGCGCCCATTTCAGGATAGAACTTCCCCATGTTTTCAAGCCTTGACACCTGCCCCGGCAAACACCGGGGCTTTTGCGCGGCGCTAGCCGCCAGCCTGATTGCCGCCGGCTGCGCCCTGCCGGTTCAGACGCCGTCACAGACGGTGGCGGTGCTGCCCCCGTCGGCTGCGCGCTTGGCGACCGTGACGCCGCCAGGCAGCCGCAACGTGGTGGCGCTTCTGCTCGAACACGCCGATCGCGTGCGCAGCCTGCAGGGCGGCGAGCTGGCCCAGGAAATCACCCGCCTGAACGAGCCGGTCGCGCCGGCAGACCAGCTGCGGCTGGCGATGGCCCTGAGTCAGACGCGCCAGCTCTATGACCTCCTGCGTGCGCAGGAGTTGCTGCAGCGCGTGCTGACCAGCCAGACCGCAGAGGCGCGCGAGCTGCATGTGCTGACGCGGCTGCTGGCCGCACGATATGCCGACCAGCGGCGACTGGAAGACCAGCTGGATCGTCAAAACCAGCAAGTGCGCGAGCTGCAGCGCCGGCTTGCGGAGACCCAGGACAAGCTCGATGCCCTCAAGGAAATCGAGCGCAGCCTGACCAACCGGCCGCCGCCCGCACCGGCCTCGGCCCCCAGCAGCCGCACCCGGCCGGCCGCCCCATGAGCGCAGCTACCGCCGGCGCGCACCTGCTGGTCGTCGACGACGACGCCGACATGTTGCGCCTGCTGACCATGCGCCTGACCGCTGCCGGTTACCGCGTCAGCGCGGTGGCATCCGCCGAGGCGGCGCTGGCGCAACTCGACATCGAACGGCCGCAGCTCGTGCTCAGCGATGTGCGCCTGCCCGGCAAGGACGGGCTGGCGCTGTTTGAAGACATACGCGCACGCCACCCGTCGCTGCCGGTGATCCTGCTGACCGCACACGGCACGATTCCGGATGCGGTCGAAGCCACCGAACGCGGTGTCTTCACCTACCTGACCAAACCCTTCGACGGCAAGGCCCTGCTGGACAAGATCGCCCAGGCCCTGGCGCTGAGCGCCCCGGCACCGGACTCGCAGGTCGGCCAGGACCCGGCCTGGCAAAGCGCCATCATCAGCCGCTCCAGCCGCATGGCCGAAACCCTGGCCGAAGCCCGCATGGTGGCGCGATCAGACGCCAGCGTGATGCTGCGCGGCGAAAGCGGCACCGGCAAGGAACTGTTGGCCCAGGCCATCCACCAGGCCAGCCCGCGCGCGGCCCACCCCTTCATCGCCGTCAACTGCGGCGCCATTCCGGAAGCGCTGCTGGAGTCCGAGCTGTTCGGCCACGTCAAGGGCGCGTTCACCGATGCCTCGTCCAACCACAAGGGTCTGTTCCAGGCGGCCGAAGGCGGCACCCTGCTGCTCGACGAGATCGGGGACATGCCGCTGGCGCTGCAGGTCAAGCTGCTGCGGGTGTTGCAGGAACGGGTGGTGCGCCCGCTCGGCTCCAGCCAGTCGATCCCGGTCAACGTGCGTATCCTGTCGGCCACCCACCGCGACCTCGACGCCGCCATGGCCGACGGCCAGTTCCGCACCGACCTCTACTACCGCCTGAACGTGGTCACGCTGACGCTGCCGCCGCTGGCGGAGCGGCGCGAGGACATCACGCTGCTGGCCAACCACTTCCTGGTCAAGCTGGCCGGCAAATACGGCAAACGCCTGAGCGGCTTTGCGCCGGAAGCCCTCAAGGCCCTGACCACCGCCGCCTGGCCGGGCAATGTGCGCCAGCTCTACAACGTGGTCGAGCAGGTGTGCGCGCTGGCCAGCACACCCTTGATTCCGCTGGCGTTGATCCAGCGCGCCCTGCGCTCGCCCAGTGTGCAGGTGCTCACGCTGGCCGACGCGCGGCAGCGTTTTGAGCATGCGTACCTGGTCGGCCTGCTGAAATTGACCGATGGCAACGTGGCCGATGCGGCGCGCCTCGCCGACCGCAACCGGACCGAGTTTTACCGCTTGATGCAAAAACATGGCCTGACACCCAGCCACTTCAAAAGTGAAGCAGCCCCCGCGCCTGCAGACACTGTCGCTGACGAGCGACACGGCCAAGGGCCTGATTTAAAACAATAATTTCTCTCTCGCCAGCAGGGGTGTCGCTGATTGGCGACAAAAATCAAGGGTTTCCCCCTAGTTTTCCGGGCTTGGTGCCCGGGGCTTTAGCCGAATCGCTTCCAAGCCTTTGATTTAATTGAGTTTTTCATGCCTGGCACAGGGTTTGCCCTTGTCAGTGCATGGTTCTGCTTTCTCCCTTGATTTCAAGCCGCGCAGCTATGGCGCGGGCGGCCCGCCTGGCCCTGCTGCTGGGCGGCCTGCTGCTGACCGGTCTGGCCCAGGCCTGGAGCCTGGACGATGTCGCCAAACTGGCCCAGCAACGTGCCCAAACCCCTTACCAGCCGGTGCGCCAGGCCATCCCCGCCGAACTCGAACATCTGGATTACGACGGCCTGCGCGACATCCGTTTCAGGGACGACAAGGCCTTGTGGCGCGCCGACGGCTTGCCGTACGAAGCCAAGTTTTTCCACGTCGGCCGCCAGAACGATTCGGTCCGCATCCACGAGTTGTCTGCCACCGGCAACAAGGCGCTGTCCTACAAACCCGGTGATTTCAGTTTCGGCAAGAACCGCTTCCAGCCCGCGCGCTGGGGCGATCTCGGCCACGCCGGCTTCCGCATCCACACGCCGCTGAACTCACCTGCCTACAAAGACGAGTTGGTGGTTTTTCTCGGCGCGAGTTACTTCCGAGCCCTCGGTACCGGCCAGCGTTATGGCCTGTCGGCACGCGGACTCGCGGTGGACACCGCTGGCGCCGGCGGCCGCCCCGAGGAATTTCCGCGGTTTACCGATTTCTGGCTCGAAAAACCTGCGCCGGGTGCCAAGCAGATCACCCTCTACGCGCTGCTTGACTCCGCACGCATGACCGGCGCCTATCGCTTCGATATCCGTCCCGGCGAACAGACCGTGACGGAGGTCCATGCGCGTGTCTTCATGCGCGCCGGCGCCGGCCCGCGCGTCGCCACGCTGGGCCTGGCGCCGCTGACCAGCATGTTTTTCTTTGGCGAGAACCAGCCGCGCGCCGGCGACTTCCGCCCGGAGGTCCACGATTCCGACGGCCTGATGATCGCCAGCAGCGACGGCGAGTGGTTGTGGCGCCCCTTGCAAAACCCGAAGGCCCCCGTCGCGACGTCCTTTGCCATGAAAGGCCTCAAGGGCTTCGGCCTGATGCAGCGTGACCGCCTGTTCACCAGTTATGAAGACACCGAGGCGCGTTACGAAGCGCGCCCCAGTGCCTGGGTCACGCCGATCGGTGACTGGGGTCCGGGCCGGGTCGAGCTGCTGCAGTTGCCCACACCCGACGAAACCCACGACAACGTGGCGGCTTACTGGGTGCCGGACCGCCTGCCGCAAGCCGGCGAGTCGCTCAATTTTGCCTACCAGCTGGCCTGGCAGGGCGACAAGCAGCAGCGCCCGCCCAACGGCTGGGTGACCCAGTCGCGCCTCGGCATCGGCTTCAACAAGCTCGACGCGCCAACACTTGCGCAAGCCATTTCCTACGTCATCGACTTTGCCGGCCCGGCGCTCGATGCCCTCAAGGACGACGCGCCAGTGCGCGCCGTCGTCTCCAGCGACAGCAACGGCCGCGTGGTTGAAAGCCATGCCTACCGCAACCCGGTCAACGGCCAATGGCGCATGACCCTGCGCGTGCAACGCATCAACCCGGCCAAACCGGTTGAGTTGCGCGCCTTTCTCCAACACAACAACCACACAGTGAGCGAAACATGGACCACCCTCGTTACCCCCTAGAGCCTGGCGCACCACTGCCGGCGGTTTCAACACGCAGCCGCTTGCGCGAGGAGCGACATCCCAACTCCGTCACCACGCCGCCGATCAATCGCGGGTCCATGGCCCCGCGCCCCTGGCGCGGTTTCTGGAACAGCCTGGGCACGGCCCTGCTACTGCGTCTGACCGGCAGCGCCCGCCCGGCCCCTGCAATCGGCGCGATGGCGCCCTGGCAACACGCGGCCCAACGCCGGCGCGCCGTGCTGGTGGCGCTGACCGTGCTGAGTACCGCCTCTGCCACAGCGCTGTTTGCTGACATGCAGCCCGACTACGACAGCGCCTGGCTGGAATACGGGCAGATCGCCCTGTTCGGCCTGCTGTCGGCCTGGGTGGTGACTGGTTTCATGACCGCGCTGATGGGCTTTTACGTGACCCTGCGCGGAGACAAATTCGCGCTGACGGCGCGCAGCGTGGCGGGGCACACGCTGGACGCCTCGGCTCGCACGGCCATCATCATGCCGATCTGCAATGAGGATGTACGCACCGTGTTCGCCGGCCTGCGCGCCACCTGTGAATCGGTGACAGCCACCGGCCACACCGCCGCCTTCGACGTGTTTGTGCTGTCCGACAGCAACAACCCGGCAACCCAGCAGGCCGAACGCACGGCCTGGGAAGAGCTGCGCATGCAATTGGCGGCACAAGCTGGCCAGCCGCTGATCGAGGTGTATTACCGCCTGCGCCAGCGCCGCACCCATCGCAAGGCCGGCAATGTCGCCGACTTCTGCCGCCGCTGGGGCAAGGACTACCGTTACATGATCGTGCTTGACGCCGACAGCGTCATGAGCGGCGACTGCCTGGTCAACATGGTCAAGCTGATGGAAGCCAACCCAAGCGCCGGCATCATCCAGACCGCGACACAATCCATCGGTCACGTCACCCTGCATGCGCGCGCGCAGCAGTTCGCCTCGCGCATGACAGGCCGCCTGTTCACGCTGGGCATGCAGTTCTGGCAGCTCGGCGAGTCGCACTACTGGGGCCACAACGCCATCCTGCGTATGGCACCTTTTATGCAACATTGCGCGCTGGCGCCCATCGCGGGCAAAGGTGGCATGTCCGGCGGCATCCTGTCACACGACTTTGTTGAAGCCGCCTTGATGCGCCGCGCCGGTTACCACGTCTGGCTGGCCTCCGACCTGGTCGGCAGCTACGAGCAGCAGCCGCCTGACCTGCTGGCCGAACTGCAGCGCGACCGCCGCTGGTGCCAGGGCAACCTGCAGAACTCGCGGCTGATCGCCGAACCCGGCATACACCCGGTGCACCGCGCCATGTTCGGCACCGGCGCCATGTCCTACCTGTCGGCGCCGTTGTGGCTGTGTTTCCTGACGCTGGGTACGGCGCTGTGGCTGTCAGGCTCGCACATCATGACCGACTGGATGCTGGTGCCCGCCGAACTCGCCGCGCTCTGGGCCTGGACCCTGTCCATGCTGTTCCTGCCACGCGTGCTCGGCATCGCGGCTGTGCTGATCAAGGGCGAGGCCCAGGCGTTTGGCGGGCGCTTCAGCCTGCTGCGCAGTGCGGCGCTGGAAACCGTCATCGCCCTGCTGCAGGCGCCGATCCGCATGCTCGCGCATTCGCTGTTTGTTATCGCTGCCATCACCGGCCTCAAGCTCGACTGGAAGTCGCCTCCACGTGAAGCAGCCGCCGTGCCATGGCGCGACGCGCTGCTGCGTTTCGCGCCCATGAGCAGCATCATCGCGCTGCTGGCCCTGGGCATCGCCGCCATCGATGCACGCGCCCTGGTGTGGCTGCTGCCGGTCGGCTTGCCGCTGCTGCTGGCGATCCCCATGACGGTGCTGACCAGCCGCGTCGGCGTCGGCCGGGTCATGCGGGCGAAGGACTACCTGCTGATTCCGGAGGAGACCGTGTCACCGGCCGTGCTGGACCGGGCCTGGCTACATGCGGGATTGTTACCGGCGCCGCGTTTGCGGGCAGCGTGAAGTCTGTGAACAAGCATCACGCTGCGCCTGCGGTCCCAAACGGACGGTAGGTTTAACTCCCCACTCCCAACCCCCCGCCCTTCCCTCGCCCCGCTGGGCGAGGGAAGGGCGCCTCATCTGGCCGCGTGCGCTGCGCTCGCGTGCAAACATGACGGACTCTCGGGATTCCCGTGCAGGAAGCGCTTCGCGCCTCCTGCACTCCGGATCTTTGTCCCCGCATGGGTTCATCCCCCACCCGTCGGGCTGGGCCGAGGAGCGCAGGCAAAAGCGGATCAGGGCGAGCGATTGTCTGAGGCGAAGCCGAGTTCGAGCAAGACCCCGCTTTTACCGAGCACCGGAGGTTGCCCCGAAGCGCAGCGCAGGGGACCCAGACCATCGGGTCGTCTTTCTTTTCCTTAGGTTTCTTTGGCGAAGCAAAGAAAAGTAAGTCGCCCGCCAGGACGAGACCCGGCTTGCTGGTGAACCACAAAGAGTAGAGTTTGAACAGGCTTCGACACGCTCAGCCCGAACGGTGATGCATCAAGCGGTATGAGTTATTAAACATGGATCCCGGATCATGTCCGGGATGACCGCAAATCAATGATTCGCTATAAATTCAATAGCTACCCACGCCCACCGGAAATGGGCTGGCACCCGAAATTGCTTATAAAACCCGCGCCTGAACACCCGCCGCAGACTCCGCCTGCAGCCGCTGGTACTTCTGCCAGAGCGTTTCCCTGTTCTCGATGAAGTCGGGGTTCAGGGGGATGCAAGCCACCGGACAGACCTGCACACACTGCGGCTCGTCAAAGTGTCCGACACATTCGGTGCAACGCTGCGGGTCAATCTCGTAGATCTCGGGGCCCATGTAGATGGCCTGGTTCGGGCACTCCGGCTCGCACACGTCGCAGTTGATGCATTCGTCGGTGATCAGCAAGGCCATGGTCAGCCCTTTTTCTGCGCCTGCTGCAAAGCGGTAGCGACACTCAAACTGACCATCTGCGACACGTCGCCGCCCAGCTTGCTGATCTCTCGCACCAGCGTGCTGCTGATGCATTGCAGCGGCGCGTCGGGCAGCAGAAAAACGGTTTCGACCTGGGGCCGCAGCTTGCGATTCATCGCCGCCATCTGGGCCTCGTAGTCGAAGTCGGTGAGGTTGCGGATGCCGCGCACGACCGCGACAGCCTGCTGGGCAGCACAAAAATCCATGATCAGGCCGTCGAAAGGCAAGACGCGGACGCGGCCCATGCCGTGCGTCTCGGCCCGCACCTGCGCGATACGCGCGTCAAGGCTGAACCATGTTTTCTTGTGGTGGGCAGCGGCCACGCCGATGATCAGTTCATCAAACAGGCCAGCGGCACGCCGCACCACATCCGCATGACCGAGCGTGAAGGGGTCGAAGGTGCCGGAATAGACAGCAATGCGGGAGGGGGTCGCCATGGACCAATTATGCCCGGCGCCCTGCGCCGCCGCGTGTCCCTGCCGCTTGCAGGGCTACGAAGGCGCGCCGGCCCGGACCAGCAGATGGAAGTGCACCGCGCCAGCCTTGCCGCTGCGGTGTATCTTCAGGCCGTAGGTCGCCAGCGCCTCGTCGTCCCAGGCCTTGGGCGCTTCGAGGTAGACATAACCGGGCTCAGCCACCGCCTGGGCCGCCGCCTTGAGGGCGCCCTCGAACAGCGGCGAATCAAAGGGCGGATCGAGAAACACCAGTTGCTGGCTGCCCGGCGACTGCCGCCTGAGCAGCGCGATGCCGTCGCCACGTTCCACCTTGACCATGGCCGCCTGCAGCTTGAGCTGCAGCGTCTTCAGGCGCGCCACCAGAGCCGCATCCTGTTCGCACAACACCACCTCGGCCGCACCGCGCGAGGCAGCTTCAAAACCCAGCGCGCCGGTGCCGGCAAACACATCAATGCAGCGCCAGCCAGTCAGGTCCTGGCCCAGCCAGTTGAACAATGTTTCTCGCACGCGGTCGGGCGTAGGCCGCAGGCCGGGCTTGTCGGGCACTGGCAATTTGGTGCGTTTGTACTGTCCGCCAATGATGCGGATCTCGCCAGGCGGCACCGATTTGCGGGCCACGACCTTGCCGGATTTGGCGCGCGCAGCCGGCTTGCCGGCAGCCGGCGCGGCGGTTGCGGGTGTGTACTTCATGGCGCGGCTCCCACCGTGACGGTCAGCATTTTTTCTGGCTGCAATTTGCGCCCAAAAGCGGCCTTGATATCGGCCGCACTGACCTTGGCAATCTGAGCGGTCCAGGTGTCCAGGTAATCCAGCGGCAGGTCGTTCCAGGCAATGTTCGACAGGTTGCCCAGCAACTTGCGGTTGCTGTCGATCAGCAGCGGAAAGCCGCCAATCAGGTTGTCCTTGGCGGCCTGGAGCTCGGCAGTGGTCGGTCCTTCGGTCACAAACTTCGCCAGCACCTGCCGCGCCACCTCGGTCGCCTGCGCAGCCTGGTCGGGCCGGGTCTGCAAACCGATCGTGAAAGCCCCGGCGTGGCGGCCTGGAGAAAATGCGCTGTAGACGCTGTAACTCAGGCCGCGCTTTTCGCGCACCTCCTCGGTCAGGCGCGAGACGAAGCCGCCGCCGCCCAGAATGTAGTTTCCCACGGTGATGGCGAAAAAGTCCGGGTCCTTGCGCGTGAAGCCGGGCTGTCCCATCAGCACATGGGCTTGCGCAGAGTCAAAGGGAATGGTCAGCAACCGGGCCGCCTCCAGCGGCGCCACTTCAGCGACCGCAGCCGGTGGCTTGGCGACCGCGCAGTCCAGCGCCGGCAGGCGTGACAGCAGGCGGGCCACCAGTGCATCAGCCTGCGGACGCGTCACAGCACCCACAAGGCTGACGCGCGCGTTGCAGCGGGTGATATTCGCCGCGTGAAAAGCCCGCATGTCGGCCACACTGATGCGCGCCAGCGTGCCCTCGGTCAGCTCATGACCGTAGGGATGGTTGCCATACACGGTCTTGGAAAATTCCCGCGCCGCCACGCTGCCCGGCCGGGTGTAGGACTCCTTGAGCTGGGCCCCCAGCCGCTGCCGGTCGCGTTGCCAGACGTCCGCCGGGAAAGACGGCTCGGCGATTTGCCGCGCCGCGAGCAACACGGCCTGGTTCAGCAACTCAGGCTCCGTCAGGCTGCGCAGCGAAAAACTGAAACGGTCCAGACCCGCTGAAGCGCTGAAGGACGCGCCCAGATCAGCCCAGGCTTCGCCCAATGCGTTTTCATCGAGCGCGCGATCGGTGCCACGCGCTGCAACCCCCTTGGAGAGCAAGGCGGCCGTGGCACCCGCCAGGCCGGCCTGGCCCGCCGGCACGCGCCGGCTGCCCGCATCGAAGTCAAGCTGTACATCCAGCATCGCAATGGCGGGACTTTCGACCAGGTAGACCTTGGCACCACTGGCTTGCGTCCAGTGCTGCACAGGGATCGCTGCCATCACCAGATTGTGATAAAAAATGGCTGTAGCCCATAACAGACAAGCGGCTACAGCTCTACTTTTGATAGCAATTTTCACATGCAACCTTCAGATATGGGGGGTCTGGAATCGGAAAAAGGCATCAGTGCCGGGACACCGCAGCCGGCGTGCGCGGCCGTCGGTTCGGGTCCGGCGGCTGCGGCAGCAAGGTGGCCATGGTCAATTGATCGTCGCCGAAATAACGCGCGGCCACGGCTTGTACTTCTGCGCCGGTGATGGTGCGCAACTGCGCAATCAGGCGGGTGTCGGCATCCAGCGGCAGGCCGTTGATCCAGTACGACCCGAGCTGGCGCGCCTGGCTGAAGACAGCGTCGAGCTTGTAGGTTTCGCTGGCGATCCACTGGGTTTTGACGCGTTTCAATTCTGCCTCGCTCACGCCGTCGCGCACCACCAGCGCGACCTGCTGGCGCAGCGCATCGGCCACCTGCTGCGGCGTCTTGCCCTCTGCCGGAACACCGTCCAGCGTGAAGATTTGCGGCCCTCTGCCGATCAGCCCATTGGACGCGCCGGCACTGTCGGCCAGGCGATCGTCACCCTGGGTCAGGGCGCGCGCCAGGCGCGCACCACTGTAGCCGTCGAGTACCGCCGACAACACCGTCAGGGCCAGCGCGTCGCGGTTGAAGTTGTCGCTGCCCTCCGCGGCATCGGCCGCACGCAGGCCGGGCACCTTGAAGGACAGGCTCACATACGCCTGGCTGGCAGGGGCTTTGAAGTCGAGCCGGCGCAGGCCGGTCTGGGGCGGCTCCAAGCGCGGCTTGCGCGCGGGCACCGGGCTGGCCGCGATGCCGCCGTAATATTTTTCGGCGAGCCGGCGCACCTGCGCCTCATCCACATCGCCAGCCACCACCACCGCCGCATTGCCGGGCACATACCAGCGCCGGTAAAAGGCGCGGGCGTCATCGGGGGTCATGGCGTCCAGGTCGCTCATCCAGCCCACCACCGGCCGCCGGTAAGGCGAGGCCACAAAGGTGATGGCGTTGGCGGTTTCATACATCAGCGCGCGTGGTGAATCTTCGGTGCGCAAGCGGCGCTCTTCCTTGACCACTTCGAGCTCACGTTTGAACTCATCGTCGACCCACTGGTTGCGCGCAAAGCGGTCGGCCTCCAGGCGCATCACTTCTTCGAGTTTGTCCGAGGGAATCTGCTGGTGGTAGCCAGTGGCGTCGCGCGAAGTAAAAGCATTGTCACGGCCGCCCAGCGCTGCCACACGGCGTGAGAACTCGCCAGGCTTGAGGCTGGGGGTGCCCTTGAACATCATGTGCTCCAGCACGTGGGCGACTCCCGTGGTGCCGTCGACCTCGTCCATGGCGCCGACCCGTACCCAGAGCATGTGGGCCACGGTAGGCGCACGCCTGTCAGTCTTGACAATCACGGTCAGGCCGTTGGCGAGCCGGAACTGCGTGACGGGCGCCGCCGGTGCGGACTGCGACCGCGCCGCAGGGGCCATCAAAGGGAGAAGAAGGCACAGAACCAGCAGGAAAAAAGTGCTGCGTGCTGACGCGGAAAATCGGTTCAATAACCCCATGGAATGCTGTCCCCTGTGTTTCATAGAATAGTGTGACTCCAAAGCTCACCCAATGTTCAGTTTCTTCAAGAAAAAAAAACCTGCTGACGTCCCCGTTGCCGCTCCGGCTGCGCCCCTGCCGTCCCCCACCCCCGACATCACAGCAGTCGCCACGCCTGGCGCGCTGACTGTCCCGCCTGCCGCGCCCCTCCCGGCCGGCAGCCTCATCGGCAGTGCGCTGGTCACCCCCATCGAGATCCCTTTGCCCGGCGCTGCGCCGGCAGTGCGCGAACACTGGGTCAGCAAGCTCCGCTCGGGCCTGCACAAGACCGGTGCCAGCATTTCTGGCGTGTTCACCGGCACCCAGATCAACGAGGAACTTTATGAAGACCTCGAATCAGCGTTGCTGATGGCCGATGCCGGCACTGGTGCCACCAGCTACCTGCTGGACGAGGTCAAACGCCGCGTCAAGGACAGCGGCGTGACACATCCGGTGGCCGTCAAGAACATATTGACCGATGCCCTGACGCAGTTGCTCAAGCCGCTGGAGCAGGCGCTGGTGATCGGCGAATTCAAGCCGACCGTGATCATGGTGGCCGGTGTGAATGGCGCGGGCAAAACCACCTCCATTGGCAAACTCACGCGGCACCTGGCCAACGAAGGCGCCTCGGTGCTGCTGGCGGCGGCAGACACCTTTCGCGCGGCGGCGCGCGAACAACTGGAGGTCTGGGCCGACCGCAACCTGGTCGAGATCGTCAGCCAGGAGGGCGGCGACCCGGCCGCCGTGAGTTTTGACGCAATCAGCGCTGGCAAGGCCCGCGGCAAGGACGTGGTGCTGATCGACACGGCGGGGCGGCTGCCGACGCAACTGCACCTGATGGAGGAGCTGCGCAAGATCAAACGCGTGGTCGCCAAGGCCGATCCCACCGCGCCTCACGAAGTGTTGCTGGTCATTGACGGCAACACCGGCCAGAACGCGCTCAGTCAGGTCAAGGCCTTTGACGACATCCTGCAACTGACCGGCCTGATCGTGACCAAGCTCGACGGCACGGCCAAGGGCGGCGTGCTGGCAGCGATTGCGCTGTGGGCACGTGAACGCCAGAAAACGTCGCCGGCGCTGCGACCGGTACCGGTGTATTTCATCGGTGTTGGCGAAAAACTGGAAGACCTCGAAACCTTCAACGCACGCGAGTTTTCGCAGGCCCTGCTGGCCTGAGGCCGCAACCGGTCAGGCTGCACCGAGTTTCAACAGCAACACCCCGGCCACCACGAAGGCCACGATAAACACCGTCTCACCCACCAGCAGCGCCACCGGTTTCCAGCCGAGCCTGAGCAGATCTTCAAAGCTGGTCTTGACGCCGGCTGCAGCAATCGCCGTGACCAGCATCCAGCGCGATGCGTCGCCGGCAACCCCAGCCATATCGGGCGTGATGGTGCCCACGCTGGCCAGCATCACCAGCACGATAAAGGCCAGCAAAAAGCCGGGGATCAGCGGCACCTCGGTCTCCGGCGTCCTGACGGCCGCATGGTTGCGGTAAAGCACCGCAATCACCAGCACCACCGGCATCAGCAGCATCACACGAAACAGCTTGACCAGGGTCGCGGTATCACCAGCCTGCGGGCCCAGCATCATGCCGGCGGCCACGACCTGGGCCACGTCGTGGATGGAGCCGCCAAGCACAATCCCGGCCTGCCCCGGCGTCAAGCCGATGGCATTCAGGCTGAAGGGGTAAATCACCATGGCCACGGTGGACAGCACGGTCACGCCGACGACGGCCAGCAAGGTAAAGCGCTCGTTCTCGCGGGTCTGCGGCAACACTGAAGACACCGCCAGCGCCGCGGATGCGCCGCAGATGGCCACGGCACTGCCGGTCAACACGCCTTCGTCACGTGCGCAACCGAGCCAGCGCGCCAGCAACAGGCCAAACCCGATGGTCAGTACCACCGCCAGCACCATCAACAGCGCCGTCTGCAGGCCAAGCTCGGCGACCTGCGCAAAGGTGATGCGCGCACCCAGCAAGGCGACACCCACGCGCAGCACGGTTCGGCCACAGAAGTTGATGCCCGTGACCACGCGCGGGTCACTGTTGAGAAAATGAAAGGCCAGGCCGATCAGCAGCGCATACAGCAGTTGCGGGCCGCCATAGTGTTCCGACACAAAGGTGGCCGCCAGAGCGATCACCCCACACACCAGCACGCCCGGAAAATGCAGGCCCATTTGCACGCGCCAGCGGCGTGGCAGCTCACGCAGGCCCCAGCCCCGGTTCATGGCGATTTCGACAACATGCTGACGTAGTCGTGCGCCTGCGTGTTGATCGTTGAAACACGGTATTCCACTGGCCTGTCACCAAAGGTCAGCGCCAGCCGATGCACCTCCATCACCGGTGCACCAGCGGACACACCGAGGATGCGCGCCACCGCCCGGCCCGCCGCAACGGCGCGGGCCCGCTCCTGCGCGCGCAGTACCGTGATACCGAAATCGGTCTGGAACAAGGCGTAGATCGTGCTCGGTCGTTCGGAAAAACGTTTCTCGGTCAGATGACGAAACATCGCTGCCGAAAGTATCAAGCGGTCATGAATCACCACGCGTCCACGCAACGCCAGTTTGTTTTCTATCCTGAAGACTGCGTCGCCGGGTTTGATGCGAAGCGCCCGCGCCTCGGCCTCATCGGCCTGCTCCCGCGCAAAAGCGATGCAGTCAATATCGGGGAAAACCTGCTCGTGTGGTGTGTCGTCTTCCGGATCCCAGCGCGGCTCCACATGAAAAAACTGGAACATGAAACGCGCGCGGTTGTGCGGCGCTACAAAGGTGCCCTTGCCCTGGCGCCGCACCAGCACATGTTCATGCACCAATTCGTCGACCGCATGGCGCAGCGTGCCAATGCTGACCTGCAGGGCGAGCGCCAGCGTGGCTTCGCTGGGCAGGGGTTTTCCAGGGCCGTAATGCCCATCCTCGATGATTTTCTGCAGCTCCCGCTTGACCTGGCGGTACAGCGGGAGCGAATCGTCCGCCGGGGAGGTTGTCTGGGGAGCGGTTTTGTTTCTGGCCTGCACCGGGCTATTGGACCATTGGAGGCCGGTGACGTACAAGTCATTTATATGAGTTGATTGACAGCGTGTGCTGGCGGCCTAGACTGGCGCTTCGATTCAAACTTCGAACTCAGGAAAACCAATGATTCATTTTGTATTGCATGACGCCAAGGACACCGTGGCGGTCGTGGTCGTGGAAGGTGTGAAGTCGGGCATGGACATGACCGGCTGGATCATGGATGAAGACCGCATGATCAATGTCAAGGCGCAGCAGGACATCCCGATTGGCCACAAGGTGGCGCTCAAGGACATGCGCACCGGCGACACCGTCTGGAAGTACGGCATCGACATGGGCAAGGTCGTGGCCGACATCCAGGCCGGCCAGCACGCCCATGTGCACAACATTAAAACCAAGCGCTGGTAATTTGACGGCCCATCCAGCTACTGCGCGACCCGCATGCGTCGTTGCGAATCCTCGCCGGGTGCTACCCCGGCTGCGGTTCGCGCCTCGCCTGCAGGCCGCGCGCTACGCCGGCTGAGCCATCAAATCCGCATAGATTTTTAAAGGATTCCCCATGTCAGTCATCGATAAAAACACCACCTTCCTGGGCTACCGCCGCGAAAACGGTCGGGTCGGTGTGCGCAACCACGTGATCATTCTTCCGCTGGACGACTTGTCCAACGCCGCCGCCGAAGCCGTGGCCCACAACATCAAGGGCGCGATGGCGATCCCGCACCCCTACGGCCGCCTGCAGTTTGGCGCCGACCTGGAGCTGCACTTCCGCACTTTGATAGGCGCGGGTTGCAACCCCAACGTGGCAGCGGTTGTGGTCATTGGCATTGAGGACAGCTGGACCAAAAAAGTCGTGGACGGCATCGCCACCACCGGCAAGCCGGTGGTCGGTTTCGGCATCGAAGGCCATGGCGACCACGAGACCATCATGCGCGCCTCCAAAGCCGCCCGTGAGTATGTGCAGTGGGCCAGCGAGAAGCAGCGCGAGGTTTGCCCGATCTCCGAACTGTGGGTATCGACCAAGTGCGGCGAGTCCGACACCACCTCCGGCTGCGGCGCCAACCCGACCGTCGGGAATGCCTTTGACAAGCTGCACCCGCTGGGCAACTACCTGTGTTTCGGCGAAACCTCGGAGATCACCGGCGGTGAAAAAATTGTGGCCGAGCGCTGCGCCACCGACGAAATCCGTGATCAGTTCATGTTCATGTTCAACCGCTACCAGGCGATGATTGACCGGCACAAAACCAGCGACCTGTCGGACTCGCAGCCGACCAAGGGCAACATCGCCGGCGGCCTGACCACCATCGAGGAAAAAGCGCTCGGCAACATTCAGAAGATCGGCAAGAAGTGCACCGTGGACGGTGTCATCGACAAGGCCGAGATGCCGACCCATCCGGGCCTGTGGTTCATGGACTCGTCGAGCGCCGCCGCCGAAATGGTCACGCTGTGCGCCGCCTCCGGCTACGCCGTGCATTTCTTCCCCACCGGCCAGGGCAATGTGATCGGCAACGCGATTGTTCCGGTCATCAAGATCTGCTCCAACCCGCGCACGGTGCGCCTGATGAGTGAACACATCGACGTGGACACCTCCGGCCTGCTGCAACGCGAGATCACGCTGGACCAGGCCGGTGACAAGCTGCTGGAAAGCATGCTGCGCACCGCCAACGGCCGCTTCACGGCCGCCGAAGCACTCGGCCACCGCGAATTTGTGCTGACGCGCCTGTTCGAAAGCGCCTGAGCATCTGGGTCATGGCTCATCTGTCGATCGAAGCGGCAACCCGCCTCGCCACGCTTGCCTTGCGCAAGGCCGGCGCAGGCGAAGCCATGGCCACCAGCACCGCGCGGGCGCTGGTGCGCGCCGAAGCGCAGGGCCTGGCCTCGCACGGGCTGAGCCGCGTTCCCCAATACGCCACGCACCTGCGCAATGGCCGGGCCGACGGCACTGTCCAGGCGGTGATCGCGCGCCACAAGGGCGCGGCGCTGCTGGTCGATGCGAAGCGCGGCCTGGCCTTTCCGGCCTGTGACCTCGCGATCTCGACCGCCATCACCACCGCGCAATCACTGGGCGTGTGTTTTGCCGGCGTCACCAACAGCCACCATTGCGGCGTGCTGGTGGACCATTTGCGCGCGGTGGCGGACGCCGGCATGGTGGGCCTGGGTTTTGCCAACTCGCCGGCGGCCATGCCGGCGGCTGGCGGCAAACACCCGATTTTCGGCACCAACCCGGTAGCGGCAGTGTTTCCCCGCCGCCATGCCGCCCCCTTGATGATTGATCTGTCCCTCAGCGAGGTCGCGCGCGGCAAGGTCATGCTGGCAGCCAAAGAGGGGCGTCCGATTCCGTTGGGCTGGGCACTGGACAGCCAGGGCCAGCCCACCACCGATGCCGAGGCCGCGCTGGCCGGATCCATGCTGCCGCTGGGCGCTGTCAGCAGCCCCAAGGGCGCCATGCTGGCACTGATTGTCGAACTGCTGGTGACGGCCGTTGTCGGTGCGCAGTTCGGCTTTGAAGCCTCCTCGTTTTTTGTCGATGAAGGCAACGCCCCGCGCATCGGGCAGGCCTTTGTGGTGATTGATCCCGGTGCACTGGCTGGCCGCGATGTGTATCACGAACGCATGGAAACCCTGGTCAGCGAGATGCTGGTCGACGATGGCGTGCGTCTGGCCGGCGCCCGCAGAGTAAGCCTGGAGCAACAGGCGATGTTGTCGGGACTGACGATTGCCGATGCCCTGAAAAACCAGCTCGACCTGCTGGCGGCATGATCCTCGCGCAGCGCAGGCTCCGCCCGGAGCTTGCATGGGCGGTGGTTCCCCTGATAGCGGTAACCTGACCGGATGCCTTAGAGTGACCCCGGAGGTCACCATGAACACCACTGCTTCCCACTGTCCTGCAGCTACACGCCGCGTTGACCAGTTGCTGGCGCATTACGAAGCGAGCCACCGCAACCCGACCAACGAAATCATCCACTTCATCGCCATCCCGCTCATCATGCTGAGTCTGGTCGGCATGATGTTCGCGTTACACCCCTGGGTGGCCTATGCCTTCATTGCGGCGAGCATGGTCTATTACGCGCGCCTGTCGCTGGTGTTTCTCGTCACCATGCTGGTGTGGTCGGCGCTCAGCGTTGCTGTGCTGTTCGCCATGGGATCCATGGTGCTGGAGCTGTCGGTGGCGATTTTTGTCGGCGCCTGGATACCGCAGTTCATCGGCCACAAGCTGGAAGGCAAAAAACCCTCGTTTTTTGAAGACATCCAGTACCTGTGGGTTGGGCCGCTGTTTGTGTTGAGCAAACTTTTCACCAAGCTGGGTTTGCGCTGGTAGCTTGAAGTGCAACCATTGGTCCGCATCTGGGTCAGACTGCTTTTAACGGGAATCCACTCTTGCCATCTTTCGTCAGCAGCTTTCTGCGTTTCATCCTGCGCCTGGTCCTCTGGGTGTTGGCGGCGGTTTTTGCCATCAGCCTGCTGACCGCAGCGCTGGTTGTGATGAGCCTGGGCCTGCTCAAGGCGCTGATCACCGGCAAGAAACCCCAGCCCATGGTCTTCGGTCGCTTCCAGAAGTTTTCCCCCGATGCCTTCTGGCCGCGTGCCGGTGCACCGGGCACCACCCCGGCGCGCGCAACCGACGTTGTCGACGTGGAAGTTCGCGAAATACGCGACGACAAACGCCTGCCTTGAGCGCACTGGTCGGCATGAGCGCCGGCCACATTTCTGATCTTCATTCCGCGTTATGCCTTACCTTGATACCGTCTGGCCTCGTCTGCAACCACTTTCGTATACGATATAAGACATCCCAAAACCGACTCAAGCATGCTGCCCTGGCTCACCGAATCCTCCGCCGACCGCTTCAACGAAGTCCGTGACACCCCGCTGGCCAAACTGGTCAAGGGCGACATGTTGTCGCTGATCCTCAAGGGTGTGCTGGTGCCCGGCCAACGCATCAACGAGCCGGATGTGGCTGCCCGCCTCGGCGTTTCCCGCGTGCCGGTGCGCGAGGCGCTGCGCGAGCTGGAAAGCTCCGGCCTGGTGGTCGCGCGCAAACATGCGGGCGTGTTTGTGCGCCAACTGGACGCGCCCGAAATCCGCGACCTCTACCAGATGCGCAGCCTGCTCGACGGTTTTGCCGGGCGCCAGGCCGCGCAATTGCCGGCTGCGGCCAGAGCGGCCCTGCTGGCTGTTCTGGAAGACGCCGCTCTGGCCATGCAAGACGCTGTGAGTCGCCATGAAGTCCAGCGGTATTACGGTGAGAACCTGCGTTTTCACTGGGCGCTGGTCGAAGCCACCGGCAACCAGACCCTGGCCGACAGTTATCGCGACATCGTGCAGAAGCTGCACTTGTCGCGCCTGAAAAACCTGTCACACGACTACGGCATGCAGGCCTCGATCGCAGAGCACCTGGCGATCGTCCAGGCCGTCCGTGACGGTGATCCGCAGCGTTGCGAGGCCCTGATGGCGCGCCATGTGAGCGACGCCTTCAAGCGCCTGATCGATGCGGCACCAGCGCCCTGATTTTTTACCCGCTTTACAAAACCATCCGGAGACACACCATGAAAAGACGCACCCTTCTTCAGGCCGCGCCCGCGCTGATCGGCCTGCCCGGTTTTGCCCTTGCACAGGCGGCCTATCCGTCCAAAGCCATACGCTACATCGTGCCGGTATCGGCCGGTGGCGGCAGCGACATGGTCGGCCGCACCGTGACCGAACGCTGGGGCAATCTGCTCAAACAGAATTTTGTGGTGGACAACCAGGGCGGCGGCGGCGGCGTGATCGCCTGCCAGGCGACGGCCCGCGCCGCGCCCGACGGCTACACCCTGCTGCAGGGTTATGTGGCGACCCACGGCACCAGCCCTGCCACCCGCAAGCTGCCTTACGACGCCATCAAGGACTTCACGCCGATCGGCATGATAGGCGGCACGCCCAATGTGCTGGTGGTCAATGCCTCGCTGCCGGTGACCAACATCCGGGAATTCATCGACTATGTCAAAAAGAACCCCGGCAAAGTGAGCTACGGCTCGGCCGGACAGGGCTCGCTGACCCACCTGACCATGGAGTTGTTCAAGCAGCAGATCAACTCTTTCATGGTGCACATTCCCTACCGCGGCATTGCGCCAGCCTTCACCGATCTGATAGGCGGCCAGACCCAGGCCATGTTCCCCGGCCTGGCTGCCGCCGTGCCGCACATCCGCTCTGGCCGGGTGCGGCCGCTGGCCGTCACGGGGCTGCAGCGGCATCCGCAGTTCAAGGACCTGCCGACGCTGGACGAGTCCGGCTTCAAGGGTTTTGATGCCCAGCAGTGGTACGGCGTGGTGGGCCCGGCAGGCATGCCGGCCCCCATCGTGAAACAGCTCAACGACACCCTGGCCACCGTGCTGCGCGCACCCGACCTGCGCGAAAAGCTCTCGGTCGAGGCGATCGAGCCGCAGGTGATGACGCCGGAGCAGTTCGGCAACTTCATCAAAGCTGACATTGCGCGATGGACACAGTTGGCGCGTGCCCGCGGGATCCAGCTCGACAGCTGACATTTACAAGCCAAATCAGCCTCCAGCCCATAACTGACGTGGGCAGACAGATCCTTTTTTTATAGCGTATTCAACCCCTGGCAATCAGCCGAAAGAACCCATGGCCCGCAATACCCAGGTCGCCGCCGACCACAACGCCCCGCCCGTCACCCAGATCCTGGCCCAACATGTGGCCACCCACCCCGGCTTCCTGGCAGGCGGCTGGAGCGCTGCGGTTGACCACGAGGCGTACCGCACCTTCATGAACTGGCTGGGCTGCGCGGTCGGTGCCGCGCAGCACGAAGCAGCCGACGCGGCGCTGGCGGCCGTCAACATGCTGCAGCCCGCTGCGCAAGCCAGCGTGCTGGGCCGCAGCGAGAAGGTTGACATGGCCAGTGCCGCCCTGATCAATGGCATCACCTCGCACACCTTCGACTTCGACGACACCCACCTGAAAACCATCATCCACCCCGCTGGGCCGGTGGCCTCGGCGGTGCTGGCGCTGGCCGAACACACGGGTGCCTCGGGCCGGGAACTGATCGACGCGCTGGTGCTGGGCATCGACGTGTCCTGCCGCGTCGGCAACGCCATGTATCCGGAACATTACGACCGCGGCTGGCACATCACCGGCTCGACCGGTACGCTGGGTGCCGCCGCCGCCTGCGCGCGCCTGCTCAAGCTCGACGTGCAGAAAACCGCGATGGCGCTGGGCATTGCCGCCTCGCAGCCGGTCGGGATGCGTGAGCAGTTCGGCACCATGACAAAACCCTTCCACCCCGGCGGCGCGGCACGCGCGGGCCTGATGTCGGCGCTGCTGGCCAGCCAGGGCTACACCGCCAGCCCCAAAGCGCTGGAAGCGCCGCGCGGCATGATGCAAACCGTCTCGACCAAAAATGACTGGAACGAAATCACTGGCGAGCTCGGTCAGCGTTTCGAAATTTCGTTCAACAGCTACAAACCTTTTGCCTGCGGCATCGTGATTCACCCGAGCATCGACGCCTGCGCCCAGTTGCGCGCGCAGGGCGTGACACCGGACCAGATTGCCAGCATCGAGCTCAAGGTGCATTCGCTGGTGCTGGAACTCACCGGCAAGAAGGAGCCGCAGGACGGCCTGCAGGCCAAATTCAGCGTTTACCACGGCTGCGCCGCCGGTCTCACCTTTGGCCGCGCCGCCGAGGACGAGTTTTCCGACGAGATCGTCAACCGGCCCGACATGGTGGCATTGCGCCGCAAGGTGGTGGCCACAGTGGACGATTCCATCGACGAGGCCAGCGCCGACGTGACTGCCGTGCTGAGCGATGGCCGACGCGTCCATGTGTTTGTTGAACATGCGATTGGCTCGCTGCAGAACCCAATGACCGACGCCATGCTGGAAGCCAAGTTCAGCGGCATGTCGGACGCGGTGATCGGTGCAGCCAAAACGGCGCAGTTGATCCGGGCCTGCTGGGCAGTCGGCACAGCCACCGATGTGCGGACCTTGACCGCGCTGGCGCGTCCCTGAGAAGGCGTCCCACCGTCCCACCCGCCCAAGCAGGGCCGATGGGCGATGCGCGCGACTTTGCGCGCTCCAAGTCTGGCTGCTCTCCTACAGCAGCCGACTGAACCAAAGCGCACGATCAGGTACCAATAAGGGAGATGACCTAGGGTTTACGCGTATAGCCTGACCCTATGCACGTCATTGAACCTATTGCTTAGCACTCTCTCCAACAGAGTGCTAATATTTGACTTCAGAAAAGGAGTTTTGCCTCATGTCCTATGCGCTTTCCCCCAAAGTGACACCCGCCAGCACGGCCTTGGCGAGCGCCAATCCGTGGTCGCTGCTGCCGCCGCTGGGCAATCTGGACGCTTATATTTCTGCGGTCAACCGCTTGCCGATGCTCACCCTGGAGCAGGAGCAGGAGTTCGCACGCAGCCTCAAGGACAACAACGATCTTGACGCTGCCGGTAAGTTGGTGCTCTCTCACTTGCGTCTGGTCGTGGCCACCTCCCGCAAATACCTCGGTTACGGCCTGCCGCACGCCGACCTGATCCAGGAAGGCAACATCGGCCTGATGAAGGCGGTCAAACGCTTCGATCCGGACCAGGGCGTGCGCCTGGTGAGTTATGCGCTGCACTGGATCAAGGCCGAGATGCACGAGTACATCCTGAAAAACTGGCGCATGGTCAAGGTGGCGACCACCAAGGCCCAGCGCAAGCTGTTTTTCAACCTGCGCTCGATGAAGCAGGGGTTCAAGGACGACGCCGATGTGGCGACGCACCGCGACACGCTGACGGAAGACCAGATCAGCTCGATGGCGAAAACGCTGAACGTCAAGCGTGAGGAAGTCATCGAAATGGAGCAGCGCATGTCGGGCCACGATGTGTTGCTGGACCCAAGTCCGAGCGACGACGGTGAGGAGGCCTTTGGCCCGATTGCCTACCTCTCGGACGCGACGCAGGAACCGACCATGTTGATGGAATCGCGCCAGCGCGACTACCTTGCCAGTGACGGCATCTCGACGGCACTGGATGGGCTGGACGAGCGCTCACGCCGCATCGTCGAAGAACGCTGGCTCAAGGTCAACGACGACGGCTCGGGCGGCATGACGCTGCACGACCTGGCTGCTGAATACAAGGTCAGCGCGGAGCGTATCCGCCAGATCGAGGTGGCGGCGATGAAAAAGATGAAGAAGGTCCTGGCCGCGTACGCGTGATGGCCTGACACTTTTGACTGGTGCGGTCCCCACTGGCCGTACCCGAAGCCTGCATACGACCATCGTGTGCAGGCTTTTTTTTGGTCAGAAAAAGTCCTAATTGCCTTTGAGCAGCAGCTTGACGTCAGCCGCCAGCCCCGGTGCGCCACTGCCGTAGCGGCTGTACAGGCGTACCCGGCCCTGGGGGTCGAACACATAACTGCCGGCCGAATGGTCCAGCGAGTAGCTGCCCGGCGTCTTGCCGTCGACTTTTTTATAGTAAATCTTGAAGTCTTTGGCGACCTGCGGCAGCTTGTCGAGTGCGGGACGCAGCGCCAGAAAGCTGGGGTCGAAGTTGGCCATGTAGGCCTTGAGCACCTCGGGCGTGTCGCGCTCGGGGTCCAGCGAAACAAACAGGCCCTGCAGGCGATTGCCGTCGGTACCGAGCGTCTTTTTGATCTCGGCCAGCTCGGCCATGGAGGCCGGGCAAACATCCGGGCACTGGGTGAATCCGAAAAATACCACCACCACCTTGCCGGCAAAGTCCTTGATGCTGCGCATCTGACCATTGTGGTCGGCCAGCGCAAAGTCCTTCGCGTAGTCGGCGCCGGTGATGTCGATGCTGGTGAATTGCGGTTTTGCCTCTGTACACCCGGACATCAAGCCAAAAAGGCCTCCAGCCCCTGTCCACAAAGCGCCGCCAGCTATCAACTTGATAGCATTTCGTTTGCCGGAAAAAGTCGGGGAGAAGCTCATACGAGGTAATGGTCCAGCAGCAGCGCCGCGAATAAAACTGACAGGTGGATCAGCGAAAAACGGAAGGTCTTGCGCGCCAGCGCGTCGGAATAATTGCGCCACAGCTTCCACGCATACCCGCTGAAACCGACGCTCAGAAGAATGGCCACCACCAGGTACAACCAGCCGCTCATCTTGAAGACAAAAGGCATCAGGCAGGCGGCAAACAACACCAGCGTATAGAGGAAAACCTGCAGCCGCGTGAACGCGTTGCCGTGGGTCACCGGCAGCATCGGCAGACCGGACTTGCGGTAGTCTTCCACGCGGTACAGCGCCAGCGCCCAGAAATGGGGTGGCGTCCACAGGAAGATGATCAAAAACAGGATCAGCGCCTCAGGCGCCACGTTGCCGGTCATCGCGGCCCAGCCGAGGACCGGCGGCATGGCGCCGGAGGCGCCGCCGATCACGATGTTTTGCGGCGTCAGCGGTTTCAGGATCACGGTGTAGACCACGGCATAACCAACAAAGGTCGCAAAGGTCAGCCACATGGTCAGCGGGTTTACCCAGACGTACAGGATGACCGAACCGGCCGCGCACAGCAGCGTGGAGAACGCGAGCGTCAGCGGGTTGCTGATCTGCCCCTGCGCTGTGGCGCGCCAGGCCGTGCGTTTCATTTTCGAGTCGATCTGCTGCTCGACCAGGCAGTTGAAGGCCGCCGCCGCACCGGCCACCAGCCAGATGCCGGCACAGGCGACCAGGGCCAGCTGGATCTCGGCCCAGCCCGGCACGCCGGGCACGGCCAGCACCATGCCGATCAACGCGCAGAACACGATGAGTTGCACCACGCGCGGTTTGGTCAGCGCATAAAACTGCGCAAACTTCGACGGCACAAAAGCAGGAACCGCTACGGCAGCGGAGGAATCTGAAGGGGTCATAAGGAGGAAGCCCCTGATTTTGCAGTACTTGAGGTGTCCGGGCCGCGCCGGCTCGAAAAAAGGGCCCCCGTCAGCACCACCACCAGCGCCGCGGCGCCGCCGGTGTGCGACACCGCAGCGATCAGCGGCCAGCCCAGCACGACGTTGCTCAGTCCGGTGGCGAACTGCCAGAGCGCCAGACCGCCCACCCAGTTGCCATACAGGCGCATCGCGGGAATCCGCCGCAACTGCCAGGCCAGCGCCAGCAAGGCGGCAAACACCCCATAAGCGGCGAGCCGGTGCACATAGTGGATGGCGGTCAGCGCCTGGAAGCTGATGTTGTTTCCGTCCAGCCCGGCGCCCAGCGCGCGCCAGAAGGTGAAGCCTTCGCGGAAATTCATGGCGGGCCAGAAGCTGCCCTGGCACGAAGGGAAGTCCGTGCAAGCCAAGACCGCATAGTTGGTGCTGACCCAGCCGCCCAGCGCAATTTGCAGCCACAGCAGCACAAAGGTCGCGGCCAGCAGCAGCCCGACGCCTCGTGGCAAGAGCACCGGCCGCCTGGCCCCATGGGCCTGCGCATAACGCACCGCCTGCGCCTGCAGCAGCGCCAGCAGGATCAGCCCGCCCAGCAGGTGCAGGGTCACGATCAGCGGGAACAGTTTCATGGTCACCGTCAGGGCGCCAAAAGCGCCCTGGATGCAAACCCAGACCAGTGTCGCCATGGGCCACCAGAAAGAAATAACGCCCCCACGGTCGTCCACTGCGTGTGCTCCCTGCCCCCCGAGGGGGCCGCTGCGCCTGCGGACCGGCGAAGCCGGATCCGCGGCCCCGGCTGAACGGGAGCGGCTATGCGCGCGACTTGCCAGCCAGGTGACCACAGCGAGTGTCAGTATCAGCACACCGACCCCCGTCGCCAGGTAGCGGTGAATCATTTCTATCCAGGCCTTGGATTGCGTGACCGGCCCGCTGGGGAGGGCCGCCTGCGCCTCACTGATGGGCTGGGCAGCACCGACCGGACTGGCATGGCCGTAACAACCGGGCCAATCGGGGCAACCGAGGCCCGAATCAGTCAGCCGCGTGAAAGCGCCGAACAGCACCAGGTCAAAGGTCAAAAACAGCGTCAGCAGCGTCAGCACACGCAGGCGCCGCGCCACCGGCTGATTCTTGTTGCGCAACCAGACCCAGGCCAGAGGGCCCAGCGCCAGCACCAGGCCCATACCCATCAGGCGCAGTGCCGGGCTCAGGTTGTAAAGATCGGGGGCGTCCATCTTTAAACAGCGCGAAACACACGCGGCGTTGAACTCTTAGCCAAGCAGGGGCCGCGGGTCTGGCTCTGCCAGCCCGCAGGCGCAGCGGCCCCCTCTGGGGGCAGCGCATTACACGAAGTGAAAAGCGTGGGGGTCATGGCCTGCCAGCTTTGTCCCACGAGTTCGATGCACGCAGCAGGCGTTCCAGATCGCGCTTGGCCTGCGCGGCGCCAGCCGCGTCCATGTTGGCCGGGAAACGCATCATCCAGTTGCCGATCGGGTCCACCACATACAGATGATCGGAGAGCTTCTGGCCGGCAGCGGGTTGCAGCCATTGGTCCAGGCCGGTCACGCGCAGCACCGTGGCACCTTGCAGCGCGGTAGTGAGCGCATCGGGGATCGCCGCGGCATCACTGACCAGCCAGACGCGGTCCAGCCGGTCTTTCTCGCGGCCCAGCGACTCGCGCAACTGGCGCTGGAAATACAGGTGCTGCTGGCAAGCCGCATCGCAGGCGCCGCCGGCCACGCTGAGCAGCAGCCACTGGCCCTTGAGTTCGGGCAATTCGATGCGTTTGCCGTCGGTCGCCAAGGCCCCCAGCGCCGGCAGCGGCCGTTGCGGATCGATCAACTCACCGTAGTTGCGCCGGCCCTCCGGGCGGATCACGTAGTAGGTGAAGTAGGAGGCGATCACCGGCGCGGCGCAGACCAGCAACACAGCCAACATCTTCCAGCGGCCGGCGCGTGTGTCAGGCCGCGCGGTGGCGGCGGCCGCATCGGCCTGCGGCAGGCTGTGCACGGTCAGGTCCAGCGGCTGGTCACGGCCGACGCTTGCGGAGGAAGGAGGCTGTGAAGGTGTCACGGTAAATCGCTATCTGGAACAGAAGAAGGAACGGAAGACCTGCGGCGCGGAAGAACCAGCTGGAACCAGACATACAGGCCAACCAGCAACGCGCACAACGCAAACCACTGGAAGGCATACCCGTGGTGCTTGTCCACCCCGGTGTTGGGCGCCGCCCAGTTGCGCAGCAGGCCCTCGCTGGCTGCCCCGGTCTGCAACAGCGAAACCGGCAACAAGAGAACTCCGGTTTCGGCGCTGAAGGCCGGCAAATCAAGATTTTGCCGGATGCGGCCCGACGCAGCGCCTGCAAACTCATAAAGCTTGGACGGCGGCGGGGCCATGCGGCCAGAAACACGGACCTGACCTTCAGGCGTGCCGACGTCCGGCAAACGTGTGCGGTCGGTGAAGTCGCGCGGCACCCAGCCACGCTGCACCAGTACCGCCTGCTGGCTGTCGGCCAGCAGCAGCGGCGTCACCACCCAGAAGCCGGACTTGCCGTCCATGGGCCGGTTGTCCAGGTACACCGTGTGCGCAGCCAGCCATGTCCCCTGCAGCACCGCCTCGCGGTGCATCACATCTGCTATGTTTTCAGTAGCTAGCAGCGCCCGTACATCAAGGGCTGGAAGTCTTTTCTGTGCATCAATGGCGGCCTGCAGCGCTTCTTTCTGCGCGGCACGGCGCACCTGCCACTGGCCCAGCGAGAAGGTCAGGGTGACCATCAGTACGGTGGCCACCGTCAGCACCACAAAACGCGGCTGGAGCAAGCGGGGACTCATACGCGGATAATCCGGTTCATGAACTACCTTGTTGCACTTGCATTTTTGGCCATCCTCGCGAGCCTGGCTTCCGCCCTGTTTTTCATGCTGAAGGACGGCACTGGCGGCAAGGCGAAAACCAGCAACATGGCGCGCGCACTGGCGTTTCGTGTCGGCTTTTCCGTCCTGCTGTTTGTCTGCATCCTGATCGCCTGGAAGATGGGTTATATCCAGCCTACCGGGATTCCGGCGGGCAAGTAAAAAAGAAAAGGCCGCCTCAGCGACCTTGTATCTACCACGGCGTAGCGAGAGCTAGTCAGCCGAGGCGCGGGTGGCCGGAAACCGGAGTGGACTTCAGGTCCATGAGGATTTCCGGACGGGCTCCGCAACGACGGATCACGAGCTCGCAGTAGCCGCTACATCCAGTAGACGAGGATGTAGAGACCCAGCCACACCACGTCCACAAAGTGCCAGTACCAGGCCGCGCCTTCGAAGCCGAAGTGGCGATCTGCGGTGAAGTGGCCGCTTTGCAGACGCAAGGTGATGAACAGCAGCATCAGCATGCCGACAAACACGTGAAAACCGTGGAAGCCGGTCAGCATGAAGAAGGTCGAGCCGTAGACACCGGACGTCAGCTTCAGGTTGAGAGCGCTGTAGGCATGGAAATACTCATAACCCTGCACACACAGGAAGATGATGCCCAGCAGCACCGTGGCCCACATCCAGGCGATGGTCTTGCCACGGTGGTTTTCACGCAGCGCGTGGTGGGCAATCGTCAGCGTCACGCCGGATGTCAGCAGCAAGGCGGTGTTGATGGTCGGCAGCCAGAACGGACCCATGGTCGAGAACGGCTCGACGATGTCGGCGGGCGAACCGGTCACGCCGACAACGGCGCTGGGCCAGACGGCCTTGAAGTCAGGCCAGAGCAGCGCGTTTTCCAGGCCGCCCAGCGCCGGCAGCGAGTGCGAACGCGCCCACCACAGGGCGGTGAAGAAAGCGCCGAAAAACATCACTTCCGAGAAGATGAACCAGCTCATGCTCCAGCGGTAGGACAGCTCGATCTTGTGCCCGTACAGACCGCCTTCACTTTCGCGCGCTGCGGCGCGAAACCAGAAAAACAGCACGGTGAGCCACCAGACCATACCGAAGGCCAGCGACCAGGCGCCCCAGCCGGAGCCGTTGATCCACTGGCCCGCGCCCAGAATGACGAAAAACAGGCCGACAGATGTCATCACCGGGTAGGCCGAGGGCGCCGGGACAAAATAATGCGGGGTGCCTGTATGTGCTGCTGAAGACATTTCCAACTCCTGTTTCGCTAAATTCTTGAATTCACTGTTCGATCAACGCGTGGCGCACCTTGCAGCTACTTGCCTACCACCCAGGTAGCCAGAAGAATCAGGCTACCGACAAACACCAGCACACCCACCAGCCCGACCACGAGGATGTGCACCGGGTTGAGCTGCGCCACGTCCTGCTCATAGTCGCCGCGCGCGCGCAAGCCAACAAACGACCAGCTGACCGCCTTCACGGTGCGCCAGATCGAGCCCTTGCGCTGCGTCACCGGTTTGCCGCTCAAGCGCCCGGCTCCCGAACGGGAACAGCCGCCACTGGCGCCGGTGGTGTCTTGCCACCGACCTCGAAAAACGTATACGACAGCGTGATCGTTGTCACGTCTTTGGACAGCTTGGGATCAATCACAAATGCCACCGGCCACTGCTTTTTCTCGCCCGGCGCCAGTGTGTACTGGCTGAAGCAGAAACACTCAAGCTTGTTGAAGTGCGAACCGGCCTGCAGCGGCGCATAACTCGGAATGGCCTGCGCCGACATCGTGCGGTTCTGGACGTTCTGGAACTCATACATGACCGTGGCCAGTTCGCCCGGATGCACCTGGATCGACGTGACTGCGGGCCTGAACATCCAGGGACCGCGCGCATTGGCGTCAAACTCGACCGTGATGCTGCGGCTGGTGTCGACCTGGGTGTTCGCCGACGTGTTGGCCGTGGCACCGGGAATCTGCCGGTCACCAAGTGCCAGCACATTGATGCCGGTCATTTCGCAAATCGCCTTGTAGATGGGCACCAGCGCATAACCAAAGCAGAACATGCCGAGCACGATCACGCCCAGCTTGCCCACCATCCGGAAATTTTCGCGCTTCAGGCCCATGACTCAACCCCGGCCGAAAAACACAAGCTTGGCCATGAAGCCGAGAAAAAACACGACCGCGATCGAGGCCAGGGTCAGGCCCAGCCGCAGATTGTTTTTTTTCTGTTCAGGTGTCATGGTGTGTTGTTGTTCTGCCCGGCAGACGATCAACCGATCACCTTGGTCGCCGTAGCGTCCAGGCGGGGGGGCGTCTCGAAAGTGTGGAAAGGCGCGGGCGAGGGAACTTCCCACTCCAGGCCTTCGGCGCCGGCGCCGTCAGGATCATTCCAGGGGCGCTGCGGTGCTTTTTCGCCCTTGCCCATCATGGTCGGCAGAACGATGAACAGGAAGAAATAAACTTGTGCGATGCCGAAGAAGAAGGCACCCACGCTGGCTATCGCATTGAAATCAGCGAACTGCATCGGGTAGTCGGCATAACGGCGCGGCATGCCGGCCAGACCCAGGAAGTGCATCGGGAAAAAGGTGACGTTGAAGGAGATCAGCGACCACCAGAAATGGATCTTGCCGCGGCGCTCGTTGTACATCACACCGGTCCACTTCGGCGCCCAGTAGTAATAACCGGCAAACAGCGCATACAGCGAGCCGGCCACCAGCACATAGTGGAAGTGGGCCACCACGTAGTAGGTGTCCTGCAACTGGATGTCAATGGGCGCCACGGCCAGGATCAGGCCGGTGAAGCCACCCATGGTGAACACGAAGATGAAGCCGACCGCGAACAACATCGGCGTCTCGAAGGTCATCGAGCCCTTCCACATGGTCGCGATCCAGTTGAAGATCTTCACGCCCGTGGGCACGGCGATCAGCATGGTCGAGTACATGAAAAACAACTGACCGGTCACCGGCATGCCGGTGGTGAACATGTGATGCGCCCACACGACAAAACTCAGGATGGCGATGGAGCCGGTGGCGTACACCATGGAGGCGTAGCCGAACAGGCGCTTGCGGGCGAAGGCCGGGATGATCTGGCTGACGATGCCGAAGGCCGGCAAGATCATGATGTAGACCTCGGGGTGGCCGAAGAACCAGAAGATGTGCTGGTACATCACCGGGTCACCGCCGCCGGCGGGGTTGAAGAAGCTGGTGCCGAAGTGGCGGTCTGTCAGCGTCATGGTGATGGCGCCAGCCAGCACCGGCATCACGGCGATCAGCAGGTAGGCAGTGATCAGCCAGGTCCAGCAGAACATCGGCATTTTCATCAAGGTCATGCCGGGCGCGCGCATGTTCAAAATGGTCACGATGATATTGATCGAGCCCATGATGGACGACGCGCCCAGGATGTGCAGCGCAAAAATACCGGCGTCCATCGACGGACCCATCTGCAGGGTCAGCGGTGCGTACAGGGTCCAACCAGCAGCGGGCGCGCCGCCTGGCATGAAGAAAGAGCCGACGATCATCAGGCCAGCCGGAATCAACAGCCAGAAGCTGAAGTTGTTCATTCGGGCAAAAGCCATGTCTGCTGCACCGATCTGCAGCGGAATCATCCAGTTCGCAAAACCGACGAAGGCCGGCATGATCGCGCCGAACACCATGATCAGGCCGTGCATGGTGGTGAGCTGGTTGAACAGCTCGGGATTCACCAGTTGCAGGCCGGGCTGGAACAACTCGGCACGTATGCCCAGCGCCAGCATCCCGCCCACCATGAACATGGCAAAGCTGAACAGCAGGTACAGCGTGCCGATGTCTTTGTGGTTGGTCGCAAAGACCCAGCGACGCCAGCCCGTGGGGGCATGGTCGTGGTCGTCATGCGCGTGATCGTGATGGTCGAGAACTGCACTCATCTTGGCTTCCTTTGGTGGCTTGTGCCTGTAGCTTTGTCTTTGCGGCTGACCGGGGTCCTGCCTGAATCGGGAGAAATAACCTATTTGCGTGCGGCCTGGAATTCAGCAGGCTGCACGATCTGACCGGTCTGGTTGGACCAGTTGTTCTTGGTGTAGGTGGAGACGGCGGCGAGGTCGGTATCGCTCAACCCTTTCCAGGCAGGCATGGCGCCGCCGGCAGCGCCGTTGAGCAGAATGGCGATCTGCTTGCCGTGGTCCTTGTCAACCACGATGGCCGAGCCGTCCAGCGCCTTGATCGGACCGGCACCTTTGCCGGTGGCCTGGTGGCAGGCAGCGCAATTGGCAGCATAAACTTTTTCGCCGCGCGCCTTCAGCTCGGGCAGGGTCCAGACCTTGGAAGGATCGTCGGCCTTGGCGGCAGCTTCCTTGACCTTCACGCCGACCCATTTGCTGTAATCCTCGGCAGAGAGCACCTTCACATGGATGGGCATGTAGGCGTGTTCCTTGCCACACAGCTCGGCGCACTGGCCGTAGAAGTCGCCGGTTTTTTCGGCACGGAACCAGGTGTCGCGCACAAAGCCGGGAATCGCGTCCTGCTTGATACCGAAAGCCGGCACCATGAAGGCGTGGATCACGTCGTTGGCGGTGGTGATGATGCGGATCTTGCGATCCACCGGCACCACCAGCGGGTTATCCACTTTCAGCAGGTAGTTGTCCAGCTCTTCGCCTTTTTTCGGGCCGCCGTTGTTGGATATTTCGCGGTGCGTGCTGTCCAGGGTGGACACAAAACCAATGCCTTCGCCCTCGCCCTTGATGTAGTCATAACCCCACTTCCACTGCATGCCGGTGGCCTTGATGGTCAGATCGGCGCTGGTCGTGTCCTTGGAAGCCACCAGCACCTTGGTGGCAGGCAGGGCCATCAGGATCACGATGACAAACGGAACAATGGTCCAGATGATCTCGACCGTGGTGGACTCATGGAAATTGGCCGACTTGTGGCCGACCGACTTGCGGTGCTTCCAGATCGAATAAAACATCACACCAAACACCGCCAGAAAAATCACCAGACAAATGATCATCATGAACCAGTGCAGCCACTGCTGCTCTTCGGCAATTTTGGTCACCGCGGGGTGCAAATTGAGCTGGTTGACGGCCGGACCGCCTGGCAGGTCGTTGACCGCGTAAGCCGCCGTGCTGAGCCAGCCGACCACCAGGACCATCACCGCGGCCAGCTTCCGATTGGCCTGCTGAGCCAGGAACTTGAAAACTTCACCTGCGTGCTTCATTCCTGGCCCTATCGTTGTACGTACGTTCATCGTGATCACTTTTATTGCCTCAATTACCGACAGATTAAGCTGCTGATTATAAAGTTAGCCATGGCGCCCAGCGCCGACAGACCCGACCTGACACCCTGCTTTCAACCTGGTTTCAACACCCACGCAGTGCTCGCCGGATGTCCCGAGCGAGCGCCGGCCTCAATTCGGGCCGCACATGCCGACCCACCCTGACCGTCCGGCCCTGCCCCGAAACCTCGATCAGCGAGCCGTCGCCGTCCTTGGGCTCGACCCGCACCCATTGCCGGTTGAACTCCGCGCGCTCCAGTCGCCCTGCATTTTCCAGTTCCACCAGCAAATGCTCGCCCTGCAGCACGATGCGCTCACCGTCCGTGGCATGACGGGCGTACACCGAAAAGGCCGCGCCCACCACAATCAACTCCAGCCATGCAAAAGGCATGACCAGAGTCGCGCCCTGCCACCAGAAAAAACCGGCAATGCCCAGCGAGACCACGCACAGCGACGCATACAACCATGCCAGTTGCGCCGGTGACACTGAACAATTGCGCTTGAGCAGCCACTGAACCGCCTGCGGCCCCTGGCCACCTGGGCCCGATGCTGCGGAGAAACGAGATGTCGGGGAGACGTTCGACACGGGACAAGACTCGAAAATTGCTGCCGATCACACTTTCGGCCGCGTGGTGCGTGGGAACATACCCAAAATTCGTGACTGGATTGTAGCCGGGTTTACCCCGTGCAACCCGCCGTCGAGCGGGATCGCCCGCCTCCTCAGGCGCCCTTGCGCGGGCCTTGTAACATCGCCCGCATGTCAGCGACTGAAACCGCGCTCAGGGGGCTGACCTTGACTCTGGGCTGGGCTTTCAGCGCGTGCCCGTAAATGATTTCGAAGGTCAGCGTGAGCCGGCCGTCGGGCTGGCGTGGCAACTGCTGCGCCAAGGCCTGCAACAGGCGCGCCTTCCAGGCCCGGCTGCGCAGGGCCGGAAACCGCAGCGGATGAAAGTTGCGGCCCAGCTCGCGCAGTTCCTGCAGCAGGCGTTCGGGCGTTTCATACGTCAGCGTGATGCGCTCCATGTCCATCACCGGCTCGGCAAAGCCGGTCTGCACCAGCATGTCGCCCCAGTCATGCATGTCGGTCAGCGCATGACCCGCGGGAGGCCAGCCGAGCGCCTCATACAGGACACGCAGTTCGCGCACGGTGTCCGGCCCCAGGCAGGAAAACATCAGAAAACCACCGACCTCCAGCGACTGGTGCCACTGCGCCAGCAGCGCCTGCGGATCGGCCGCCTCATGCAGCGCCATGTTGGCCCAAAGCATGTCCACTGCGGCCAGCGGCGCCTCGACACGCACGGCAGGCCCCACCCAGCGCTTTGGATGCCACCATGGTTTAGCTATGCTTTTAATAGCTGCTTGCGCACGTTCCTTATGGGCTTCAAGCACAAAACATGCTGAATCCGGATATCGGGCCGCCAACTGGCGGTGCCCCTGCAAGCCACCGCGAAGCGCACCCCAATGGATCCAGGCTTTGGGTTGCAGCTTGATCCACTGCAAGCGGTCCAACATGCGCTGAGCCACCTCTTCATGCAACCAGGGCGAAACAAGCGGTGCCACCCGCTGCCAGCGTTCTGCGGCTATCGAATCGACGGTAGGGGGACGTTGGGTGGGCATCAATGGAGCGGGGAAACAATGGAAGGGGGAAGAAGCGCCGAGTATATTGACACGATGTTGTTGCGCCTGCCTCGTCCGGCCGCCTTGCTCCCTACGCTGGCCAGCCAATGTGCTGTCTGCCTTAGTTGGCCGGCCCGGCGCGTGTGCGCACCCTGTGTGGCGCGCTTCGGGCAAGCGCTGGCACGATGCAGCACCTGCGCGCTGGCCCTGCCTGCGGATTTGTCAGGCGGTCGTGGTTCGCCTTCGCTGCAGTGCGCGACCTGCCTGCGCCAGCCGCCGCCGCTTGAGGCCTGTTTTGCAGCGATGCCTTACGCCTACCCGTGGTCGGACCTGGTGGCCCGCTACAAATTCGGTGGTGATCCAGCCTGGGCCGCCGTGTTTGCCAGCCTGCTGCTGCAGGTGCCGGGCGTGCGCACGGCGCTGGAGCGCTTGCAAGCCGAGGACTGGCTGGTGCCGCTGCCGCTGTCGGCGCAGCGGCTGCAATCGCGTGGGTTCAACCAGGCCTGGGAACTGGCCAAGGCGCTGGCACAACAGAGCGGCTCTGCGGCACAGGTCGACGCCCGGCTGCTGCTGCGCATCAGGGACACGCCGCCGCAGGCCCAGCTCAAGCGTGAAGCCCGGCTGCGCAACGTCAAGGGCGCATTTGTTGTCGACCCGCTGCGCGTGCAGCCCTTGCAGGGCCGCCGCGTGCTGCTGGTCGATGATGTGATGACCAGCGGCGCCTCGCTGTTCGCCGCCGCGCAAGCCTTGCGTGACGCAGGTGCCACCCATGTCACCGCGCTGGTCTTCGCCAGAACCGAATAGGCACACGCGGCGGCGACAATCGGGCCATGTTCAATATCGTTCTGGTCGAGCCCGAAATCCCGCCCAACACCGGCAATGTGATCCGCCTGGCGGCCAACACCGGCTGCCGGCTGCACCTCGTGGAGCCGCTGGGGTTTTCGATGGACGACAAACACATGCGGCGTGCCGGGCTGGACTACCACGAGTACGCCACACTGAGCCGCCACACCGACTGGGCCGCATTTCTGGCCACTGAACAACCCGATCCGCTGCGGCTTTTTGCGCTGACCACCCGCGGCACGCGGCTGGTTCATGAGGTGGTGTTTGCACCCGGTGACTGGCTGGTGTTTGGCTCGGAAACGCGTGGATTGGCCCCGGAACTGCGCGACGCTTTTGCGCCCGCGCAGCGCCTGAAGCTGCCCATGCGGGAAGGACAACGCAGCCTCAATTTGTCGAACGCGGTGGCGGTAACGGTATTCGAGGCCTGGCGACAAAACGGGTTTGGCGAAATCTTTTAGCGCCCCGGCGGAGCCTGCGGCGCAAATTCTGCGAGGAAGTCCAGAAAAGCCCGGGTGCGCGCCGGCATGAACTTTCGCGTTGGCAAGGCCGCGTAAATCGTGAAACGGCCGAAAATCCACTCTGGCAGCACCTGCACCAGGGTGCCGCGCGCCAGATGCGGCGCGACCAGCATGCGCGACAAAAAGGTGATGCCCGCGCCGTCCAGCGCGGCACGCAGCAGCACATCAAAACTGGTGGTTTGCAGCGCCGGCTTGACATCCACATCGACAGCGTCGCCACCGGCCAGCGGGTGCAAGCGGGCCTGCCGGCCGTAGTGGCCGGAGTTCTGCGGCCACTGGAATTTCAGATAGGTGTGCTCGCGCAGTGCCTGCGGCGTGGCCGGGGTGCCGGCGCGCTGGAGGTAGTCTGGTGACGCGCACACAATCCAGTCGGTGGTCGCCAGCGGGCGGGCCACGATGTCGGCGTCAAAGCCCTCGTCCACCACCAGGAAAGTGACATCAAATTCCTCGATACGCGGCTGTGGAAAAGGGTCGATGGCCAGATCCAGCAGCACCTTGGGATGACGCGTATGCCAGGTTGCAATGCGCGGCGACAGGAAATACGAGGCCAGCACCGGCGTCGCCAGCACATGCAGGGTGCCCTGCAGCTCGCGTGTATGCGCCGCCGCCGCCGACTCGGCATCCTCGACCTCGTAAAGAATGGTGCGCACCCGCATCAGATAGGCCTCGCCCGCGTCGGTCAGGGACAGCTTGCGGGTGGTGCGCTGCAGCAGCCGCACACCCAGATGGTCTTCGAGTGCCGCCACCATCCGCGTCACGCCCGCTGGCGACATGTCCAGCGCGCGGGCTGCCGCCGCGAAGCCACCTTCGTCGATGACGCGCTGAAAAACCTTCATTGATTGCAATCTGTCCATGATGAAACAAATTGTAGTCTTAATCCTACACTATTTCAATAACTGAAATGGTTAATTGATGACTGAGTAGTTTTCAATTGGTCCCGAGCGTTTTAAAGTTCACTCCATCGATGAGCCGAAACCAATTAACGACTCACCGAGGATGGACAGACGAGGAACAAGCTCCCCGCCATGCCCGGAATGTCTCATTAACTTTTTAAGGATTTTCATCATGAACACGAAATTTTTCTCCTCCGCCCTGATCGCCGTTGCCAGCCTGGCTTCCGTCAATGCTTTCGCTGCCGGTGCCGACAACGCGCCAGAACAGA
>NZ_JAYWHI010000069.1:0-22541 GCF_043778355.1 Polaromonas sp.
CGCTGCTGAAGCTGGAAGCAAAATTAAACTCGATGCAAAAATGGCTGGAATAACCCCAGCCATGTTTAATTTTAATGGCAAATGTTGCGCCTGATTGACATAACCCTGTCGGCCGCCGCTACGTCCGGCATAATTAACCGTAATTCTACGTTGCCCGCGCTCCATAAACACGACAAAACCAGTGACAGCGATCGCCAAAGCGCCGACGAAAATAACAGCCAACCAGTTAAGTTGATCCTTCGCCGCAAGCTCAAACGTGCCAGCGACAGCTGCTGGAAGACCAGCTACGATCCCTGCAAAAATGAGCATTGATATACCGTTGCCAATACCACGCTCAGTGATTTGCTCGCCCAACCACATCAAAAACATGGTTCCAGCGGTCAGACTCACAACAGCCGTCATCCGGAAACCAAAACCAGGAGCCAGCACAAGGCCAGGTGAGCTTTCCAGCGCAATCGCAATCCCCATAGACTGGAACAGTGCAAGACCCAAGGTCCCATAGCGGGTGTACTGGGTGATCTTCCTGCGACCAGCTTCGCCTTCCTTTTTCATCTGCTCGAATGTCGGCACGACATAAGTCAGCAGTTGCATGATGATCGACGCCGAGATATACGGCATGATTCCCAATGCAAACACAGTGAACCGGGACAAAGCCCCGCCGGAAAACATATTGAAAAGACTCAATATGCCGCCCTGCTGGCCCTGAAAAAGTTGCTGCAATTGGGCAGGATCAATGCCCGGAACCGGGATATGAGCACCCACACGGTAAACCACCAGCGCAAGCAGCAAAAATACAAGCCTGTTGCGCAGATCACCGAACTTGCCGGTCTTTGCAATTTGTGCGGAGCTGGTCGCCACTGATCTTTATCCGTCTAATTAAGCGAATGTGCCGCCAGCAGCTTCAATCGCAGCTTTTGCACCCGCCGTCGCGCCAATACCATTGAGCTTGACAGCTTTGGTCAGGGCGCCCGACTTGATGACTTTGACATTTTTAGCAATCTGACCAACGAGTCCTGCGGTCTTGAGCGCCAGCAGATCCACCTCAGCCAAGCCAAGCTTCTCCAGGGCACCCAGTGTTACCTCAGCATTGAATTTGAGCGACTGCGACTTGAAGCCGCGTTTTGGCAAGCGACGCTGCAAAGGCATCTGACCGCCCTCAAAACCGACCTTGTGATAGCCGCCAGCGCGGGACTTTTGACCCTTGTGACCGCGACCAGCCGTTTTACCCAGGCCCGACCCAATGCCACGACCAACGCGACGCTTGGCATGTTTTGCGCCTTCAGCAGGCTTGATTCCGTTTAGTTCCATCATAAGCTCCGCTTACAGCACCTTGACCAGGTAGCTGATCTTGTTGATCATGCCGCGCACAGCAGGCGTGTCCTGAAGCTCGCTCTTGCTGTTGATACCGCGAAGGCCCAGACCGCGCACGGTGGCACGATGGGACTCCTTGGTGCCGATCGGGCTGCGAACCAGGGTCACAGTGAGTTTTTTCTCTGTCGTCATTGAGTACCGCCTTAGCCGAAGATCTCTTCGACTGATTTGCCACGCTTGGCCGCGATGTCCGAGGCGGTCGTGGAGTTGTTCAGAGCGTCCATCGTTGCACGCACCATGTTGTAGGGATTGCTGGAACCATGGCTCTTCGCCACGATGTCAGTAATGCCCATCACCTCAAACACTGCGCGCATCGGGCCACCGGCAATGATGCCGGTACCTTTGGCTGCAGGCATCATCATGACGCTGGCTGCACCCCAATGACCGAACACGTTATGGTGAATCGTGCCGTTCTTCAACGACACCTTGGTCATGTTGCGACGAGCCTCTTCCATGGCCTTCTGCACAGCAGCAGGCACTTCTTTCGACTTGCCCTTGCCCATGCCCACGCGGCCATCACCGTCACCAACAACCGTCAGCGCAGCGAAACCGAGGATACGGCCACCTTTAACAACTTTGGTCACGCGGTTGACCGCGATCATTTTTTCCTTCAGACCATCGTCTGGAGCGTCATTGTTCGATTTTGCTTGAAACTTAGCCATACTTAATTCCAGTCTGCTTAGAACTGCAAGCCAGCTTCGCGAGCAGCCTCAGCCAGCGCTTTGACGCGGCCATGGTACGCAAAGCCAGCGCGGTCAAACGCTACTTTTTCCACACCTGCCGCTCTTGCCTTTTCGGCAATGCGCTTGCCAATGGCCTGCGCAGCAGCAACGTTTGCACCCTTGCCCGAAGCACCGAGATCCTTGCGGACTTCGGCTTCCGCGGTCGAGGCGGATGCAAGAATTTTGGCGCCGTCGCCAGAAATAACGCTGGCGTAAATGTGCAAATTGGTACGGTTGACGGTCAGACGGGCAACGCCTTGCGTGGCAATGCGGATGCGGGTCTGGCGTGAACGACGAAGGCGCTGCTCTTTTTTGGTCAACATGATGCAGCTCCTTATTTCTTCTTGGTTTCTTTGATCGTGATCTTCTCATCCGCATAACGGATGCCCTTGCCCTTGTAAGGCTCAGGAGGACGAACAGCACGGACTTCGGCAGCGATCTGGCCAACGCGCTGGCGATCCGAACCCCTGATCACCACCTCAGTGGGAGTCGGCGTCGTCGCGGTGATGCCGGCAGGCATGTCCATGATGACGGGGTGCGAATAACCTACGGTCAGGTTCAGCTTGGCGCCTTGGGCCTGGGCCTTGTAACCCACGCCCACCAAGCTCAGCTTTTTCTCAAAACCCTTGGTGACACCGGTGACCATGTTGTTGACGAGCTGTCGCATCGTCCCGCTCATGGCATTGGCTTCACGCGAGTCATTGGCCGGCACAAACGTCAGCTTGCCGGCATCATTCTTGATGGTGACCAGCGCGTTTTGCGTCAGCGCCAGGGTGCCGAGGCCGCCCTTGACATTGATCTGGTCGTCTTTCATCGCCACGTCGACACCCTGGGGCACGACAACTGGCATTTTTCCTACACGAGACATTTCAGTTACTCCTCAATGTCGCCGTTAAGCCACGTAGCAAAGCACTTCACCACCGGTACCGGTAGCGCGCGCCTTGCGATCTGTCATCACACCCTTGGGGGTCGTGACGATGGCAACACCCAAGCCATTCATGACCTGGGGAATGGCGCCGTGGCCTTTGTAGACGCGAAGACCTGGACGACTGACACGCTCGATGCGCTCAATCACAGGTTTGCCGGCGTAATACTTCAGGGCGATTTCCAACTGGGACTTGCCGTCGTCAGTTTTGACGGAGAAGCCATCGATATAGCCCTCATCCTTCAACACCTGCGCGATGGCGACTTTGACTTTTGACGATGGCACCAGCACAACGGCTTTTTCAACCATTTGTGCATTGCGAATGCGCGTCAGCATGTCGGCAATAGGATCACTCATGCTCATTTGTAGTTCTCCTATGCTTACCAGCTTGCCTTGGTGATACCGGGGATATCACCAGCAAAAGCCAACTCGCGGATCTTGGCGCGAGCCAGACCGAATTGACGGAATGTGCCACGCGGACGACCGGTGATCGCACAGCGATTGCGCTGGCGGGTCGGGTTCGCATTGCGGGGCAACTTTTGCAGCTCCAGACGGGCCAGATGACGCTCTTCATCGGAGCGCTTGGCGTCGTTGGATGTTGCCTTGAGTTCTGCGTATTTCTTGGCGAACTTGGCCGCGAGTTTCTCGCGCTTCAGTTCACGTTGCAATAAAGCCTGTTTTGCCATGTCCGCCTCAGTTCTTGAACGGAAAACGGAAGCCGGTGAGGAGCGCCTTGCACTCTTCGTCGGTCTTAGCCGTGGTGGTGATGCTGATATTGAGACCGCGCAAGGCATCCACCTTGTCGTATTCAATTTCAGGAAAAATGATCTGCTCTTTCACGCCGATGTTGTAGTTGCCGCGACCATCGAACGCACGACCGGAAATGCCGCGGAAGTCACGGACGCGCGGCAGAGCCACGGTCACGAAACGATCCAGAAACTCATACATCTGCACGCCACGCAGGGTCACCATGCAGCCGATCGGCAGGTCTTCGCGGATCTTGAAACCGGCGATAGCCTTTTTGGCCTTGGTGACCACAGGTTTCTGGCCGGCGATCTTGGTCATGTCGCCAACAGCGTTGTCCATAACCTTCTTGTCAGCAACAGCCTCACTCACGCCCATGTTGAGCGTGATCTTGGTGATGCGGGGAACCTGCATCGGCGACTTATAGCCGAACTTTTCCATCAACGCAGGAGCGATTTTTTCGCGGAACTGAGCCTGCAGGCGGGCCTGCGCAGGCGCAGCGTGGGTAGGTGCGGTTTTTGCCATGTCTATGCAACCTTGATTTCGTCGCCACTGGACTTGAAGACGCGCACTTTTTTGCCGTCAGCCAGAAGCTTGATGCCAACACGATCGGCCTTGCCGGTTGCCGCATTGAAAATAGCCACGTTGGACTGGTGAATCGGCATGCTTTTTTCAACAATGCCACCAGTAGCACCCTTGAGAGGGTTGGGCTTGGTGTGCTTTTTAACCAGGTTGATACCCTCAACCAGCACATAACTGTCGTCCTTGCGGAGCGTGATCGTGCCGCGCTTGCCCTTGTCACGGCCCGCGATCACGATGATTTCGTCGCCTTTGCGAATCTTGTTCATGGCGTGTCCTTACAGAACTTCGGGAGCCAGAGACACGATCTTCATGAACTTTTCGGTGCGCAGTTCGCGCGTGACCGGTCCGAAGATGCGGGTGCCGATAGGCTCCAGCTTGGCATTAAGCAACACTGCTGCGTTGCCATCGAATTTGACGAGGGAGCCATCGCCACGGCGAATGCCCTTGGCAGTACGAACGACCACAGCACTGTAAACCTCGCCTTTTTTGACGCGGCCACGCGGAGCGGCTTCTTTGATACTCACCTTGATGACATCACCAACGCTGGCGTACCGGCGCTTGGATCCGCCCAGCACCTTGATGCACATCACGGATTTGGCACCCGTGTTGTCAGCAACATCGAGTTTGGATTGCGTTTGAATCATTTAAATTAGTCCCAACTTGCACCGGCGCCCCTTCCTTACAGAAAGCTTGCCAGTCAGTCTTGGGCCCGTCGTCCACATCGCAAACCACTTGCAATGCTTCCGTTAGGCAGAATTCTCAGCTTTTTACAGCGAAGCCCACGATTATGTGCAAATATTGCACCCTTGTCAACACCCTTCGACACCCCAAGCGACCCCCATCGTGGCAATTTCACGACTTTTGAGGTGTTTCAGCGCTTAACCCTTGTCAGCGTTAAGGATATCGCTATAAATTCAGGAGCAAAACGACGCGTTGCCGCCCCGCCGCGCGCAAGGCTACCGACTGGTGTCAGTCCGGAAGGGTCAGATATTGGTCGGCCAAGACCAAAAACTCCTGCAACCGGGGGTGCGGCTGACCCTCCTGCTCAAGCAAGTTCGCCACCTCGGCAGCCAGCGATTTGGCAAGTGCGGCGTCAAGAAATAGCAGGCGTGAGCGCCGCGCAAGCACGTCCTCGACGGTCCTGGCATATTCGTAACGGGCGGCAAATCGCACCATCGCCTCCGTGAGCCCGCCGCCCAGTACGCGGTTCGCCCCCGGCAAGGCCAAAACGCCTCCCACGTCGCTGCCGTACAAATGAAGACCCGGTGCCTCACTGATTCTGTGTTCCGACGATTGCGCACCCACCAGTTTGAGATCGGCGGTCACACCGCCAGGCCGTTTTGCCAGCAGACCTCTGGCAAAACAGTTGTCCAGCACATCCTCGGCCATGGCGCGGTAGGTTGTCCACTTGCCGCCGGTCACGGTGACCAGTCCGCTTTTGCTGACCAGCACCGTGTGTTCACGCGACAGCGCCTGGGTGCGATCACCATCGTCTTCCGGCGGTTTGACGAGAGGTCGAAGTCCCACCCAGATACTTTTGATATCGGCTGGGCCGGGCGACTTGCTGAGGTAGCGCCCCGCCTCGCCCAGAATGAAGTCCACCTCCTCCCGGAAGGCCAACGGCTCTCGCGCCAGATCATTTCGCGGCGTGTCGGTGGTGCCGAGGATCGTTTTGCCCAGCCAGGGTACGGCGAACAGAACGCGGCCGTCCGCCGTCTTCGGAACCAGCAAGGCATGGTCCGTCGGCAAAAACGCACGGTCCACCACGATGTGTACACCCTGACTGGGCGCGACCATGGGCCGGGCCTCGCGCCCGATGGCTTGGCCGTCCAGCACACGCAACTGGTCGACCCACACGCCTGCGGCATTGACAATACATTTGGCGTTAAGCCTAAGTGTCTGCCCACTTTCCTGATCGGCCACATGCAAGCCCACCAGTTTGCCCGCTTCATGGATGAGTCCCGTGGCTGCACAGTAGTTGACCAGCAAGGCGCCCGCCCGCGCCGCGCTGCGCGCCAGCGCCATCGCCAGACGAGCGTCGTCAAACTGGCCATCCCAGTATTTGACCCCCCCTTTGAGACCTGCTTGTCGGGCCGTCGGCAGATCGCGCAAAGTCTCCGCGCGGCTCAGAAATTCAGTGGCGCCCAGACCAGCTTTGCCCGCCAGCGCGTCGTACATTTTCAGACCAATGCCATAAAACGGAGCTTCCCAGAACTTGTAGGAAGGCATGACAAAAGGCAGTGGTTGCGCCAGGTGGGGCGCATTGGCCAGCAAGCGGGTTCGCTCATGCAAAGCCTCCCTGACCAAAGAAATATTGCCCTGTGCCAGGTAACGAACGCCGCCGTGCACCAATTTGGTGGCACGGGAGGATGTGCCCTTGGCAAAGTCATGTGATTCGACCAGGACCACCGAAAAACCACGAGCCGCCGCGTCCAGCGCCACGCCCAGTCCGGTGGCTCCTCCGCCGATGATGGCGATATCGTAGGTATGGGGCGCCTTCAGGCGTTCTATCAGGTCTGCGCGCTGCGTCGGCAACGCCGGAAATTCAAAAGTCATTGGCGCCATTGTCCATCTCCAAGGAAACCCCTGCGCAGGTGTCGCCTCTTGGCTTCTTTGTGAGGGGGTGCGTGCAAACGCGGTTTACACGCACCCTCGCCTTCAAGCATGCGGGCCGGGCCCGCATGGCCGCACGTTAGCGGACCTTGCCATCCTTCCAGGCCTGCAGCAACTTGTCGTAGTTGATGGTTTCGCCCTTAGGCTTTTCGTTGGACAGTTTCTTCCACGGGGCGCCGGTGTCGCTGAGGTACTTGGCCGGATCACCCTTGGCATTGAGCTTGGGCGCACAGCGCTCCATGCCGGCGCGCTCAAGACGGCTCATGACCTGGTCCATTTCCTCGGCCAGCGTGTCCATCGCCACCTGCGGTGTTTTTTCACCGGTCACAGCCTGGGCCACGTTTTTCCACCAAAGCTGCGCGAGCTTGGGGTAGTCAGGCACGTTGGTTCCCGTAGGCGACCAGGCAACACGCGCCGGGCTACGGTAGAACTCCACCAGTCCGCCGAGCTTGGGCGCCATATCGGTCATCGCTTTCGACTGGATGTCGGACTCCCGAATCGGCGTGAGTCCCACGATCGTCTTCTTCAGCGATGTGGTCTTGGCAGTCACAAACTGCGCATAAAGCCATGCGGCGGCCGTGCGGTTGGCGTCGTGGTCCTTGAAAAATGTCCATGAGCCAACGTCCTGGTAGCCGTTTTGCATGCCCTGCTTCCAGTACGGGCCGTTCGGGCCGGGTGCCATGCGCCATTTGGGCGTGCCATCGGCATTTACGACCGGCAGACCCGGTTTGATCATGTCGGCCGTGAAAGCGGTGTACCAGAAGATCTGCTGCGCAATCTGCCCCTGCGCTGGCACTGGGCCGGCTTCACCGAAGGTCATGCCGGTGGCTTCCTTGGGGGCGAATTTCTTCATCCAGTCCACGTACTTTGTCAGGGCATATACCGCCGCTGGCGAATTGGTCGCACCACCGCGCGAGACCGACGCGCCCACCGGCGTGCATTTGTCGTCCCCCACGCGAATGCCCCATTCGTCCACGGGCAACCCGTTGGGGTTGCCGATGTCGGCGGTGCCGGCCATCGACAGCCAGGCATCGGTAAAGCGCCAGCCGAGCGAAGGGTCCTTCTTGCCGTAGTCCATGTGGCCGTAAACAGGTTTGCCATCGATGGTCTTCACGTCGTTCGAGAAGAAGGCGGCGATATCCTCGTACGCCGACCAGTTGAGCGGCACACCCAGGTCGTAACCGTATTTGGCCTTGAATTTTTCCTGCAGATCCGGCTTGGCGAACAAGTCCGCGCGGAACCAGTAGAGATTGGCGAACTGCTGGTCGGGCAACTGGTAAAGCTTTTTGTCAGGACCGGTGGTAAAGCTGGTGCCGATGAAGTCCTTCAGGTCGAGGCCAGGATTGGTGAACTCCTTGCCAGCGCCTTCCATGTAGTCGGACAGAGCCAAAATCTTGCCATAGCGGTAGTGTGTGCCGATCAGGTCCGAGTCCGAAATCCAGCCGTCATAAATTGACTTGCCGGACTGCATGGAGGTCTGCAGTTTTTCAACCACGTCGCCTTCCTGGATCAGGTCGTGCTTGACCTTGATGCCGGTGATTTCCTCGAAGGCTTTGGCCAGCGTTTTGGACTCGTACTCATGGGTGGTGATGGTTTCCGACACCACGGAGATTTCGCTGACGCCCTTGGCCTTGAGCTTGGCCGCGGCATCGATGAACCACTTCATCTCTGTTGCTTGCTGGTCTTTGGTCAGCGTGGAGGGCTGGAACTCGTTGTCAATCCATTTTTTCGCGGCATCGGACACCGCGACAGCAGGTGCAGCGGCGGGCGCAGGCGCAGTCACCGCGGGTGGTGCTGCGGCAACAGGCTCTTCCTTTTTGCCGCAGGCGGTCAACATCAGCGCGGCAGCGCCGATGGCCGACAGTGTATATATCGAGCGTTTCATGGGGCCACCCCCGTTGTGTGTATCGCAGCCAGGGCCGCGGCATTCAGATCAAAGTTCACGTTCGTCTCCTCATAGGCTTCCCGCTTTTCTCCCTGGCGCGCCGGCGGGGAAGGGTTGCCGCGCGCCTGTCTCCTGAACTCAGCGTCGCTAGCCTTTTCTGAGAATTACGCCCAAAAGCAGCATCGACGCAATAAAACTGATCCATATCGACACATCGGTCTGCAGCCCCAACCAAACCGCCAGCTTGCCGCTGATGCCGATAAAAATCAGGTTGACGTAGGCAGCGGTCAGCAGGCCGATAAACAAGCGGTCACCGCGCGTGGTCGCCATCGGCAGAAAGCCGCGCCGCAAGGTGGTCGGCGACTTGAGCTCCCAAACCGTCATGCCAAACAGCATCAGCACGATGCAGGTAAAAAACACTGCCACTGGCAGCGTCCAGGCCATCCACTCAAACATATTTATTTCTCCTCATGACTGGTGTCTCGCGCATCACACCCTGCCCATCGCAAAACCCTTGGCGATGTAATGCCGCACAAACCAGATCACGATGGCGCCGGGCACGATAGTCAGCACGCCTGCCGCCGCCAGCGTCGCCCAGTCCATGCCCGAAGCCGACACCGTACGGGTCATGGTCGCCACAATCGGCTTGGCGTTGACACTGGTCAACGTGCGGGCCAGCAGCAGTTCGACCCAACTGAACATGAAACAGAAGAACGCCGCTACGCCAACGCCAGCCTTGATCAGCGGCAAAAAGATACGTACGAAAAAGCGCGGAAAAGAGTAGCCGTCGATGTAGGCGGTTTCGTCGATCTCGCGCGGGATGCCGCTCATGAAACCCTCCAGAATCCAGACGGCCAGCGGTACGTTGAACAACAGATGCGCGAGCGCCACAGCGATGTGTGTGTCCATCAGACCCACCGTGGTGTAGAGCTGAAAAAAGGGCAGCAAAAATACCGCCGGTGGCGTCATGCGGTTGGTGAGCAGCCAGAAGAAAACATGTTTGTCACCAATGAAGCTGTAGCGGGAAAACGCATACGCCGCAGGCAAGGCCACCGTGATCGAAATCACGGTGTTGATCGCCACATAAATCAGCGAATTGATGTAACCCGAATACCACGACGGATCAGTGAAAATAGTCTGGTAATTGGCCCAGGTGAACTGTTGCGGGAAAAAGGAAAAGCTCGACAGGATTTCCGCATTGGTCTTGAAGCTCATGTTGACCATCCAGTAGATGGGCAGGAGCGCAAAAATAATATAGGCGATCAGGAACAAGGACCGCTTGTGGAAGCGTTTTTCATTCATGACGTCACCTCCTTGGTCTGGGTGCCCACGCGCTGCATCCAGTTATAGAGGATGAAACACAGCAGCAGGATGATGAGGAAATAAATCAGCGAAAACGCCGCCGCAGGCCCGAGGTCGAACTGCCCCACGGCCTTCTGCGTCAGGTACTGCGACAGGAAAGTTGTGGCATTGCCCGGACCGCCGCCGGTCAGCACAAAGGGCTCGGTGTAAATCATGAAGCTGTCCATGAAACGCAGCAACACGGCAATCATCAGCACGCCGCGCATCTTGGGCAGCTGGATGTAGCGGAACACCGCAAACTTGCTGGCACCGTCAATACGCGCCGCCTGGTAATACGCGTCAGGAATGGAGCGCAGGCCGGCGTAACACAACAGGGCCACCAACGGCGTCCAGTGCCAGACATCCATGACCAGCACGGTGATCCAGGCATGCAGCGCATTGCCGGTGTAGCTGTAGTCGAAGCCCATCTTTTGCAGCAGCATGCCCATCAGCCCGATATCGGCGCGACCGTAGATCTGCCAGATGGTACCGACCACGTTCCAGGGAATCAGCAAGGACAACGCGACCAGCACCAGCACCGCCGATGACTTCCAGCCCTGCGACGGCATGGACAGCGCCAGCGCGATGCCGAGCGGAACCTCGACCGCCAGCACCGCGAATGAAAACGTCAGTTGCCGCCATAACGCGGCGTGCAGGTCCTCGTCGCGCATGACGGCGGCAAACCACTCGGTGCCAACAAACACGCGCCGCTCCGGCGAAATGATGTCTTGCACCGAGTAGTTGACCACGGTCATCAGAGGCAGGATGGCCGAGAAGGCCACGCAGATGATGACCGGTAACACCAGCAGCCAGGCCTTCTGGTTGACGGGTTTGGTGGTAGTGCTCATGATGCCGCCACGTTTGTCGCCGGGGCGGCTGCACTGCCCCCCAGAAGGGCCTTCGCTTGCTTGAAGCGGTTCTGCGCTGTGCTCATGCAACAAGCTCCTCGTTCTTGTAAAAACAGGTGTGGATGCCCAACACCTGCAACCAGACGGTGTCACCCACCTGCGGCAGCGGCACACCGGCGTGGAGGCGGGCCTTGAGCACACTGTCACCGACATTGGCGGTGAGCATCAGGTGGGTGCCAACGTCCTGAGCGCGCATCACCGTCGCAGGCAGAGCACCGGTCGCGCCACTGGCAGCGAGGGTGAGGTATTCGGGCCGGATGCCAAGTTTGTAGTCCCCCGCCGGCAACTCCCGACCCGCCGACATGGGCAGGGTATGACCGGCGATGGCCAAGCGGTCGCCATCAGCACGCGCAGGAAGGAAATTCATGCCCGGCGAGCCGATGAAGTGCCCCACAAAAGTGTGCTGGGGGCGCTCAAACAGCGCGTCGGCAGAACCGATCTGCACGGCCCGGCCGCGGGTCATGACAACCACTTGCTGGGCAAAGGTCAGGGCCTCGACCTGGTCATGCGTGACATAAATCAAGGTCAGCTTGAGCTCGTGGTGAATCTGCTTGAGCTTGCGACGCAGCTGCCACTTCAGGTGAGGATCAATCACCGTCAGAGGCTCATCGAACAGCACCGCAGACACATCGGGCCGCACCAGGCCACGGCCCAGCGAGATTTTCTGCTTGGCATCGGCGGCCAGACCTGCGGCGCGCTGATTGAGTTGGCCGCTCATCTCCAGCATCTCGGCGATTTCGCCGACGCGTTGCTTGATTTGCGCCTCTGGCATCTTGCGGTTACGCAGCGGGAAAGCCAGATTTTCCGCCACTGTCATGGTGTCGTAAATCACCGGGAACTGGAACACCTGTGCGATGTTTCGCTCCTGCGGCGTGGCGTGTGTCATGTCGCGGCCGTCGAAGCGGACCGCGCCTTGCGACGGCGCCAGCAGGCCGGAAATCAGGTTGAGCATGGTGGTCTTGCCGCAACCCGACGGACCCAGCAATGCATAAGCCCCGCCATCCTCGAAAGTCATTTGTAGCGGCAGCAGCGCGTAGTCGGCGTCCTCCCGCGGATCGGCCTTGTAGGCATGAGCGAGGTCCAGATCGATACGCGCCATTTCAAAACCCTCCCTGGCGCTGCGGCGCTACCAGCAAAGCGCCGCCGGCATCAAACACATACACCTGCGAAGGTTGCAGGTACAGCGAAAGCGCCGCACCGAGCTCGAAGAAATGCACGCCGGTGAGCTGGGCGACCAGCTCGCCCACGGCGGTACTCACATGCACAAAGGTATCGGAACCGGAGATCTCCGCCAGCTCCACCTTGCCAGCCAGTGTGATGTCACCGTCGCGCCGGCTCTCGCGCAGCGCACTGGCGCGCACGCCTACCGTCACCGACCCGGTTGCACCGGCGGGCAAAACCATCGCCAGGTCCGGACCGCCCACCAGTTGCACTCCCTGCGCAGTCACGACGGCGGCCATCAGGTTCATGGGCGGGTCACTGAACGCGCGCGCCACCCGCAGCGATTTCGGTGCGTGGAAAACTTCTGCGGTTGGGCCGTATTGCAGCAGTTCACCACCGTCCAGAACAGCCGTGTAGCCGCCCAGCAGCAGGGCCTCACCGGGCTCGGTCGTCGCATAAATAACGGTTGAATCACCGGCCGCAAACAACTGGGTCAATTCCTCGCGCAGCTCCTCACGCAGCTTGTAGTCCAGATTCACCAGCGGTTCGTCGAGCAGCATCAGCGGCGCACCCTTGGCGAGCGCACGCGCCAGCGCCACGCGCTGTTGCTGGCCACCCGAGAGTTCGGCCGGATAACGGTCCAGGAACATCTCGATATGCAGCCGCCCGGCAATCTCGCGCACGCGCTGGTCTATGTTGTTTTCACCGCGCAGCTTCAGCGGAGACGCGATGTTGTCGGCCACCCGAAGCGAGGGATAGTTGATGAACTGCTGATACACCATGGCCACATTGCGTTGGCGCACCGGCATGCCGGTCACATCGGCAGCATCGACACACACCCGGCCCGTGCTGGGCACATCGAGTCCGGCCATGATGCGCATCAGGCTGGTTTTGCCGGCTTGCGTGGCGCCCAGCAATACCGTGACTTCGCCGGTTCGCGGCGCCAGATCCATGTTGTAAAGCCATGTTTCTGCGCCCACTTTTTTGCTGATACCTTCGAGTAAAAGCTGCATCACGCACCTTTCCTGTCAGGGCCTTCAGGCGCGTCGTTCAAACGGAATGCTGGGTTCAAGGTGAATTTCTGAGGGTTCGTATTTTTTCTATTCTTATTCCTTTATGCGCGTTTTGAATACATGATTTCCCTTATTTGTTTCTTTTTGTTTCGATATAAAGTCGTTTTACTCTGACGCAAAATAAGCTGTGAACTCCAATCCCCGGCAACTCAAACTTCTCGACGAGGTCCGCACGCGCGGTTCTGTCACCGTCGAACAACTCGCTGACGTCCTCGCAGTCACGCTGCAAACGGTGCGCCGGGACGTGCAGCGCCTGTCTGAGGCGGGCCTGCTGGCGCGCTTCCATGGCGGTGTGCGTGCGCCGAGCTCCACGATTGAAAACCTGGCCCATCGACAGCGAGAAAGCCTTAACGCCGACGGCAAGGCGCGGATCGCGCGCGCTGTCGCCGCCGAAGTGCCTGACAACTGTTCACTGATCCTCAACATCGGCACCACCACCGAGGCGATCGCCCGGGCGTTGCTGCACCACAAGGGCCTGCGCGTCATCACCAACAACCTCAACGTCGCGGCCATCCTGAGCAGCAACTCCAACTGCGAAGTGATCGTGGCCGGTGGTGTGGTGCGGCCGCGTGACCGAGGCATCGTTGGCGAGGCGGCGGTCGATTTCATCCGGCAGTTCCGGGTGGACATCGCACTGATCGGCATTTCCGGCATCGAAGCCGATGGTTCTCTGCGTGACTTCGACTACCGCGAAGTCAAGGTGGCGCAGACCATCATTTCCCACGCGCGCGAGGTCTGGCTGGCAGCAGACAGCAGCAAGTTCAACCGGCCCGCGATGGTCGAGCTGGCCACACTCTCGCAAATCAACCGGCTGTTCACCGACCAGCCACCGCCCGAGCCCTTCCCGGCCTTGCTGGCTGAAGCCGGTGTCAGTTGCGACATCGCCCCCACTGAAGAAGCACCATGACCACTTCGACAAGCTCAGGACAGGCCTACCTGCTCGCCCTGGACCAGGGCACCTCCAGTTCGCGCAGCATCGTGTTTGACGAACAAGGCCATATCGTGGCACTGGCGCAGCAAGAGCTGCCACAGATCTACCCCCGGCCCGGCTGGGTCGAGCACGACCCGATGGAGATCTGGCGCACGCAGTTGGCAACCGCGCGCGAGGCGCTGGCCAAGGCAAAACTCAAGGCTGGCGACATCCGCGCGCTGGGCATTACCAACCAGCGCGAAACCACGGTGCTCTGGAACCGCAAGACTGGTCAACCGGTACACCACGCCATCGTCTGGCAGGACCGCCGCGCCGAAGCCACCTGCGCGCAACTGCGCGAAAACGGCCAGGCTGATCTGATTCAGTCCAAAACCGGGCTGCTGATCGACGCCTACTTCTCCGGCACCAAACTCAAATGGCTGCTCGACAACGTGCCGCAGGCCAGGGCCCAGGCCGAACGTGGCGAGCTTGCCTTCGGAACTGTGGACAGTTGGCTGATGTGGCAGCTCTCGGGTGGCACGCTACACGCCACCGACGTCACCAATGCCTCGCGCACGATGCTGTTCAATGTGCGAAGCAACCGCTGGGACGAGGAGTTGCTGGCGCTGCTGGACATCCCGCCCTCGCTGATGCCCGAGGTGCGGCCGTCCAGCGCGCACTACGGCGAGGTGCTGCCCGATCTGCTGGGCGCGGCCATCCCGATTGCCGGCGTGGCCGGCGACCAGCAAAGCGCGCTGTTCGGGCAGGCCTGCTTCAAGGAGGGCATGGCGAAGAACACCTACGGCACCGGCTGCTTCATGCTGATGCACACCGGCAACAAATTTCAAACCTCGCACAACGGCCTGCTGACGACCAGCGCAGCGCAGGTGACGCCGCAGACTGAATATGCCTTTGAGGGCAGCGTGTTTGTCGGCGGCGCTGTCGTGCAGTGGTTGCGCGACGGCCTACATGCGATCAAGGGCAGCGGTGAGGTGCAGGCCCTGGCCGAAAGCGTGCCGGATTCCGGCGGTGTCATGGTGGTGCCGGCCTTCACCGGCCTGGGCGCGCCCTACTGGAAGCCCGAGGCCCGTGGCACCATCACCGGCTTGAGCCGCGGCACCACACTGGCGCACATTGCGCGGGCTTCGCTCGAAAGCATTGCCTACCAGAGCGCGGCCCTGCTGCAGGCCATGAGCCGCGACGCGGTCGCCGCAGGCGCCGCACCCGTGGCCGAACTGCGCGTCGACGGCGGGGCCTGCGTCAATGATTTGCTGATGCAGTTTCAGGCCGACCTGCTGGGCATCCCGGTGGTGCGGCCGGCCGTGACAGAAACCACCGCCCTGGGCGCAGCCTACCTCGCAGGGCTGTCCAGCGGCGTTTATCAAAATACAGAACAGCTGTCTGCGCTGTGGCGCAGCGAGCGCCGCTTTCTGCCGACGCTGGACGCCAGCCGCGCCGCCGAACGGATGGCACGCTGGGAACATGCGGTGCGGCAGACCGTGGCGCTTTAGGCTCCGGGGCCGGGGCCGGGAGTTTGTCACTCGGCGTCCTTGCCCCGAGGCTAGACTCGCGCCATGTCCAGCCACCCCGATCTCCTCCCGCCCGCATCCAGATGGACCCGGCGCCAGGCGCTGCGCTACGGCGCAGCAGCCGCTGTGGCCCTGGCCGGGCTGCCGCGCGCCGATGCAGCGCCAGCTTCATCGTCACCGCCACGCACCCGCTTGCGGCTGATCGGCGAGGCACGCATGCCGCACCGGCTTCAATTTGAGGGAAGCACCGTCGGCGGCTTGTCGGGCATCGATTACGACGACACCAGCGGCCTGTATTACCTGCTCAGCGACGACGGCTCGGCCATCAACCCGGCGCGTTTTTACACCGCGAGCATCGCCATGCAAGCCCAAGGGCTGGGCGAACCCGAACTCAGGAGCGTGACTTTTTTGCGCCAGTCCGACGGCAGCACTTACCCGGCGGCGCTGCGGGGCATTGACGTCCCCGACCCGGAGTCCATCCGCTGGCGCGCAGCCAGCCAGAGCCTGCTCTGGACCAGCGAGGGCCATGCCCTGACAGGTGCCGCACCGGCACTGCGTGAAAGCCGTACCGACGGCACGCTGCTGCGCGAATTCACGCTGCCTCCGATGTTTGACTTTCATCTGAGCCAGGGGCCGCGCATCAACAGGACGCTGGAAGGCCTGGCCCTGAGCCCCGACGGCAGACGCGCCTGGATTGCGATGGAAGCGGCCTTGCGCCAGGACGGTCCGGTCCCGACAGTGCAGGTCGTCGGCGGGCCCTGCCGTTTCACCGAAATCGATCTGTCCAGCGGCCACATCCTGCGTCAGATTGCCTATGTTCCCGATGCCGTTCCGGGCGCACCGGTGCCGCCCGCCACCCAGGCCGACAACGGCGTGACCGAGATCCTGATGCTGGATGCCGAGCGCATGCTGGTGCTGGAGCGGGCCTACATGGCGGGGCACGGCCCCACCACAAGCAACTCGCTGCGTCTGTACCTGATCGATACCCACACCGGATCAGACACCCTGGGCCTGCCGACACTGCACTCGGGTGGCTACAGGCCCGTCGCCAAAGTGCTGCTGGCCGACTTTTCGGCATTCACTGGCGCGGGCATCGGCCCCCGGCTAAATCGCCTCGACAATACCGAAGGCATGTGCTGGGGACCCCGGCTTGCCAGCGGCAACCGCAGCCTGCACTTCATCAGCGACGACAATTTCAATTCGCGCCAAATCACCCAATGGCTGGCCTTTGAATTTTTTGACTGAACACCATGACTTCACCACAACACACAGAAACAACAGGCCATGGCATCGCCTTCATCGGTGGCGGCAACATGGCCAGCGCCATCATCGGCGGCCTGCGCAAGCAAGGCATGCCGGCCAGCCAGATCCAGATCGTCGAGCCGTGGGCCGCGCAGCGCGCCAAACTCGACGCGGAATTCGGCATCGCGGCGCAGGCAGAACCCGGCCCCACACTGGCGTCGGCTGGTTTGGTGGTCTGGGCCGTCAAGCCGCAGACCTTCCGGCAGGCCGCGCTGCAGGCGGGGCCCCACACCGGCCAGGCGCTGCACCTGAGCGTGGCGGCCGGCATCCGCTCGGGCAGCATCGCCGGCTGGCTGGGCACCGAACGCATCGTGCGCGCCATGCCCAATACCCCGGCGCTGGTGGGCAAGGGCATGACCGCCCTCTTCCCCCGGCCCGCCGTCACGGCAGCGGACCGGTTGGCGATCGAGCGGGTCATCCAGACCACAGGCAAACACCTGTGGCTGGCTCAGGAACAAGCGCTTGATGCCGTGACCGCCCTGTCAGGGTCAGGACCGGCCTATGTGTTTTATTTCATCGAGGCCATGGTGCAGGCGGGCAGCGAGATGGGTCTGAGCCGTGCACAGGCGCACCAGTTCGCGGTCGAAACTTTTGTCGGCGCGTCGGCGCTCGCACAAGCATCGAGCGAGCCGCCCGAAACCCTGCGTGAACGCGTGACATCCAAAGGTGGCACCACCCACGCGGCGTTGACCGCCATGGAGCAAGCCGGGGTGAAGCAGCACTTCGTGCAGGCCATGCACGCAGCCCGGCAACGTGCTGCAGCGCTGGGTGACGAGTTCGGCGCTGACTGAGGTTCTTGAGAGAAATGTGGCCTCAGCCCATAAGCAGCAGGCGCTAGCAGCTATACTTTTTATAGCTAAATAAGGTGTCTAGCGGCCGGCCAGCGCATATGACAGCGCAATGCCTCCAAACACGGTGAATCCCAGCCAGTGGTTCAGGCGAAAGGCCTTGAAACAATCGTCCCGGCCGCGTTTGCGGATCAGCCATACATGCCAGAAAGCTTGTCCGAGTGCGATCGTGATCGCTATGAAATAAATAGCTGCTTGCGCAATATCCTTGAGGGCTACAGCCCAAACAGACAGATAAATCAGGTAACTGGCCAGCACCGCTGCCACATCAAAGCGCCCCAGCGTGATGGCCGAGGTTTTCATGCCAATCTTGAGATCATCGTCCCGGTCGACCATGGCGTATTCGGTGTCGTAGGCAATCACCCAGAACAGGTTGCCCAGCAGCAGCAGCCAGGCCAGCGCTGGCACGCGCGACTGCACGGCGGCAAAAGCCATCGGGATGCCGAAACTGAAGGCCACGCCCAGCACCGCCTGCGGCATGGACACAAACCGTTTGGCATAGGGGTAGACCACGGCGACAGCCAGCGCAGCGAAAGACCAGGCGATGGCGGCGGTGTTGGTCGTGAGCACCAGGCCGAAGGCCATCAGCGCCAGCACCGCGCCTAGCAGGAGCGCATCCCGGACGGGCACCGCACCACGCGTGACCGGGCGCTGGGCCGTGCGTTTGACGTGGCGGTCAAAATCACGGTCGGCCACGTCGTTGAGGCAGCAACCAGCGCTGCGCATCAGAATGGTCCCGAGCGTGAAGACCAGGATCAGGTGCCAACCCGGAAAACCATGCGAAGCGACCCACAACGCCGACAGTGTGGGCCACAGCAGCAGCAGCCAGCCCGCCGGGCGGTCCCAGCGGATCAGTTCGAGATACAGGGCCCCCACGCTTTTCACCTTGCGTAATGCGCTGCCCCCCGAGGGGGCTGTGCTTGCTTGGGGCGGCCCTGCGCTGCGCATGTCGGCGTCGTCGGAACCGCTCACGCTGGCTTAGTCCTCAAGCAGCGAGCGCAGCATCCACGCAGTCTGCTCATGCACGGTCAGGCGCTGGGTCAGCAGGTCGGCCGTCGGCTCGTCACTGGCCTTGTCAGCCAGCGGGAACAGTTCCCGCGCGGTGCGGGCCACTGCCTCGTGGCCCTTGACCAGAATACGCACCATCTCCAGCGCCTGCGGCGGCTTGACCGGCACGTCCGGCAGCGAGGTCAACCGGCCGAACTCCGCGTAGGAGCCGGGCGCGTGATAGCCCAAGGAACGGATGCGCTCTGCCACCGGGTCCACCGCATTCCACAATTCGGTGTACTGGGTCATGAACATCAGGTGCAGCGTGTTGAACATCGGCCCGGTCACATTCCAGTGGAAATTGTGCGTGGTCAGGTAGAGCGTGTAGGTGTCCGCCAGCAGGCGGCTCAGGCCCTGGGTGATGGCCGCCCGGTCTTTTTCACTGATACCGATGTTGATGGGCGGTGCGCCGGTGCGGCTGACGGGCGAGGCTTTTTTGGGAGCAGATTTGGCCATGAAAAATTCCTTTCAATAACTTCAGGTTTTACTCTAAGCAATCAGGGCGCACGGTGCAACAGTCAAACTGCATCGCCTTGATAGACATCACGAAACACCGGGTCAGGGCGGCGCCCTCAGGACAGGCGCGCCACCCCCGGCAGTTCGCAGGCATAAATCGCGTTGCGCAAGGCCGCGATCGCTTCATACCGCGTGAAGCTGCGGCGCCAGGCCAGCACCACGCGCCGAGTCGGCACATGGCCTTCAAAGGGCAGGTACTTGATGTACGAGGGCAACTCGGGGACTTGCCTGCCTTTTGACTTCGGTGGCGGTTTTGCCACTGGAACCGGCAAAAGGGCATCTTTGGGCACACTCAAACGCGGCACCAGCGTCACCCCCATGCCAGCAGCCACCATGTGTTTGATGGTCTCCAGGGACGAGCCTTCAAAACTCTTGCGTATGCCTTCGGCGTTGCTGGAAAACCGCGCAAACTCCGGGCAGACCTCCAGCACATGATCGCGAAAGCAATGGCCGGTACCCAGCAACAGCATGGTCTCCTTTTTCAGCTCGTCGGCGGTGATGCTGCTGCGCGCCGCCAACGGATGGGTGCTTGGCACGGCGGCCATGAAGGGCTCGTCATACAGCGGCGCAATCGCCAGGTTGGTGTCGGGGAAGGGCTCGGCCAGGATGGCGCAGTCGATCTCGCCGGTACGCAGTTCTTCGAGCAGCTTGACGGTGAAGTTTTCCTGAAGCATCAGCGGCATCTGCGGTGTGAGCGCAATCGCCTGGCGCACCAGATCAGGCAACAAATACGGGCCAATGGTGTGAATCACGCCCAGGCGCAAGGCGCCCGCCAGCGGATCCTTGCCGCGCTTGGCAATCTCGCGGATGCTGTCGGCCTGTTCCAGCACGCTCTGCGCCTGGCGCACGATTTCTTCGCCCAGCGGCGTCACCGTGATCTCGTTGGCGTTGCGCTCGAACAGCTTGACCTGCAGCTCTTCCTCAAGCTTCTTGATCGCCACGCTGAGCGTCGGCTGCGACACATGGCAGGCCTCTGCGCCCTTGCCGAAGTGTTTTTCCCGGGCGACGGCCACGATGTATTTGAGTTCGGTGAGCGTCATGGGCTTATTGTGCGGCTTTTCGCGCGCTCGAGACAGATGTTCGACCGCAAGCCATCGGCGAATCAAGGCGTCACGCTGCATTTGGGGCTTGCAACTGGCAGTAGGTCCAACTCCCCACTCCCAACCCCCCGCCCTTCCCTCGCCCCGCTGGGCGAGGGAAGGGTGCCTCATTTGGCCGCATGTGCTGCGCTCGCGTGCAAACATGACGGTATGTTGGGATTCCCGTGCATGAAGCGCTACGCGCTCCATGCAATCCGGAGGGGGTTCGGTATTAGTGTTCTTCTCTGCCGCTCCACCCGTCGGGCTGGGCCGAGGAGCACAGCCGAAAACGGATCAGGGCGAGCGATTGTCTGAGGCGCTAGCCGAGTTCTAGCTCGACCCCGTTTTCGGTGAGCACCGCAGGCTGCCCGCAGCGAAGCGGAGGGACCCAGACCATCGGGTCGCCCTTTTCTTTGCTCACTTTCTTTTTGGCGACGCAAAAAGAAAGTGAGTTGCCGCCGGGCAACCCCCGGCTTGCCGGCGTACCAACAGTCACGCCTTCAAAAATTCCGCCTTCCCCCCCAGCCACCGCAAGATATGCCGGTGCGCCAAATCCGGATACTTGTCCAGCATCACCGGCGCCAACGCTCGCGCCCAGGCCAGCAGCTCGGAGTCTGTAGCGAGGTCGGCAAAACGCAGCAAGGGCGCGCCGGACTGGCGTGCGCCCAAAAACTCGCCCGGCCCGCGAATCTCCAGGTCGCGTCGGGCGATCTCGAAGCCGTCCTGCGTCTCCACCATGGCCCTGAGCCTGGCCCGCGCGGTTTCGCCCAGGCGCGGCGCCTCGCCGGTCGAATACAGCAGCACGCAGGCCGAAGCCGCAGCACCGCGCCCGACCCGGCCGCGCAACTGGTGCAGCTGGCTCAGGCCAAACCGTTCGGCGTGTTCGATCACCATCAGTGAAGCGTTGGGCACATCGACGCCGACCTCAATCACCGTGGTGCTGACCAGCACGCCGAGCTGGCCGCTGGTGAACAGCGCCATCACCGCCTTTTTCTCGGCCACCGGCATGCGCGAATGCAGCAGGCCGACCTGGGTGCCGGGCAAGGCCGCCGTCAAGGCTTCGTGCGTCTGGATGGCATTAATCAGGTCCACCGATTCACTCTCTTCAATCAGCGGGCAAACCCAGTACACCTGACGGCCTTCAGCAAGCTGGCCGCGTATGCGTTCGACCACCTCGTCACGCCGGGACTCGGCCACCACTTTGGTGACGATGGGGGTGCGGCCTGGCGGCAACTCGTCGATGGTGGAGACATCCAGGTCGGCGTAATAACTCATGGCCAGGGTTCTGGGGATCGGCGTGGCAGTCATCATAAGCAGGTGAGGTTCTCGGCCACCCTCGGTCATCTTGGCTCTCAACGCCAGCCGCTGCGCCACGCCAAAGCGGTGTTGCTCGTCGATGATGGCCAGCGCCAGGCTGTGGAACTCCACTTTGTCCTGAATGATGGCGTGCGTGCCGATCACCAGGCCGGCCTCGCCGCTGGCAATCAGCGCCAACATCTCGCGACGCTCTTTGGTTTTTTGGCTGCCCGTGAGCCAGGCGGTCTTGACACCCAGCGGCTCCAGCCAACCGATGAGTTTGCGAAAGTGCTGCTCGGCCAATATCTCCGTGGGTGCCATCAAGGCGCATTGCCAGCCCGCGTCAATGCAAATGGCGGCAGCCAGCGCCGCCACCACGGTTTTGCCACTGCCCACGTCACCCTGCAGCAGGCGGTGCATGGGCACGATTTGGGCGATGTCTTGAGAAATCTCGTCACACACCCGCCGCTGCGCCGCTGTCAGCTTGAAGGGCAAGGCGCTCCATAGCTGCTGGTGCAGGCTGCCGACTTTTTTGCGCTTCAGTGGCGGGGCACGCAACACATCGCGCGCACGTTTGCTTTGAAGCTGCGAGAGTTGTTGCGCCAAAAGCTCTTCAGCTTTGAGCCGCTGCCAGGCAGGGTGGCTGTGGTCAGACAGCGCGTCCAGCGATACGTCTGGCTCAGGTTGAT
>NZ_JAYWHI010000070.1:0-2943 GCF_043778355.1 Polaromonas sp.
GTATTGGCTGTCGGGACCGGCAGCACAATCACGGTTGGTACGCCCTTGGTGCTAGGTGCCACTGTTACTGTTACTGTCATCTCTCACGGCAGAGGCGACAAAGTTCGCATTTTCAAAATGCGTCGTCGCAAGCACTATCAAAAACGCCAGGGTCACCGGCAGAACTTCACTGAACTGCAAATCGGCGCGATTGCTGGTTAAGCAACAGAAAGCACTTGGAGTAAGCAAAAATGGCACAGAAAAAAGGCGGCGGCTCTACGCGAAACGGGCGTGACTCACAGCCCAAAATGCTTGGCGTCAAGAAATTTGGCGGCGAAGTCATCAATGCTGGCAGCATCATTGTGCGCCAGCGCGGCACCCGGTTCCATCCAGGCGTCAATGTCGGTATCGGCAAGGACCACACCCTGTTTGCGCTGGTGGGTGGTCAGGTGTCGTTTGCAGTTAAGGGTGCGCTGAACAAGCACACCGTGAATGTGACGCCCACTGCGGTGCCTGCATAAGCCAGTCACTCCGACAAGTCACTTCGACTGAAGCGAAGCCCCGATCGGTCGGGGCTTTTTTATTTGTAAACTGCTTGCGTGAAGCAGTGCCTGTTGTTCCTTACCGTATCTGAGCCCACCATGAAATTTGTAGACGAAGCCTTCATTGACATTGCAGCTGGCGATGGCGGGGCTGGTTGCGTCTCGTTCAGCCATGAAAAATACAAGGAGTTTGGCGGTCCCAACGGTGGTGACGGCGGCCGTGGTGGTCACGTCTATGCCTTGGCAGATATCAACCTGAACACGCTGGTGGATTTCCGGTTTTCGCGCCGCCACGACGCCAGAAATGGAGGGCACGGCATGGGCTCGGACATGTTTGGGGCCAAGGGCGACGATGTCATCCTTAAAATGCCAGTGGGCACCATCCTTACCGATTCAGAAACCGGTGAAACACTTTTTGAATTGCTGATACCCGGTGAACAAATTCTGATTGCCAAGGGCGGCGATGGCGGCTTTGGCAACCTCCGCTTTAAAAGTTCAACCAACCGCGCCCCACGCAGCAAGACACCCGGCTGGCCAGGTGAACGCAAGAGTCTGAAGCTGGAACTGAAGGTATTGGCTGACGTGGGCTTACTCGGCATGCCCAATGCAGGCAAGTCGACCTTCATATCTGCCGTGTCCAACGCCCGTCCTCGCATTGCGGACTACCCTTTCACCACGCTGCACCCCAATCTGGGCGTGGTTCGCGTTGGTCCCGAGCAGAGCTTCGTGGTGGCAGACTTGCCCGGCCTGATTGAAGGTGCCTCTGAGGGTGCTGGCTTGGGGCATTTGTTCTTGCGCCATCTGCAGCGCACCCGCTTGCTGCTACACATCGTAGACCTTGCACCTTTCGACGAAAACGTAGACCCGGTTGCACAGGCCAAGGCAATTGTGAGCGAGCTTAAAAAGTACGATGAAGCGCTTTATAAAAAGCCGCGCTGGCTGGTGCTTAACAAGCTGGACATGGTTGATGGCGACAAACGCGCAGCTATCGTCAAGGATTTTGTCAGACGCTTCAAGTTCAAAGGCCCAGTGTTTGAAATATCAGCCCTGACACGCGAAGGCTGTGAGCACCTGATCAAGACGATTTACAAGCACGTCAAGGAGGTGCAAAAGAGCGAGCAGCCTGAGGAAGAGGTTGACCCACGATTTATGGTTTTACCCCCCGAAACACCTTGACTGCGCCATGCCGGCTGCATATCCGTCAGCCATTGCGTAAACTGCTATAAAAATCATAGCTTGCAGCCCCCATTTTTATTGCGGTAGCGCCCTTTTTACTTAAAAAAATGCAAGAAAAAACAGGCTCACAGGTGCTCTGCAATGCCAAGCGCATTGTGGTCAAAGTGGGTTCAAGCCTGGTCACCAACGAAGGCCGCGGACTAGACGCAGACGCCATAGGCCACTGGTGCGAACAACTGGCTGCGCTGGTCAAGGATGGGCGCGAAGTCATCATGGTCAGCAGCGGTGCCATTGCCGAGGGCATGAAACGCCTCGGTTGGGCTACCCGCCCCAAGGGCATTCATGAATTGCAGGCTGCGGCTGCGGTTGGCCAGATGGGCCTGGCGCAGGTCTATGAAACAAAACTGCGTGAGAGCGGCATTGGCAGTGCGCAGGTGCTGCTAACCCATGCCGACCTCGCGGACCGGGAGCGCTACCTCAATGCGCGTTCGACTTTGCTGACGCTTTTGAGCCTGGGAGTGGTGCCCGTCATCAACGAAAACGATACAGTCGTCAACGATGAGATCAAGTTCGGCGACAACGACACGCTGGGTGCGCTGGTTGCCAATCTGGTTGAAGCCGATGCATTGGTGATTTTGACCGACCAGAAGGGTCTGTACACGTCCGACCCACGCAAAGACCCTGACGCACAATTTGTGCACCAGGCCAGCGCGGGCGACGCTGCGCTTGAAGCCATGGCCGGTGGCGCAGGCTCCAGCATTGGCCGGGGCGGCATGATCACCAAAATTCTGGCGGCCAAGCGCGCTGCCGGTTCGGGCGCTTCAACCGTGATTGCCTGGGGCCGCGAGCCGCAAGCCCTGATCCGTTTAAGCCAAGGCGAGGCCATCGGTACGCTGCTGGTCGCGCAAACCCAAAAAAACCAGGCCCGCAAACAGTGGATGGCGGACCACCTGCAGATGCGCGGCTCGGTCACGGTCGATGCTGGTGCTGCAGGCAAAGTACGTGACGAGGGCAAGAGTCTGCTGCCCATCGGCATGACGGCTGTGCAGGGCGAGTTTTCACGCGGTGACGTGATTGCCGTGCTGGATGCAGACGGTACAGAAATTGCACGCGGTCTGGCCAACTACGCCAGCTCAGAGGCCAGACTGATTTGCCGCAAATCATCGGCTGAGTTTGAAAAACTGCTGGGCTACACCGGCGAGCCTGAAATGCTGCACCGTACCAACCTCGTGTTGACCCGGTAGCC
>NZ_JAYWHI010000071.1:0-2936 GCF_043778355.1 Polaromonas sp.
ACGATGGCGTGTACGCAGGTCATGCTGGATTTGACCCAGCAAGGCGGCGGCCATTTCTGCGTCGGCCAGCGCGCGGTGGGCGCGTCCGGATGTGGGCAGGTGGTGAAAGTCAGCCAGCGTGCTGAGCTTGTGGCTGGGCGCTTGCGGGTATAGCCTGCGCGACACCAGCAGCGTGCACGCAAACGCGTGGTCGGCACTCTGGTCAGCGCGCTGCAGTTCGGCCTGCCAGAACTTGGCGTCGAACGCGGCGTTGTGCGCCACCATCGGCGCGCCCCTCACAAACCGACTGGCCTCAAGCATCACCTGGGCCGCAGGCGGTGCGCTGGCCACCATGGCGTTGGTGATGCCGGTGAACTGAGTGATAAACGCTGGCAGCCGAACGCCCGCATTCATCAGGCTCTGAAAGCGGTCTACCACTCGGCCGCGCTCCACCAGCACGATGGCCACTTCGGTGGCGCGGTCGCCCATGGCTGGTGACAAGCCGGTGGTCTCGAAGTCGATGACGGCGATCAGGCTCATGCGAAGTCGCCCTGGCAGTGCAAGGGTAAGGCCAGGTCAGTTACTTGTAAAACGCCGAAACGCTGCCCTTGAGCTTGATCGTCAGGGGGTTGCCTTTGCGGTCGACCTTGTTACCCACAGGCACCTTGATCCAACCTTCGCTGATGCAGTATTCCTGCACATCAAAACGCTCTTTGTCGTTGAAGACGATGCCCACGTCGTGTTCAAAAGCAGCCGCGATATGGTGTGGGCTGCGCGGGTCGGCCGAGAGGTGGTCGGGAAGGTCGGGGCGTGTTGTGGGCTCTGGCATGGTTCAGTTTTCAAATATCAATGTTCGCAGCACGCAACGCGTTCTGCTCGATGAACTCGCGGCGCGGCTCGACCTCGTCACCCATCAGCATGGTGAACACGCGGTCGGCTTCGATGGCGTCGTCGATCTGCACGCGCAGCAGGCGGCGCACGGTGGGGTCCATGGTGGTTTCCCACAGCTGGGCCGGGTTCATCTCGCCCAGCCCTTTGTAGCGCTGGCGGGCAGTGGCGTTTTCGGCCTGGCCGATCAGCCAACGCATGGCGCCCCGGAAATCGTCAATTTTCTCTTCCTTGCGGCGTTCGCCCTCACCGCGCATGACCTTGGCCCCCTCGCCGATCAGGCCCTTGAAGGTGGTGGCGGCTTCCTGTAGCGTGGCGTAGTCAGCCCCGTGAACAAAGTCCTGCGTGATGACGCTGCTTTTCACGTTGCCGTGGTGGCGGCGGCTGATGCGCAAAATCGGTTTGTCGGTACGCACGTCGAACTCACCGGCCACTTCGGCCGGGGCGCCGGTGGTGTTCAGGGCCCTCAGCTGCACCTGCAGCGCCACGGCTGAAGCCTCGGCATCGGCCACGGTGTCCAGGTTCAATGAAACGCCGTCTGCAATGCAGCGCAGCGCCTCAGCGTCCATGAAGCCGCGTAGGCGGGCGATCACAGCCTCAGCCAGCTGGTGTTTGCGGGCCAGCTCGGCCAGCGTGTCACCGGTCAGCACCGCCGTCTCATCCGCGCTGGTCTGCACGTAGGCGTCTTTCATCGCGATGCGCAACAAAAAGCCGTCAAGAGCGGCTGTGTCTTTGAGGTATTGCTCTTCCTTGCCGGCCTTGACCTTGTACAGCGGCGGCTGCGCAATGTAGATGTGGCCACGCTCGACCAGCTCGGGCATCTGGCGGTAGAAAAACGTTAGCAGCAGGGTGCGGATATGCGCGCCGTCCACGTCGGCGTCGGTCATGATGATGATGCGGTGGTAGCGCAGTTTGGCGACATTAAAGTCGTCTGCGCCGGGCGTGCCGCCCACGCCACCACCCTTGCCAATGCCGGTGCCCAGCGCGGTGATCAGCGTCAAAATTTCATTGCTGGTCAACAGCTTTTCATAGCGGGCTTTTTCAACGTTCAAAATCTTCCCGCGCAGGGGCAAAATCGCCTGGAACTTGCGGTCACGGCCCTGTTTGGCAGAGCCTCCTGCAGAGTCGCCCTCAACCAGGTAAATTTCGCAGCCGGCAGGGTCTTTTTCCTGACAGTCGGCTAGCTTACCGGGCAACCCCATGCCGTCGAGCACGCCTTTGCGGCGTGTCATGTCCCGCGCCTTGCGGGCCGCTTCGCGCGCGCGGGCGGCTTCGATGATTTTGCCGACAATGATCTTGGCGTCATTCGGGCGCTCTTGCAGGTAGTCGTGCAGCAGGCGGCTGACGATGTCTTCCACCGGCCCACGCACTTCGCTAGACACCAGCTTGTCCTTGGTCTGGCTTGAAAATTTCGGCTCGGGCACCTTCACGCTCAACACGCAGCACAGGCCTTCGCGCATGTCGTCGCCCGTAACCTCGACCTTGGCTTTTTTGGCCAGCTCACTGTCGTCAATATACTTATTGATCACCCGGGTCATCGCGGCGCGCAGGCCGGTCAGGTGGGTTCCGCCGTCACGCTGGGGAATGTTGTTGGTGAAACACAGCACTTGCTCGCTGTAGCCGCTGTTCCACTGCATCGCCACCTCCACACCGATGTTGGTGCCCTGGTCGCTCTGGCGGTCCCCCATCGCGGCGAACACGTTGGGGTGCAACACGGTTTTGCCCTTGTTGATAAAGCCCACAAAGCCTTTGACGCCATCGGCCCCCGCGAAGTCGTCTTCCTTGCCCGAGCGCTCGTCTTTCAAACGGATCTTCACGCCGTTGTTCAGAAAGCTGAGCTCGCGCAGGCGTTTGCTCAGGATTTCGTAATGAAAGTCGTTGTTTTCTTTGAAGATATCGGTGTCTGGCAGGAAGTGAACTTCCGTGCCGCGCTTGTCGGTGTCACCCATCACCTTCATCGGTGACACTTCCACGCCGCCCACAGTCTTGACTATCCGGTTTTGCACAAACCCCTTGGAAAACTCCATGGTGTGCACCTTGCCGTCACGTCGAATTGTCAGGCGCAGCAT
>NZ_JAYWHI010000072.1:0-8118 GCF_043778355.1 Polaromonas sp.
TTTCGCTGCCGGTGCCGACAACGCGCCAGAACAGAAAAGCACCTTTGTCAGCACCCTGACGCGCGCCGAAGTGCGTGCTGACGCCGCCAAGGTTCAAAAGGGCCCGGTGACCGCCAGCAACCAGGTCGACGGCGGCATGTCAGCCTTCTCGGCATCGGTGGCCAGCGAGCGCAGCCGCAACGCTGTCCGTCTGCAGTCCTCGCAAGGCAATGCCGACCCGATGTTCAACCCCGCTCCTGGTCGCGCGTAAGTCTCCCTGGCCTGCGCTGCAGGCAACAAAAAGCCCGGCGCGACCGGGCTTTTTTTCGTTCACACGCATTCAACGCTGCGCCGGCGGCAGCAGCACAGACCCGTCCGCCGCGTCCGCAGGGGCGTCATCGGGCCAGCTCAGCTTGGCCTCAGCGGTTTTCAGCCGCGTCTGCTCGATCAAAAACTCCATGAATACACGGGCTCGCGCCGGAATGTATTTGCGGCTGGGCAAGGCCGCATACAGGGTAAACCGCCCTGTAATCCAGGGCGCCAGCACGCGCCGCAACTGCCCGTCACGCAGGTAATTGGCCACCAGGTCCATCGGTTGCGCGCTGATGCCGGCGCCATCGAGTGTGGCGCGCATCAAGGTGTCGCTGTGGTTGGCCAGCAGCACCGGCCTGATGTCCACCGCCACCTCCCGGTCGCCTTCCTGGGGATTGACCAGTTGCCACTCTCGTTGCCGCACGCCCGTCTGACTGAGGCGCAACATGGCGTGTTTTTGCAGGTCTTCGGGTTGGCGCGGGGTTCCAGCGCTGCGCAGATAACGCGGCGAGGCACAGAGCAGGCCCTCCGAGACAATCACCGGCCGCGCCACTACATTGGCGTCATACACGCCCCCTGCGCCCAGAATCGTCAGGTCAAAGTCCTCGATCGGCGGCGCCAGGGGTGAATCGACAGTGATGTCCAGCACCACCTTGGGGTAGCGCCGCCTGAACTCAGCCACCAGCGGTGCCAGAATGTGCACCGCCATGACCGGCTGGGTATGAATACGCAGCAAACCCGCCAGTTCATCCGTTTGCTGACGGGTGGAAGCTTCAGCCTCGTTGACATCATTGAGGATGTGGCGCACCCGCTGCAGGTAGGACTGCCCGGCCTCCGTCAGGGACAGCTTGCGTGTGGTGCGCTGCAGCAAGCGGGCACCGAGGTGCTCCTCCAGGTCGGTGATCAGCCGGGTCATCACCGCCGGGGATATGTCGAGCGTGCGGGCTGCAGCAGCAAATCCTCCGTCGTCGACCACCTGCTGGAAGGCGCGCATGGATAAAAGTCGATCCATAGGGTTACTACTTAATAAATCAAGCCCTTATTGTTCCACATACAGCAATTAATAATTGATTCATATCGAGTTTTTCTTTGATATCGGCAATAGTAAAGTTACCCCATCGATGAGCCGATACCTGCAAAGACGACTCACCGAGGCTGGACAGACGGGGTTGATGATGCCCGCCCGCCCGGAAATGTCTCATTTACTTTTGAAAAGGATTTCAATCATGAACTCGAAATTTATCGCTTCCGCCCTGATCGCTGCTGCCGGCTTCACTTCTGCCGGCGCATTTGCCGCCGGCGCCGACGGCTCGGTGGATGTGCAGCCCTCGCTGACCAGCAACGTGACCCGCGCCGAAGTTCGCGCCCAGGCCCTGAACTCCCGGCCCGCCGCTGTAACGGCCAGCAACCAGGTCGATGGCGGCACCATGGTGGTTGCCGGCCCTGCTGCCGGCGAGCGCACCCGCGCTGACGTCCGGGCAGAGGCGGTTCAGACCAGCCAGCGTTTTGACTCGGCGCCTGGCCGCGCCTGATCGAACCGGGCCACGCTGCTGCGCAGCGTTGAGGCACCCGTCACAACCCGCCTGGGCTTTGCCCCGGCGGGTTTTTTATCGCCCGCAAGCGCCCAAACGCGCGCGGTATTTGATGGTGTGGGTAGGCTGCAACCCTGATCGACGCCAGAACAGACCTGAGAACGGTCCCGTTTAGGTTCATCAACCCACTCAAATCAAGGGTAAACCCTAAAATCAGCAGCTTCGTGCTCCACAGCCCACCCGGCTGCAGCACCTGTTCCAAGCCACAGCAATTCATGAGATTGCGGGCGCATCACACGATCATCATGGCTAATTCCCTTTTTTCCCGGCGGCAGACCGCCGCACCCGACCGTCTCAGCCTTGAGCAAATCCGCGAGCGACTGTACGCCGCGCTGCTGGACTGCAAAGACATGGGGGCCCAGCGCGTGATTTACAGGATCAATGTCGCCGCCACACCGTCCGAACTCTGGCTGCTGCGCAGCGATTTGCACCAATGCATCGCGCGGGTTCATGACCAGGCGGAAGCAACCCGGCGAACCAACCTTTTGCTTGACGCCTTTGAGGGCTGGGTACCCTCACACCAGCTCAAGCTGATTCCTGAGCCCGTCAGGGACAGTCAGACGTAACGCCTGACCAGCGATTCGGCGATGCAAACCGGCTTGGCCTCGCCCTCGCGTTCAACGGTCACCTCCCAGGCCATCTGCACGCCGTTGTTGGCGATGTCCTCGCAGCTCAGCAGTTTCATGCGCGCACGCAGACGGCTGCCCACCGGCACCGGCGCGGTGAAGCGCACCTTGTTCAGACCGTAGTTCACGCCCATGCGGCTTTGCATGATCTCGAATGAGGATTCGAAAAATTTTGGCAGCAGCGACAAGGTCAGGAAACCGTGCGCAATCGGCGCGCCGAAAGGCCCGGCTCTGGCTTTTTCAGGGTCCACATGGATCCACTGGTGATCGCCGGTGGCTTCGGCAAACAGATTGACCTGGGCCTGGCTAATGGTCAGCCAGTCGCTGACAGCGACTTCCTGACCCACACAGGCCGCCAGTTCGGAAAGCGTCTGGAAGGTTTTCATGCGCCGACTGTAACGTCCACCTGGCGGCAGGCTTGTCCAGCCAGCGACATCAGGCGCGCCGGCTCACTGGTCGAGCCATCGGCAGATACCCGCCCATTGCTCCAGGTCTTTTTCGACCCGCCCCGGCGCCACATCGAACAGCGTCAGCCCGCGCGCCGCCAGGTGAATGTAATTCTGGGTGTCACGCACATACCCAAGCACCGGCAGGCCCAGGCCGTCAACAAAGCTGCGCAGCTTGTCGGCAGCGATGGTGCGCGAATCGACCCGCATGCCGACAATGCCCACCTGCACCTTGCCGGCGTTGCGGTGTTCAGCCAACTGGTCGAGGAAGGTCCGGGTGGCAAAAATATCAAAAACGCTGGGCTGCAACGGCACGATGACCTTGTCGGCCAGCTTGATCACATCGTTGAAACGCCAGCCGTGCAGGCCGCCCGGCGTATCGAGCACCACATGGGTCGTGCCCTTGGGCGGCTTGACAATCATGTCGGCACTGACATCCCAGGTGCTGATCGGTCGGGCGGCCGGCGGGCGCAGCCCGAGCCAGAGCCGTGACGACTGCTGGCGGTCGGCATCGCCCAGCATCACCGCATGGCCCTGGCTGGCGAAATAACCGGCAACATTGGTGGCCAGCGTCGTTTTACCGACGCCGCCTTTCGGATTGGCAATCACAACCACAGGCATGGATATCTCCCGATGTTTGAGCGCTATGGTAACGGCAGCCATGCTGCCAGCCAACCTGCGGCTCGGACAGTTCAGAGCACCAGAACCGGACAGGCACTCTTCCCGGAGCAGAAAACCGCTTGAAAATCAGCCCTCAGCCCTTATCGGGCGGACGTCAGCAGCTTCTATTTTGATAGCAAGGGGGGGCCAACGCCATCAGGTGCGGCGAATCATTGCCGCCCATCCCGGATCTCCTGGCGCTGCTTGTCCTGTTCGCGGCGCTCCACGCAGGTCGGGTGGTTTTTGAAGCGCTGCCGGGCACACTGCTCGTTCATGCAACTCTGGAAACCCAGCAGGACGCGGTTCTCACAGGCCTGTTTGGGGTGGGTGGCCCCCGCCTGAGCCGCTGCAGCCGACTCAGGTGGCGAGACCGGGGTGGTTTCCACAGCAACCGGGTTGACCACGGCAGGACGGGGGGCCACCACAGCCTTTTCAACGGGCGGCTTGACCGCTGCCCGCTTCGCAGCAGGCGTGACCGCTGCTGCCGACGAGGCGGCGCGCGACGGCGCGCCGGCGACCAGCGCCGATGCAGCCGGCAGCGGCGCAGGACTGCCCTCGGCCGCAAGGCTTGCGGCAGGGGCGGCCTGGGCAACTTGATCAGCCGTTGCGGACGGACCCGACAAAAACTTGAAAGCCAGACCGGCCATGACCAGCACAGCCACACCGGCGGCGTACACCGGCATTTTGGAAGCGGCGGGCCGCGTTGCAGTCGGCGCAGGGGAAGGCGACGGGGGTCGCTGCACTGCTGGCGGATTGGGTGGCGACGGCGACAAAGCCGCTGCCACCGGTACCGCAACCGCTTGCGCCAAAGGCGCGGGGGCGGGCTCCGAGTCCCGTGCCGGCTCGGGCTCTGGGATCGGCTCTGATTCGAGCTTCTTGGGCTGTTCGACCACCGGTGTCGGCGATGCGTCCGCAGACAGCGCATCAGCCGCAGCCAGGCGCGTCGTGTCTGCACCAGCCGGAGCGGCGGACGCAACGCTGTGTTGCGTCTGCAGGCGAGTCCATTCGGTTTCACCGCTCAGAACCGTTGTACCGCTTCCGGAATCCTCGGCCACGCTGCCGCCCAGCTTCTTCAAACGGCGGCGCGCCAGGTCTGCATAAATGCCAGAGGGGAAACGGTCCAGAAAACCTGCCAGGTCTTCAATGTCTTCGGAATCCTTGATATCTTTCCAGTAGACCAGCTCAAGCTCCTGCGTCACGGTGGAGCCGGTGTCGGTTCCGGACGAGCGCATTTTCACCGTCGAACCGCCCGCGCGCGACCGCTGCAAACCGGTGTCTGTGGCATTGCCGCCGCGGCGCCCCGGCGGGCTGACCGGCGGAACAATGGTCGGGTCCGAGGCATGGCCGCTGGCTTCCTGCAGCGCCTGGGCAAACTCCTGCGCAGTGGCAAAACGCTGGTCACGCTTTTTGGTCAAGGCCCGCGCGACCACCGCGTCAATCGCGGGCGGCAGCAGGTTGTTGAAGCTGCTGGGCGCCGCCGGGCTGTGATTGACGATCTGCTGGATGATGGCGAAATCGGTGTCACCATCGAACGGCCGTTTGCCAGTGAGCAACTGGTAAAGCACGATGCCCACCGCAAACAGGTCGGCCCGCGCGTCGATGGGCTGACCCTGCACCTGCTCAGGCGACATGTACTTGAGCGTACCGACCATGGAGCCCTGGGTGCGCGTGGCCTCGCCGGAATCTTGGATGCGGGCGACGCCGAAATCGGTCAGCTTGACGCGGCCATCGGCCTCGATCAGCAGGTTGGCGGGTTTGACGTCGCGGTGCACGATGGACTGGCGATGCGCGTAGTCGAGCGCCGACAGCAGCTCGCGCATCATGGCCAGCGACTGCTCCAGGGAGTAGCGCTTGCCGCCGTCGAGGTGGTGCTTCAGGTCTTCGCCCTGGATGAACTCCATCACCAGGAAAGCCATGTCGCCGTGGCGGTCCGAGTCGTAAACGCTGACGATGTTGGGGTGCTGCAGGCGCGCCGCTGAATGCGCTTCGGTTTTGAAGCGGGCCTCGTATTCGGCCGCAGCTTCCTCCGACAGATTCTCGACCTTGATGGTCTTGATCGCAACGCGGCGGTTCAGGTTCGGGTCGCGCGCCTCATAGACCAGGCCCATCGCGCCCTTGCCCAGCACGCGAATGATGTCGTAACGGCCAAGCTTGTTCAGGCTCATGGAGTGGCAATGGATACGTCTGGAAACAAAGTTGATTCTAGCCTGCTATCCCTTGCGGGAAGGTGCCACGAATCCTCAGCTACCTATGGAAAAACTGATCAGCGGGCTGCCTTCCTGGCGCTCGCAACCGGCGCTGATCTGGCCGCTGCCCACCAGGTAACACTCGGTGCGCCGCAGCACCACTGCCTCGCTCTGGTTACCGAAATAGACCCAGGTGCCGTAGCTCGACGCATCGCTAAGCACAAACTGCCCGCCACGCCATTCCAGCGTCGCATGCATACGCGACACCCGCGGATCGTTGAGGGCCAACGTGGCGCCGGCACCGCGCCCAATGGAGATGGCCAGGCTGCGGGCATCAATCTGCACACGCTGCTCACCAGCGATCAGCGACAGCAGCTGCGGCGCACTCGACGCCATCGAGCGACCCATCATGGTCGCGTCTTCGTCCCGCCCCGCCTGCCACTCGACGCGGTATACATGGCTGGCCTCGGCCCGGCCGCGCAGATGCATGGGCCCCAGACTGCGCAGGCTGGCCTGCTGGAGCGGTCCCAGCGCGGACCAGACGTTTTGGGTGGTGAGTATTTGCGCCGCGCCCGCCAGATCAGCCAGGCGGGCGGCGGAGTTGACGGTATCACCAAAACAGTCGCCGTCGATCTCCACCACCTCACCCGATTCAATGCCCATTTGCATTTGCACTGGTGCGCCGGTGCCGCCGGCGCGGATGGGCTTGTCAAGAAAGCGTTTCTGGATGCTGATGCAGGCGGCCAGCGCATCGCCCTCGTGTGGAAACACCACAAACAGGCCGTCGCCCAACAGCTTGACGACGCGCCCGCTGTGCTGCTCGAATACCTGGCTCAACGCGCCCACCAGTTGCGTGACAAAACGCGAGGCAGTCTCGTCCCCGAGCCGCTCGAACATGCTGGTGCTACCGACCAGGTCGGCAAAAACAACGGTGGTCATGCAGCCGCCACCATGAGCAGACGAATGAAGAAAACAGCAGTCGGGCCAGCGTCAGGCGTCAACACGTAAGCATTTGTTCTCATGCGGCGATTTTGACCCAAAAGCCGGCCGACCCGCTGTGAGGTTTTTACCGGTTTTGCCGCAAGGCTGTCGGGTGCCCGTTTCCTAGCGGAAACCGTCCCACAGCAGCTTGACGCCGGTCAGAAACATGCCGACATAAAGAATCCGGTAGAACAACACCGGATCAATGCGGCGCGCCAGACGTACGCCTATCCACACCCCGAGCGGCGCCAGGGGCAGCAGCACCAGTGAGGTCGCCATGTTGCGCAAGTCGAGCAGGCCCAGCCAGGCGTAGGGAATCCACTTGGACAGGTTGATGACAAAAAAGAAAAAGGCCAGCGTGGCCGTGAAGGTCAGCGGCGACAGGCGCAGTGGAATCACATAGGCGCTGATGGGCGGACCGCCGGCATGGGAGATGAAGCTGGTGAAGCCGGACGTCACCGCGAGCAGCGCACCGAGCCACCGCGGCGGTGGCGGGCTGTCGGGTTTGGGTGGAAATACCAGACGCTGCGCCAGGAACAGCAGCGTGAAGGCGCCCACAATGCCAGCCACCATGTTGGCCGGCATGATGCTGAACAGCAGCGTGCCAACCAAGGTCCCCAGCAGGCCGAAAGGCAGCAGAAACTTCACCAGCCGCATGTCGAAGTTCTTGCGAAAGGCGGCCATGCCGAGGATGTCGATCAGCAGCAGGATGGGCATGAGGATGGCCGCTGCCTGCGGCACCGTCACGGCCAGCGCCATCATCGGCACCGCCAGCGAGCCAAAGCCGGCGCCAAAGCCGCTTTTGCTGATGCCCATCAGCAGGACCGCCGGAATCGCGAGAGCGTAGAAGAAGGGATCGGTGATGAGCGGAAAGGTCACAGGCAGGCAGGAGAAAACAGACATGCAGAAAAAACACGATCAGCAGAACTGATTATCGGTCTTGCACCGTCCCTTTCGCCGCGCAGGCCGCAACGCTCCGCCATTTGATGTTTCGGCATCAAAATCGTGGGTAGCCCATGCCAGACAAGCGCACGTAGCTATCGTTTTTAGAGCAGTTCGGGCGCAAGGCTGGCTTGCAATGCGCTTGTCACTGTCAGGCCTTCGGTACGTCCCACCGTGGTGACACCAGCTTCAGCCCCGCGCGCAAGCCTGGTTCAGGTCTGCAAGCTCCTGATTTGATAGCTGCTTACGCCCACCGGGTATGGGCTGACGGCCGATTTGGTCTAAAACCTGGAGGCTGGGGCCGAAAAAGCCATCTGCTGCGACACAAAGCCGTCGAAGGCATCGAGCAGGGGCCGCACTGGCCCTTCACCTCCCTCGAGTTGTGCCAGCGCAG
>NZ_JAYWHI010000073.1:0-8039 GCF_043778355.1 Polaromonas sp.
TTTCAATATGCGCAAGACAACGATTTACGGCGGCTCCAACGAGGTGCAGCGCAACATCGTCTCGCAGTTTGTTTTGGGCTGAGCCCACGGCGATTTGTCATTGCGGGCCTGACCCGCAATCCACATGTCTCAACCCCGGACTTGATCCGGGGCCGGGATGACACCCCAACAGGAGCATCACAATGGATTTCGATTTCACGGACGACCAGGAACAATTGCGCGACGCGGTCCGCAAATGGGTGGACAAGGGCTACGACTTCGAGCGCCGACGCGGCATTGCCAAAGCCGGTGGTTTCTCGCGGGAGGCCTATGGCCAGATCGCCGAACTTGGCCTGTGCGGCCTCTATATTCCTGAAGCCAATGACGGCCTCGGCATGGGCCCGGTCGAAGGCATGGTGGTGATGGAAGAGCTGGGCCGCGGCATCGTGGCCGAGCCTTTCGCCCAGACCCTGATCGCTGGTGCCGTGTTGTCCAGTTACGCACCCGACGCCGTTAAAACGGCCTGGCTGCCGAAAATCGCCAGCGGCGAAGCGCTGGTGGTGCTGGCCCATCAGGAGCGCGCCGCCCGCTACAAGCTTGACAGTTGTGAAGCAAAAGCGACCTCAGCCCCTACCGGCTGGACATTGTCTGCTACAAAAACCATAGTGCCCGCTGGCGACCAGGCCGATGCCTTCATCGTGCCGGCGCAGGCCAACGGCAAAATCGCGCTGTTTCTGGTGGAGCGTTCGGCTGCGGGCGTCACCACCCGCGGCTACGGCACGCAGGACGGCGGCCGCGCCGCAGACGTGTTGCTCAAGGACACACCCGCCACGCTGATCACGCTGGACGGACTGGCCGCGCTCGAACATGCGGTCGACATCGGCATTGCCGCCACCTGCGCCGAAGCCGTGGGCGTGATGGACAAAACCCTGGCCATCACCGTCGAGTACATGAACACCCGCAAGCAGTTTGGCGTGGTCATCAGCAGCTTCCAGGCACTTCGGCACCGCGTGGCCGACATGAAGATGCAGCTCGAGCTGGCGCGATCCATGAGTTATTACGCTTCGCTCAAGCTCAATGCGCCGGCGGCGGAACGGCGTGCCGCCATGGCCCGCGCCAAGTACCAACTCGGCAACTCCATGCGTTATGTCGGCCAGCAGGCAGTGCAACTGCATGGCGGCATCGGCGTGACCGACGAATACATCGTCAGCCACTACTTCAAGAAGCTCACGCAGATGGAAATGAGTTTTGGCGACACCCTGCACCACCTCGGCGAGGTCTCGGCGCGCATGCAGGACACCGCCGGCGTCTTTGCCTGACTTGCCCGCGACATATTGAGAAACGATGCTCCGTGGCATGAATCACGGGCACTTTTAATTCCAGGAGACAAACCATGATGATGCAACGCCGCCTTCTTCTCGTGATCGCTGCCGCCGGCCTGGCACTCGCCGGCTGCGCCACCTCGCCCACGCACGAACAACACCCGCCGATTGTTTTTGTGCACGGCAACGGCGACACCGCCGCCTTGTGGCAGACCACGGTCTGGCGTTTTGAGTCGAACGGCTGGCCGCGCGAGCGCCTGCACGCCATTGACCTGCCCTACCCGCTGGCACGCGATGATGATGGCAAGGCCCAGCCCGGCCGCACCTCCACCGCAGACCACATGGCCTTCCTCAAGTCCGAAGTCGACAAGGTGCTGCAAGCCACAGGCGCACGCCAGGTTGTATTGGTCGGCAACTCGCGGGGTGGCAATGCGATTCGCAATTACATCTACAACGGCGGCGGCGCCGCGCGCGTGAGCCACGCCGTGCTCGGCGGCACGCCAAATCATGGCGTCTGGGCAACCAAGGGTTTTCGCGAAGCCAACGAGTTTTCCGGCACCGGCCCCTTCCTGACCGGGCTCAATGCGCCCAAAAATGCGGCGGGTGACGAAGTGACTGGCCCGGTCAAATGGCTGACCCTGCGTTCAGACAACAACGACAAGTTTGCCCAGCCAGACGGCCTCTGGATAGGGGCCAAAGGCACACCCACCAACGTGACATTTGATGGCCCGGCACTCAAGGGCGCGACCAACGTCGTGTTGCCGCGCGTCGATCACCGCGAGACATCGTATTCACCCGCCGCGTTTGAGGCCACCTACCGCTTCATCACCGGCAAGAATCCGCAAACCCTCGCCATCCAGCCGGAAGCGCCCATCGTGCTCAACGGCAAAATCGCGGGCCTGGGACTTACGCCGACCGACCCCGCCTCCGGCAACTATTCCAACAACCTGCCGCTGCCCGGCGCGCAACTGATGGTCTACGCCACAGACCCTGCCACCGGCGCGCGCATCGGCAATGCGGTCCACACCAAAACCGTGGGCACCGACGGTCTGTGGGGGCCCTTCACCGCACAAGCTGGTGTTTCCTACGAATTTGCGATCCAGGCCACCGGGTATGCCACCACCCACATCTACCGCAGCCCGTTTCCGCGCTCCAGCAAATTTGTGAACTTTCGCGCAGACCGCCTCGCCGAAGCCGACAAGGCCGCCAAATCGAGCGTCACGCTGAACCGCCCGCGCGGTTACTTTGACGCGCAGCGTGACCGGATGATGTTTGACGGCAAAGCTGCGCTGCCGGGTGTGCCACCTGAAGGCGCCGGCGTTTCAGCGTCCAAGCTCAATCTCACGCAGGAGGGCATGCGCCCGATTGCGGCAGAGTTCAACGGTGAAAAAATCACCGGCCAGACCTGGCCGGTTTCTGGCAACCACGTGGTGGTGCTGGAGCTGACTTACTGAGTTTTTGACATCATCGCTCAGCCCTTGGGGCTGAGCGTGCGGGAACCTGGCCCGAAGCTCACACCAGAAGCCGCGATGTCCTCGGCACATGCGCCATCAGAAACTCCATCTGGTCCGCCAGGATACGGCGGTTGCGCAGGATGAAGTCTTCCCACAGGCTGGGCACATACGGTGTATACAGAAGCGGCATGTGCGCCTGTTCTGGCGTGCGGCTGCTCTTGCGGTGGTTGCAGGCGCGGCAGGCCGTCACCACGTTCATCCAGGTGTCGATGCCGTTTTGCGCAAACGGGATGATGTGTTCGCGTGTCAGCTCTTCCTCGTGGAAGTGGTCGCCGCAGTAGGCGCAGATGTTGCGGTCGCGCGCGAACAGCTTGCTGTTGGTCAGGCCCGGCTTGAGGTTGAAGGGGTTGATGTTGGGCACGCCCTTGGTGCCGATGATGCTGTTGACGTTGATGATGGACTGGTTGCCGGTGATGGCATTGTGTCCGCCATGAAAGGTCGCCACCCGTGCACCCATCTCCCAGCGCACTTCATCCGAGGCATAGTGCAACACGGCTTGTTCGAGGCTGATCCACGATTGCGGCAACCCCTGGGCTGAGAGCTTCAAGACCTTCAAACGAACCTCCAATGGTTAAAAAACACATGGAACCGGACTCAAACTGTCTGAGCCCTCAATATACAGGCAATTCATGACAAAGCGCGCTGTATGACCCTGTTTGGCCTTTGGAGCCGCATCAGCGCGGCGCGACCTGCTATTAAAACGATAATTGGAAATCCTGGAAATCCGCGTGCTTGACCGCTTACCACTGCAAGACCTACAGATGAAGATGAATTTTGATGAAGGAATCAGGCTTGACGACCTGGCGAATAGCGCTACGCACCCGATTGCACCGCCCTGGCGCGCGCTGGCTGCGTTGCTTCTCCTTGCGGGCATCAGCCCGCCGCGTCGTCACGCCTTGCCAGCCCACCCCATGACGGTCCACGCGGGCGCGTCCAAACACCGATTCCCAGGATGAAGATTTTTCGCAGCTACCAACATCCTGCACTGGCGTCCCACTGCGCGCTGACCATCGGTAACTTCGATGGCGTGCACCGCGGCCACCAGGCCATGCTGGCGCTGCTGAAAAACGAGGCCCAGCATCGGGGCGTGCCGAGCTGCGTGATGAGCTTCGAGCCGCATCCGCGCGACTACTTTGCAGGGCTTGCGCGCAAACCCGAGCTGGCGCCAGCGCGTATCGCCACCCTGCGCGACAAACTCACCGAACTGGCGCGTTGCGGCATCGACCAGTGTGTGGTGCTGCCCTTTAACGCGCGGCTGGCGGCGCAGCCGGCTGAAGACTTCATCAGCGATGTGCTGGTCAAGGGCCTGGGCGTGCGTTACGTGCTGGTCGGCGACGACTTCCGCTTCGGCGCCAAACGCACCGGCGACTACGCCATGCTGGACGCGGCTGGCGAGCGCCTGGGTTTTGATGTGGCGCGCATGAACAGTTATGAAGTCAGTAACACCCGCGTCTCGAGTTCGGCCGTGCGTGAGGCGCTGGCCCAGGGCCAGATGAGCCGCGTGGCCAGCCTGCTGGGTCGGCCCTACAGCATCTCCGGCCATGTGGTGCACGGCCGCAAGCTCGGGCGCGAGCTCGGTTTTCGGACCCTGAATCTGCGCTTTTCGCACTGGAAGCCGGCGGCCGGCGGGATTTTTGCGGTGCAGGTCTTCGGCCTCGGTCCCGATCCGCTGCCCGGCGTGGCGAATCTGGGCATTCGGCCCTCGCTGGACCCCGACGATGTCAACGGCGGGCGGGTGCTGCTGGAGACCCATTGCCTGGCCTGGCCGGCCAGCCTGGGCGCGGAGGAGGCATACGGTAAAATCATTCGCGTGGAACTGCTACACAAACTGCACGACGAACTGACCTACGACGGTCTGGACAGCCTCAAGGCGGGCATCTCCAGGGACTGCCACGACGCGCGGGCGTTTTTTGCATCCATGCACACGGAAACCAGCCGCCAGACGACGCGCGACCGAATTTAGACGATCTCGTCGCCCCTGGCCCCGTCCCCCTCGGCGCAAGGCTTGTTTTCCCGAACAGCATTCCGGCAGCCTGTCCAATCAGGCCGCCCCAACAAGAGCATTCCATGTCTGACACCAACACCGATTACCGCAGCACCCTGAACCTGCCCGACACCCCGTTTCCCATGCGCGGCGATCTGCCCAAACGCGAAGCGGCCTGGGTCAAGGAGTGGGATGACAAAGGCATCTACAAAAAACTGCGCGATGTGCGCGCCGGCAAGCCGAAGTTTGTGCTGCACGACGGTCCGCCCTACGCCAACGGCCAGATCCATATCGGCCACGCCGCCAACAAGATCCTGAAAGACATGATCGTCAAGGCGCGCCAGCTCAAGGGGCTGGACGCTGTGTATGTGCCGGGCTGGGACTGCCATGGCCTGCCGATCGAAAACGCCATCGAAAAACTTCATGGCCGAAATCTTTCAAGAGACGAGGTGCAGGCCAAAAGCCGCGCCTTCGCCACCGAGCAGATCGCAGCTCAGAAAGAGGACTTCAAGCGCCTGGGCGTGCTCGGCGAATGGGCCAACCCCTACCTGACCATGAACCCCGGCAACGAGGCCGACGAGATCCGCGCACTCAAGCGCATCATGGAACGCGGCTTTGTGTACCGGGGCCTGAAACCCGTCTACTGGTGTTTCGACTGCGGCTCCTCGCTGGCCGAGTTCGAGATCGAATACGCCGACAAGAAATCGCAGACGCTGGACGTGGGTTTCAAAAGCGCCGAGCCCGACAAACTGGCTGCAGCCTTCGGCCTGAAAAGCCTGAACAAGGATGCATTTGCGGTGATCTGGACCACCACCGCCTGGACCATCCCGGCGAATCAGGCGCTGAACCTGAACCCCGAGCTGGATTACGCGCTGGTCGATACCGAGCGCGGCATTTTGCTGCTGGCCGCTGTACTGGTGGAAAAATGTCTGGCGCGTTACCAGCTCACCGGCACGGTGCTGGCCACGACGGCAGGCAAAAACCTGGCGCTGCTTAACTTCAAACACCCACTGTATGAGGTGGACGCTGGCTACCAGCGCCTGAGCCCGGTGTTTCTGGCCGACTACGCCACCGCCGATGACGGCACGGGTATCGTGCACTCCTCGCCTGCCTACGGCGTGGAAGACTTTAACTCCTGCGTGGCCAATGGCATCGCCTATGACGACATCCTCAATCCGGTGCAGGGCAACGGCCGTTATGTCGATGAACTCCCACTGTTCGGCGGCCTCAACATCTGGAAAGCCGCACCGCTGGTGATCGACGCCCTGCGGGACGCCGGCCGCCTGTTTGCCACCGAAAATATCACGCACAGCTACCCGCACTGCTGGCGCCACAAGACGCCGGTGATCTACCGCGCGGCCGCGCAGTGGTTTGTGCGCATGGACGAAGGCGAAGGCGTTTTCACCAAAGACAAGGCGCCACAAACCCTGCGCCAGCTCGCGCTGAACGCGATCGACGAGACCAGCTTCTACCCGGAAAACGGCAAAACCCGCTTGCGCGACATGATCGCCGGCCGACCCGACTGGTGTATCAGCCGCCAGCGCAACTGGGGCGTGCCCCTGCCGTTTTTCATCCACACCGCCACCGGCGAGTTGCACCCGCGCACCATGGAGATCATGGACCAGGCAGCAAGCATGGTGGCGGCCGGCGGCGTGGAGGCCTGGAGCAAGGCCACGGCCGAGTCCATCATCGGAGCCGATGCACCGGACTACATCAAGAGCACCGACATCCTCGACGTCTGGTTTGACTCGGGCACCACGCATGACCATGTGCTCAAGCACAGCCATGCGGCGCAGTCCACTTGGCCGGCCGACCTCTACCTGGAAGGCCATGACCAGCACCGTGGCTGGTTCCACTCCTCGCTGCTCACCGCCTGCGCGATGTACGACCACGCGCCCTACAAAGGCTTGCTGACACACGGCTTCACGGTGGACGGCAAGGGCCGCAAGATGAGCAAGAGCGAAGGCAATGTGGTGGCGCCGCAAGAAGTGTCGGGCAAGCTGGGCGCCGAGATCATCCGCCTGTGGTGTGCGTCGACCGACTACTCGGGCGACCTGGCCATCGACGACAAAATTCTGGCGCGGGTGGTGGATGCTTATCGCCGTATCCGCAACACGCTGCGCTTTCTGCTGGCGAACATCAGTGACTTCGACCCGCTGCAAGACGCCGTGCCGCTGGCGCAGATGCTGGAAATCGACCGATACGCGCTGAGCCGCGCGGCGCAGTTGCAGGCCGACATCCTGACGCATTACGAGGTCTATGAATTCCACCCGGTGGTCTCCAAGCTGCAGATCTACTGCAGCGAAGACCTGGGCTCGTTCTACCTCGACATCCTGAAAGACCGGCTCTACACCACCGCGCCCAAGTCGCTGGCCCGGCGCAGCGCGCAGACCGCGCTACACCAGATTACGCATGCGATGCTGCGCTGGATGGCGCCTTTCCTGAGCTTCACCGCCGAAGAAGCCTGGAAGGTCTGCGGCGCGTCGGAATCCATCTTCATGGAAACCTATGCCGAACTGGCTGCGCCCGATGCGAAGCTGCTGGCAAAGTGGGGCCGGGTGCGCGAGCTGCGCGATGCGGTCAACAAGGACATCGAAACCCTGCGCGCCGGCGGTCAGGTCGGCTCCTCCCTGCAGGCCAATGTGGCGCTCGACGTCGCCCCGGACGACCATGCGCTGCTGGCCAGCCTGGGCGAGGATCTGAAGTTTGCCTTCATCACATCCGCTATTGAATTGATAGCTGGCGACGTCCTTTCCATAAGGGTCAAGCCCAGTTCCGACACCAAATGTGAACGCTGCTGGCACTACCGCGCCGATGTCGGCCATGACGCGGCGCACCCGACCCTGTGCGGACGTTGCACCAGCAACCTGTTCGGCGCAGGTGAAGACAGGAAGTTCGCATAATGCCCAAAACCACCTTCTCCAGAAACTCTGCCGCGATGTTGCCCTGGCTCGGCCTGGCGCTGATTCTGTTTATTGCGGACCAGTTCACCAAGGTGCTGATTCTTGGCTACTACCAGCTCGGTGACGCCACCTACGTGACCAGCTTTTTCAACATCGTGCGGGTGCACAACAGCGGCGCGGCCTTTTCGTTTCTGGCCAATGCCGGCGGCTGGCAGCGCTGGTTTTTTACCGGCATAGGCATCGCTGCTGCACTGTTCATTGTCTGGATGCTCCGGTCCCACCCCGGACAAAAATTGTTTGCGTTTGCCCTGTCCTGCATCCTGGGCGGTGCGGTGGG
>NZ_JAYWHI010000074.1:0-7985 GCF_043778355.1 Polaromonas sp.
TCTGCGTCCGCGAAACTGATCTGGTCCATCGCTGCTGCTCCTTTGTGTATCTCAACGGTCAACACATCTGATCGGTGGACTTGTTCAGAGTTTCCTTAAATTTGCGTTTTGGATTTACTATTTCGCTGCTTTGCGCATGCACCACGACCAAAATTTTGCAAACTTCATGCTGAGTGACAGGCGATATGCCAACCACCCCGAGTTGATTGAGTTTTACACCGGCATTGATCGTCAGCGAGAGGATGCTTTAAATGTTTTAAAAGCTGATTTAGAGCGCTGTCGCAGTGAGGTTGAACAAAAATGTGGATTTCCGAAAAATATGGATATCTATAGTTTGGCGCAGTGGAATCCCTCTGAAGGCGCACTTGAGCAGATGACAACTGAGATCGAGGAAGGAGTGAGGGACTCAAATCTACCTTCAGAAATAAAGGATCGTTTTGCGGATCAAGGGTATGACTTAGCACGTCCCTATAACCAGGGTGTGAGTATTCTTTCTGATCATTCCTTAATATATTTGATGCAGACACTGCGGGCGGCTTCTAAGGCGCTACGCAACAGTGACTATGTTGAGCCATCCGCAAAGCGTGCACTACTGGAAGAGATAATGCGATGCTGGGAGCAGCTATCAATCGTGCTTCTCGTGGTTTTGCCTGTGCTTGCTGACAAAGGCGAGGCTTTTTTTGATGGGGCCAACTTTGTTCTGGAAGGCGATTTCGGACCGACCGCCTCACAGCGGGTCATGGGAATACTTGCAGAAATTCCTGGCAATGTAATTAGATGGTCTAGGGACGATCTTCTTTCTCAGAAGATGGGCCCTCTTCTAATTGATGTGTTTAATCAAGAGCAAGGGTCATTGAGGAAGCACGAACTTGCACTACTGCTTATCTTACAAAGGCCAAGGGGCTGGGCTGCCGCCATTCAAGCATATATTTCCGCTACGCAAAAAAATTCGTTCTTCCTCTTGAACATATATCGCTCGTTGCGAACCGAGTATCGATTTAGCTACGTATCTAATGCGACGTTAAAGGAAATCGTTCATCTAATACGAATGGCGATCACAAAGCATGTAACCGGCGCTAAAGAGCCTGGCGTAGATCTAATTGAGAAGACTATGCCGAGAATAAGTGGCGACCCTGTTCTGCCACCGAGAGAAGTGCCATAGCTCAGACCGAAGGATATTCGCTCACACAACCCGCCGAAACCAAACCAGCGAGCAAATCGCCGCCGCCAGCGCCAACCCCGCCGACAATAAAGCCAGCAAAGCCGTGACCTCGGTCTCGCGTGTCTGCACCTGCACCCTTGACCCCAGGTTCTCGTAAACGCTGCGCAGCGCCTCAGCCGTGCCTGCATGGTGGTACTCGCCGCCGGTCATGCGGGCGACTTCGCGCAGGGTGGGTTCGTCGAGTTGCAGGTAGATGGGCATGCCTTCGGGCATGGTTCCGGAGTCGTTGACGCTGCCCAGGCCGATGACGTAGATGCGCACGCCGCGGTCGGCGGCCATCTTGGCTGCTTCCAGGGTGTCGACGCCCGTGGTGCGGCGGCCATCGCTGAGCAGGATGATGGCCGCGGCGTCGTAGGAGCCCGGCGCGACCGGCGTGATCTGTTTGGGCGGTGGTTTGTCCTTGTCGTCCAGGCTGCGCCCGCGCGGCTTGGTGCCGAAGGTCAACTCTTCCAGGTTGATGCCGTGGTCGGGGAAGAGTTCGATCAGGCTGCTCACGATACCGCTGCCGATGGCGGTGCCGATCTGCATCTGGAAGCCGTCGATCGCCGTGACCAGGGCCGACCTGTCCAGCGTGGCGGTATGCGCGACCTGGCTGCTGCCCGCAAAGGTGACCAGCCCGACCTCGATCTTCTTCGGTAGCTCGCTCAGGAAAAGTTTGGCGGCCTCTTGCGCGGCCACCATGCGGGTGGGTTGGACGTCGCTGACGCGCATGCTCAGCGACACGTCCATCGCCAGGATGATGGTGGTGCGCGCCCAGGGCAGCGGCACCTTGGCCATGGGCCGCGCCGTGGCCAGCAGCAATAGGGCGAGGGCCAGAAAAAGCAGGGCAGCGGGCAGGTGCTGCCGCCAACTGCGCCCGGTGGCGGCGGCTCTAACCATGCCCAGGTTGCTGTACCGCACGGCCAGCTTGCTCCGGCGCCGCAGCAACCAAAGGTAGACCAGCGGCAGCAGCGGCAGTGCCAGCATCAGCCAGAGGTAGTGGGGCCATTGGAAAAGCATGGAAACACCATCTTGCACGGGAAGCGATTCGCAGGCAACCGCTGGGGCATTGCGGGATGGATCCCGGATCAAGTCCGGGATGACAGGCCGACGGGCGGGATGACATTTGGGGGGGAGCGCCCATCCCCTTGGCTGTCATTGCGGGCCTGACCCGCAATCCATGGCTGCATCCTCGCGACGAGGGTTCATGCTGCATGGATCCCGGATCTGGTCCGGGATGACCAACGGGAGGCGGCAGGGCGGGGATGGGCAACTTGCACCCACTCCCCACTCGGATAAGCCCGCCTGGTTAATCTGTGGGGCATGAAACTCCTCATCCCCTCACTCACCGCCTGTCTGGGCGCCGCGCTGCTGGCCTCCTCGGTATCCGTCGCCTCCGCCGCAGACGCCTGGTCGGACCTGAATCAAGCCGGCGCCATCGTGCTGTTTCGCCATGCCACCGCACCGGGTATTGGTGACCCGGCCAACTTCAAGCTCAACGACTGCTCGACGCAGCGCAACCTGGACGACAAGGGCCGGGCCGAGGCGCGCCAGCTCGGGGAGCAGTTCCGCAGCCGCAAGATCACTGTCGGTGCGGTGCTGACTTCCCAGTGGTGCCGCACGCGGGACACGGCGCGGCTGGCGTTTGGCAATGAGGCGGTGAAGGACGAGCCGGCCTTCAATTCGTTTTTTGGCAGATCGTCCGGCATCAGCGAAACACAGACGGCGCAAGCCCGCACCATTCTGGCGCGCTGGCGTGGCCCCGGCACCCTGGTGGTGGTCACGCACCAGGTCAACATCTCGGCGCTGACGGGGGTGGGCTCGGCTTCAGCCGAAGGCGTGGTGGTTCGGCCAGCGGCCGACGGCAGCCTGCGGGTGGTGGGCAGCGTCACGCCCTGAGTTCTGGTTGGCCCGGACAGCCGGGCTGCCGCCGCCGGGCCAGGGCTCTACTTGCTATGAAAGTAATAGCTTTCGGCGTTTGTCTGCCGTGGGCTGGAGGCCAATTTGGCCATTAATCCCCGATGGCGATCAGGCGTTTGGGGACGGCCAGTCGCTGAAGGGGAAGGGCGGGGTTTCGGTAGAAAAGGAGACAAAGGCGGCGATTTGGCCTAGGTAGCGGCCCACGCTGCGGCCCAGGCCTTGCAGGCGCGCATTGGGCGCCTCGCTGAAAGCCGCGAAGGCAAGCTGCAGCACGGCAATGGCAATCAGCACCCAGGCGGCGAGCTGGAAAGCCAGGCACATCAGCAGCATCAGCAGGGCGCGCATCGGCAGCTTGCGCTGCGGGAGGGTGGCGAGGGCGGTGTCGGTCATGGTCGGCTCCTTCTGGGTGTCGGCAATAGCTCTATCTACTTGAGGCCTGCCGGCGCTGCATCAAGCCTTCTTTTTGCCCGCGACTGCGGGGCCAGCGCCAGCATCCGCCTCAAGCCGCCAACTTGGCACTCGCTAGCCGATTCAAACTCACCCCTTGCTCGGCCGCCGTCAACGCCAGGTTGCGATGAAGCTGCGGCGGAATACGAACCCTGAACTCGCCGCTGTAATGCTTTTCGGCCATCGCTTCAGGAACGGGCTCGCCGCTGGCCTGCATATCAGCCACCACCTCAGCCACAACTTTGCCGATGCCTCTGAGTGCGGATTCCGGGGTTTTTGCCAACCAGCTTAAGGATGGAAACTCAGCGCACAAGCCCAAATGTTCGTTGTCTTCCGGGGACCAGGTGACCCGGTAGGTGTAGTGTTTGATGTTCATGATTTGCCTTGTAGTTTGTCGATGGCCTGCAGGACTTGCCAGACCTGATAAGGCTTGGCTTTGCCTTTTGCGTTCTGAATATTGACGCGCGGGTCGCCGGGCCAAGGTGTTTTGAAAATGGCATGGCTGCTGCCATCTTGTCTTGGCTTGCCGAAGTAGGCGCTGCATACCTTCTTGAGATCGCTGAAACCCACATTGGCGGGCTCGGCGCGCATTTTTTCCAGGATTCTGTCGAGGCTGGCCATTGACAGAATGGTGCCACTATTGGCCCCATATGTCAATTTCGGAAGGCGAGAAGAGGGGAGGGTTAAGGCTACGCGGCAGCCGAAAATCTGATGGCTTTCGCTATCAAAATCATATCGGCCACTGCATAAGGGTTGGACGCCAGTTTCAAGCGTGAAAATGGGTCCGACCCCAAGCTGAAGGGGCTCGCAGCAGGGCGGCACACCCTGCCAGCGCGCCACCGGCGAGAAGCCGGGGTGCTCTGGCTATGTTTCGTCAGGTCAGTTCGCCGCGAAGCAGTAGAACTTGCCGGCCCCGCCGGTACGCACCAGGGCTTCCTGGCTGCAGCCGGCGGACTGGTGCGAGAAGTTCCAGGACTTGGCCCAGTTGTCGGTGTTGGGGCCAATCAGGTCGTGGTGGCCGACGATGGCCGAGCCGTCGGTTGAGCTGGTCCAGGCTTTGCAGGTGGTGTCGGTCTGCGGTGCAAAAGCGGTGCCGTCCGCACGCGAGCCGGTCAGGATATCGTGCTCATTGGGCGTGTCGCCCCGACCCTTGATCACGTTGCCGCGCTCGTCGAGAGCCGTTGCCTTGCTGATGAAGTTGCCGTCGTGCAGGTGGCTGACGCTGCGCGCAATCATGTCCCCCTTGACGTTGAACCAGGGGCCGGCGCCGACGCGGTCGCGCGCATGGGTGGCGGCCACGGCAGGCGCGGTGGCGGAGGCGAAGGTGGGCGGGGTGCTCAGGTAGGCGCGCCAGTTCTTGCCGCCGGCGCCGACCGCTGTGGCCAGGCGCTGGCAGTGTGCATCGGCGCCGGCCAGGCCGCCCAGGTCGGCGCCCTTGCCGCTGCCTGCGCTGGTGACAAAAAAGCTCATGGGGTTCGGACGGGGGCCGGTGGCACAGGCGGTGAGCAAGGCCACGGCAACACCTGCGGCGGCCAGGTAAGAGAATTTGCGCATGAGAAGTTTCCTTTGGGTGGTTGGTGGAGCAGGACCATACGCATCAATCATCGCGAAGGCAGCGGGCTGTTCCTGCCCGTATTGAACCTCCAAGCCCGGCGCCACCGTATTCGGGATGACCCACCCCCCCCCTCTGCGCTTTTGTGGCGCGGTCAGGCATCTGCGCAAGCGTAAGCCTGGGCGATCACTGGGGCGCGACGCCCCGGCTCAGAAGAACGCCCGTGCGTAGTTGATGGGCGCATGGTCGGCCAGGTCGCGCACCACCACCGTGCCCCGGCGCCAGGCGTGGTGTTTCAGGTAGTCCAGGCGGCCTTGCTCACGGTCGGTGGCGATGAAGTCGTCGGTCGGGTTCTCGCGGATCTGGCCGTCCCAGGTGATGTAGCTGCGGAAGTCAGGATGGGCGTAGCCCAGAAACGTCGGGGGAACCCGCGTGACGAAGTCGCAGCAGTCCACCAGGCGTGTCCAGGGCCCCGTGATGCTGGCCACAAAAGTACTGTCGCCGGTGCGTGGCCCGCCGACCGTGACCAGCCGGTGCGGGGCGGAGATGCTGGCGCACAGGCAAGCGAGTGCGGCCCCCAGGCTGTGTCCGGACATGATGAGCTGTTTGCCGGCAGCGGGCCCGGCGCGCCATTGGTCAATGTCCGCGCGGATGGCCTGGTAGGCGCGCTGAAAGCCAAAGTGCGCTTTGCCTGTGCCCAGTTCCCAAGGCACCAGCAGCGCATTGGCGTCCGTGCCCAGGTCGGCCAGCTTGTCGGGTTGCGTCCCGCGAAAGGCGAGCAAGGCGGTGCCGTCACTGGCGTGGATGGCGCCAAACGCCTCGGTCCCTGTCAGGGTGTTGCTGTTGAAAGTTTGCAGGCCCACATAACCCGCCAGCGCCAGTGCCTGGCTGAGCCGGGCTTTTTCTGCGTCGCTTTCTTCAAACCGGTAATAGGCCAGCCGCGCTGCCTCGACCGCAACGGCAATGTGGCCGGCTTGTGTGTGGCCGCTGAAGACGGTGTCGCGCAATTCGGGCCGCAGCAGGGCATCGTTGGTGGGGTCGTAGGCGATGGGCATGGTGTCTCCTGTGGGGAAGACGTAACGGTAGTGAGGTACTGCGGCAGGCGCATCCTCCAATCAGAGGAGCGCCGTGCGTACCGTCCTCCAATTGGAGGATGTGAGCCGCCAGACCCGGTGCTAGATTGGCCGAAAACTACCGGGAGCCATGATGAAAATCGCCTTCACCTCTTGTACCTGCGCGGGCCTGGTCAGCAACCAGCCGGTGTGGGACTCCATCCGCCTGGCCCAGCCCGAGCATGTGGTTCTGCTGGGCGACAACATCTACAACGACGTGCCGTCACCGGGCATGTCTGTGTTGCAAGCGATGAACGCGCACGAGTTTGCCGAGCATCTGTATATGCGTTATGCGCAGCAATTGGCCAACCCGAAATTTCGCGACTTGGTGGCTGCGCCCGGCATCCAGGTCCACGCGATCTGGGACGATCACGACTTTGCCTGGAACGACGCACAAGGCGGCGTGATGCAGGCGCAGCCGGTGCACGCCGACAAGGTGAAGGTGTCTACCAGTTTCATGCGCGAGTTCCGGCGGGTGCTGGCGGAAAAAGACGTCACGCGGTTCCCGTCTTCTGCGGGTGACGCAGCTTTCTGGCTGGACGCTGCAGCGCCTGTGTTCACGCCGCTGGGCGCCACCACCATCCAGCTCGAGCCGGATGGCCGGTCCTGGCTGCACCTGACGGACGGCCGCACGCAGCGCAAGGGAAAAACCCTGCTGGGCAACGTACAGCGCGCACAACTGACGGAGGCGTTCAACAAGCACCCGGACGCCCTGCACATCATTGCCAGTGGCGGCACGTTCACCCAGAAGGACTGCTGGGCAAAGTACAAGGACGACTTCACCTGGCTCAAGGAAAGCATTGGTTCCAGGACATGGCTGATGCTCAGCGGCGATGTGCATGCCACCGGCCTGCTGACCCACAAGGTGTCGGCCGCCGGCCGCCTGGTCGAACTCACGGCCTCGGGGGCAGCCGTCGTGGCCAAACTGAACCCCGTGATAACCGGCCCCGAACTGCGCAACCACGGCATGCTGGAGCTGCGGGCCAATGACGCCAAGCTCGATCTGCTGGCCTACAACAAGCCAGTGACCTCTGCGGTGCTGCCTCGCCGTGCGGGCGGCGACCTGGTGGCGCCAGATTGACGCGGGACGGTCGGGCTTGAGGTTGGCGCACCGTGGCGCCCTGTGGCCTGCGCAGGGGAGGGCTCGAGCGATGCTGCTGGGATCCTCCTTCAAGCCGCCTTTTTCACCAAAGCCAGATGAATCTCCACCGATTCAAACGGAACAAATACAAGTTCGTCCGGCGTACGCTGGACCAACCCGTGCTCCTCAAGTTTGCCAATATCGGTATGCACGTTGGAGTAGTTCCGTCCCACGGTTTTCGCCAGCGCATAGATTGAGCATGGACCGCACTGTCGCAATGCCTCCAGCAAATCGATGCGCGCCGGTGTGAGCTCGGCAAACAGGATGCGCGCGGATTCAAAGCTGAGGTGGTAATCAGCGCGATAGCCTGGGCTGGACTCGGCGGCGTGGAGTTGCTTGCGCGCCACGCTGAATACCGATCCCTGCGGGGCGATTTCTATGACTGCTTTCATGGCCTAACTCCAGGTTTCCACGTCACGTTGAAAATCATCAAGCAACTGATTGATCGACACAAATGAATAAAACTCCTCGACGTCGTTGAGGTGACGGTGGTCGCCCTTGCCACGTTCGTTGTCATAACGTACCCGACATTGCCCGCCCTTGCCAAAATACAGTCTGTACTTGTAGAGATGCGTGCAAGGGGTCAAGGCCTGGGCCAGACGCCAGACGACG
>NZ_JAYWHI010000075.1:0-21796 GCF_043778355.1 Polaromonas sp.
GCAGCAGCCACTACCGAGCCCTCGGTGTTGGTGAACAGAACCGGCAGGCAATCGGCCACCATGATGGTGCATGCGATGCCGCGCTGCGCGGTCATGGCGGCGTCGGCCTGCAGACCGTGTGGCGTTTCGCCATCCAGCGACAACACGGCTGAGCCGTGCACCTGCTGCAAAAACACGGGTCTGGCGCCGAGCGCCTGCCCCAGCAAGGCGCGGTTGGCGGCCACCTGGGCAGGGGCGTCGCCAACGTGGTCGCCCAGGTTCATGCTTTCCCAAGGCGCCACCGAGACGCCGCCCTGCCGGGTGGTGAAGACCGCACGCACGCCCCGCGGCGCGGGCCAGTCGGGCGTCAGCCAGTCAGGGGACACGCTGTCTCCCGATCAGAGCTCATTGTCCGGGCAGGCCGCGGGCTGGGCTTTCTGGAAAGCCTCCAGCGCCATGCATGCTTGGTAAGCGGCCATGGTGCGCGGCAGGCCGTCGAAGTTCACCTTGAAGCGTTGTGCGTTGAAGATTTGCGGCACCAGGCAGCAGTCGGCCAGCGTCGGCATCTCGCCATAACAGTAGGTCGATGGCGGGAGCTGGCTGAGCTGGCGCTCGAAAGCTTCCAGGCCTTCACGGCACCAGTGCTGGTACCAGGTGTTTTTGGCCTCTTCGTCGACCCTGAGCTCACGCACCAGGTACTTGAGCACACGCAGGTTGTTCAGCGGGTGGATCTCGCAGGCAATCGACTGCGCCAGCGCACGTACCCTGGCGCGGCCCAGCGCGTCGGCTGGCAACAGCGGCACAGCCGGGTGGGTTTCGTCGATGTATTCGATGATGGCCATGGACTGCGACAGGCGCTCGCCCTCATCGGTTTCCAGCATGGGCACCAGCATGTCAGCCGACACGGCGGCGTAGCTTTCCTTCCTGTGATCACCCCTGGCAATATGAACCGGCAGGTAGTCGTAAGGCAGGCTCTTGAGCTGCAGCGCGATGCGCACACGAAACGAGGCCGAAGAGCGGAAGTAGTTGTAGAGTTTCATGAGGGAAAGCATATCGGAAACGAATCGCCTGCGCGACTGACGCGGGGGCGTGCCGCCACTACCATTGTTTTTTTCCAGCCAGATGCTTCCCCCGGAGACCCCCATGAGCACCATCACTTCCCTGAGCAACCACCAGGTCCGCCTGGCCAGCCGTCCCGTCGGCCTGCCGACACGCGACAACTGGCGTTTCACCACCGAACCCGTCGCCGAGCCCGGTCCCGGCGGTGTGCTGGTCAAGACCCTGTGTCTGTCGCTGGACCCGGCCATGCGCGGCTGGATGAACGAAGGCAAGAGCTACATCCCGCCGGTCGAGATCGGCGCAGTCATGCGCGCTGGCGGCGTCGGCCAGGTGATCGCCTCGAACAATGCGGCTTTTGCGGTGGGCGACTACGTCAACGCCGGGCTGGACGTGCAGGAATACTGTTTGATCCCCGAGGCGCAGATCAAGCGCAGCGGCATGTTCAAGATCGACGCGCGCTTGGGGCTGACGTCCTGGCTCAATGTGCTGGGCATGCCCGGCATGACTGGTTACTTCGGGCTGATGGATGTGGGTCAGCCCAAAGCCGGGGAAACCGTGGTGGTCTCAGGCGCGGCCGGCGCCGTGGGTCAGACCGTCGGGCAGATCGCCAAACTCAAGGGTTGCCGCGTGGTTGGCATTGCCGGCGGCAAGGCCAAGTGTGACTGGGTCGTCAACGAACTCGGCTTTGACGCCTGCATCGACTACAAGGCCGGCGACGTGAAAGCCGGCCTCAAGGAACACTGCCCGAAAGGCGTGGACATCTATTTCGACAATGTCGGCGGCGACATCCTCGACGCGGTGCTGACCCGCATCACACGCGGCGCCCGCATCATCATCTGCGGCGCCATCAGCCAGTACAACAACACCACGCCGGTCAAGGGTCCGGCCAACTACCTGTCGCTGCTGGTGAACCGTGCGCGCATGGAGGGCATTGTGGTTTTCGACTACGCCGACCGCTACCCGCTGGCGATCGCCGAGATGGCTGGCTACCTGAAGGACGGCAAGATGAAAAGCAAGGAAGACGTGGTGGACGGAATCGAGAACTTCCCGGAGACGCTGCTCAAACTTTTCAACGGCGAGAACTTCGGCAAGTTGGTGCTGCGGGTAGCGAAGCAATAAGGCCGACGCCGGAACCTTCCATGGATTGTCATGCCGGACTTGATCCGGCATCCATGCGCCATACACCACGGCCGCTGGTTTGCGAAGCATGGATTGCGGCTCGAGGCCGCAATGACAACTCCGCACCGACGACTCAGGCAAGCGCCCAGCGCGCGATGGCCACGGTCGCCGCGCCCGCCACGGCGGCGGCCAGGTCATTGCGCAGCAGCTTCATCGCCAGTGCCACTGCGAGCAAGCCCAGCATTTCCGGCAACTTGCCCGAGGTGGCGGCCGGCGTCACGATGCCGACCATCACCGAGATCGGTATCGCCTTGAGCGCGGCCTCGACACGCGGCGTGATGGTCACGTAACCCATCAGCAAAAAGCCGCTGATGCGGCAGGCAAAAGACGCCAGCGCCATACCTGCCAGCGCCAGCCAGAAAGTCGACTCAACGGCCATGGCGCCATGCTCCCATCAGCCCGCCTGCGATGCCCGCGCCGACGATGTACCAGGCGCCCGGCAGCAGCCGGTGCAGCAGCAGCGCCACCAGTCCTGCCGCAGCGACCGGCCACAGGTCCGACTTGCCGCGCCACAGCACCATGCCGATGGCCGCAGCAAAAGCCGCCAGCATGAAATCAAGGCCGAAGGCGGCAGGATTCGGCACGCTGCCTGCCAGCAGGTGGCCCATCAGCGTGCCGCCCAGCCAGGGCACAAACATCGCCACGCCGGAACCGAACACATAACCCGCATCGCGGTAACCGGCGTCGTACTCGCGCATGGCCATGGCCCAGTTGCCGTCACCGAGGAAAAACAGTGAGCCCCAGCTCTGATGCCGTGGCAGGCTGGTCAGCCAGGGCTGCAGGGCCGCACCATAAAGAACATAACGCGCGTTCATGACCAGGATGGTGACGATGACCGGCGTGATCGCGGCAGTCGCCGTCCACCCCTGCAAGGCCGCCAGTTGCGCGCTGCCTGAATAGACGGCGGCGCTCATCAGCATGGCTTGCAGCCAGGACATGCCGCGCTCGCTGGCCAGCACGCCGAAAACCATGGCATACAGCGTGATGCCCGGCGCCATCACCTGGGCCGTAAAGAAGCCGCGGCGCACACCAGCGGCCGTGAAACTGACAAGCATTTTGGTCAACGCCCCACCACCAGGCGAATCGCCGGCAACACGCGCTCGGCCTCGGTCCTGCGCTCCAGCGCCATGCGCATGTTCATTTGGGCCACTTCCGTGTGTTCGATGGCCAAGGCCTGCGCGCGCGCGCCCTCACCGGCCTTGAGCGCGGCAAACAACATGTGGTGCTGGCGATGCGCATACAGCATCCAGTCGCGGTCCAGCGCCACTGTGCCCTGCATCGGCAACATCGCCGAGGCAGGCGCAAACGGCAGCTTGTCGTTGAGCGCTACCGCGCGTTGCAGTGCGCGGTTGCCGCTGGCCTCCAGCACCAGCGCGTGGAAGCGATCGTTGACCACCGCGTAGGCCGCATAACTTTCGTAATCCAGTGGATTGGCGGCCAGCGCCAGGTCACCCTCGTCGAGGCAGGCCTGCAGTTCGGCCTGCAACTGGCGTGACAGGCCGTGTTCGGCGACCAGCCGCGCCGCCATGCCTTCGAGATGGCCGCGCACGGCAATCGCGTCGGCGACTTCACGCGGCGTGAACTGGCGCACCAGAAACTTGCCGGTGTCGTTGGCTTCAACCAGGCCTTCCTGCTCCAGCGTCACAAGTGCCGCGCGCACGGGGGTACGGGAAGCGCCCAGGCGTTCGGCCAGTTGCTGCTCGGCCAGGCGCTGGCCGGGCTCGAACTCACCGCGCAGAATCAGGTCGCGCAACTGGATCAGCACCGTCTCTTGCAAGTTCATGCCGCGAACTGTACACTGAATTTTAATTTCGGTATACCGTTTTAAGAAGGCCGTCCGATGAACACAGAACAGAACGAATTGATCACCCGCGTCGGCCCCGGCACACCTTGCGGCGCGCTGCTGCGCAGCTACTGGCAAGCGGCGGCGCTGGTCGATGAATTCAATCCGCTGCTGGACCCGCGCATGGACAAACGCCCTGTCAAGGCGGTGCGCCTGATGGGCCAGGACCTGGTTCTTTTCAAGGATGACCAAGGCAACTATGGGCTGCTGGACCGCGACTGCCCACACCGCGGCGCCGACCTGTCCTTCGGACGCGCCGAAGGCGACGGCTTGCGCTGCCCCTTTCACGGCTGGAAGTTCGACGTCACTGGCCGCTGCCTGGAGACCCCCGCAGAACCCGCCGGTAGCAAGCTCTGTGATCGCGTCAGGCAGCGCAGCTACCCGGTGCTGGAAAAAAGCGGCGTGATTTTCGCCTGGCTTGGCCCCGAGGGTTCGATCCCGCCACCGCTGCCAGCCTTTGATTGCTTCACCGCGCCGGCGAGCCACAGCTTCGCCTTCAAGGGCCTGTGGAACGCCAACTGGTTGCAGGCTTTCGAGGTCGGCATCGACCCGGCGCATCCGTCTTTTCTGCACCGCTTTTTGCAGGACGAAGCACTGGAAGATGTCGGCGACAACGCGGCTGGCAAACAGTTTCGCAGCGCCAGCGCCGGCGCCATAGCCGGCGAGCAGTGGCCAATGACACGCATCATGCGCGAGTTCGCGCAACCCGACATCAGCTTCGAGGCCACGCCCTGGGGCACACAGCTGACGGCCTTGCGGCCCATGAATGACAAGCTGACCCATGTGCGCGTGACCCACGCGATTTTTCCGGCAACTTTTGTGATCCCGCTGTCGGAAACCATGACGATCACCCAGATGCATGTGCCGGTGGACGACGCCCACACCTACTGGTACTCCTTCTTCACCAGCTTTGCCGGCCCGCTGGACAAGGCGAGCATGCGCGCGCAGCGCCAACAGTTCATCTCGCTGCCCGACTACATCCCGAACGCCGGGCGCCACAACAACTGGGGCTTTAATGCCGACGAGCAGCGCACGCAAACCTATTTGGGCATGGGCGAAGAGGACATCAATGTGCACGACCAGTGGGCGGTGGAAAGCATGGGCGCGATCCAGGACCGCACGCGGGAGCACCTGGGCAGCTCCGACAAAGTCATCATGGCGAACCGCCGGGTGCTGATCAAGGCAATTGCGACGGTGCAGCAAGGCGGCGTCGCGCCCGGCATTGCGGACGCCAGCCAGAGCGCGCTGATGCGCGGGCCCGACACGGTGGACGGCATTGCTCCTGCGGGCGAGTGGTCCGACTGGTGGCAGGCGCAGGTGCGGGCCAAGCAGAAAAACGCACCATGGGCATCTCCCCCCGTTCGCACTGAGCCAGTCGAAGTGCCTGCCCTGGCTTCGACCCTTCGACACGCTCAGGACGGGCCAAGCCCAGCCCGAACGGACACCAGATGAACTGCTTCGCCGAACTCTGTGGCATCCACAATGTCAAGCGGCAGCGCGCGCTTGAGCAGACACAGGCGCTGATCAACGCCGGTGGCATCGAACTGGTGCGCTTTGCCTGGTGCGACCTACACGGTACGCTGCGCGGCAAAACGCTGGTTGCCGCTGCGGCGGCCAAAGCCATGCGCGACGGCGTCGGCCTGGTCAGCACCTTGCTGCTCAAGGACAGTTCCGACCGCACCGCCTTCAAGGTGTTCGAGGCCGGCGGCACGGCTGAACTGCCGGGCTTCGAGTTTGCGAGCAACCTGCTGCTGCTGGCCGACCCGGCCAGCTTCAAACAGCTGCCGTGGACAGCGGCCACCGGCTGGGTCCAGGGCCAGCCCTGGATGCAGGACGGCAGCGCGGTTGAACTGGACACGCGGCGCATCCTGCAACGCGCGCTGGCGCGACTCGCCGACGCGGGCTACGGCATGAAGTGCGGGCTGGAGATCGAGTTTCACATCTACCGCATCACCGGTGACGGCGCCGAAGACCAGCTCGACCCGGATCAGGCCGCCTGGCCCGGCCTGCCGCCCAAAGTTGCGATGATTCATCCCGGCTACAACCTGCTGTCCGAGCAATGGTTCGACATGGCCGAGGAGCCGCTGCGCATTGTCCAGCACACGGCGCAGGCGCTGGGACTGCCCTTGCAGTCGCTGGAAATCGAACTCGGCCCCAGCCAGGTGGAAGCCGTGTTCGACGCTACCGATGCGCTGACTGCGGCCGACAACATGGTGCTGTTTCGCAGCGCGGTCAGACAGGCGCTGCGCCGCGCTGGCTACCACGCCACCTTCATGTGCCGCCCGCCTTTCCCTTGCATCATGTCCAGCGGCTGGCATCTGCACCAGTCGCTGACAGACTTACACACCGGCGCCAACCTGTTTCAGCGCGACGCACCGGCGGCAGGCGCACAGCCCACCGATGCGCAATACACCCTTTCCGCGCTGGGTGAACATTACCTGGCCGGCCTCTTGGCCCACGCACACGGCATGGCGGTGTTCTGCACGCCGACGATCAACGGCTACGGCCGCTTTCGCCCCAACGCGCTGGCGCCGCAGTCGGTGCTGTGGGGCCGCGACAACCGGGGCGCGATGCTGCGTGTGGTCGGGCAGCCGGGCGATGCCGCAACGCGCATTGAAAACCGCATCGGCGAACCTGCCGCCAACCCCTACCTCTACCTGGCGTCGCAAATCCACGCCGGACTCGACGGCATCACGCGCCAGTTGAAAGCGCCGGCGGCCACCGACGCACCGTACGGCGACGCCGCCGTAAAAATACCCACCAGCCTCGGCGAAGCGCTGGACGCGCTGCAGGCAGACGCGGTGCTGGCAGACGCCTTCGGCCACAGCTTCATCAACTACTTCACGCGCATCAAGCAGTCGGAGATCACGCGCCACGCGCAGGCCGTGGACCAGGACGACTGGCAGCGCCGCGAATATTTCAACCGCATCTGAGCGGAAAGATTGTCATGATTACTATCAATTTCATAGCTGGTGACGCACAACAGATAAGGGCTCAGGGCAGAATTGGCCGAACTTTGATGGAAGCAGCGGTGGCCGCCGGCGTGAAAGGCATCGCAGCCGATTGCGGCGGCTTGCTGACATGCGCGACCTGCCATGTGATGGTGGCGGAGCCGTTCGCGGCGCTGTTGCCGGCTGCCGACGGCGAAGAGCGCGCCATGCTGGCCTTCACTGCCATGCCGGCCACGCCGGCCAGCCGCCTCAGTTGCCAGATCATCCTGAATGAAAAACTTGATGGTTTGACGGTAGAGTTACCGGCCAGCCAGTATTAAAAGCTGGCGACTCAATTCCACTCCATTCAGGGACACCCATGATTCTCGAACTCGCCGACATCCGTATCGCCCCCGGCCAGCAGGCCGCTTTTGACGAAGCCATCCAGCGCGGGCTGACGACCGTGATAAGCGGCGCCAAGGGTTTTCAGGGCTTCAAGGTCAACAAGGGTATTGAAAGCCCGGAGCGTTACATCCTGCAGATTTTCTGGGACACGCTGGAAGACCATACCGTGGGTTTTCGCGAATCGCCGGCTTTTGCCAACTGGCGCGCCATCGTCGGGCCGTTTTTTGCTGCGCCGCCAGTGGTGGAACACTTCACGCTGCTGGCCAAATCGGCCTGACGAGCGGGGCGCGCTGTCCCAACAAGAGGCTACTCAGCGCCCTCGTGACCGGCAATCAATTTGCCCAGCAGCACGCCAAACCGCTTTCGCTCGGCGGCGCTGAGCGGCTTCAAGAGGCGTGACTGGACCTTGCTGACAGCCCGCTTCATTTGCAGCGCGACCTGCTGACCTTCGGGCGTGACCCACAGCAGCTTGCGGCGCTTGTCGGCAGGATCGGCTTCGCGGCGCACCCAGCCTTTGGCCTCCAGCCGGCCGATGACCGAGCCTGAGGTTGCAGCATCAAAAGCCACCCGCCCGGCCAGCGTGACCTGGTCTTCACCAGGATCATCCATCAGCGCATTCAGGATCGCGAACTGCACCGGCGTCACGTCAAACCCGGCCGTCTCGTCCATAAAGAGGGCAATCGACACCTGGTGAGCGCGCCGGATCTGGTGCCCCGGCGCTTCGATGAAGTTAAAACTTGTTGGCATGGCGGGAGTTTAAGGGAGGGCTGAGCAGGTTCCTGCGGATGCGCTTTCAAGGATCAGGGTATGTACCGTACAGGCAAATAATAAGTATACTTATCATTCGTTCTGACACCCAGACACAAGCCAACCTCTGTGACTTCTCCTCTTTCCATTCTCATTGCCGGCGGCGGCATAGGCGGCCTGGCCACCGCACTTGTGCTGGCACGTGACGGACATGCCGTGACCGTGCTGGAGCAGGCGGCCAGCTTCGGCGAAATCGGCGCGGGTATCCAGCTAGGTCCAAATATTTTCCGCATGTTCGCCTACCTGGGCCTGACCGACGTGGTCAGCAAGGTGTCTTTCTTCCCGCCGGGTCTGGGCATGCATGATGTGCGTACCGGCGAAAAAGTCGTGCGGGTGCCGCTCGGCGACATGGCGCGCGCCACCTACGGTTTTCCGTATGGCGTGATTTACCGCGCCGACCTGCACCAGGTGTTTCTGGACGCCTGCGCGGCGCAAGAGAACGTGACGCTGCGCACCAGTGCAAAGCTCGAATCTTTCACCCAATCGGACACCAGCGTGCAGGTCCACCTGGCGGGCGGCGAGGTGCTGCAGGGCGCGGCCCTGATCGGTGCTGACGGCATCTGGAGCAAGGTGCGCGAGGTGGTGGTCGGTGACGGCAAGCCGCGCGTGTCGGGCCACATTGCCTACCGCGCCGTGCTCAAGCGTGAAGATGTACCGGCGCATTTGTGGAGCGACGACGTGTTGCTCTGGGGCGGCGAAAAAACCCACTTGGTGCATTACCCGCTGCGGCGCGGCGAGCTGTTCAACCTGGTCGCGGTGTTTCACAGCAACAGGTACGACGAAGGCTGGAACACTTTCGGCGATACGGCGGAGCTCACAGAGCGGTTTGCCGACGCCTGCCCGCAGGTCCAGGAACTGCTGGGGAAAATCGAGACCTGGAAAATGTGGGTGCTGTGTGACCGCGAGCCGGTTAAGAACTGGACCGACCGGCGTGTCACGCTGCTCGGCGATGCGGCGCATCCGATGCTGCAGTACCTGGCCCAAGGCGCCGGCCAGGCCATTGAGGATGCCGTGGTGCTGCGCGAGGCGTTGCGCTTCACGCACGGCGACGTCCCCCAGGCCTTTCAGAAATACCAACAGGCACGCTACCTGCGCACCGGACGGGTACAACTGACTGCGCGCTTTTATGGCGACATCTACCATGCGGCGGGCGTGCAACGCGAGCTGCGTAACCAGATGTTTCAAGGCGGAAAAGAAAGCGCCGGTTTTGCCGGCTTGCAGTGGATGTACGACGGTATAGAGCCATCAAAACTGTTCAAATAGGCCCTTGTAAAACCGGAGGACTGCATGAAATTATCCAAGCGCACTACACTTTTGATAGCGGCTCTCGCCCTGTCCACAGTGGCTGCAGCCCAAAATACATCAAAAAAAGCAGCCCCCAAGGAAGCCGCCTCGGCGACTTGGCCGACACGAACGGTGAAACTGCTGGTGGGCTTTCCCGGTGGCTCGACCCCTGACATGGCGGCACGCACACTGGCCGAGCCCTTGTCGCGCGCCCTCGGGCAACCGGTCATCGTGGAAAACCGACCCGGCGCGTCCGGCAACATCGCCGCCGACCTGGCGGCCAAAGCCACCGACGACCACACGCTGGCGGTCGTGATCAACGGGAACCTGACCTCGGCCAAGATGCTGTATGCCAAACTGCCTTACGACCCCGCCAAAGACTTCACCCCGATCTCGCTGCTGACCACGGCGCCGCTGGTGCTGGTCGCCCCCATGAACCAGCCGTCGGGCAGCGATTTTTTCCTGGCCGCCCGCAACGGCGGAGACAAATGGAACTACGGTTCGGTCGGCAATGGCTCGGTCGGGCATCTGGGCATGGAACTGCTCAAATCCACCGCCGGCAATCTGGGTGCCGTGCATGTGCCTTATCAGGGCAACCCGCAGGTTGTTACCGCGCTACTGGGCGGCCAGATTCAGATGGCGCTGGTGCCGCCGGGTATCGCGCTGCCGCAGATCAGGGCCGGCAAGCTCAAGGCCATCGGCCTGACCAGCGGACGCAGTGCCCTGGCCTCGGAGATCCCGTCGCTGACTGATGCGGAAGTGCGCAACTTCAACCTCGAAGTCTGGACCGCGCTGGTGGGCCCAGCCAACCTGTCCAAGGCTGCGCAGACACGTCTGGCGCAGGAGGTGCCGCGCATCATCCGCGACAACGACACCCGCCAGAAACTGTTCAACCAGGGCTGGCAGGCGGTCGGCACCGCGCCCGAAGGCCTGATCACCCGCATCCGCAGCGAAACCGCCATCATGGGCGGCATCATCACGATGCGTGGCATCAAAATCGAATAGCTCATGCCCCCACGGTCGCTCACTGCGTAACTTTATGACCATCACCGAGCCTGCCCGCACCCTGCCCGTGTATGGGGAGTTTGATGTCGTCGTGATCGGCGGCGGGCCGGCCGGACTGGCGGCCAGTGTCAGTGCCGCAAAGCGCGGCGCGCGCACCTTGTTGGTGGAGCGTTATGGCTTTCTGGGCGGCATGGGCACGGCTGGCGGCGTGACCAACTTCGCGGGCCTGTACGGCCGGAAAAATGGCGAGATGCATCAACTCGTGCATGGCGTGGTGGATGATTTGCTGGAACGCATTGACGTGCTGGGTGGACTTAACCAGCCACAAGATGGAATGCAAGGCCGCATCCGCGTCAGGTCCTACGATGTCTCGGCCTACAAATGCGCCGCCGACCAGCTGCTGCTGGCAGCCGGTGTGCAACTGCTGTTTCATGCCTGGGCTGCGGCCGTGGTGATGGACGGCCCGTCCATCGCAGCGCTGGTGGTGGAGACCAAGTCCGGCCGCCAGGCGATTCGTGCCCAGCGTTTTATCGATTGCTCGGGTGACGCCGACGTGGCGCATTTTGCCGGCGTTCCTTTTGAGTTGGGCGACGGCCAGGGCAGCGCGCTGTTCCCGACCACCATGTTTCGCGTTGGGCATGTGGATGCACCGCGCGCGCTGGCTGCGGTCGGTGAATTCAGCGCCATCAACACACTCATGGACGACAGCGAACTGCGCGCGCCTGGTCGCTACAAGTTTCCGCGCAAGGGCGCGATCCTGCGCCCCAACAAGAATCCAGCCGAATGGCGCGCCAACGTCACGCAGATACGCAATGCTGCCGGCATGGCGATGGACGCCACCGATGCGCGCCAGCTCAGCGAGGGCGAGCTTGAGGGCCGCCGGCAGATCACCGAATATTTCCGCTTCCTGAAAAACGAGGTGCCCGGCTTTGAGCAGTCGGCCATTGTCGATATCGCCCCCCAGGTCGGCATCCGCGAAACGCGGCGCATCTGCGGCAACTACGCGCTCACCGGCGAAGACATCCTGTCGTCCGCACGTTTTGACGACGCAATCGGCATCAATGCCTGGCCCATGGAAATGCATGTGGACGGCGCCATCAGCTGGGGCTTTGCGCGTGATGAACAACGCGCCTACAACGACCTGCCCTGGCGCATGTTGACCAACAGCGTGGTACCCAACCTGCTCGTCGCCGGACGCTGTGCGTCCATGACCCACGAGGGCCAGTCGGCAGCGCGCGCCAGCGGCGGCTGTTTTGTGATGGGTCAGGCCGCCGGTACGGCCGCAGCACTGCTGACAAGCGGCCAGAGCTTCCGCAACCTCAACGTCGCCGACTTGCAGCAACAACTGTCGCAGGACGGCGTTTTCTTCGACCGCTGACCCCCCGGAGACTTCCATGGACATGACCCCACCTCCTGGCAGTACACGCAAGGCCTTTTACGATGCCATCCGTGCGCAGCACATGACGCCCTTGTGGGAGGTGTTGCATGCACTGGTGCCGCAGCAGCCCGCCACACCGTGTGTGCCGGCATTCTGGGCTTATGAGGAGGTGCGCCCTTACCTGATGGCGTCCGGCCAACTGATCACTGCCGAAGAAGCGGTGCGCCGTGTATTGATCATGGAGAACCCTGGACTTCGCGGGCAATCGGCGATCACCCAGTCACTGTATGCCGGCCTGCAACTGATATTGCCCGGTGAAGTGGCGCCCAGCCACCGCCACACCCAGAGCGCGCTGCGTTTTGTGGTCGAGGGAAAAGGCGCTTACACCGCCGTCGACGGCGAACGCACGACCATGACACCCGGCGACTTCATCATCACGCCGAGCTGGACCTGGCACGACCATGGTCATGAGGGAACGCAAACCGATGGCGAGCCGGTGGTCTGGCTCGACGGACTGGACATTCCCATGCTGCGGTTTTTTGATGCGGGCTTCGCAGAAAACCACAGCGAGCGTTCCCAGACAGTGACCAAAGCCGAAGGCACGAGCTACCAACGCTACGGCGCCAATATGCTGCCGGTGCGTTACGACGCGCCCTTTGGCCAGACCTCGCCGATCTTCAGCTACCCCTACGAGCGCACCCGTGAGGCGCTGCATACGCTGGAGCGCCAGGCGCCTGTGGACGCCTGGGACGGCGTCAAGCTGCGTTATGTGAACCCGGCCACCGGTGGCTCGCCGATGCCGACCATGGCCACCTTCATGCAGCGCCTGCCGGCCGGTTTTGACGGCCAGGCCTGGCGCCAGACCGATGGCGCGGTGTTCAGTGTGGTGGAGGGCCACGGCAGTGTGACCATCTCGCACGCGGAACAAGAGCAGGTGTTCGAGTTTGGTCCACGCGACCATTTTGTGATCCCATCCTGGCACACCGCGCGTCTGCGCTCGGCGCCCGGCTGCGTGTTGTTCAGTTTTTCAGACCGTCCGGTGCATCAGGCACTGGGCATACACAGAGAAGAGAGGTTGTCATGAGCTTTGTATTTACCCCCCCCGCGCTGGTCTCGGTCCCCGTGGTCGGCACGCTGGACCGTTTCCCCGTGCACCGCGTTTATTGCGTGGGCCGCAACTATGAGGAACACGCCAAGGAGATGGGCTTCACCGGCCGCGAGCCGCCATTTTTCTTTCTCAAGCCGGCCGATGCGGTAGTGGTGGTCGAGGCCGGTCAGACCGGCGTCATCCCCTACCCATCCCTCACCAACAACCTGCACCACGAGATCGAGCTGGTGGCAGCCATCGGCACCGGCGGCAAGAACATCTTGGCCGCAGACGCGCTCAAACACATCTTCGGTTACGCGGTTGGTCTGGACATGACACGCCGTGACCTGCAGGGCGAGATGAAAAAACAGGGCCGCCCCTGGTGCATCGGCAAGGCCTACGACCAATCGGCGCCAATTGGCCCCATCACACCAGCCGACAAGGCCGGTGATGTCGCCAACGCCGAGATCTTCCTGCAGGTCAATGGCAAAGACCGCCAACGCAGCACCGTCAGCAAGCTGATCTGGAACCTCGCGGAAACCATCGAGCACCTGTCTGCAGCCTGGGAGCTGCAGCCTGGCGACCTGATTTACACCGGTACGCCCGAAGGCGTGGCCGCTGTGGTCTCGGGCGACACCATGGTCGGTGAAGTGCGCGGGCTGGGCAGCTTGACGGTCAAAGTGGCCTGACGCGACATTCGGAAGGCGCCCTGCGCGCCGTCGTGCCTTGTAAAGTTTTCGTCTACGCCTCTTGATCAGGGCAAGCACGGGTTCCCAAGCGGCCCGTCCTGAATTAATTTCTAGCTATCTTCACCGGAGACCCCACATGATTCAACGACGCACTCTTCTTAAAACCGGCGCCGCTGCTGCCCTGGGCGCCCCCGCCCTGTCGGGCCTGGCACAGCAGGTAGTGACCTTGAAGTTTCACACCTTCATGTCGCCCACGTCCAACGTCTGGCTGGGCATGCACAAGCCCTGGATGGACAAGGTCGAAAAAGAATCCGGCGGCCGTATCAAGTTCGAAGCCTACCCCGCCATGCAACTCGGCGGCACACCGGTGCAGCTGTATGACCAGGCCAAAGACGGTGTGGTCGATATCGTGTGGACCCTGCCCGGGAACAACGCCGGCCGCTTCCCGCGCATTGAGGCCTTTGAACTGCCGTTCATCATGTCCAATGCCGAAGCGACGTCCAAGGCCTATTGGGAATACGTGCAGACCATGGCACCGGATGAGTTCAAGGAGACCCAGGTCCTGGCGCTTCATGTGCATGGCCCTGGCGTGATTCACACAATGGACAAGCCGGTCCGTTCAATCGCTGACATGCGAGGCCAGAAAATGCGCGCACCGACGCGCCAGGTCACCAAGCTGATGGGCATACTCGGTGCCACACCGGTCGGCATGCCCCTGCCCGCCATCACCGACGCGCTGAGCAAGGGCACCATCACGGGCTGCGTGATTCCCTGGGAAGTGGTGCCTTCGGTCAAGGTTAACGAGCTCACGAAGTTCCACGCTGAATTCGACCCCGCCGGTGGCAGCCTCTACACCACCACCTTTGTGATGGCCATGAACAAGGCCAAGTACAACTCGCTGCCGCCCGATCTGAAAAAAGTCATCGACAACAACTCCGGCATGGCCACCTCGGCCTGGCTGGGTAAAACCCAACAAGGTAACGACGGCATTGGCCGCAAGTCAGCCAGTGACCGCGGCAACACGATCTACACCGTGAGCCCGGTCGAAGCCCAGGAATTCCGCCGCAAGTCCCGCACCGTGGAAGTCGAATGGGTCGAAGACATGAACAAGAAAGGTTTCGACGGCAAGAAGTTGCTGGACACGGCACGCGCCCTGATCGAAAAACACACCAAAACCACCAAGGCCTGACAGGGGCCGAGTCATTGAAAAGGGCTCCGCGAGGAGCCCTTTTTACTTTTCAATCTACACTTGGCCGCATGTACCGCAGTCCGATCAAACATTGCAAAAACTGCGGCAGCGCAGTGAGCTACCGGGTTCCCGATGACGGCGACACCAAGGAGCGTGCCGTCTGCCCAGCCTGCAGCACCATCCACTACGAGAACCCGCTCAACGTGGTCGGTACGGTCCCGCATTGGGAGGACAAGGTGTTGCTGTGCAAGCGCAATATCGAACCGCGTTGGGGCAAGTGGACCTTGCCCGCCGGCTTCATGGAGCTGGACGAAACCACCGCTCAGGGCGCCGCACGGGAAACCGTTGAGGAAGCCGGTGCGCAGTTTGAAATGGAATCGCTTTTCAGCCTGCTCAATGTCGAGCGTGTCGGTCAGGTGCACCTGTTTTACCGCGCCAGGTTGCTCAGCGACCAGTTCCAGCCTGGCCATGAAACGATTGAGGCCCGGCTGTTCGCCGAGGCCGACATTCCCTGGGAAGAGATCGCCTTTAAAACCGTGAAGACAACGCTGGAGTGTTATTTCGCCGACAGGCGCAAGGGCAGTTACGGCATTCATGTTCTGGACATCACGTAAAGCCTTCTCGCAGGTGAAGAACGCGCCGCGCCTGCCTTAAACTTCCCTATCGCCTGCGCGTCGCGCGGTGCATTTCTTTGCTCTCCCCTCCTTTTACACCCCCGGAATTTCATGTTCAAAAGCGCGTCCTTTTTTCGCATCGCAGATGATTTTGTACTCCCACCCCTGGACGCACTGGAAGAAGCCTTGCAGGCCACACGCTTTCTGCCCTGTGGCGCCACACAGCCTGAATCCAGCGGATGGGTGGCTCCGCGCGGTAACAAGAGCACGGCCCTCGTGGAAACCATCAACCGCCAGCTCATCGTGCGCCTGTGCACCGAACGCCGTCCCGTGCCTGCATCCGCCATCAAGGCCGCCATCGAGGAACGCGTCGAGAAATACAAACAGGAAACCGGCCGCGAACGCGTCGGCGCCAAGATCAAGAAAGAGTTCAAGGAGGAAGTCCTGCTGGACCTGATGCCGCGCGCGTTCACCAAACAGTCTTCCACCACCTTGTGGCTGGATCCCGTCAACAAATTTATCGTGGTGGACTCCGGCAGCCTGACGGGTGCCGACAAGGTGGTCAGCTTTCTGGTCGAGGCCCTCAGCAGCATTCCCGGTGCCGCCGGCCTGAAAGCACAGCCTGTACAAACCAGCCAATCGGCCGCTGCGTCCATGGCGCACTGGCTGTCCAGCCGAGAGGCTCCAGTCGGCTTCACGGTAGACCGCGACTGCGAACTCAAAACACCCGATGACGAAAAATCGACCGTTCGTTATTCACGCCACACACTGGAGATTGACGAAGTGGCAAAGCACATTGAGGCCGGCAAGGTGCCGACGCAACTGGCCATGACCTGGAACGACCGCGTGTCTTTTGTCCTGAGTGATGCCGGTCAAATCAAAAAGCTGAAGCTGCTCGATGTGGTACTCGACGGCATCGGCGACAAGGACAAGGACGACGACGGTTTCGATACCGATGCTGCCATCCTCACCGGTGAGCTGTCGGCCATGATTCCGGACATTCTGGAAGCGCTGGGGGGTGAGCTCAACAGTGATGTCGCCCTAACGCGGCAGGCCCAGGAACTAGCCGCGGCTTAACGCATTCTGCACGCCCCGAGCAAGCCATGAAAAAAGCCGGTCAGCATGCGCTGACCGGCTTTTTCATTTGATCTGGTCGGTGTGAAAGGATTCGAACCTTCGACCCCTTGCACCCCATGCAAGTGCGCTACCAGGCTGCGCCACACACCGTCTCAAGCCTGAAATTATAGCGCGCTTCCTCTGCTCGCTTCAGTAGGTCGCACTGAGCAGATCACGGATTTCAAACAATTCGCGGCGCACCAGTTGCAGCCGCTGCTGCGCGGCACTGTCGTCGGGCAGATGGGCAATGTCCAACACGCTGTCCATCGCACTGTCCTCGAAATCCGCCGAATCGCCGAAGTCGTCGAGGATGGAATCGCCGCCCTCCATCACATCCACGCCTTCGAGCATCACCTCGCCGTTGCGGCGCTTGTCACGCTCGGTCTGCACGATTTCCTGCAGCTTGTTGCGCGCGCCACTGATGGTGAATCCCTGGTCGTAGAGCAGATCCCGGATCCGGCGGATCATCAGCACTTCATGGTGCTGGTAGTAGCGGCGGTTGCCGCGCCTTTTCATCGGGCGCAGCTGCGTGAACTCTTGCTCCCAATAACGGAGCACATGAGGTTTGACGCCACACAAATCACTGACTTCGCCGATGGTGAAGTAGCGTTTGGCGGGAATGGGGGGGAGAGTTTTCTCCAATTAAATCAATGCGCTAAGCGGTAAAGCTACAAATCTACTCTAAGTCCAAACTTAGCGCAAATAGTTACAAACAGATCGCCCAGATGTGTTGTTTAGGTCCCATTCCGGCTTCCTACTGACATGCAACCCCGACCGGAAATGAGAGGGCCGCCAACAGGCGTCCAGCAACTATTTGCCGGTGACAAGCAGCGGTTCGACGGCGCCCGCCGTTTGACCCTGGATGTGTTCCTTGAGCTTGTGGCTGGCATGAAAAGTCACCACGCGGCGCGCCTGGATGGGGATCGACTCGCCGGTGCGGGGGTTACGCCCCGGACGCGGGGCTTTGGTGCGGATCTGAAAATTGCCGAATCCGGAAATTTTCACATCGTTGCCCTCGACCAGGCTATCAGAAATCAGGTCGAAAAAAGCGTCGATCATGTCTTTCGATTCGCGCTTGTTCAGTCCGATCTGTTCAAACAGCAATTCGGCCAGATGGGCCTTGGTGAGCGCGGGGCTTTCTAGACTTTCAACGGAAAATTCCACGCTGCACTCCTCCCTGATAACTGTTGTTGTTGGAACCCTCAGGCACGCAAACGCGCCTGCAACCGGAGCTGTAGACTGGCCAGCACCGCCTGAGTCACCACTTCGATTTGTTCGTCGGTCAGTGTAGCGTCGTCACTGCCGAGGACCAAGCGCACCGCGAGACTTTTTTCTCCAAGCTGCATGGCCGTCGAACCTTGTTTCGGTTTATAGACATCGAACAGGGTGGCCGACCGGAGCAAACCCTGGGTATCGGCGCCATGGATGCCGGCCATCAGGGAGGCGTGCGTCACCCCTTCGGCCACGATCACAGCGATATCGCGCTCGACCGGCTGCAACTTGCTGACCGGCTGGAACACGGGGACAAGCCGTTGCAACAAAACATCCAGGTCGAGTTCAAACAGAATCGGCGCCTGCGCCAGCTCATAGCCCTGACGCCACTGCGGGTGCAACTCGCCGACAAAACCGATGACCCGGCCGTTGACCGCGACGCTGGCGCTGCGGCCGGGATGCATGGCAGGATGACTGGCCGGCGTGAACACCGCCTGTAACGGCGACAACAGAGCTTGCACATCACCCTTGACGTCGAAGAAATCCACGCCCTTGTCGGACAGGCTCCACTGCAAACTCTCGCGCGGGCCGTAGGCCAGACCGGCCACCCGCATCGGCTGGTCAAAACCCGCGACCGTGGTGTCGGTGTTCAGGCTGGCCAGGTCGCGCAAAAAGACGCGCCCCACCTCAAACACATTGACCCGGGCGGCCTTGCGGTCAAGGTTGAATTTCAGCACCTGCAGCAGCGAGCCGAGCAGGGACGAACGCATCACGCTCATCTGGCTGGCAATCGGGTTCAGCAGTTTGATCGGGTTGGGATTGCCGGCAAGCTCATGCTCCCAGCGCTCCTCAACAAAGCTGAAGTTGATGGTTTCCTGATAACCCAGACCTGCCAGCGCGCGCCGCACGGCAAAGGCGCTGCGCTGCGCTTCCGGTCGTAAACGCGCGGTGATGGGCGCTAGCGGTGGTGTCGCCGGCAGTTGCTGGTAGCCGACCATCCTGACCACTTCTTCGATCAGGTCTTCCTCGATCTGCAGGTCGAAGCGGTAGCTCGGTGGCGTGACCGTCAGCGTTCCCTCGCCCTCGGTCACGGGCAGGCCCAGGCGCCGCAGCGCATCGGCGCATTGAAGCTGCGTCAAGGGCATGCCAATAACCTTGACGGCACGCGCCACACGCAAGGTGACAGGAGCGGCCTGCGGCATGTTGACCTGCAGATCGTCAATCGGTCCGCAGACCGTGTCGGGCGTGCCGCAAATGTCGAGAATCAGTTGCGTGATACGTTCGATGTGCTCCACCGTCTGGCCCGAATCAACACCGCGCTCAAAACGATGGCCCGCATCGGTGGAAAAGTTATAGCGGCGCGAACGCCCCGCAATCGCCTTGGGCCACCAGAAAGCAGCCTCGACATAAATGTTTTCTGTCGTGTCCGACACGGCCGTGGCGTCACCGCCCATGATGCCGGCCAACGATTCGACCTGCTGGCTGTCTGCAATCACGCCAACCTTTTCATCAACCGTCACGGTGTTGCCGTTGAGCAGCTTGAGCGATTCACCCGCCTTGCCCCAGCGGACATCGAGACCGCCGTGAATCTTGTCGAGGTCAAAAATATGCGAGGGCCGGCCCAGTTCGAACATCACATAGTTCGAAATATCTACCAGCGCAGTCACGCTGCGCTGACCGCAACGTGCCAGGCGGTCCACCATCCAGGCGGGTGTGATCGCCCGGGTGTTGACCTTGCGCACAATGCGGCCGGAGAAGCGCCCGCAAAGATCAGGCGCACTGATGGTGACAGGCAGTTTGTCAACGCCCGATATGGCGACCGGTGGGGAAGCCGGCACTTTCAGTGGTGCACCAGTCAGGGCGGCGACTTCGCGCGCCACGCCGTAGACGCTCAGGCAATGCGCGAGGTTGGGCGTGAGCTTGAGCGTGAACAGCGTGTCGTCAAGGTTCAGGTGCTCACGGATGTCCTGACCGACCTTTGCGCCAGCGGCGAGTTCGAGCAGGCCGCCGTGGTCCTCGGACAGTTTGAGTTCACGCGCCGAACACAACATGCCCTGGCTTTCGACGCCGCGCAGCTTGCCGACCTTGATCAGAAAGGGTTTGCCATCCTCGCCCGGAGGCAACTTGGCACCGACCAGCGCACAAGGCACCTTGATGCCAACACGCGCATTCGGCGCACCACAAACGATGTTGAGGAAGGCGCCCTGCCCCACATCCACCTGGCAGACGCGCAGGCGATCAGCATCCGGATGTTGCACCGCTTCGCGGATTTCGCCGACGACAATTTTTGTGAAAGGCGGTGCCACGGGTTTGAGTTCTTCGACCTCCAGCCCGGCCATGGTCAGGGTCTCGGCCAGGGCTTCGGTGCTCAGCGCGGGGTTGCAGAATTCGCGCAACCAGGATTCAGGGAATTGCATGGTGTGAAGGAGCCGGGTGGGTTACTGAAACTGCGACAGGAAACGCAGGTCGCCGTCGAAGAACAGCCGCAAGTCATTGACGCCATAACGCAGCATGGTCAGCCGGTCCGGGCCCATGCCGAAGGCAAAGCCGATGTAATGCTCGGGGTCCAGGCCCATGTTGCGCACCACGTTCGGGTGTACCTGGCCGGAACCGGCCACTTCCAGCCAGCGGCCAGCCAGTGGACCGGTCTGGAACTGGATGTCGATCTCGGCACTGGGTTCGGTGAAAGGGAAAAAGCTGGGACGAAAGCGCAGAACCAGGTCATCGCTTTCGAAAAAAGTCCGGCAGAAGTCGGTAAACACCACCTTCAGGTCCTTGAAGCTGACGTTTGCGCCTATCCACAGGCCTTCGCACTGGTGGAACATCGGCGAATGGGTGGCGTCGCTGTCGACGCGGTAAGTGCGGCCCGGCGCGATCACGCGGATTTCCGGCATCACGCCACCGGCGTCTATCAGCACACGGTGTTTTTTGACATGCTGCACCGCGTAGCGGATCTGCATCGGGCTGGTGTGGGTGCGCAGCAGGTTGGGGGCGGTCTCGGTGCCGCCCTCGACATAAAAGGTGTCGTGCATGGAACGCGCCGGATGGTCCTCGGGCGTGTTCAGTGCAGTGAAGTTGAACCAGTCGGTTTCGATCTCGGGACCCTGCGCGACATCAAAACCTATGGAGCCGAAAATAGCTTCAATGCGCTCCAGCGTCAGCGATACCGGATGCAGGCCACCCGTGGGCCGCTGGCGTCCCGGCAGACTCACATCGAGCGCCTCGGCCTTGAGTTGCAACTGCAATTCCGCGTCAGCCAGCGCCTGGCGGCGCGCGGTCAGCGCGGCTTCGATGGCCTGCTTGGCGAGGTTGATGGCGGCGCCGCGGGACTTCTTCTCGTCCACCGGCAAGGCCGACAGGCCTTTCATCAGCTCCGTGATGCGCCCGGCTTTGCCCAGGAACTGGGCTTTCGCATTTTCCAGCTCGGCGGGTGTGCCCGCTTGCGCAAAACCGGTTGTTGCCGAATCCACCAGAGCATCAAGTTCGTTCATAAATTTCTTGTAAGTAACTTGCCAACTGCGGCAGCCCCGGGTGCCGCTTTGTCAACAGAAAAGGGCCGGAGCCTTTTCAAGCTCCAGCCCTTTATTTTCGTACGCAAGCCGCTATTGATTCAATAGCATCCTGCCCTGAAAATCAGGCAGCCAGCTTGGCCCTGACCTGGTCCACGATGGCGCCAAAAGCGGCGCTGTCATGGATCGCCATATCGGACAGTACCTTGCGGTCGATCTCGATGCCGGCTTTTTTCAGGCCATTGGCGAACTGGCTGTAGGTCATGCCGAACGAACGGCTGGCGGCGTTGATACGCGCAATCCAGAGGCGGCGGAACACGCGCTTTTTGGTGCGGCGGTCACGGTAGGCATATTGCCCGGCCTTCATCACCGCTTCTTTGGCGATCCGGAAGACATTGCCGCGGCGGCCGCGGAAACCTTTTGCAAGGGCTAAAACTTTTTTGTGGCGGGCGCGAGCCGTTACACCACGTTTGACGCGAGGCATGTGAGTACTCCTTGTTCGTCGTTAATT
>NZ_JAYWHI010000076.1:0-2870 GCF_043778355.1 Polaromonas sp.
GTCAAACTGGTAAGAGGTCAGGTCGCACAGTTGAGCGCCCACCGACACGGTGCGTGCGTCGCGGTCAATTTCCAGCGAACCAAAGCGCAACAGTTTGCCGTTGGCACCCACGCCATCCACGCGGCGGCGCAGCACGGCCCGGATGCGGGCCAGCAGCTCCCGGGGCTCGAATGGTTTGGGCAAATAGTCGTCTGCGCCGATTTCGAGCCCGATGATGCGGTCCATCGGGTCGCCCTTGGCGGTCAGCATCAACACGGGAATCTGGGCCACGCTACCCGGCAGGGCGCGGATGCGCCGGCACACTTCCAGCCCGTCGATGTCGGGCAACATCAGGTCCAGAATCACCAGGTCAGGTGGCGTACCGCCTGCAGGGTCCTGCAAACGGGCCAGCCCGCTTTGCCCGTTGCCGACGTGGGCTACCGCAAAACCCGACTGCCCCAGGTACTCGCTCACCATGTGCGCGAGGCGGGTATCGTCTTCAATCATCAACAATTGGTGGCTCATGGATGCAGTCTACGCCGGGTGGTGTGGGTCTTTATGCAGGATGCACCAACCCGGTCAAACCCGGTTGAAGCCCGGGTAAAGAAAAGTAAACCTGAATGCTATTAAATATATAGCTGATGGCGTATATTTAACGGGGGCTAGAGGCTGTTTTTGACCTCGAAGCCAGCCAGATCAGCAGCAATACGGGCACACCGAGCAATGCCGTGGCGGTGAAAAAGGGGCTGTAGCCGAACGCATCCACAAATTCGCCGGAAAAGCCCGCCAGAAACTTCGGCAACAGCAGCATCATGGAGCTGAACAGGGCGTACTGGGTGGCTGAATACTGGATATTGGTCAGGCTGGACAGGTAGGCAATGAAGGCCGCGGAGGCGATGCCGCTGGAGAGATTGTCGGCCGAAATCACCACAATCAGCGCTGTCACATCATGCCCGTAAGAGGCCAGCCCGGCGAACAGCAGGTTTGTCGCCGCACTCAGAATGGCACCCAGCATCAGGATGCGCATCACGCCAAACCGCATGGACAGCACGCCGCCGATGAAAGCGCCCACCAGCGTCATGATGACGCCGTACACCTTGGTCACGGCGGCCACCTCATCCTTGGTGTAACCCATATCCACATAAAACGGGTTGGCCATGATGCCCATGACCACATCGCTGATGCGGTAAAGGGCGATCAGCCCCAGAATCAGCGCCGCCTGCCAGCGGTAGCGGCGGATGAAGTCGGCAAACGGCGCCACCAGCGCTCCCTGCAGCCAGTCGGCCAGGTTTTTGGCGGGAGGCATGGCGCGCTGGGCGGGTTCGGGCGACAGCAGCACGGTCAGCACGCCCAGCACCATGGAAGCCGCCATCACCAGGTAAGCGGTCTGCCAGGCGCTGTGCTGGTAGCTTGCCACGTCAGCCACCTCGGCGCGGGCGGCAATCCACAGCACACCGGCGCCCGCCCAGATCATGGCCAGCCGGTAACCGGTCTGGTACGTGGCGGCCAACGCGGCCTGTCGTTCGGTGTCGGCGGACTCGATCCGGTAAGCGTCCAGCGCAATATCTTGTGTTGCCGATGCAAAAGCCACCATCAGCGCGCCCCAGACCATGGGCGCCAGCGTCAGTTTGGGGTCGGTCAGGGCCATCGCCGTCAGCGCCGCCATGATGACGATTTGAGACAGCAGCAACCAGCTGCGCCGCCGCCCCATCAGGCGCGTCAGCAGCGGAATGGGCATGCGGTCCACCAGCGGTGACCAGACCCACTTGAAGCCATAGGCCAGCCCGACCCAGCTCAAGTGACCAATGGTGGTGCGGTTGATGCCCGCCTCGCGCAGCCAGAAACTCAGTGTGCCAAACACCAGCAGCAGCGGCAGACCGGCAGAAAACCCCAGCAGTAACATGCGAATGCTGGCCGGCTCGGCATACACACGCAGCGATTCGGTCCACGAAAGTTTGGGCTGCGGCGTTGTAGAAGGGGTGTCAGTCATGCGGCTATACGGGGGTGTTTCAAGTGTTGTTTTTCAATTTTGCTTATTATTGACCCATGTGCTGGCTCTGTAACAACAAACACGCGTCCTGGTCTTCGCGCCGGGCTTTCCTTGCATTGGCCGGGGCATCTGCCGCTGCGCCTGCGCTGGCGCAGGTGGATGTGGGCAAGTCATCCAGCCTGCGCAAGCTGGTGCCCGCAGACAAGCTGGAAGCTGCGGCCGAACAGCAATATGCCCAGATGATGGCCGAGGCCAATGCCCAAAAAGCGCTCGCGCCCGACAACCACCCCCAGGTGGTGCGCCTGCGTGCCATCGCGCGGCGGCTGATTCCGAACACCGCGCAGTGGAATGACCGGTCCCGCCAGTGGAAATGGGAGGTCAACCTGATTGGCAGCAAGCAGCTCAACGCCTTTTGCATGCCTGGCGGCAAGATCGCTTTTTACACCGGCATCCTCGATCAGCTCAAGCTGACCGACGACGAAGCCGCCATGATCATGGGGCACGAAATGGCTCACGCGCTGCGCGAGCACGCCCGTGAGCGGCTGGCCAAAACCCAGGCCACCGGCATTGGCCTCTCTCTGGGCGCGCAACTGCTGGGGCTGGGTCAGCTGGGGGATGTGGCGGCGAATCTGGGCACCAAGCTATTGACGCTGAAATTCAGCCGCGAAGACGAGAGCGAGGCCGATCTGGTGGGGCTGGAGCTGGCCGCCCGCTCGGCCTATGCACCCCAGGCCGGCGCCAGTTTGTGGCGCAAGATGGCGCAGGCATCGGGTGGCTCGGGCGGGACCAAATTTCTCTCCACCCATCCGTCAGGCCCTGACCGCATCCGTGAGCTGGAGGCCAACGCGCCGAAGGTGCAGGCGCTGTATGACCAGGCCCGGAAACGCGGGTGACAGGCGAG
>NZ_JAYWHI010000077.1:0-53467 GCF_043778355.1 Polaromonas sp.
TGCGGTCGTGGAGCAGCGCGGCGACCCGGCTGCGCTGGGTACCGCTGAGGGCGCCTTGGGTGAAGAAGCCGGATTTCAGGCTGACGCGGTACTCGGTGATGCGTTCGATGCGTTTGACTGCGAGCCCGCAGTTGTGGGCGATGTCGGTGGCCTTGGAAGCCCAGGGCGAGACGGTGCCAAAACGGGGCGAGACGATGAACAGCAGGCTATCGCTGGCTGCGGGCGCGGCGGGCTCACCGTAACTGAGCAAGGCGGCCAGCCGGGCCCGGAGGTCCTCGCCCGGCGGGGCTTCGGTCGCCACCAGATGCACAAAACGGGCGCTGATACCGCTGATTTTGGGTTCTATGGCTTGCAGGCGGGGAAGCAGTTGCTGAATACGGAAGTCGCTCAGGGCGCTGATGCCGTGGGCATCGCCCTCGAAAGTCGTCAGGTGCAGGGTCACGGTGGCGGTGGCCTTGTGGTTGTCGGCGGGCCGCAAGGGGCCACCGGGGTGCTCGTTAACCCTGAATTTTATCAGCGATGGCTGCCCTGCCTGCCGTCCTGAAAGGCAAGTGGGATAATCGCGGCATGAGTATTACGTACAAAGACGCGGCGGGCATTGAAGGCATGCGCGTCGCCTGCAAACTGGCGTCCGAGGTGCTGGACTACCTCACGCCGTTCGTCAAAGCCGGCGTGACGACCAGGGAAATCGACCGCCTCGCCAACGACTACATGGTCAATGTCCAGGGCACGGTGTCCGCCACGCTGGGTTACCAGCCGCCGGGCTACCCGCCCTACCCGGCTTCGCTGTGCACCTCGCTGAATCACGTGGTCTGCCACGGCATCCCGAACGACAAGCCACTCAAAAAAGGCGACATCATGAACATTGATGTCACCGTGATCACCAAGGACGGCTGGTTCGGCGACAACAGCCGCATGTACATGATCGGCGACGTGTCGATTGCCGCCAAACGCCTGTGCCGGGTCACCTTCGAGGCCATGTGGCAAGGCATCATGCGCGTCAAACCGGGCGTGCGGCTCGGCGACATCGGTTTCGCGATCCAGACTTTTGCCGAAAAACAGGGCTTTTCGGTGGTGCGCGAGTTCTGCGGGCACGGCATCGGCCAGCGCTTCCATGAAGAACCCCAGGTGCTGCATTACGGCCGCCCCGGCACGCTCGAAGAGCTCAAGCCCGGCATGACCTTCACCATCGAGCCCATGATCAACGCCGGCAAACGCGACATCAAGGACGGTGCCGAAAAAGACGGCTGGACCATCGTCACGCGCGACCATTCACTGTCGGCGCAGTGGGAACACACCGTGCTGGTGACGCCAACCGGCTACGAAGTGCTGACGATGTCGGCGGGCAGCCCGGCCACGCCGGACTTTGTGGCGGCCTACCACGCGGCCGCCGCGCCCGTCACGGCCGACTCGGCGGCCTGAGCCGGCGCATCGCCGCATCCCGCGCCCGCAGATGCTGTCCGCGCTGCCTTCCCCGCCTGCCCAGACCGAAGCGGCCGTTCTGCGCGCGCAGTACCGCGCCGGCAAAAACGCGTTGCTGGCCTCGCTGGCCGGCAGCGGCTCCTCCACACGCGGCATCCACAGCCTGCTGCGCCGGCTGGCCCGGCACACCGACGCCACCCTGCGCCAGCTCTGGTCAGGCGCTGATTTTCCCGTCGGCTGCGCGCTGGTGGCCGTCGGCGGATTTGGCCGCGGCGAGTTGTTCCCCCATTCAGATGTTGACGTGTTGCTGCTGTTGCGCGACGACTCGCAGGTCGAAGGCAACCCGGCGCTCAAAAGCAAGATTGAAGCTTTTATAGGCGCCTGCTGGGACAGCGGGCTCGAGATCGGCTCCAGCGTGCGCACCGTCAAGGACTGCGCTGAGGAAGCCGCCAAGGATGTGACGGTGCAGACCTCGCTGCTGGAAGCGCGGCTGGTGGCAGGTTCCACCAAGATTTTTGCGGCCCTGCTTGCCCAACTCGACAGCCTGATGGACCCACAGGCCTTTTTTGTGGCCAAGACGCTGGAAATGCGTCAGCGCCACAACAAGTTTGAAAACACGCCTTACGCGCTGGAACCCAACTGCAAGGAGTCGCCGGGCGGCCTGCGCGACCTGCAACTGGTGCTGTGGGTGGCCCATGCCGCAGGTCTGGGCAAGACCTGGGACGAGCTGGCCCGCAATGGCCTGGCGACTGCTTTCGAGGTGCGCCAGATCAAGGCCAACGAGGCCTTGCTGAGCCTGATCCGCGCGCGCCTGCACCTGATCTCGGGCCGGCGCGAAGACCGGCTGGTGTTCGACCTGCAGACCGCCGTGGCTGAATCCTTTGGGTACTCGGCACAGGCCGACGATGGCAGTAAGTTGCCGCGCCGCGCCAGCGAGGCACTGATGAAGCGTTATTACTGGGCGGCCAAGGCAGTAACCCAGCTCAACCAAATTTTGCTGCTCAACATCGAGGAGCGCATCAGCCCGCACAACGCGCCATTGCGTGTGATCAACGAGCGCTTTTTCGACAAGGGCGGCATGATCGAGGTGGCCAGCGACAACCTCTACCAGCGCGAGCCCCACGCCATCCTCGAGACCTTTTTGCTGTTCCAGACCACGCCCGGCATCCAGGGCCTGTCGGCCCGCACCCTGCGCGCGCTGTACAACACGCGCAGCATCATGAACGCGGGCTTTCGCAGCGATCCGGTCAACCGCGACACCTTCCGCCAGATTCTGCAGCAGCCCTCCGGTATCACGCACGCGATGCGCCTGATGAACCAGACCTCGGTGCTGGGGCGTTACCTCTGGGTGTTTCGCAAGATCGTCGGGCAGATGCAGCACGACCTGTTCCACGTCTACACCGTGGACCAGCACATCCTGATGGTGTTGCGCAACGTGCGGCGCTTTTTCATGGCCGAGCATGCGCATGAGTACCCGGCCTGCTCGCAACTGGCGGCCGGCTGGGACAAGCCCTGGATTCTGTACATTGCCGCGCTCTTCCACGACATCGCCAAAGGCCGCGGCGGCGACCATTCCGAGCTCGGCTGCCTGGACGTGCGGGTGTTCTGCCGCCAGCACGGTATCCCGGCCGAAGACGCCAAATTGATCGAGTTCCTGGTCGGTGAACACCTGACCATGAGCCGCATTGCGCAAAAGGAAGATCTGAGCGACCCGGAAGTCATTGGTGCTTTTGCCAAACGTGTCGGCAATGAGCGTTACCTGACCGCGCTCTACCTGCTGACCGTGGCCGACATTCGTGGCACCAGCCCCAAGGTCTGGAACGCCTGGAAAGGCAAGCTGCTGGAAGATCTGTACCGCTACACCCTGCGCGTGCTGGGCGGCCGCGCGCCAGACGCCGACGCCGAGGTCGAGTCGCGCAAACGCGAGGCACTGGCCATGCTGGCCCTGCATGCGGAGCCGTTTGAGGCGCACAAGGCACTGTGGGACACCCTGGACATCAGTTATTTCATGCGCCACGAGGCCGGCGACATTGCGTGGCATGCACGCCATCTGTCGCGTCACGTTGGCGCGGCCAAGTGCGTGGTGCGGGCGCGCCGATCGGCCGCTGGCGAAGGCATGCAGGTGCTGGTGTACACGCCCGACGCGCCCGACCTGTTTGCCCGCATCTGCGGTTACTTCGAAGAAGCCGGTCTGAGCATTCTGGACGCCAAGGTGCACACCGCCAAACCCTACAAAGACGCGCCCGGTTATGCGCTGGACACTTTCCAGGTCGTGAGCCCGACCCTGGCCGAGCACTACCGCGAACTGGTGGCCATGGTGGAAGCCGACCTGGTCCGCACGATTGAGGAAAACAAGCCGCTGCCGCCGCCCGGCAAGGGCCGGGTGTCACGCCGGGTGAAAAGCTTTCCGATCGCGCCGCGCGTCGACCTGCGGCCCGACGAAAAAGGCCAGCGCTGGCTGCTCAGCGTGTCGGCCAGTGACCGGGTCGGCCTGCTGTATTCGATTGCCCGCGTGCTGGCACACCACCGCATCAACCTGCAACTGGCCAAGGTCACGACCTTGGGCGAAAGGGTGGAAGACACGTTTTTGATCGACGGGCCTGAGCTTCAGCAGAACAAGGCGCAGATCGCCATCGAGACTGAAATCCTCGAAGCGCTGGCGGCCTGACCGCGCAGCGGGCTTACCAGGGACTCGCCCGGTCATGCCAAAATGACGGTTCTTAATTTTTTATTATTTACATATAAATCAACAAGTTAAACGCCTTTATTAAAGTTACACCTTATCACTGTTTAACACTTGCGGTAGTCGGTCTGAGGCAGACAATGGGCAAAGGCAGTATCGGTATTCCAGCGCATTAAAGAGGAATGCATCCGGTCCAGCCGCCGAACATTCAAGCTCAAGGAGACTGCCATGCATGCCCAGACCCAAACGCTGTTGGACCGTGAACAACAACTGCTGACCTCACGCGAATGCGACGACGACGGCCGGCCGTTGGCCCGGCAGATCTTTTTCGAGGCCGACAACTGGTTGGTGCCCGAAATTTATGGCGAGTTGCTGGCCACCCATGCCGCGTGGCTCGCCGACCGACCCGAACAGGTGGTGCTGGTCTCCGGCCACAGTTATGGCACCGGCAGTCACCGCTTCTTCTGGTTGATGGGTGATCGCCGCGCCATTGCCGTACGTTCGGCGCTGCTCAAGGCCGGCGCCGGACCGAAACAGGTACTGATCCAGAGCCGGGGCGCCGCCCGCCCGCTGATCGAGATGGCCGGTGAGGAAGTCGCGCAGTACCGGCGCCGCGTCACGCTGGACTATCTGGACGCCCAAGCCTTGAACACCGCGCCCCTGCCGCAGGATGGGTCAGCCGACTGGTGGCGCTCGGTCTTCGGCACGGGTGGCAAGGCGCCGCTGCCGGCCGATCTGCCAGCCTCGCAGGGCGGCTGACAAGCAAGTTGTCAGTCGTCTTCGGACGCGTCCAGTCCTGGAAACAGCACCTCGGTGAAGCCGAACTGCGTGAAGTCGCGAATCCGCATGGGGTAAAGCTTGCCGATCAGGTGATCACACTCGTGCTGCACCACCCGGGCGTGAAAACCCTCGACCGTGCGGTCTACAGCGTCGCCGTAGGGGTCGAAACCGGTGTAGCGAATGCGTGAATACCGTGGCACCAGCCCGCGCAGGCCAGGCACCGACAGGCAACCTTCCCAGCCGTTTTCCTCCTCGTCCGAGAGCGGTGTGATGACCGGGTTCAGCAGCACGGTGCGCGGCACCAGCGGCGCGTCCGGGTAACGCGGGTTGACTGCATCGGTGCCGAAAATCACCAGTTGCAGGTCGACGCCGATCTGCGGCGCAGCCAGCCCGGCGCCGTTGACCGAACGCATGGTCTCGAACATGTCGGACACCAGCAAATGGATCTCGTCGGTGTCGAATTCGGTCGCGGGGGGCGCAACACGCAGCAGGCGCGGGTCGCCCATTTTCAGAATTTCGCGGATGGTCATAGCGCAGGATGGGAAAGCAAAACCCCGAGCATACAGAGCCGCGAACGCCGCACGGCAAAATGGGGCATGGCTAACCGACCCGAACCCGCGCTCCCCGCCGCTGCACCGCCCGCAGCGCCGGTGCGCTGGCTGCTGATCGCGCTGGCGCTCACCAGCCTGGTGCTGGGCATCGTCGGGCTGTTCCTGCCGGTGTTGCCCACTGTGCCCTTCGTCCTGCTGTCGGCCTGGGCCGCCGCCCGCAGCTCACCGAAACTGCTGGCCTGGCTGGAAGCCCACCGCGCCTTCGGACCGATGCTGACCGAGTGGCGGCGCGGCGGTGTGGTGCGCCGGCGTGCCAAATGGCTGGCGACCCTGACCATGAGCGGCAGTGCGCTGATCTTGCTGCTGACGCTTCCGCAGCGCTGGATGGCGCTGGCGGGAATGGCCGTCATGGGCAGTGTGCTGGTGTGGCTCTGGCGACGACCGGAACAGATGCCGGAAGAAGGCAATCCATCCGCCTGAAAAATCTCAGGTTGCCGGCGCTTCCAGCAAAAGCAGCAAGCCAGCCTCGTCAATCACGGTGATGCCCAGTTCCTGCGCCTTGGTCAGCTTGCTGCCGGCCTCGGTGCCGGCGACCACGTAATCGGTTTTTTTGCTGACCGAGCCGGCCACCTTGCCCCCGGCGGCCTCCACCTTGTCCTTGGCCTCGTCGCGGCTCAGCGTCGGCAGGGTGCCCGTGATGACAAAAGTCTTGCCCGACAGCGGCTGCGGCGTGCGCGCGGCCGGCTCGGCCTCTGACCAGTGAACACCGCAGGCGCGCAGTTGCTCAACCACCTCGCGGTTGTGCGGCTGGTCGAAAAAGGTGCGCAGGCTCTGCGCGACGATGGGCCCGACGTCGCTGACTTCGAGCAGTTGCGCCTCGGTCGCAGCCATGATCGCGTCCAGCTTGCCGAAGTGGCGCGCCAGTTCCTTGGCTGTGGCTTCGCCCACGTGCCGTATGCCCAGGCCAAACAGGAAACGCGGCAAGGTGGTGGCCTTGGACCTGTCGAGTGCCTGCAGCAGGTTTTGCGCGGACTTGTCGGCCATACGGTCCAGTCCGGCCAGCGCCGTCAGGCCCAGCTTGTAGAGATCGGGCAGCGTGCGGATGATGTTGGCGTCAACCATCTGCTCGACCAGCTTGTCGCCCAGGCCTTCGACCTCGACAGCACGCCGGTGCGCGTAATGCAGGATCGCCTCCTTGCGCTGGGCGCCGCAAAACAGGCCGCCGGTGCAGCGGTAGTCGGCCTCGCCCTCCTCCCGCACGGCGTCGGAGCCGCAGACTGGGCAGGTGCGCGGCATGGTGAACACCGGACCGCGTTCGGGCTGAGCCTGTACACGCCTTGCCCGGACATCCGCCCCTTCGACAGGCTCTGGGAGAACGGGAGGAAGAACCACGCTGACCACTTCGGGAATCACATCGCCGGCCCGCCGTACGATCACGGTGTCGCCGACCCGAACGTCCTTGCGCCTGGCCTCATCCTCGTTGTGCAGCGTGGCGTTGGTCACGGTGACGCCCCCGACAAACACCGGCGCGAGTTTGGCCACCGGCGTCAGTTTGCCGGTTCGGCCGACCTGCACGTCGATGGCCAGCACGGTGGTGATCTGCTCCTGAGCCGGGTATTTGTGCGCCACCGCCCAGCGCGGCTCGCGCGTGACAAAGCCGAGTGTTTTCTGCAGGGCCAGGCTGTTGACCTTGTAAACGACGCCGTCGATGTCGTAGGGAAGCTGATCCCGTTCGCCTGCAATCTTCTGATGAAACGCTATTAATTCAGGAGCGCCTTGCGCAGTCTGGGTATGGGCTGCGACCGGAAAACCCCATGATTTGAGCGTCAGCAGCAACTGGAAGTGGGTGTCGAACTGCGGACCGCCCTCCTCCTGCGGCGTGACCTCGCCCAGGCCGTAGGCAAAAAAGCTCAGGGGGCGCTGGGCGGCAATGGCGGGATCGAGTTGCCGAACCGCACCCGCTGCGGCATTGCGCGGATTGACAAAAGTCTTCTCGTTTTTCAGGCCCTGGGCGATTTTCTCGCGCTGCTTGTTATTGAGCGACTCGAAATCGTCGCGGGCCATGTAAACCTCGCCGCGCACTTCGAGCACAGCCGGTGCGTCCTTGGGCAGGCGCAGGGGAATCTGCCGGATGGTCTGGATGTTCTGCGTCACGTCTTCGCCGACCTCGCCGTCGCCGCGCGTGGCGGCCTGCACCAGCACGCCGTCTTCGTAACGCAGGTTCATCGCCAGGCCGTCGAACTTGAGTTCCGCCACGTAGTCCACCGGCGGATCGGACTCGGCCAGTCCCAGCTCCTTGCGCACGCGGGAGTCGAAGTTCTGCGCCCCACTTGCCTCGGTATCGGTTTCGGTGCGTATGCTGAGCATGGGCACCGCATGGCGCACACTGGCGAACTGGTCCAGCGCCTTGCCGCCCACACGTACCGTCGGTGAGTCCGGGCTGGCCAGTTCCGGGTGCGCAGCTTCCAGTTCCTGCAGCTCCTGGAACAGCTTGTCGTACGCGGCATCCGGAATGCTCGGTTCATCGAGCACGTAATAACGATGGGCGTGTTGGTGCAGCTGGTTGCGCAGCACGGCCATGCGTTCGGCAGGCGACGGTCCGTGCGCCGCGAACAGGTCAGGGGTGGCCATGGCAGAGCAACAGCTTCAGGAGAACAGCCGGCGTCCCAGTGCCGAGCCGGCCGGCATGTCGCGCTCTTCCAGGGTGTTGTAGAGCTGCTCCAGATCGGCGTGGATGGCTTCCATGGCTTCGGGGCGGATCGGCTGGCCCTGGTCGTCGATGATCACGCCGTCCATGCTGGCGGCCAGTGCAATCGCCGCTTCGCACATGCGCACAAACGGCTGCTCGGCGCGCAGCACTTGCGGCACGTCCAGCGACAGCGTCAGTTCGCGCAATGCGGTCTGTTCAGGGTCTTCGGCCATGGCGGCCTGGGTGTCGAAGGACAGACCCAGCACCGGCGGTGCGTGCGGACCGGACTGGCTGGCCGGCAGCACCATGCGGCCGGGGATGGAGCCGGCGACAAAACCGAGTTTGGCTGCGTTTTGCTGCACATAACCGGGACTCCAGGCCGTGTGTTTGGCGCGCAGGGTGAAGCTCAATTGGGCATCATGGGCGCTGGCAAAGTTGTCGAGCTCGCGCGCGCGCGCCACCTCGTCCATCATGTCCGGAAACTCGGGCTGGCCGTCAATGGCGTCGGCAAAGGCCTGTGCTTTCATGACAAATTCCGAGTATTCAATCTGGTTCAGCGCGCCGGTGCGGTTGGCGAGCTGCACGCCGGCCTGGAAGGCGCTGTAACGCTGGCCGGCGGCTGGCGTTTCCCAGGCGCCCGTGGCCAGGCTCAAGCCTTCGACCGCAAACGGCTTGCTTCCGGCGCGGCGCGAACCGGGCATGGCGGCAAGCGCCGCCTCGCCAGACACCACCGAATCGATGATGATGGGCGCGATCACGTCGATCAGCGCGTCCAGGCCGGGCTTTTTCTCGGGCACGGTCAGCGCCGTCAGGGCATCGAGGCTGGAGTCGACATCGAAACCCGGTTCCAGCCGCTCGGCTTGCGTGTCGGGCGGCAGTTCATCACCCGTGGGCTCGATGCCAGGAGACACCGGGTCGGGCGTGGGTTGCATCGGCAGGTTTTTACGGGCCGACCATGCGCCGTGGGCCACCACGATGGCCAGCAACAAGCCGCCAATGATGGCCAGACTGATCTGGAGGGTACTCATGCTGCCTCCACAAAACCAAGCGCCGCTTCCATATCGACGGCAACAATGCGCGAGACGCCCTGCTCCTGCATGGTCACGCCTATCAGTTGTTCAGCCATTTCCATGGCAATCTTGTTGTGGCTGATGAAGAGAAACTGCGTTTCCTTGCTCATGCTGCTCACGAGCTTGGCATAACGCTCGGTGTTGGCATCGTCCAGCGGTGCGTCGACCTCGTCGAGCAGGCAGAACGGCGCGGGGTTCAGCTGGAAGATCGCAAACACCAGCGCAATCGCCGTGAGCGCCTTTTCGCCACCCGACAGCAGATGAATGGTCTGGTTTTTCTTGCCCGGTGGCTGGGCCAGCACCTGCACGCCGGCATCCAGAATTTCCTCCCCGGTCATCATCAGTTTGGCATTGCCGCCACCGAACAGGCGCGGGAACATCTCGCCAAAATGGCGATTCACCGTTTCAAAGGTCGATGACAGCAGGTCGCGCGTTTCTGCGTCGATTTTCTTGATCGCGTCTTCCAGCGTGTTCATGGCCTCGTTGAGGTCGGCCGACTGCGCGTCAAGGAACTGCTTGCGTTCGCGCGCGCTGGCCAGCTCGTCGAGGGCGGCCAGATTGACCGCGCCCAGCGACTGGATGTCGCGGTTGATGCGGTCAATCTCGCCCTGCAGGCCCGAGAGGCGCACGTTGCCGGACTGGATCGATGTCTCGACCGCGGCCAGGTCGGCCTGGGCGTCGCCCAGCAACTGCGCGTACTGCTCGAAACCCAGCCGCGCGGCCTGCTCCTTGAGCTGGAACTCGGTGATGCGCTGGCGAAGCGGTTCAAGTTCACGTTCCAGTTGCAGGCGACGCTCGTCGCTGGCGCGCAGCTTGGTGGTCAGGTCGTCGTACTGGCTGCGTTTGGCGCCCAGATCGGACTCACGCTCCAGCTTCACATTCAGCGCGTCCTGCAAGCCGGCCTTGGCCGCGGCATCACTCAGGCGCGACAACTCCTCTTTCGCACGTTCTTCCTCGCTGGCAATCGACGCGGCCTGCTGCGCCGCGATGGCCATGGAGCGTGTCAGCTCGTCGCGGCGCGAGGCCAGGCTGCGCAGCGCAAACTGCGCTTCCTGGGACTGGCGCTCCAGCGCACGTTGTTGCTCGCGCGATTCATTGAGTTTGCGTTCGGCCTCAATCACGCGGTCGTCGAGCTGGGCGTGGCGTTCCTGGCTATCGGCGAGCTGCATGTCGAGTTCTTCGAAGCGCGCCTCTGCGGTGGCCCTGCGCTCCTGCAGGTCGGTCATTTGCGCGTCGATTTCGCCGAGGTCGGCATTGATCTGTTCGCTGCGCGCGCGGGTCTGTTCGGCCAGTTGCGTCAGGCGCAAGACCTCGACTTGCAGCTCGTGCGTGCGGCTCTGGCCTTCGGCGGCGTCGCGGCGCGCCGTCGCCAGCCGCTGCGCTGCGTCGGCGTACGCGGCCTCGGCACGAATCAATGCACTGCGTGCTTCGTCGCTGATCAGCGACTGGCCGCGCAGCTGTTTTTCGAGATTTTCAATTTCCTGGGCGCGCGCCAGCAGGCCGGCCTGCTCGGAGTCCTGGGCGTAAAAACTCACGCTGTGCTGCGTCACCGCGTGGCCGGTCTGCACATAAATGACCTCACCGGCCTGCAATTGCTGGCGCGCGGACAAGGCGTCGTCGAGGCTGGCGGCAGTCAGGCAACCGTGCAGCCAGTCGCCCAGCAGCGCCGCCTGGCCGGCGTCATTGAGGCGCAGCAAACCGGCCAGCGGTTTCAGGCCGGTGCGCGAGGCCGGTGTCGGCGCTGCGGCTAAAGGGGCTGAATAAAACGACAGTTTGGCCGGCGGTGTGTCGCGGCCATCGGTGCCGGCAAATCCGCGCACCATGTCCAGCCGCGAAACTTCCAGCGCGCCCAGGCGTTCGCGCAGCGCGGCTTCGAGCGCATTCTCCCAGCCCTGCTCAATGTGGATGCGGCTCCACAGGCCCTGCAGCCCGTCCATGCCGTGTTTGGCCAGCCAGGGTTTGAGTTTGCCGTCGGTCTTGACTTTTTCCTGCAGCGCCTTGAGGGCCTCCAAACGCGCCGACAGTTCGGCCTGCTTGGCCGATTCGATGTTGACAGCCTGCTGCTTGCTCCGGCGGTCCTCGTCAAGCTGCGGCACGCTGTCGGTCAGCTCGTGCAGGCGGGCTTCGACCATTTCCTGGTTTTCCTGCGCGGCGCTGAACTGGGTGTTGAGGTTGGTCAGGCGTGTTTCGTCGGGTGCATTGAGGGCATTTTTGTCGGCGCTCAGGCGTTCGTGGCGCAGGCTCAGGGCCCGCGACTGCTCCTCGATGTTGCGCTGGTCGGCGGCCAGCACCTGGATCTGCTGCTGCACCTGGCCGACGCTGCTACGCTGCTCATTGGCTTTGGATTGCGCAGCGCGCAGCGCTTCTTCGAGTGCCGGCAACTGGCCGGCCTGGTCTTCGCTTTGCGCGGCCAGCAGTTCCGACTGCTCCTCGGCCTGCAGCGCCTGGGCGGCGAGGTTTTCGGTTTCCTGGGCTGCATCGTCCTTGCGGGCAGCCCACTGCGCAGTTTGCTCCTTGAGTTGTTGCAGGCGCTGCTCGACCCGCTGACGGCCTTCGACCACAAAACGGATTTCAGCTTCCAGCCGACCGACTTCGGCGCTGGCTTCGTAGAGCTTGCCCTGGGCCTGGTTCACCTGGTCGCCGGCGGCGTAATGCGCCTGGCGGATGGTCTCCAGGTCAGTCTCGATATGGCGTAAATCAGCGATGCGGCTTTCCAGGTCGTTGACCGACTTCTCCGCGTCGGCCTTCACCCTGGCCTGGTCGGCTTCGCTCTCGGCGCGCTTCAAGAACCACAATTGATGTTGCTTGAGCGTGGCATCGGCGTGCAGCGTGTTGTAACGCAGCGCGACCTCGGCCTGCTTTTCGAGCTTTTCAAGGTTGGCATTGAGCTCGCGCAGAATGTCCTCGACCCGCGTCAGGTTCTCGCGCGTGTCGCTCAGGCGGTTGGCGGTTTCGCGTCGGCGCTCCTTGTACTTGGACACACCGGCGGCTTCTTCGAGGAACAGGCGCAGTTCCTCGGGCTTGGATTCGATGATGCGGCTGATCGTGCCCTGGCCGATGATGGCGTAGGCGCGCGGGCCCAGGCCGGTACCGAGGAACACGTCCTGCACGTCGCGCCGGCGCACCGGCTGGTTGTTGATGTAGTAGCTGCTGGTGCCGTCGCGTGTCAGAACGCGCTTGACGGCGATTTCGGCGAACTGGCCCCACTGGCCGCCGGCGCGGTGGTCGGTATTGTCAAAGACCAGTTCGACGCTGGAACGGCTGGCCGGCTTGCGGATGTTGGTGCCATTGAAGATCACATCCTGCATCGACTCGCCGCGCAACTCGGAGGCGCGGCTTTCACCCAGCACCCAGCGCACGGCGTCCATGATGTTGGACTTTCCGCAACCGTTGGGACCGACCACACCGACCAGTTGGCCAGGCAACACAAAATTGGTCGGTTCGGCAAACGATTTGAACCCGGATAACTTGATCGAATTGAGACGCACGGCAGACCCTGTTTTTTTCTTGGCGCTTTGAAGCTAAGTTGTTGATTTTTATAGCACTTTTCGAAGGCGCTGAACCTGCTTCCAGCAATGCAGAGCCTGCAATGTTACCCGAGGCAGTACGGCTGGCCGCTGTAAAAAAGGGTGTCCGACACCGGGCCGCAGGGCATGCTGCTGATTTAGGCATCAAATCGGCCTCCAGCCCATAGGCGACAAGCGCGAGCAGCTATTCATTTTGTAGCATTCCAAAAGGGGTCTGGCTGAAACTGCCATCGCAGCGGCGCACACACTGGATAATCCGGGCCATGAATCCTCTGTTGAAACGCCTGCAGCCCTATCCTTTCGAGCGGCTGCGCCTGCTGCACGCGGGTGTCACGCCCAACCCGGCTTACCGCCCTATCAGCCTGGGCATCGGGGAGCCCAAACATGCGACGCCCGAGCTGATCAAGTCCGCGCTGAGCGCCAGTCTGGGCGGGCTGGCCAGTTATCCGGCAACGGCCGGCGAACCCAGGCTGCGCCAGTCCATGGCGGGCTGGATGCAGCGGCGTTACGGCTTGAGCCTGGACCCGTTGACCCAGATCCTGCCGGTCAACGGCTCGCGCGAAGCGCTGTTTGCGCTGGCGCAGACCATCATCGACCCGACCCAGCCGGGCGCGACCGGGCGCCGCGCAGGGCCGCCCCAAGCAAGCACAGCCCCCTCGGGGGGCAGCGAACCACACGAAGTGGGGAGCGTGGGGGCTCTTGTCGTTTGCCCCAATCCGTTTTATCAAATCTACGAGGGTGCTGCGCTGCTGGCCGGCGCCGACACCTGGTTTGCGCCCAGCGACCCGGCGCGCAACTTTGCGGTGGACTGGGCCGCCGTGCCCCAGGCTGTCTGGCAAAAAACGCAACTGCTGTTTGTCTGTTCGCCCGGCAACCCGACCGGCGCGGTGATGGGCCTGGACGAATGGAAGCTGCTGTTCGAGCTCAGCGACAAACACGGCTTTGTGATCGCCTCCGACGAGTGTTACAGCGAAATTTATTTCCGCGACGAGCCGCCGCTGGGTGGCCTGCAGGCCGCCGCGCAACTCGGCCGCCACGATTTCAAAAACCTCGTCGCGATGACCAGCCTGTCCAAACGCAGCAACGTGCCCGGACTGCGCAGCGGTTTTGTGGCCGGCGACGCCGCGCTGATCAAGCCGTTTTTGCTCTACCGCACTTACCACGGCAGCGCCATGAGCCCGATCGTGCAGTCGGCCAGCATCGCCGCCTGGGACGACGAGGCCCATGTGGTGGCGAACCGCGCGATGTACCGCGAGAAATTTGCCCGTGTCACGCCGCTGCTGGCCGCCGTGATGGACGTGGCCCTGCCCGATGCCGGCTTTTACCTGTGGGCGCAGGTCCCGGCAAGTTTCGCCGGCGACGACACGGCTTTTTCGCGCGAGCTTCTCGCTCTTTACAATGTCGTGGTGTTGCCCGGCAGTTACCTGGCCCGCGAAGCGCGCGGCCACAATCCGGGCGCCGGCAGAATTCGCATGGCCCTGGTGGCTGAAACCGCCGAGTGTGTCGAAGCCGCCGAAAGAATCGTTCAATTTATCCAATCCAAGGCCCATTTAAAATGAAACAAGACCAGCTCGAAAGCATCATCAACGCCGCCTGGGACGAACGCGCCAACTTGTCTCCGCAGGCCGCCTCCAAGGAAATTCAGGATGCGGTAGAGCACACGATCTCCGAACTGAACGCCGGCCGGCTGCGCGTGGCCACGCGCCAGGGCGTGGGCCAGTGGACCACCCACCAGTGGATCAAGAAGGCCGTGCTTCTGAGCTTCCGCCTGAAAGACAACGTGATGATGCGCGCCGGCGACCTCGGCTTCTTCGACAAGGTGCCGACCAAGTTTGCCCACCTGAGCGAAGAGGAAATGAAGGCCAGCGGCGTGCGTGTGGTGCCGCCTGCCGTGGCGCGCCGCGGCAGCTACATCGCCAAGGGCGCGATCCTGATGCCAAGTTATGTGAACATCGGCGCTTACGTTGATGAAGGCTCCATGGTCGATGCCTGGGCCACGGTCGGCAGTTGCGCGCAGGTTGGTAAAAACGTGCACCTGTCCGGCGGCGTCGGCCTGGGCGGCGTGCTGGAGCCCCTGCAGGCGAACCCGACCATCATCGAGGACAACTGCTTCATCGGCGCCCGCTCCGAAGTCGTTGAAGGCGTGATCGTCGAGGAAAACTCGGTGATCTCCATGGGTGTCTACATCGGCCAGAGCACGCCGATTTATGACCGCGAGGCGGATACCGTGACCTATGGCCGCATCCCGGCCGGCTCCGTCGTGGTGTCGGGCAACCTGCCCAAGGCCGGCGGCAAATATTCGCTGTACTGCGCCGTGATCGTCAAACGTGTGGACGCCAAGACCCGCGCGACCACCAGCCTCAATGATCTCCTGCGCGACTGATTGACTGATCGGAACCGCCATGAATGCGCCGACCATGAGCACGATGGAACGTATCCTGCGTTTGATGGCCGATAAAAAGGCCTCCGACGTTTACCTGTCGGCCCATTCGCCGGCCCTGATCAAGATCAACGGTGAGGCCATCCCGATCAACAACCAGGTCCTGCCGCCCGACGCACCGCGCAACCTGCTTGCCGAGGTGCTGCCGCCTGCAAAAATCGAGGAACTCGAAGAACTCGGCGAGCTCAACATGGCGTTTCCGCTGCCCGGCGTCGGTAACTTCCGCATCAGCGGCTTCAAGCAGCGCAGCACCTACGCAGCGGTGATTCGTTATGTGCCCAGTGAGATACCGGCGCTGGAAAGCCTGAATGTGCCGCCCATCCTGGCTGAACTGATCATGGAAAAACGCGGCCTGCTGCTGATGGTCGGCTCCACTGGCGCCGGCAAAAGCACCACGCTGGCGGCCATGATGGACCATCGCAACGCCACCCAGCCCGGCCACATCCTGACGATTGAAGACCCGGTCGAATTCTTGTTCACCAACAAAAAATCGGTGGTGAACCAGCGCGAGGTCGGCAGTGACACCCAATCACTGCAGGTGGCGCTGAAAAACGCGCTGCGCCAGGCGCCCGACGTGATCCTGATCGGCGAGATCCGCGACCGCGAAACCATGTCGGCGGCGATTGCCTATGCGCAGTCCGGCCACCTCTGCCTGGCCACCATGCACGCCAACAACAGCTACCAGGCGCTGAACCGCATTCTGAGTTTTTACCCGGTGGAAGTGCGCAGCACCATGCTGGGCGACCTGGGCGCGGCCATGAAGGCGATTGTTTCGCAGCGCCTGCTGCGCACCCAGGCCGGTGGCCGCGCGCCAGCGGTTGAGGTCATGCTCAACACCAAGCTGATTTCCGAACTGATCGAAAAAGGTGATTTTTCCGGCGTCAAGGAAGCCATGGAAAAGTCCATGGCCGAAGGCTCACAGACCTTTGAGCAGGACATTGCCAAGCTGATCGTCAACGGCACCGTCACCCGCAAGGAAGGCATTTTGCACGCCGACTCGCCGACCAACCTGATGTGGCGCCTGGAAAACGACTTTGCCGTGGCCGCCAAAGCAGCGGAGCCTGAAGACGATCCGGACGACGAGCCTTCATTCACCGAGATCACCCTGGACGTGAAACACTGAAGATGTCCAGAACGCTGCAGCTCGCTGAGCAACTGATTTCGCGTCCCTCCGTCACGCCCGACGACGCAGGCTGCCAGGCCATCCTTGCTGCCCGCCTGGCGCCGCTCGGCTTTCAATGCGAAACCATCGTCAGCGGACCGGATCACTTCCGCGTCACCAATCTATGGGCGAAATTCAAGGGTTTTGGAGATCCAGCCCATGCCGGACAAGGCTCATCAGCTACTGATTCGATAGCAAAAGCACCCCGGACGCTGGTTTTTGCCGGCCATACCGACGTGGTGCCAACCGGCCCGCTGGAGCAATGGACCAGTCCGCCTTTTTCGCCGAGCCACCGCGATGGTGTGTTGTACGGCCGCGGTGCCGCCGACATGAAGACCTCTATCGCGGCCATGGTGGTTGCCGTCGAAGAGTTCCTGGCGGCCCACCCGCAGCCGAATTTATCCATCGCCTTCCTGATCACCAGCGACGAGGAAGGCCCGTCGGTGGATGGCACGGCCGTGGTCGTGCAGCAGCTCAAGGCGCGCGGCGAGGTGCTGGACTACTGCATCGTCGGCGAACCGACGTCGGTGGACCAGCTTGGCGACATGATCAAGAACGGCCGGCGCGGCACGCTCAGCGGCAAGCTGACGGTCAAGGGTGTGCAGGGCCACATCGCCTACCCGCACCTTGCCAACAACCCGATCCACCGCTTTGCCCCTGCACTGGCCGAACTGGTCGCCACCGAATGGGACAAGGGCAACCAATTTTTCCCGGCCACCAGTTGGCAGGTGTCGAATGTGCATGGCGGCACCGGCGCGTCCAACATCATTCCGGGTGAACTGGTGGTGGACTTCAACTTCCGCTTTTCGACCGAATCGACGGCCGACAGCCTGAAAACCCGGCTGGAAGCCATTTTGCAGAAACACCAGCTCGACTACGCGCTGAAGTGGACGCTGGGCGGCCAGGCCTTTCTGACCACGCCGGGCGAACTGGTGCAGGCGGTCAGCGAGTCCATCAAAGCCGAGACCGGCTTAGTCACTGAACTGTCCACGACCGGCGGCACCAGCGACGGGCGTTTTATCGCCAGCATCTGCCCGCAACTGATCGAGTTCGGGCCGATCAACGCGTCCATCCACAAAATTGATGAACATGTGCTTGTCAGCGCATTGGACCCGCTGAAAAACATCTACAAGGGCGTGATGGAGCGCCTGGCCGCCCTGTGAGCGCCGCGCAGCCGACCACCGTCATCGCGCTGGTTGAACACTGGGCCGACCGGCTGGAAGCAGCCGGCCTGACCCTGGCCGACGGCTTTGGCCAGGGCACACTGACCGCGTTTGACGAAGCCGCCTGGCTGGTGTTGTGGTCGCTGGGCCTGCCGCTGGATGAGCTCGATGAAGAAGAAAATACGCCTGTCACTCCCGCCGATGCGGCAAAGGTTGCCAGGCTTCTGGAAGCACGCATCAGCACCCGTAAGCCGGCCGCCTACCTGACACGCGAAGCCTGGCTGCAGGGTGTGCCGTTTTATGTCGATGAACGCGCGATCATCCCGCGCTCGCTGATTGCCGAGCTGCTAGTTGATGAAAGCATTGATCCCTGGCTCAATGAAACCACCCACCGCGTGCTGGATTTATGCACCGGCAACGGAAGTCTGGCGATCCTGGCGGCCATGGCATACCCGGAGGTGGCGGTGGACGCCGCCGACATCAGCGCCGACGCGCTGGCCGTGGCGAAGATCAATATCGATGTGCACGAGCTGCAGCAGCGCATCACGCTGATTGGATCTGACGGCTTGGCGGCCTGCCCCGGCCCGTATGACCTGATTTTGTGCAATCCGCCCTATGTGAATGCGGCCACCATGGCCGCCCTGCCGGCCGAGTTCCGGGCCGAACCAGCCCTTGCGCTGGCCGGCGGTGAAGACGGGATGGACTTCATCAGAAGCCTTTTTCTAAACGCCGCCGCGCATATGAGCGAAAATGCTGTTTTGGTGCTGGAAATCGGCAACGAGCGCGAGAATTTTGAGCGTGCCTTTCCCGAGCTGGAACCCCTGTGGTTCGAGACCAGCGCAGGCCCTGACCAGGTTTTACTGCTCACGCGCCAGCAACTGGCCTGAGTTTGGCCTGAAACCTGCGTAATGGCTCTCACGGCTGTGAATGCCGAACAATTTGTCTGTTTGAAATGATTACCCTTAAAAATGTGGTGCTGCGTCGCGGCGCCAAAGTGATTCTCGACAGCGCGTCTGTCAGCATGAACCCCGGAGAAAAAATCGGCCTGGTGGGTCGCAACGGTGCGGGCAAGTCCTCGCTGTTTGCGATGCTCAATGGCACGCTGCACGAAGACGGCGGCGAGTTTTACATTCCCGCCCAATGGCGCATGGCGCAGGTCGCCCAGGACATGCCCGAGACCGAACAAAGCGCCACCGACTACGTGATCGAGGGCGACGTGGTGCTGCTGGCCGCGCAGGCCGAGGTCACCGCCTCTGAAGACAGTGGCGACGGCGACCGCATGGCCCATGCCTACATGGAGCTGTACGACGCCGGCGCGCACGATGCGCAGGCACGCGCGCAGGCGCTGATTTTGGGCCTGGGTTTCAAGGTCAGCGAGCTCGACAACCCGGTCAACAGCTTTTCCGGCGGCTGGCGCATGCGGCTGCAACTGGCGCGCGCGCTGATGTGCCCGTCCGACCTGCTGCTGCTCGATGAGCCGACCAACCACCTGGACCTGGACGCCCTGGTCTGGCTGGAAGCCTGGCTGCAGCGTTACCAGGGCACCATGCTGGTTATCAGCCATGACCGCGAGTTTCTCGACGCGGTGACCGACGTCACCGTGCACATCGAACGCGCCAAACTCACGCGTTACGGCGGCAACTACAGCAAGTTTGAAGACCTGCGCGCCGAGCAGATGGCGCTGCAGCAGGGTGCGTATTCCAAGCAACAGGACAAGATCGCCCACCTGCAGAAATTCATTGCGCGTTTCAAGGCCAAGGCCAGCAAGGCCAAACAGGCACAAAGCCGGGTCAAGGCGCTGGACCGCATGGAGAAAATCGCGCCGCTGTTGGCCGAGGCCGATTTCACCTTTGAGTTCAAGGAACCGGCGAACCTGCCCAACCCCATGTTGTCGATGCAGAACGCCTACTTCGGCTACCCCGCACCAGAAGACGCGCCGGCCGACACGCCGCCCACCGTCATCGTGCAAAACGTCAGCAAGTCGGTGCTGGCCGGCCAGCGCATCGGTATTCTGGGCGCCAACGGACAGGGCAAATCAACACTGGTCAAAACCGTGGCGCGTGCTCTCGCCCCCATCAGTGGCGACATGACCGAAGGCAAAGGCCTGAACATCGGCTACTTCGCGCAGCAGGAGCTCGACGTGTTACGCCCCGCCGACAACCCGCTGGAGCACATGATCCGGCTGGTCAAGGAAGTCACCGCTGCGGGGAAAATGGGCAACCAGCCGACACGCGAACAGGACTTGCGCAGTTTCCTGGGCAACTTCAACTTCAGCGGCGACATGGTCAAACAGTCCGTGGGCAGCATGAGTGGTGGCGAAAAAGCCCGCCTCGTGCTCTGCATGATCGTCTGGCAACGCCCCAACCTGCTGCTGCTCGATGAGCCGACCAACCACCTGGACCTGGCCACGCGCGAGGCGCTGTCGATGGCGCTCAACGAGTTTGAAGGCACCGTCATGCTGGTCAGCCACGACCGGGCGTTGCTGCGCGCGGTCTGTGACGAATTCTGGATGGTGTCCCAAGGCGGTGTCGCGCCGTTTGACGGCGACCTGGACGACTACCAGAAATACTTGCTCGACTATGCCAAGCGCCAGCGCGAGGACGCCAAAAAGGCGGCCAATACCCCCACACCGGCTGCAGCCGCTATCAAAACAGTAGCTTCCAGCGCCCAACCGACAGGAGCTGCAGGTGCATTTGATGCCAAAAAACCGGCTGACAAAAAGCAGGAGGCCCAGCGCCGCCAGCAGCAGTCCGACAACACCAAGCCGCTGCGTAAAGAGCTGGAAAAAACCGACACCCGCATGGCAGCCCTGAACGCCGAGCGCGACAGCCTGCAGGCCAGCCTGGCAAAAACAAGCGCCCCGGCGGAAATGGCGCAATCGGGAAAACGCCTGAAGGCCATAGAAGCCGAACTGGTGACGCTGGAAGAGCGCTGGCTGGAACTGACCGAGCAGATCGAAACCGCCACCGCCTGACAAGCACTTGGGTGGGTGGCCCTACCTCTGGCCGGTATTTCGCGCTAAAGTGGTTTTCATGCCCACCGCCCTTCAAATGGCTGCCGATGACGCGGCCCTCGCCGCAGCCGTTACCCGCAGCCGAAAATTGTTGCACAAACGCGCCGTGGTCGCCGCGGCCGCCAGCGCCGTGCCGGTACCCGGCCTGGACTGGGCCGTCGATGCGGCCATGCTGTCTCGGCTGATTCCCGAGATCAACAAGGAGTTTGGTCTAACGCCGCAGCAACTCGACCAGCTTGACCCGACAAAACGCGATCAGGTCCAGAAGGCCGTCACCATGGTCGGCTCGGTGCTGATCGGCAAGCTCATCTCCAGAGATCTGATCCTCAAGGCAGCCACCAAAATCGGCATGCGCCTGACCACCAAACAGCTCGCCAAGTACGTGCCCTTCGCCGGCCAGATCGTCGCCGCCACCGTCGGTTATGCAGCGATCCGTTACCTCGGTGAGGAGCACATGAAGGACTGCATCCGGGTGGCGCAGCAGGCCCAGCTGGAGGTGCCGCTGCTCGGCTATTCGGGCTGACGCTGCAACACCCCCAGGCGTACCGCCGCGTTCGGCAAATGGCAGCATGCAAACGCCCGAAGGCAAACACCGTGGCAGCAGAGGCGCAATATCACGTAGTGAAGCGACCGAGACGGGTCCAGGCAGCGTCCATGTCGCCGGTCAACGCAGAGAACTGCGCCGCCACCGTTGTCTCTCCCCGAATCGCGAACACGCTCTGGCCGGCTGCTTCGTAAACCAGTCGGGCATCGTCGTGCTCGTGGATGGAGGCGAAAACGTCTCCAGTCAGCAATTGCTGCAACGGCATCTCCAGAGGTTCGGGTGCGCCTGGCTCTGACCAGGCGTCGATCCAATCGCTGCGCACCACCCGGCAAGGTTTGCCACTGTGTGCTCGCGTGATGACGGTGTCTTCGCTGCCACTGGCCACGAGCCTTGCCATCAAGGCTGGCGTCGTGTGATTTTCCCGTGCTGCCATCCATAAGGTACCCAGCCAGGCGCCTTGTGCTCCCATCGCTATGGTGCCAAGCACCTGGGCCCCGGTGGCGATGCCGCCGGCAGCCAGCACGGGCGCATCGCCTGCAACCGCCAGAATCTGCGGCAGCAACGACATGGTACCTACCAGGCCGGTATGTCCCCCTGCGTCGTACCCCTGGGCGACCAGGACTTCGGCCCCCATGTCCAGAGCCTTTCGCGCGTGACGCACAGAGCCCACCAGCGAAAAAGTCAGCATGCCACGAGCCTTGGCCTGCGCGATCAGCTCAGGCCGCAACCCGATAGCTGTGGCCACCCCTCGGGCATTCGATGCCAATACAGCTTTGATCTGTTCCTCAAACAAGGCCTCTGTGCGAACCTGCGTGGTGAAAAAGCTCGGCCTGACCGGCGGCTTTATGTTGAATCGGTTGCGCAAGCCCTGCACAAACTCCACCTGGCCAGCTGGCAAAGAAGTGCTTTGAAGTTCCCGGCTCGTCGCCGGGGGCATGTTGGCGGGTAACATCAAATCGAGGCCGTACGGCATGGCGCCCATGCGCTTTTTCACCTGGGAAAGTATCCGAGCGATCTCGTGCGGCATCTCGCGCGCCAGACCCAGTACAGGAAAGCCGCCTGCGCGTGCGATTTCCACGGCCACATCCACCGAATGCGAAAAACCAAAAATCGGGTACTCGATCCCCAATCTGTCGCAAATCGGCGTGCGGATTTTGGGCATCACTGCCCCTCTATGCCCGCCTGCTTGATCACCCTGCTCCACTTCGTGAATTCGAGTCCGACAAAAGCATCGAACTCGGTTGGCGATTGTGGAGCCAGTTCCATCCCGAGCGCATCGAATTTGACCTTGACATCCGGCAGGGTCAGTATTTCAGCAACGTCTGTAGACAACTTGCGGGCGATCGCATCGGGTGTCTTGACCGGAGCCACCAGACCAAACCACGTGCCGACTTCATAACCAGGCAGCTTGGCCGCTTCGGCAAGAGTAGGCAGGTCAGGTAACACTGTGGAGCGCTTTGCGGTAGTCACGGCAAGAGGCCGCAGCTTTCCGGCCTTGACATGCGGTACGGCAAGTGCCGCGGTCAGCGGCATCATCGTGACGCGGCCCGACAGAAGGTCGTTCATTGCGTCGGGCTGTCCCTTGTACGGTACGTGTGTCAGTTTGATGCTCGCCATCTGCGCGAGCAGTTCTCCAGCGAGGTGATTGGAGGTTCCGACCCCGGCGGTCGCATAGGTCAGCGGCGTCGGGCTTTTTTTCGCCAGATCCACCAGTTCGGACATGGTCTTGGCAGGTACATCCGGGTGAACAACAAAGACGTTGGGGATGAACCCGAAACCCCCAATGGCGCGGAAATCGCGAACGGGATTCCAGGTCACGCCCCTGGTAAGGCTGGGCGCAACAGCATGGCTCGGGCTGACCAACAGCAGCGTGTAGCCGTCGGCGGGCGCTTTGGCCACGAAGTCAGTTCCGATGGCACCGCCTGCCCCCGCCTTGTTCTCCACGATCACCGGCTGGCCATACTTGACAGAAAGTTTCTCCCCGATGAGGCGTGCAACCGAGTCCACTACGCCGCCAGCCGAGAACGGTACAACGATACGTAGCGGCCTGGCAGGGTAGGCGTCGCCCTGGGCCCATGCTGGCGCAGCCGCAATGAGAGACAGTGCGCCGAGGCTGGCAGCGGTCAGGTTTCGCAAGGTTTTCATGTATGTCTCCATTCTGGTTTGGTGGATATCCGGCACGCCGGACATGGGGTTGATTTCAGGCGTCGTGTGCTGCCAGTGCCATGGTGCGTTTGGCAATATTGAGCAGGTGGATCTGGCTGGTGCCTTCGTACAGGCGGAACAACCGGACATCGCGATAGAAACGCTCGGCGACGTTGTCGGCGATATAACCGCCTCCGCCGAATACCTGTACCGCGCGATCGGCGACGCGACCACACATTTCAGAGGCGAACAGCTTGCACATCGACGCTTCCATGGTGACGTCATGCCCGTCATCACGCTTGCGCGCCGTTTCGAGCAGCAGCGCACGAGCCGCGTGAACCTCGACGTTGCTCTCTGCAATCATCTGTTGTACCAACTGAAAATCGCCGATGGGCTGTCCGAACTGACGGCGCGAGCTGGCGCGGCGGATCATCTCGTCCACCAAACGGATGGCCGGTCCGATGCACAGTCCAGCGAGATTGATACGCTGCTTGTTGAGCGCTTTCATTGCGGTACGGAAGCCTTGCCCGGTCACGCCCCCAATAACAGCGCTTGCGGGGACCCGGCATCGGTCGAGTACCACCTCGCCTACGGGAGAGCCATGCTGGCCCATCTTCCGGTAAGCAGCCGGAGTGGACAGCCCGGCAGTACCGCGTTCGATCAGGAAAGCGGTAATGCCCGCTGCCCCTCTGGCCTGCGTATCGGTTCGCGCAAAAACAGTAAACAGGTCTGCCAGCGGGGCATTGGTGATGTAGCACTTGGTTCCGGTGATGACGTAGTCATCACCTTCGCGCACAGCAAGCGTTTTTTGCGCGGTTGCGTCGGATCCGGCTTCAGCTTCGGTCAAAGCGAAGCAGCCCGTGACCTTGCCGCTGGCCAACAAGGGCAGGTACTTCTCCTTCTGTTGCGGCGTCCCATCGACCACCAGCGATTCGGAAGCGATGCCGGTATTTCCGCCAAAACGCGCTCTGAAAGCGGTAGCCACCTGCGACACTTCGATGTTCACGAGGGAAAGCTCCTCGCTGCTTAACCCGGCGCCGCCATATTCTTCAGGAATACTGTGACCAAACAGGCCCATCTGGCGCATGCGCTCCACGAGCAGTTCCGGAATCTGGTCGCTTTGATCCACCTCTTGTTCAACCGGCGCGCATTCCGTACGCACGAACCGGCGTACGTCTGCCAGTAGCGCAGAAAAGTGTTCGGCATTGCGAATCATGGTGATGCTTTCATTGGTGAAGGTCTCAGCGAAGGCCTTGGGCGGCCTCAAGTTGTCGCACGGTATCCATCAGATGCGGCACGACATCGCGCACCAGCTTGTCCTTGGGCATGCGATAGGCCGCCAGGGTGCAGTTCATGGCCACAGGCGCTTCGCGCGGAGGCACCCGCACTGGCACGGCGACCGCATAGACGTCTTTTTGCCAGTCGCCGCGCGAATAGCAGTACCCTTCCGCCGCAAAGAGCTGCTGATCGGCCTCCCAGGACTGCCGGTGCAAGTCGAACAGGGCCTTGTCATGCACTTTCAGATGATTGAGGATGGCCGTGCGCTCCGCGGGCGCACAAGCCAGGATGAGCGCACGCCCAATGGCGCTTGGCAGCAGAGGCCGGGTACTGCCGATGTCTGGCAAATGCCGGTTGGCAGCATCAACGCGAACCGTATCGATATAAACGACCTCGGCGCGGTCGCGCATGCCCAGGTTTACAGTACAGCCTGTCTTGAGCGCCAACTGCTCAAGCAGCGGGCGTGCGGCCTGGCGCACGGACATGCTGGCAAGCAGCGGATGCCCGAGTGAGAGCACGCCCGTGCCCAGCCGGTATTTCTGGAGGGCAACATCCCGGCTCAGATAGCCGAGCAGCGTGAGCGTATAGGTCAGGCGCGATACCGTGGGCTTCGGCAGCCCAGTGCGATCAGAAATCTCGCGATTGCCAAGCATGGGATCGGCAGCACTGAACGCCCGGAGCACATCAAGGCCGCGCGCCAGGTTCATCGAGAACTGGCGGTCAGTCGATAGGTCGTGCGGGTTGACCAATCCAGGTAAAGCGAGGGCAGTCATGTTCCGGGGCTTGGGTGTCTTGGTGGCCATAATTAGTCTTGGGAGAAGGGAAGTCAATCAATTGAGCCGGATGTTTCGCTGTGCGAAATAGTCATTGTGGTGGCGTCCCGGTTCTGGCAAAACAGCCGCTTCGCAGTGGCTACAGGCCGTAGCCGATCAAAGGGCATCCATTGAACAAGAATTCACCTTCCTCCCCCGGCTCGCTCGCCGGAGTGCGCATCCTTGACATGGCCACGGTACTGGCAGCTCCGATGGGCGCGACCCTGTGCGCCGACCATGGTGCAGAAGTGGTCAAGCTGGAGCTGCCGGACGGCAGTGATGCATTGCGCACCTTGCAGCCGGTAAAGGACGGGATGGCCTTGTGGTGGAAGATCGCCAATCGTGGCAAACGCGGCATTACGCTGGACGTGCGCAAACCTCGCGGCCGTGAGATTTTTCTCTCGATGTTGCCGCACTTCGATGTCCTGGTCGAAAACTTCCGCACTGGAACCATGGACCGCTGGGGCCTGGACATCGAAACGCTGCATCACGCCAACCCGCGCTTGATTGTGTTGAGGCTCACCGGTTTCGGTCAGACAGGACCCTACAGGGAACGACCTGGATTTGCACGAATTTTCGAGGCCATGAGTGGGTTCACGAACCTCACTGGTGCGGAAGGTGGTTCGCCGCTGCACAGCAACTTCCCAGTGGGTGACGCAGTGGCCGGGCTCTTTTGCGCGTTTTCCATTGCGGCGGAAGTAGCCCGACTGCGAGGTAACCCGCAAGCCAAAGGCGCCGAGGTTGACCTCGCAGCAACCGAGGCGCTGTTCCGCCTGCTGGATCCACTGCCTGTGGAACACGAACAATTGGGTCAGGTCAGAACACCCGTTGGAAACTGTGCGAGCTATACCGCGCCCTCCAATATGTACAGAAGTGCAGATGGAATTTACTTCTCGCTCGTGGCGTCGTCGGACGCGATATTTGTGAGGCTTTGCCATGCGATCGGCCAACCCGAATGGGCGGAGGATGCGCGCTTCAAGACCAATCCTTCGCGGGTGGTGAACGTGCGTGAGCTGGACGCTGGACTCGCAGCATGGTTTGCGGCCCATGACTACGCAAACATAGCTCCAACGCTCGAGGCTTCCAGCATTCCCTTCAGCAAGATCTACACCATTGCTGACATCGAACAGGATGCGCACTACCTCGCTCGCAATGCGATCGTGCGCTTGGCTGATCCTGACTACGGCACCCTGCCTGCGCCCTGCATCGTGCCACGTATTGTTGGCCGCGACATGCCGATTCCGCGTACCGGCCCCTCTGTGGGCGAACACAATGCGGAGGTCTATGCACAACACGGGATTGACGCGTTTGAACTCGCACGGCTGCGCGAGGCGAAAGTGATTTGAGCGTGTCAATGAACCCGGGATCAAGCTGTCATGCAAACATTCAATACCCTCTTGCCACCCGACTTTTTGGCCTTGCGGACACATCTGGTCGGCGACCACAGCGATAGCAGGATCGAACGCTTGCGCCTGGATGACCTGTCGCCAGGCGATGTTGTGATCCGCACCCGCTATGCAGGAGTGAACTACAAGGACTGCCTCTCGCTTCACAGCCAGGCCAGGATCATCACATCGTTTCCGCGCGTCGCCGGGATCGAACTGATGGGTGAGGTCGTTGAATCGTCAACGCCCGATTTTCAGCATGGGCAGCCAGTTTTGGTACATGGATTTCAGACGGGTATCGCATTCGACGGCGGATTTTCTGAGTACGTCCGCGTGCCTGCCGTCCACGTTCAGGCATTGCCGGAGAACCTGACACCGCACGAGGCTGCTGTGCTTGGAGTTCCGGGTTTTACCGCAGCGATGGCGCTGGAGCGGTTCGAGGATCATGGCTTGACGCCTGCGGCCGGAACAGTGGCGGTGAGCGGTGCTGGGGGCGCAGTGGGGCTCGTGGCTATTGCGATCCTCGCCCGGGCAGGCTATCGCGTAGCGGCAATCACGCGGCGCATGGAACAAGCCGGAAGTCTTTTGGCGGCCGGTGCAACGGAAGTCGTGGACGCCGCCGTGCTGGGCCAGGCACAGCGCCCCCTCGAGAGGGCGCGGTTTGCAGCTGCCATCGACAACGTCGGTGGCCCGATGCTGTCGTGGCTGCTGCGTTCCATGCAGGATGGGGGAAGCGTCGCCTCGGTCGGAAACGCCAGCGGCAACACCTTTGAAGGTAGTGTCTTGCCATTCGTGATGCGGCGGGTGCAGCTGTTCGGCGTCGTGGCCAACGCACCCTGGCCGCAACGCCGCAGGCTCTGGGCTCGTCTCGGTGGCGACCTGAAGCCGAACTTCGCCACGCTGATGCCACACGTGCAGCATATCGGCTTGCACGATTTGATGGCGCATACCGCCCGGCAACTGGAAGGCTCCACGTCCGGTCGGGCCCTCTTGACCTTCGATGATCAGTGATGCTGCGCCAAGGAGACTCGATATGGGGCCGTTGAAAGGCGTGAAAGTCCTTGAGATCGAGGCCATGGGACCGGTACCGTGGGCTGCCATGATGCTTTCGGACATGGGCGCTGATGTGCTGCGGCTTGATCGGCCGGTAGCACCTGACATCGGGGTGGTCCGCGACAAGAAGTTCCAGTTCACGGAAAGGGGCCGGCGGTCCGTGATCGCCAACCTGAAGGACCCCGCTGGCGCAAAAGCCGCGCTCGCACTCGTGTCCAAGGCCGATGTTTTGCTGGAGGGCATGCGTCCAGGTGTCATGGAGCGGCTGGGCTTGGGACCCGAGCAATGCCTGGCAATCAATCCCGCCCTGATATATGGACGGATGACGGGGTGGGGCCAAACCGGCCCTTTGGCTCACGCGGTAGGCCATGACATCAATTACATCGCGGTAGCCGGTGTACTGCACGCGATTGGAACTGCAGATACACCCGTGCCACCGCTCAACCTGGTCGGTGACTACGGAGGCGGCGGCATGCTGCTGGCCTTGGGAGTGATGGCGGCGTTGATCGAAACGAAGGCCAGTGGCCACGGCCAGGTGGTCGACGCTGCAATGATCGACGGATCGATGTCAATGATGGCTGCCGTGTTGGGGCGACATGCAGCCGGCGAATGGAAAGATCAGCGCCAAAGCAACATGCTTGACGGCGGCGCACATTTCTACGGCATTTATGCCACCAGCGATGGCAAACATGTGGCTGTTGGCGCTATTGAGCCGCATTTCTACAAAGCGTTGCTGGCGGGACTTGGGCTGGACGACCAAGAACTGCCCGCTCAGCATGACCAGCAGGCGTGGCCGGCGTTACGACTCAAGTTCGCGGCGATTTTTTGCCAGAACACCCGTGACCACTGGTGCACGGTTTTTGAAGGCACCGAGGCATGCGTATCACCCGTCCTTTCCCTGACCGAAATTGCCGCCCATCCTCATAATGCACACCGAAGGAGCTTTGTGGATATCGGTGGGATCATGCATCCTGCACCCTCACCGCGTTTTTCCAGAACACCTGGCCGGATCGCTGGTCCGCCAGTAGACCGCGGCTTCGGCGGTGCCGGGGCTCTGGTCGATTGGGGGTTTGAAATCGGCGATCCCGAACTTGCGGGTCTGTCGTGTCGCAGTGCAAGCCCATGACTTGGCAAGAAAAAAGCGCCTGACTTTCCAGTCAGGCGCTTTCAAATTCTGGTGGGGCCTGCGGGGGTCGAACCCACGACAAACGGATTAAAAGTCCGCTGCTCTACCAACTGAGCTAAGGCCCCGAGGGGCATCTTTCGATACTTCCCGGTCTTTGCTGCATCGTGTGCAGCAAAGCCTTGAATTATAGCGTTATTTTTTCGGGCTTTGCAAACTCACGCTGCAATTTTGTGGAGCACCCAGCCGGCCGCACACAGGCCGAAGGTCGAGGTCACGCTGACGACCGATCCATAGCCGTGGCAATTGAGACTGCCGTCGCTTTGTTCGTCGCCGGAGACCACGCACGCCGGGCCATCGTTGTCATCCGACCCGGCGGCCACCGATGCCGCTGGCTGCATCACGGCCTCGCGGCTGAACACGCAGGCGACACCGATTTTTCCCTTGCGCGCCGCGCCCTGCTCCTTGCGCAGCCGGTAACGCAGTTGCGCCAGCAAGGGGTCGTGCGTGACCAGCGCAAGATCGTCGATGTCGACCTTGTGCGCGTGACGCTTGCCACCGGCTGCACCGACGCTGATCAAATTGATTTTGTTTTTAATGGCCCAGGCCGCCATCGCGGTTTTGGCCCTGACCTGGTCGCAGGCATCAATCACGGAGACGTGTTCACTTCCCTGCAGCCCGGCGATCACCGGCCAGTTGGCGGCATCGACAAATTCCTCAACACACGCCACTTCACACGCGGGGTGGATGTGCGCGATGCGTTCGCGCATGGCCAGCACCTTGGCCTGCCCCACTGTGTTGTCCAGCGCGTGGATCTGGCGGTTGATGTTGGACTCGGCGATGTGGTCGAGGTCAATCAAGGTGAGCCTGGCCACGCCGCTGCGCGCCAGCGCTTCAGCGGCCCAGGAGCCGACGCCGCCCAAGCCAACCACGATCACATGGGCACTGCGAATTTTTTGAGCACCCGCTGCGCCGTAAAGACGCGCCAGGCCACCGAAGCGGCGTTCCAGATCAGCATCCACTAGACGCTGCGCTCCAGCCGCCAGACCTGGTAACGTACACCGGCCACGCAGCCTGCCAGGATCGCCGCCACGGCCACGAAGCTGGTCGCGCTCAGCGTCGAAATGCCCGACAAACCCTGACCGATGGTGCAGCCCATGGCGGTCACGCCGCCCACGCCCATCAATACAGCGCCCACCAGGTGGTTGCCGGTGTCTTCGGCGTCGCGAAACCCTTCCCAACGGAAGCTGCGCGTGAGCAGCGAATACACGGCCGAGCCGGCCACCACACCAAACACCGACACGATGCCGACGGTCAGCAATTTGGCCTTATCGCTGAAGAACATCAGCCAGTCCACGGTGAAAGCCACCGGTGCGACAAAACTCAGCGCCTCCATGCGGCCCGAGTTGGTGGCCAGAAAAGTCTCCTGCAGCGTATCGGGATGCTCGGCGACATAACCCAGGTGGCCGCTGACCCACCACATGGCCGCAACCACCGCGCCAATGCCCAGGCCGGCCAGCAGGTTGTCAAAGCTGCGAAAGTCCGCGCCCAGCAGGGCCCAGATGATCAAGCCGCCACCAAGTACCAATGCAATCACGAGGCCGGCCAGCACTGGGGATACACCCGCCACAGCACCAACCCAGTTCGACAGCGCTGCGTTGCTGGTGAAGTCAAGGGCTACCCGGTCCACCGTGGCCACACGCAGCACGGCGGTGATCCCCTTGAGTGTGGCAAAGGCGGCCACAGCCATGACCACAAACACCACCAGCGACTTCAGGTTGCCACCGCCGATACGAACCAGCGTCTTGCTGCCGCAGCCGGACGCCAGCACCATGCCGAAGCCAAACAGCCCGCCGCCCACCAAGGCCGACAGCCAGATGAAACGGTTCGAGGCATACAGGGTTTTGGAGGGGTCAATCAGACCGGCAGCGGCCATGCCATAAAAGCCGATCATCGCCACACCGATGGCCATGCCCCACATGCGCATGCGGGTCCAGTCGCCCATGTTGAGGATGTCGCTGACCGCCCCCATGGTGCAAAAATGCGTGCGCTGGGCGATAGCGCCAAACAGCATGGAGAGGATGAATGCCGCCCAGAGAACCTGGGTGGTGAGGGCGTTGAGCTGGGAGGTGTCCATCGCCCGATTTTACGGCCGTCTAGCGTGGATGCGCCTCTTCACCAGCTGGGGCCGCAGAACCGGCTCTGCCGGGCCGCGCGCGCAGCGCCCCTCCGGGGAGCAGCGTATTACACGCCGTGAAAAGCGTCGCGGCTTTACTTCAGTTTGCTGAGACGATCCTTGGCCACCGCGGCAGCTTCCGACTGCGGATAGGCCTTGAGCAGATCCTGCAAGGTCTTGCGAGCGCCGTTGATATCCTTGAGCTCGACCTGGCAGTTGGCCACGGCCAGCACCGCCTCGGGCGCACGAACGTGCTCGGTATCGGTAGCCACCAGGGTGCGGAAATTGGTGATGGCATCGCGGTAATTGCGCAAGGCGTACTGTGCATTGCCGAGCCAGAACAGGGCCGGTGCCTTGTAGCCGCTTTGCGGGTAACGCTTGAGAAAATTGGTGAAGGCCACCTGCGCCGGGGCAAATTCACCCTTGCGCATCACTGCCAGCGCGGCCTCGAACTCCTGCTTCTCCGCCGGCTCCGCAACAAATTCCCTGCCGTCGACCGTCACCTTGGATGGCTCGAACTTGCTGAGCCGGGCGTCGAGCCCCTGTGACAAATCCTTCTGGATGCGCTGAACCTCGGACAACTGGCGGGTCACCTGTTCGCCCTGCCCGCGCATTTGCGCCATCTCGCTGCGCAGCGCATCAATCTGGCCTGACAGCTCCAGCAGGCTGCGCCTGAGCTGCGCATTGTCCTCGTTGGCCTTGCGCAAATCCTCGTTCATGCGCTGCTGCGACACGTCCAGCCGCTGGCGCATCTCAAGAATCGCCTTGCGCGCCTCATCGTCTTCAAACAGGCCCGCATGGGTGTTGAAAGCCAACACGCAGGCCACAGCGGCCAGGACAATCCGGAAGTGCGTCAAGATGGGGCTCCGGTTTAACGGTAGTTGAATTCAGCGCGGCGGTTCTTGGCGAAGGAGTCTTCGTCGGTGCCGGTCGCAGCTGGTTTTTCTTCGCCGAAGCTGACGGCTTCAACCTGCGCATCGGTCGCGCCCAGCAGGCCCAGCGCGCGGCGCACGGCTTCGGCACGTTTTTGGCCCAGCGCCAGGTTGTATTCGCGGCCACCGCGCTCATCGGTGCTGCCTTCAATCACCAGTTTGCGCGCCTTGTTGGCGCTCAGAAAACGGGCATGGGCTTCGACGGTGGCCTGCGCTTCAGGCTTGATGACAAAGCTGTCGTAATCAAAATAAATCACGCGGGCGGCGCCGGGAGGGCCAGCCAGTGAGGGATCGGTGGCGCCGATCAGCACCGGGGCCACGTCGCGGCCGGTCACGCCGGAGGCGTCACCGGTGGCGCTTGGGGCTGTTGTCACCGGTGCCCGGTTTTCGACCGGCACATCATTGAGCTTGACGCCGGAACTGCAACCGACGATGACAGCAGTCAGGGTGATGATGGCGGAGAGAGAAAAGATGCGTTTCATAAATACCTTGGCTAAAAATTAAAAAGAGGAGGATTAGCGCTGCTGGACTACCTCTGGAAAGGTCCCCAGTCAGGCTCGCGTATGTCTCCGGTGGAGCCGGTCAGGCGGGCTTTAATTTTTCCGTCCAGCGTGGTGGTCAGCAGGGCTTCGCGGCCTTGCTGCTGCGTGGCATAAACGACAAGACGGCTGTTGGGCGCAAAACTCGGGCTTTCATCGCCGTTGGTGTCGGTGATGGCTGTTGCAGTTCCCTTGCCCAGCTCCATGACGTGCAGTTTGAAGGCGCCACCGATGCGGGAAATATAGGCCAGCCAGCGGCCGTCCGGACTGATGGCCGGGGATATGTTGTAACTCCCGGTAAAGGTCACGCGCTCTACGTTGCCGCCCGAGGCCCCCATGCGGTAGATCTGCGGTGAGCCACCCCGGTCACTGACGAAATAGATGAAGCGGCCATCGGGAGAAAACGCCGGCTCGGTATCGATGCTGGCAGATTGCGTGAGGCGGCGCGGCTCTCCCCCTGCCGCAGCAATCGCGTAGAGTTGCGAGCCGCCATCCCGGCTCAGCGTGGCGACCAGCTGGCTGCCATCGGGCGACCAGGCCGGCGCGCTGTTGGAGCCGCGGAAATTGGCGAGCAGGCGACGTTTCCCGGAAGCCACGTCGTGGGCATAAATCACCGGCTTGCGTGACTCGAAGGACACATAAGCGAGCTGCGAGCCATTGGGCGACCACGACGGAGAAATAATCGGTTCGGGGCTGGCCAGCGCCGACTGCGCGCCCTCCCCGTCAGAATCTGCCACCCACAGGTTGTAACGTGTGCCGGCCTTGGTCACGTAGGCGATGCGGGTCGAAAAAACGCCCTTCTCGCCGGTCAGTTTTTCGTAAACAAAGTCGGCGATGCGGTGCGCCGACAGGCGCAAATCGCTCTGCGGCACCACATAACTCTGGCCGCCCAGGTCCTGCCCGCGCACCACGTCCCAGAGGCGGCAACGCACGTCGTAGCGCCCATCGGCCAAACGTGTGACGCTGCCGGTCAGCAAAGAGTCTGCAGCACGCTGGCGCCATACGGACAAGTCGGGCCGGGAGCTTTCGTCAAGCGGGTTGCCGCTGGCATCGACCGCGCGAAACTGGCCACTGCGTTCGAGATCCGCCTGGACGATGGCGGCGATTTTTTGCGGGGACTGCGCGTCACCGCGAAAGGCGGCAATCGCTATTGGCAACTGGGTCAGGCCCACACCCGACACCTCGACGCGAAACTGGGCCCAGGATGCCGGCATCATGGACAGCGCGCCCAGGCCAGTCAGGCCGGCGATCAGGCTGCGTCGGCCCGGCAGGCAATCTACAGGCGGGAAATTTTCAGGTTTTTTTGGGTGCATTTTGCTGGTTCAAACAATACAGAGTGAAGTATTTGCCGAAGGCGGCCTGGGCCTGCATGGCGCAGACGGCGAAGCCCATGCTGCCGTCGAGGATGCCAAGGCGAAAAACATAACTTTTCAGGAAGGCCATCAGGCCCGATATTACCGCCCGCGGCATGGAACTGGGTCTGCCACGCGCGTGGGCCTGCTGGGCCCAGGCCAGGCTGTATTGCTCAAGCTTGCGCCAGTAGTGCGCGGGCGTGGGATAACTGTAATGCAGCAGGCGGGAATTCAAGCGGACCACGGCGCCGGACTTGAGGATCACACGCTCATGCACGAGATCGTCGCTGAAGCCGGCCTGACCGCGCCGGAACAGGCGCAGTACCCGGTCCGGGGTCCAGCCGCAATGATGGATCCATTGCCCGCAAAACTGCGTGAGACGCGGAATCTCGAAGGCATCGGCGGCGCGGTTTTGCATGGCCTGTTGAATCTCCAGCGCCAGCTCCGGTGTGACGCGTTCGTCGGCGTCGATGGAGAAGACCCAATCGTGTCTGGCCAGGCTCAGGGCCAGGTTTTTTTGCGGACCAAAACCAGGCCAGGCCTGGGTTTGCGTCACCTCCGCCCCGAAGTCACTGGCAATGGCGCGGGTGTTGTCCGTGCTGGCGTTGTCCACCACGACCCATTGGTCTGCAAATCGGACGGACTCCAGGCATGCCTGCAAATTGGCCTCTTCGTTTTTGGTGATGATGATGACGGAAAGGCTCATGGTGCGTGATGTGTTGAAGTCCCAATCAGCCGCTGCCATTCACCTGCCTGATCAAGTTGACGATTGTGAATGCTGCGCGCAGGAAGGCTTGTAGGAATTGGCCTTCAATTGTTCCACGATAATGCTGGCTTGTTGACTCTATGGTCCTCAAGGGCCTGCTCCCACTATTTATGCAAGATGCGTTGCGAGTCAAAAAGGTCATGCGTGAGGCGCAAAATGCAGCCGGGCTGGCGCCCGGCAAGGCTTTGCAACGCTGCGCATGGCCTTTTTGGCCGCAACCCGAAGGGAATATGGTTAAAACAACGCCACTCGTTGTTGCACTCCTATCTCAGCCGCCCAGGCTGAGCGTCGTCGCGCGCCTGGATTGGCGCTGTTTTAACCATATTCGCACTTGCATAAATAATGTGAGCAGGCCCTGGGCAGCATCCATGCCAAAAATCGCAGTGAACTTTACCCGTGTGTATGCGGGGCGGATGCAAACACAGGCTGGGCGGTCGGCTTCGGCGTCCGGGGTTTCCGCTTGACACGCGGCGTCGTTCCCGCCCGCGAATCGATTGCGCCAGCGCCCATCAGGCAACGGCTGCGGCGCATCTGGCCGTATTTCAACCAGTCCCGCAGCGCCTGGGTGATCGCCATAGGCGCCACCGTGATCGCGTCTGCCACCGAACCGCTGGTGCCGGCCTTGCTCAAACCTTTGCTCGACAAGGGCTTCCAGAAAGGCGGCATTGATTTGTGGGTGATACCGGTGTCGCTGATTCTGCTGTTCGGGGTGCGCGGTTTTGCCGGGTTTGTGGCGCAGATTGCACTGGCCAAGGTCACCAATCTGGGCTTGCTGGAACTGCGCAAAGCCATGTTCGGCAAGCTGCTGTCGGCGCGGCTGGACCTGTTTTCGAGCCAGTCGGCCAGCGCCCTTGCCAACACGGTGGTGTATGAGGTGCAAAACGGCTCATCCATGCTGGTCAACTCGGTCATGGGCCTGACGCGCGACACCTTGACCCTGCTGGCCCTGTCGAGTTATCTGCTCTACCTGAACTGGAAGCTGACCCTGATCGTGACGCTGCTGATACCGGCTGTGGCCTGGGTCATGCGTGTGCTCTCCAGCCGGCTTTACCGGCTCACCAAGGCCAGCCAGAGTGCGACCGATTCGCTGGCGTATGTGGTGGAAGAAAACGTGCTGGCTCACCGCGATATCCGACTGCATGCGGCGCAGGGTGACCAGGCCAGGCGTTTCGCGCAGCTCAGTGATGCATTGCGGCGCTTGTCCATGAAGTCCATCGCCGCGTCTGCCGCCATGACCCCCACCACGCAGATGCTGGCGGCGGTCGCCCTGTCGGCCGTGATTTCGGTGGCCCTCGTGCAAAGCGCGACCGACGGTACCTCGGTCGGCTCGTTTGTGGCTTTTGTGACGGCCATGCTGATGCTGGTGGCGCCCATCAAGCACCTGTCAGAGGTCGCCAGCCCGATCACACGCGGTCTGGCAGCGCTGGAGCGCGGGCTTGATCTGATGGAAAAAACACCTGACGAACAAGGCGGCAGTTTTTTCAAGCTCCGGGCAGACGGGCACATCCGGTTCATCAACGCCCGCGTGGCCTATGGAAACGAGGGGGCGACGGCAGTGGACTCGGTAAGTCTGACCATCCACCCCGGTGAAACCGTGGCGCTGGTAGGCGCGTCCGGCGCGGGTAAAACCACGCTGGTCAATCTGTTGCCGCGTTTTGTGGAGCCGACGTCCGGTTCCATCGAACTCGATGACCATGACCTGCGTGAATGGCAGATAGATGCGCTGCGCAGCCAGTTTGCGCTGGTCAGCCAGCATGTGGTGATGCTCAACGACAGCATTGCGGTGAATGTGTCGCTGGGCGCCGAGCTGGACCGCGCACGTGTGCAGCGCTGCCTGCAGGCCGCCAACCTTGAGCGTTTTGTTGCCGATCTGCCGCAAGGCATGGACACCCTGGCCGGCCACAATGCCACGCAGTTGTCTGGCGGCCAGCGTCAGCGCCTGGCCATTGCACGTGCGCTCTACAAGGATGCGCCGGTGCTGATCCTCGACGAAGCCACCTCGGCGCTGGACACCGAATCCGAGCGTGCTGTGCAGGAAGCGCTGCAACGCCTGATGCACAACCGCACAACGCTGGTCATCGCACACCGGCTGTCCACCGTGCAACATGCCAGCCGAATCGTGGTCATGGACGCCGGCCGCATTGTGGAGACCGGCACCCATGCCGAGCTGGTCACCCGCGACGGCCCGTACGCCCGGCTGTACCGGCTGGGCCTGTACGATTCCGATCTCTCGAAAAATCCAGCCTCCATGCAACTCTCATGACAGTTTCCATCAGTGGTTTCACCTTCATCCGCAACGGTGTTGAACTGGGCTTTCCCTTTGAAGCTTCGATTCGCTCGCTGCTTCCGCTGGTCGACGAATTTGTGGTGGCCGTCGGCCGCGGCAATGACGACACATTGGCTCGCGTGCTGGCCATCGGCGACCCAAAAATTCGCGTGATTGAAACCGTCTGGAACGAACGCATGGCCGACCGGGGCTTTGTGTATGCCCAGCAAAAAATGATTGCCCAATACGCATGCACCGGCGACTGGGCGTTTTACCTGGAAGGCGATGAGGTGGTGCACGAAGACGACCTGCCCGCCATCCGCGCCAGCGTCGAAAAGCACCACGCCAACCCCGAAGTGGAAGCACTGGTGTTCGATTACCGCCACTTTTATGGCTCGGCGCAGTGGGTCTCGATCAGCCCTGGCTGGTACCGCCGCGAATGCCGCTTGATCCGCAACACCATTCGCTCCTACGCGCCCGACGGCCAGTACTGGCTGGTCACCACCGAGCACAAAAAACCACGCAACCCCAAGGCCGCGCTGGCCAATGCACACATCTTTCACTACGGCTGGATCCGTCGCAACGAAGACATGCAGAAAAAACTCGACCAGGTCAGCAAATACTGGGCGAGTTCGACCAAGATGGAAGTGCACTACAGCCAGTTTGACGCGCGGGCGCTGGAGTCTTTTCATGGCACGCATCCCGCCGTCGCAAAAGAGTGGCTGGCCACCGGGGCCGAGCAGGCCTTGCGGATTGATCCAGCCTACCAGCCCACCCGCAAGGAAAACAAATACCACCTGATGCGGCGAATCGAACTGCTGACGGGGCTGGACTTCAGCCGCAAACACTTCAAGCTGGTCGCTTGAGTGTGCGTGCCTCAGCTTTTGAGGCAGCCAGCGACGACAGGTACACCGCCTCTTGCTGGCGTGCGATGTCTTCCCAACGGTAATGACTCGCAAAAAGCCGCCCTTGCCTGCCAAACGCCCGGCGCAAACCCTCGTCCCCGGAGATCAGCCGTAGCGCTGCGCCCAGCTCCTGCGCACTGCGCGGGTCATCAAGCAGCAGCGCATTCACGCCATGGCTCAGCAAGCCGGAGATACCGCAGTAGGTCGCGCTGCTGACCACCACCGGCAAGCTGTGCGCCATGGCCTCCAGCACCACCATCGCAAACGTATCTTCGAGTGTCGGGTGCACCAGCGCGTCTGCTGCACGGTAGGCCGGCGCTACGTCCTGCAGCGCACCCAGAAAAAACACGCGGGCGACGACACCGAGCGACTCGGCTCGCCGCCTGAATTCGGGAATATGCGCAGGGTTGCCGACCACGGCAAGCACCACCTGCTCAGGCAGCGTCGCCAGGACCTCAAGCAAATTGACCAACCCTTTTTTACGGTAATCGTTACCAACAAACAGCAGGCAAAACCGGGCGGGCGGAAGGCCCAGCGCGATCCTGGCCGCCAGCCTGTCCTCCTGGTTGGGGAGCGCCGGGAGCGTCACACCTGGCGTGATCACCGTCGTCATCGCGCGGGAGCCGGGATAGGTCGCCGCCATCGTCAGGCCCAGGTTGTCCGAGGTCACCACGATGCGTCGTGTTTTTTCAGGCTGGAACCTCAGTCGCTCCAGCCCAAGGTAGGTCAGCAGCCGGGGGCTGCTCACCACCTTGATCCAGCGCAGCAGACGGCGCGCACCGGTTCGTCCATGAAACAGGTTGTGCCTGACCGGCACCACATGCACGGTCTGCACCTGGCCATGCCAGGTGTTTTCATGGGAATGCACGATGTCGAAACCGGTGCGGGTGGCGCGCCAGGTGGCAAAGGCGTACCAGAGCTGGTTGAGCCAGCGCGGCTTGCGCATGGGCATCGAAACACGGTGGTAACTCACGCCAGGCGCATGGTGATTGATCTGCTGCGCGAACACATGCACATCATGGTGCAGCGCCAGTTGCTCGACCAGCGCGATCGAATACCGCTCTGCGCCGCCCCCCGTGCTGTCAAAAATACGGTTGAGCACCGCAATACGAAGCCGTTGCGGTGCAGCCGGGCTCAAGCGCGCTCCCGGTCTTCGTAGGCTGTGGCGATTTTGAGCCAGAACACCGGCAGGCTGGTCGAGCGCACCACGGGCACACGCGGCAACTCCAGCAAATTGCCATTGATGGTGCTGCGGCCCCGGCGCGTGGTGGTGACGGTCTCGAAGCCGGCCTCACGCGCCATAAGCACATGTTCCGGCGCGTATTCGCCATAGGGGTAGCAAAAGTGCTGAACCGGCGTGGCCAGCAGGGCTTCAAGTGCCGCCTTGTCCTGCGTCATCTCGCCCAACGCCGTCGGTGCGTCGCTTTGCAGCAGGCGCACATGGTTTTGCGTGTGCGAACCCACTTCCTGCCCGCCAGCCACCCACAGTCGCAACTGGGCGGCATCCATCAGCGGCACCTGCGCGATCCCGATCTCGCGGTCCCAGGCATTGGTCTGACCCAGCAAGTTGCTGACGGCATAACAAGTCGAGGAAAAGCCATGGCGTTGCAGCACCGGCAGCGCTTGCGTGAGGTTGTTCAGATAACCGTCGTCGAAGGTGATACCCACCACCTTGCCGCTTCTTTTACCCTTCAGATAAGGCAGCAAGGCGCTCATGGACAGGCCCTGGTACCCGAGCAGTTTGAGCAGCGCCATCTGGCGCGAGAAGGCTGCGGGCGACACATACAGGCCGCGAAATGGCGCCCCCCTGGGTGGCGCTTCGCTGATCTGGTGATACACCAGAATCGGAATGGACGGCGATGAACTGGCGGCGGCAGACATATACAGGACGCTATTTTTGCAGCAACTCAGAGCAACACAATATCGTATTGTTCCTGCGCCATCGCCGCTTCCGCCTGCAGCGAAATAGGTTTGCCGATGAAATTGCTCAGTCCAGCCAGGTGCTGGCTTTCTTCATCGAGAAACAGTTCGATCACCTTGGGTGATGCAATCACCCGGAACTCGCGGGGGTTGAACTGGCGCGCTTCGCGCAGAACTTCGCGCAGGATGTCGTAGCCGACGCTGCGTGCTGTCTTGACCACGCCTTTTCCCATGCAGGCGCTACAAGGCTCGCACAACTGATGCGCCAGTGACTCGCGGGTTCGCTTGCGGGTCATCTCCAGCAGACCCAGCGCTGAAAACCCATTGACGTGGGTCTTGATGCGGTCACGCGCCAGTTGTTTCTGGAATTCGGCCAGCACGGCGTCGCGGTGGCTGACCTGCACCATGTCGATGAAGTCGACAATCACGATGCCGCCGAGGTTGCGCAGGCGCAGTTGCCGGGCAATCGCCAGCGAGGCTTCAAGGTTGGTTTTGAAGATGGTGTCGTCGAAATTGCGCGCGCCGACAAAACCGCCGGTGTTGACGTCCACCGTGGTCAGCGCTTCGGTCTGGTCAATGATCAGGTAACCGCCGGATTTGAGATCCACCCGCCGGCCCAGGGCCTTGGCAATTTCCTCATCGATATTGAACAGGTCAAAAATCGGCCGCTCGCCACTGTGCAGTTGCAGCCGTTGCAGGGTGGCAGGCATGAACTCCGTGGCAAACAGCTTGAGCTGGTCGAACTGCTCGCGCGAATCAATGCGTATGCTCAGCGTGTTTTCCACCACCATGTCGCGCAGCACGCGTTGCAGCAGACTCAGATCCTGGTGCAACACCGACGTCGGCGGCAGCCGGAGCGCGGCATCCTTGATGCGGGCCCAGGTCTTGCGCAAATAAGCGATGTCTTCGCCGAGCTCCGCGTCGGTCGCGTCCTCGCCATTGGTACGCAGGATGAAACCACCACCCATGTCGCCGGTCAGGGCCTGCAGTCGCTGGCGCAGTTCCTCGCGTTGTGCCGACGGAATTTTCTGCGACACACCGATGTGATTGTCCTGCGGCAGAAACACCAGCAACCGGCCGGCAATGCTGACCTGTGCGGTCAGCCGGGCGCCCTTGGTGCCTATCGGGTCCTTGAGCACCTGCACCATCATGGCCTGGCCCTCGAACAGCTGCTTTTCGATCGGCCGTGGGGCCGCCGGGCTGGACGCGCCGTCGTTGTCGGCATGGCGGCTGGCGATGCTGCTCATGAGGTCGGCCACATGCAAAAACGCCGCGCGCTCCAGGCCGATGTCGATAAAGGCCGACTGCATGCCCGGCAGCACCCGCACCACCTTGCCAAGGTAGACGTTGCCGACTAGACCGCGCTCCAGCGTGCGCTCCACGTGCAATTCCTGCACCGCGCCGTATTCGACCACCGCCACGCGGGTTTCCTGGGGGGACCAGTTGATCAGGATGTCTTGTTGCATCTGTTGTCTCTATATTTTCAAGCCGGCTGCGCGCAGCAATCCGCCCGTTTCATGCAGGGGCAAACCCATGATGCCCGAATAACTGCCGCTGATATGACGGATGAACATGGCCGCCCTGCCCTGCACCGCATAGGCGCCGGCCTTGCCCATGGGTTCACCCGAGGCCACGTAGGCGCGGATCTGCGCCGGGGTCATGGGTGTGAAGGTCACGCGGGAGACGCTCAGGGCCTGCAGGCGCTTGCGCCCGGACTGCACCGCGACCGCAGTCAATACCCGGTGCGTGGTGCCCGCCAGCTCACCGAGCATACGCGCAGCATCGGTTTCATCGGCCGGCTTGCCATAGATGCACCGACCCAGCGCCACCGTGGTGTCTGAACACAAGACGGGCGCGGGCGGCAAGCCGCGATTTTTCAAGCGGGCGACGGCAGCGTCGAGCTTGAGCTGCGTCACGCGCTGCACATAGGCGGTGGGCGACTCGCCTGAAAGCACCACCTCCAGCGCCTCGCTGTCTTCAGCGGCATCTGGCAGCAGCAACTGGCAATCAACACTCAACTGTTGCAGCAATTGGCGGCGGCGCGGGCTTTGAGAGGCGAGGTAGATAAAGTCAGTCATGGGGGAGGATCAATGAAACCAGGCTGTCATCCCGGCCTCTGAGCCGGGATCCATCGTGGCGAGCCCGTGACCTCACTTTTTGCGAGGCATGAATCCCGGATCGAGTCCGGGATGACACTCTACTTGTCATCATTCTCGATGATAGGGATGATTCACCGTGATGCTCCAGGCGCGGTACAGCTGCTCGATCAGCAGCACACGCACCATGGCGTGCGGCAGGGTCAGGTCCGACAGGCGCAAACGCTCGTGCGCGGCTTGCTTGAAACCCGGATCCAGGCCATCTGGCCCGCCAATCACGATGGCCACGTCGTCGCCGCCCAATTGCCAACCTGTGAGCCGGGCCGACAACGCCACCGTGGTCACGGCCGTACCACGTTCGTCCAGCGCCACGATCCGTGTGCCTTTGGGAATCACACCTTCAATCCGCTGGCGCTCGGCGGCCAGCAGGGTGTCCAAAGTCTTGGATGCGCGCGGCTCGGTCTTGACGGCCTTGAGTTCGACCTTCAGTTCCGGCGGAAAGCGTTTGGCGTAGTCGTCGTAAGCGGTCTGCGCCCAGTCGGGCACCTTCTGGCCGACGGCAACAATTGTCAGCCTCATTGGCTCCGGGTGGAGGTCTTGCGAGCGGCTGGTTTTTTGGCGGCGGATTTGGCCGCCGTTTTAGCGGTCGTTTTCCTGGCTGCCACTTTTTTGGTGGCGGGAATCTTGACGATTGGCGTCTTTGCCGCTGTTTTCTTCGCGACCGGTTTGGCAGCCGGCTCGGTCACCGGAGCGGCGGCGTTCCGTTTGGCCGTCCAGTCATTGGTCTTGCCGACACGGCCGACATAGGTGCCGTCATCGGTGCGGGCAGTTTTCTTCGCGGCGGGTTTGGCTGCCACTTTTGCAGGCGGCTTCGCCGATTTGGCTGCGGGCTTGCCGGTTGCGCGGCCTTTCGCCGGCTTGGCCACCTCTTCGGGCTCAGGTTTGGAAGCCTTGACCAGCGGCGCCGGCGCACCAAGCTTGAGCTTGACCGGCTTGTCGCCCCACAACTCTTCGAGGTGGTAATACTGGCGGATGGTCGGCTGCATGATGTGTGCCACGGCGGCGCCGCAATCCACGATGATCCACTCGCCGTTTTCTTCGCCCTCAATGCGCGGCTTGGAGAAACCGGCGTCACGCACGGCATCACGCACACTGGCGGCCAATGCCTTGGTTTGCCGGTTGGAGGTGCCCGAAGCGATGATCACGCGTTCGAACAGTGAAGTGATGTGTTCCGTGTCAAACACCTGGATGTCTACCCCTTTCACATCTTCCAGCCCATCAATGATGGCTCGCTGCAGTTTCTGGACGTCTTTTTTGGCAGCGGTGGTGTTGGCGGGGGTGGAGGTCATGCAGTGTGGGCTTCAATAAAAATAAAGGGGTCGAATCAGGGCGAAATATAGAGACGATGGCGCTCAATATAACGCGCAACGGCCTCGGGAACCAGCCGGACCAGGCCTTGCGGCGTTGCAGTGCCCGCAGTGATTTGCCGCCGGATATCGGTGGCACTGAGGGGCATCAGGGGCAATTGCAGGTGTACAAGCGGTCGCAAAAGCCGGATTTTGGGGTTAAATCCGGCCTCAGCCCATGTCGGGTCTGTACGGTCTGCTATACAAATTATAGCTATCTGGAGCAGGTCTTCCCAGCGGTGCCAGCTTTTCAGCGCCGCAAACTGGTCTTTGCCGATGATCAGGTAGAGCTGGGCACCGGGGTTTTCGACCTGCAGCGCCTCCAGCGTGTCGATGGTGAAGCTCGGTCCGGCGCGCTGGAGTTCGCGCGGATCGACCTGCACCCGCGCCAGCCCGTCAAACGCCAGTTGGCTCATGGCCAGCCGGTGTTCCGGAGCGCTGAGCGCCCTCTCCTTGTACCAGGCCTGCCCGGTCGGAATGACCAATAGAGCATCGAGCTGCAGTTGGGCGACGGCTGCACTGGCCAGCGCGACATGGGCCACATGTGGCGGGTCAAAAGAGCCGCCAAACATGCCGATGCGCCGCGCGCTGGCAGCCGGTTCGCTCAAAGCCAGTCCCGCCGTATCAAAAACGCCTTGTAAAGCCGATCTTCCGCCGACCCGGCTTCTACTGCGCGCTGGTAGGACCAGCTGACCAGCGGCGGCATCGACATCAGGATGGACTCGGTGCGCCCGCCCGACTGCAGGCCGAAATGGGTGCCACGGTCCCACACCAGGTTGAATTCGACGTAGCGGCCACGACGGTAAAGCTGGAAATCACGCTCACGCTCGCCATACGCCATGGCCTTGCGGCGTTCGACGACAGGCAGGTAAGCCGGCAGGAAGGCATCGGCGACCGATTGCATCATGGCCAGGCTGCCGTCAAAGCCCAGTTCCTGGAAGTCATCAAAAAACACGCCGCCGATGCCGCGCTGCTCATCGCGGTGTTTCAGGTAGAAATACTCGTCACACCAGGTCTTGAAGCGCGGGTACTTGTCCTCGCCGAACGGCGCCAGCGCGTCGCTGCAGGTCTGGTGGAAGTGACGCGCGTCCTCTTCAAATCCGTAATACGGCGTCAGGTCCATGCCACCGCCAAACCAGGACACTGGCGCGCCCGACGCCGGCGTGGCGATCAACATGCGCACGTTCATGTGCACCGTCGGCACGTAGGGGTTGCGCGGGTGAAACACCAGCGACACGCCCAGCGCTTCAAATGGCGCGCCGGCCAGTTCGGGCCGGTGCTGCGTCGCCGAAGGCGGCAGCCGCGGGCCGCGCACGTGCGAGAAGCCGCAGCCGGCGCGTTCGAACACCTGGCCCCCTTCCAGGATCATGGTGGTGCCATTGCCCTGCAGCGGCTCGTCCGGCGCCTTCTGCCAGGGATCAACAGCAAACACCCCGCCGTCGATGGCGGCGATGCTGGCGGTGATGCGCTGCTGCAGCGCCAGCAGGTAACTGCGAACGTGGGAGGTGTCTGTCATGGTCTTCATTTCACTGGAATGTGAGCCGACGAAAAGAGGGAGTGGCGACAGTGCCAGGAAGCAGTTGGACCGACCAAGACTGCGACGGCTGGCAATCCATGCCCATCAGGGCTTGATCGCCCGGAATCCGATGTCCTTGCGGTATTGCGCGCCGTCAAAATGGATGGTCCTGGCGGTCTCGTAAGCCTGGTGCTGCGCCTCTTTCACCGAACTGGCCAGCGCCGTGACACACAACACGCGCCCGCCCGAGCTCAGCACGCTGCCTTTGGCGCCGCCCTCAGCGGTGGCCGTGCCGGCATGAAACACCACCGTGTCGTCAGCGCCGGACGTGTTGACCGGCGGCAGGCCGGTGATCACATCACCCTTGCGCGGCTGCAGCGGGTAGCCGTGCGCGGCCATGACCACACCGAGCGCCACACGGCGGTCCCATTCGAGCTCGACCTCGTCGAGCTTGCCGGAGGTCGCCGCCATCATTACGTCGAACAGGTCCGACTTGAGCCGCATCATGATGGGCTGGGTCTCGGGGTCACCCATGCGGCAGTTGAACTCCAGGGTTTTGACCTTGCCGTCGGGCGTGATCATGAGGCCGGCGTACAGGAAACCGGTGAAGGGAATGCCGTCTTTTTCCATGCCCCTGATGGTCGGCAGGATGATCTCGCGCATGGCGCGGGCATGCACCGTGGGTGTGACCACCGGCGCCGGCGAGTAGGCACCCATGCCGCCGGTGTTCGGGCCCTGGTCGCCGTCAAGCAGGCGTTTGTGGTCCTGGCTGGTCGCCATCGCCGCCACGTTTTTGCCGTCGCACATCACGATGAAGCTGGCTTCCTCGCCGTGCAAAAACTCCTCGATCACCACACGCGCGCCGCCGGCATTGTGCGTCACGCCCAGCGGGTTGAAGCTGGGGTCGGGCGCCAGCATGAATTCAATCGCTTCGTGCGCTTCGTGCAGGCTCACGGCCACCACCACGCCCTTGCCGGCGGCCAGGCCGTCGGCCTTGACCACAATCGGCGCGCCCTTTTCGTCCACATAGGCATGGGCTGCCGTGGCATCGGTGAAGGTCTCGTACTCGGCCGTCGGAATACCGTGGCGCTTCATGAAGGCCTTGGAAAACGCCTTCGAGCTTTCCAGTTGTGCGGCAGCTTTGGTCGGGCCGAACACCCGCAGGCCGTGCAGACGGAACTCGTCAACAATGCCGGCCGCCAGCGGCTGCTCGGGGCCAACCACGGTCAGTGCGATCTTTTCAGCAAGCGCCCATTCACGCAATGCCTTCACATCGGTGATGGCGATGTTTTCCAGCCTGGCGTCCAGCGCCGTTCCGCCGTTGCCCGGCGCAACGTACACCGCCTGCACCTTGGGAGACTGGGCGAGCTTCCAGGCCAGCGCATGTTCACGGCCACCGCCGCCCACCACTAAAACTTTCATGCGGGAACTTTCATTGGTTTGATTTTCTTATTCCGAAATGGCTGCATTGTGGAAAACGTCCTGGGTATCGTCCAGGTCCTCCAGCACGTCCAGCAGGCGCTGCATTTTTTCGCCCTCTGTGCCTGCCATTTCGATCATGTTGTCAGCACGCATGGTGACTTCGGCCACCTCGGGCGTCAGGCCAGCCGCTTCGAGCGCATTCTTGACAGTCTCGAACGCCGTGTAGGGCGTCAGCACCTCGATGGCGCCGTCTTCGTGGGTGATCACGTCGTCAGCGCCGGACTCCAGCGCCACTTCCATGATCTTGTCTTCGCTGGTGCCGGGCGCAAAAATCAGCTGGCCGCAGTGTTTGAACTGGAAAGCCACCGAGCCTTCGGTGCCCATGTTGCCGCCGTGTTTGGAAAACGCATGCCGCACCTCGGCCACGGTGCGCACCTTGTTGTCGGTCATGCAGTCCACGATGATGGCCGCGCCGCCGATGCCGTAGCCTTCGTAACGCACTTCCTCGTAATGCACCCCTTCCAGGCTGCCGGTGGCCTTGGCAATGCCGTATTTGACGTTTTCATTGGGCATGTTGGCCGCCTTGGCCTTGTCCACCGCCAGCCGCAGCCGCGGGTTGGTACCCAGGTCGCCGCCGCCCATGCGGGCCGCGACCATGATTTCACGCATCACACGGGTCCAGATCCGCTGGCGTTTTTCGTCCTGCCGCCCCTTGCGGTGCTGAATATTCGCCCATTTACTGTGACCGGCCACGGAAATCCTTTGGAATTGATTTAATCTACAAACCGTATTTTACTTTTAGGGAGCTCTGCACAGCTCCGCGCGAGTTCGTACAGTCCGGATCGGGATGAGCTGCCAGGCGCGTTTTGCAGCCAATAGCATGACTATTGGCAAGAAAGGCAACGCCGCAGATCGCCTGAGCCCGGGCTGTCACGGACCGCGAGGGGTGGTGCAGAGCTTCCTCCAACTACAGGACACCCCATGGCCGAGCCCTTTCTGATTGCCCGGAACGCTTCCACCACCTGTGAGCTGCTTCCAGCGCTGGCCAACCGGCACGGCCTGATCACCGGCGCTACCGGCACCGGCAAGACGGTGACCTTGCAGACGCTGGCGGAAAACTTCTCGAAAATCGGCGTGCCGGTTTTCATGGCCGACGTCAAGGGCGACCTGGCCGGTATCAGCCAGGCCGGAAACATCGGCGACAAGATGGGCGCCGTGCTGAAAGATCGTGGCATCACCAAGCCGGAGCCGCTGGCCTGCCCCACCACAGTGTGGGACGTGTTCGGCGAGCAGGGCCACCCGGTGCGCGCCACCGTCTCCGACATGGGCCCGCTGCTGCTGGGCCGAATGTTGGGCCTCAACGAGACCCAGGCCGGCGTCATCAACCTGGTCTTCAAGATCGCCGACGACGCCGGCATGCTGCTGCTGGACCTCAAAGACCTGCGCGCCATGCTGCAGCATGTGGGCGACAACGCCAGCAAGTTCACCACCGAATACGGCAACATCAGCGCCGCCAGCGTGGGTGCGATCCAGCGCGGCTTGATGCAGATCGAAACCCAGGGCGGCGACAAGTTCTTCGGCGAGCCCATGCTCAACATCAGCGACTTCATGCAGACGGTCGACGGCAAGGGTGTCATCAACATCCTGGCTGCCGACAAACTCATGAACTCGCCGCGCCTGTACGCCACCTTTTTGCTCTGGATGTTGTCGGAGCTGTTTGAGCAGTTGCCCGAGATCGGCGACCCGGACCAACCCAAGCTGGTGTTTTTCTTCGACGAGGCGCACTTGCTGTTCAAAGAGGCGCCCAAGGCGCTGATCGAACGCATCGAACTCGTGGTGCGGCTGGTGCGATCCAAAGGCGTCGGCGTTTATTTCGTCACGCAGAACCCGCTGGACATTCCCGATTCGGTGCTGGCCCAGCTTGGCAACCGGGTGCAGCACGCGCTGCGCGCCTTCACACCGCGCGACCAGAAGGCCGTCAAGGCGACGGCCCAGACCATGCGGCAAAAACCCGGCCTGGACATCGAGACCGCGATCACCGAACTGGCGGTGGGTGAGGCGCTGGTGAGTTTTCTCGACAGCAAGGGCCGACCCAGCATCACCGAGCGCGCCTATGTGCTGCCGCCCGGCAGCCAGATTGGCCCGATCACGCCGCAGCAGCGCAATGTCCTGATTGCCGGTTCGCTTGTGGCAGGGGTTTATGAAAAAGCGACAGATCCCGAGTCAGCCTACGAGATGCTGAAGGCCCGCACCGAAGCTGCACAGGCCGAAACCGCCAAGGCAGCCGAAGCTTCCGGCGGCTTCATGGGCGGCCTGAGCGACGTGTTGTTTGGCTCCAAAGGCCCGCGCGGCGGCCAGCGCGACGGCATGGTGCAGCAGGTGCTCAAGTCCGAAGCCCGCAACCTGGCGCGTCAGGTCTTGCGCGGTGCGCTGGGGAGCATCCTGGGGGGCAAGAAGCGCTGAACGCTCGCCCGCGCGGCGATTTATCTGCGCCGGCAGTTGCTTTTCCGGCACAGCCCTTGCAAGCCTCGGATGTCGTCGGTACATTCGATTTTTTGAAGGGTTCCCTTTATGCCTGCCGAGCTTGCCAAGCCTTCTGACACGGTTGCCGACACCCCGCCCACCAGCGCACCGACCGCTTCGAGTCCCTCCCCCCGCCACATCCGGCTGACCTCGCACGCGGGCGGTCAGGGCGCGTTGCCGATCCACTGGGCTGCTGCCACCGCCACCGAGCGCGGGCCGGTCATAGGCACCACCACCAACCGCAGCCACCGCAATGTGATCGGCACCCACAGCGGCTCCTACAGCGTGTACCGCGCGCTGGCCGTGGCGTCGGGCGCGCTGTCAGCCAGCCACAAGGCCGACCTGACCAACACCTCGCCGACCGACATCATCGGCCCCTACCCGCAATGGAGCGAACCGGGACGCATCGTCGCGATGGACCCCTGGGGCGCGACCGTGGCCGATGTGTTCGCGGCTGAACTGGCAGCCGGCTACGACATCCGCCCGACGATTGCCGTGACGCAGGCGCATGTGATCCTGCCCGAGGTGATCGAGGCGCTGCAGTCCGGCCGGCTCAAGGCCGACGGCAAATACCTGACCGCCGGCGGCGCGGCCATGGTGACCAAGGTGGCGGTCGAGCCGGTCTGGTACCTGCCCGAAGTGGCGCGGCGTTTTGGCTGCAGCGAGACCGATTTGCGCCGCGTCTTGTTCGAGGAAACCGGCGGCATGTACCCCGAGCTGGTGACGCGCAGCGACCTGGAGGTCTTTTTGCCGCCCATAGGCGGGCTCACCGCCTACATCTTCGGCAAACCACGCGACCTGGCCAACCCCGACATCGAACTGACCGCCCGCGTGCATGACGAATGCAACGGCTCCGACGTTTTCGGCTCTGACATCTGCACCTGCCGCCCTTACCTGACCCATGCCATTGAAGAATGCATTCAGGGCGCGCAGCGTGGCGGTGTCGGTCTGGTGTCCTACTTTCGCAAGGAAGGCCGGGCGCTCGGTGAGGTCACCAAGTTCCTGGTCTACAACGCGCGCAAGCGCCAGGTCGGCGGCGACACCGCTGACCAGTACTTCAACCGCACCGAATGTGTAGCGGGGGTGCAAGACATGCGTTTCCAGGAGCTGATGCCCGATGTGCTGAACTGGCTGGGCATACGCAAGATCCACCGGCTGGTCTCCATGAGCAACATGAAGTACGACGCGATCACGGCCGCCGGCATTGAGGTGGTCGAGCGCGTCAACATCCCCGACCACATGATTCCCGCCGACGCCCAGGTCGAGATGGACGCCAAGATGGCGGCTGGCTACTTCACGCCCGGCGCGGTGCCGACGGCCGAAGAGCTCAAAAAAGCGAAAGGCCGGGGGCTGGATGCCTGAAGCTGTCACCACCCACCCCCAAACCGCTATCGATTCAGTAGCTGCTTACGCCCGCCAGACAGGGGCTACAGCCGAATTACGCTCCACAAAAACGATACGCAGCCGGGCGCAGGCCCTGCTGGCGCGTGCACGCCGCGGCGAGTCGACCTGGTTTGCGGTCAACGATGGCGCCATGCTGACCGCCGCCGCGCTGGTGGCTGAACTCACCCGCGCGCGTTACCCCGATCTGGTGATTCCGTACCACAGCCGCTGGCGGCATTTCGAGGCCGGTGGCGTGGACCGGCTGGCGCAACTCAACACTGCCTTGGGTTCCATCGGCCCCGCTGAACGCGCCCGTGCGCAAATTGACCTGGCGCTGGTCAGCGTGCTGCTCGACGCTGGCGCCGGGCCCAGTTGGTGTTACCACGAAGCCGCCATCGGCGAGCATCCGGCCCAGGAGTTCACCCGCTCCGAAGGCCTGGGTGTGGCGAGTTTTCATGCCTTCATGGCCGGCCTGTTTTCCAGCGACCCGGCGCAGCCGCTGCAGGCCGACGCCGCCGGCCTGCAGGCCCTCACGCCAGAACGCCTGGCTGCAGCGTTTCAGGTCGGCCCCGACAACCCGCTGATCGGCGTCGACGGCCGCGCCGCGCTGCTGCGGCGCCTGGGGCAGACGCTGCAGGCCAACCCGACGGTGTTCGGCCAACCCGGCCGGCCCGGCCACCTGTTCGACCGCCTCGCGTCCACCGGCAGCGGCACAGTGCAGGCGCACGATGTGTTGTCGCTGCTGCTGAGCGGCCTGGCGCCCATCTGGCCCGCGCAGAACGCGCTTGATGGCGAGCCACTCGGCGACTGCTGGCGCCACCCGGCCGCTGGCCAAGAGGCCGACGGCCCGAGCCGCGGCTGGATGCCCTTCCACAAACTCTCGCAGTGGCTGACCTATTCGCTGCTCGAACCGTTTGAGTGGGCCGGCGTGCAGGTCCAGGGCCTGGACGCGCTGACCGGCCTGCCGGAATACCGCAACGGCGGCCTGTTTCTTGATGCCGGTGTGCTGATGCTCAAGAACCCGGCGCTGGCCGGGCGCCTGCACGCCCCCGGCGACGAGCTGATCGTTGAATGGCGCGCGCTGACGGTGGCCCTGCTCGACGAACTCGCGCCGCGGGTGCGCGAACAGTTAGGATTGAGCGCCGCACAGATGCCACTGGCCTGTGTGCTGGAAGGCGGTACCTGGGCGGCAGGCCGCGCGCTGGCGCAGCAATTGCATGAAGGCCAACCGCCTCTGAACATCCAGAGCGACGGCACCGTATTTTGAATCAAAGGCAAGACAAGACATGAGCACCCGTAACGACAAAGTCCACCTGATCGACCACCCGCTGGTGCAGCACAAGCTCACGCTGATGCGCCGCAAGGACGCGTCCACCAACACCTTTCGCACCCTGCTCAACGAGCTCAGCATGCTGATGGCCTACGAGGTCACGCGCGACATGCCGATGCAGGACATCGAAATCGAAACCCCGCTTGAAAAAACCATCTCCAAGGTCATCGACGGCAAAAAGCTGGTGTTTGTGTCCATCCTGCGCGCCGGCAACGGCATTCTTGAAGGCATGCTCAGCGTGGTGCCGGGCGCGCGTGTCGGCCACGTCGGTCTGTACCGCGACCCGAAAACCCTGACCGCCGTCGAGTACTACTTCAAGATGCCGCACGACATGGAGGAGCGCGACATCGTCATCGTCGACCCGATGCTGGCGACAGGCAACTCGGCCATTGCTGCGGTTGAGCGCCTGAAGGAGCTCAACCCCAAGTCGATCAAGTTCGTCTGCTTGCTGACCTGCCCCGAAGGGATCGCCGCGCTGCAAAAAGCCCACCCGGACGTGCCAATCTACACCGCCGCCATCGACCGCGAGCTCAATGACCACGGCTACATCCTGCCGGGCCTCGGAGACGCCGGCGACCGTATCTTCGGCACGAAATAGACCTCCAGCCCCTATGCAGCGGGCGCAAGCAGCTCCTGATTCGATAGCGCCTTCGTCGCCGGTTTGCGGCATCCAACCACGAGGCTGACACATGCTGGACCTGCTGATCATCAACGCCTCCCTGCCCGACGGCCGTACCGGCATGTCGATCGCCGTGTTGAACGGCAAGATCACCGAAGTCGTCGATGGACCGATCGCCGGCGTGCAGGCGCTTGAGACCGTGGACGCCGGCGGCTATTTGCTGAGCCCGCATTTTGTGGACCCGCACTTCCACATGGACGCCACGCTGAGTTACGGCCTGCCGCGCGTCAATGAAAGCGGCACCCTGCTCGAAGGCATTGCGGTGTGGGGCGAGTTGAAACCCTCACTCAAGGCTGAAGCCATCATCGAACGCGCCCTGACCTACTGCGACTGGGCTGTGGCCAAAGGCCTGCTCGCCATCCGCAGCCATGTGGACACGAGTGATGCCAGCCTGCTGGCGGTGGACGCGCTGCTGGAGGTCAAGAAACAGGTCGCGCCTTATATCGACCTGCAGCTCGTCGCTTTCCCGCAGGACGGTGTGTTGCGCAGCCAAGGCGGTGTCGAGAATTTGAAACGCGCGCTTGACAAGGGTGTCGACGTGGTCGGCGGCATCCCGCATTTCGAACGCACCATGGCCGAGGGCACCGCCAGCGTGAGGCTGCTGTGCGAGATCGCCGCCGAGCGCGGGCTGCTCACCGACATGCACTGCGACGAGTCGGATGATCCGCTGAGCCGCCACATCGAAACCCTGGCGTTTGAGGCCCAACGCCTGGGCCTACAAGGCCGCGTCAACGGCAGCCATTGCACGTCCATGCACAGCATGGACAACTATTACGTGAGCAAGCTGCTGCCGCTGATTGCCGAGAGCGGCGTCAGCGTCATCGCCAACCCGCTGATCAACATCACCTTGCAAGGCCGCCACGACACCTACCCCAAACGCCGCGGCATGACCCGCGTGCCCGAACTCATGGCCGCCGGCGTCAACGTCGCCTTCGGCCACGACTGCGTGATGGACCCCTGGTACGGCATGGGCAGCGGCGACATGCTCGAAGTCGCCCACATGGGCCTGCACGTGGCGCAGATGACCAGCCAGAAAGGCATTCGTGACTGTTTTGATGCAGTGACGGTCAACGCCGCGAAGGTGATGCACCTCGACAACTACGGTATCGCACCGGGCTGCGATGCGAGTTTTGTGCTGCTGCAGGCGCGGGACGGGGTGGAGGCCATCCGGTTGCGGGCGAATCGATTAAAAGTGTGGAAGAAGGGACAGTTGCTGGCGCAGACACCCGAGGTGGTGGCGAGCTTGACCGTCGCACACCGACCGACCCAAACCGCCTTCTTCAAGGTAAGTTAAAACTTGCAGCTTCCCCCTTGAAGCGCATGGCTCTCAAGGCACCGGCAGCACGATATCCACCCGCCCGCCGCCCATAAAGCTGCACGCCAGCGTCAGTTCCCCGTGATGGCTTGCCACCAGGT
>NZ_JAYWHI010000078.1:0-2783 GCF_043778355.1 Polaromonas sp.
GGCGCCGCTCGAACAGCGCGCCCAGCGCCCGCTGGATGGCGATGCTGCGCGCCATCAGCAGCAGGCCCGAGGTCGCCATGTCGAGCCGGTGCACCACCAGTGCGTCGGGAAAGTGCTGCTGCACACGTGTGCTCAGGCAGTCCTGCTTGTCCGCGCCCCGGCCCGGCACTGACAGCAGGCCAGCGGGCTTGCCCAGCACCAGCAGGCTGGCGTCGGCATGGACCAGCTCAAAGCCAGGGGGCACCTCTGCATGACCTGCGGGGTCATTGTTTTGCGGTGAACCGGCCAGCATCATTGGGGCCTGTTCACACTATTTATGCAAAATGCGTTGCGAGTCAAAAAGGTCATGCGCGAGGCGCAAAACGCAGCCGGGCTGGCGCCCGGCAAGGCTTCGCAACACTGCGCATGGCCTTTTTGGCCGCAACCCGGAGGGAACGTGCTTAAAACAACGCCACTCGTCGTTGCACTCCTATCCCAGCCGCCCAGGCTGGGCGTCGTCGCGCGCCTAGATTGGCGCTGTTTTAAGCACGTTCGCATTTGTATAAATAGTGTGAACAGGCCCTAGCCATCAGCAAGTGTTTAACGAAGGAGAAAAATCATGACAGACGCAGGTGCCATTTCGATTGCAGCTGGCCTTTTGATCGGACTGGGCGCCATTGGCGCCTGCCTGGGCATAGGCGTGATGGGCGGGCGCTTCATCGAGGGCGCGGTGCGCCAGCCCGAGCTGATGGAGCCACTGCAGGTCAAGATGTTCCTGCTGGCTGGCCTGATTGACGCCAACTTCCTGATCGGTGTGGGCGTGGCCATGATGCTGCTGTTTGCCAACCCGCTGGGAGCTTAGGGCCCCACCTTTGGCGGCGGGAAGTTATGCACGGTGGGTGCTGCCCGCCGCTGCTCCCTCAGCATGAACAGGTACAGGCTTTCGACCTTCTCGCGGGCCCAGGGCGTCTTGCGCAAAAACTTGAGGCTGGACGGCACGCTGGGCTCGAAAGTGAAGCAGCGAATCGCTATCCGCTGGCCGAGATCTTCCCAGCCATAGTGGTCCGACAGGGCCGTGACCATGGTTTCCAGCGTCACGCCATGGAGGGGATTTGCCGGCTGGGCCGTCACTGCTTTATTTGTTCTTGAGTTTGCCGCGCAGGGGAACTTGCGTGACGATGGTGGGGCGCACCGCATCGGGCGAGACTGCTTTCGGCGGTGCGGTGTCCTTCTTCGGCTTCTTGACCATCTTGTCCTTGTTTTGCTGTCCTTTTGCCATGGTGTTCTCCGTTGGGTTGAAAAATATTCGCTGATTATCAGTGCAACTTGATGCGCGGGCGGTAGGTGCGGTCAATCATTTCGGACAAGGTGATCAGCGCGGTTTTTTTCCAGCCGCCCAGCGCCAGTTGGTGCTGCTTGTGCAGGGCCCAGTACATCAGCTTGGCCAGTTGTCCCTCGACAAAAAAGCTGCCCTTGGTCAGGCTGCCCATCAGGCTGCCGACCGAGGAATATTCAGACAGCGAAACCAGCGAACCCTGATCGCGGAACACAAAGGGCGACACCGGCTCGCCGCGCTGCAGGCGCGGCAGCGCCTTCACCAGGTACATGGCCTGCTGGTAGGCCGCCTGCGCACGTGGCGGCACCCAGGTGCCGTCGGGCTGCTGGCAGGCAGCGCAGTCGCCGAAGGCGTAAATGCTGGCGTCTGTGGTCTGCAGGTTACCGTTGACGACCAGCTGGTTGAGCCGGTTGGTCTCCAGCGGCTGCGCACCGCCCAGCGACTTCAGGAAGTCCCCGGCTTTGACCCCGGCGGCCCAGACCGTGAGGCTCGACGAGATCACCTTGCCGCTGGCCATCTTCAGGCTGCCTTCGGTGACTTCGACCACCTTTTCATTGGTGTGTACCTCGATGGCCAGTTTGCGCAACTCGCGCAGCGCCGACTCGCTCAGGCGCTCCGGCAGTTGCGCCAGCAGCCGCGGCGCGGCTTCCACCAGCACGATCTGCAAGTCCTTTTCCGGGTGAATGTGGTCGAAGCCGTAGTTGGCCAGCACGCGCGCCGATGCGTGCAGCTCGGCGGCGAGTTCCACGCCGGTGGCGCCGCCGCCGACAATGGCCACGGTCAGGCGGCCGCTGCCGGCGCTGCGCGGCACCGTCTGCGCGCGTATGCAGGCGTTGATCAGGCGGTCGTTGAAACGTTTGGCGGCCTGCGGGCTGTCGAGTTTGATCGTGTGTTCGGCTGCGCCCAGGGTGCCGAAGTCATTGGTCTGGCTGCCGACGGCAACCACCAGCGTGTCGTAGGCGAGTTCCTGCGCCGGCGTAATTTCCCGACCGGCCTCGTCGTGGCTTGCGGCAAGCTGCAGGGTTTTGCTGGCGCGGTCCAGGCCTTCAAGCCGGCCCAGCCGGAACTTGAAATGGTTCCAGCGTGCCTGCGCCAGGTACTCGATTTCCTCGGCATGGGTGTCGAAGCTGCCGGCGGCGAGCTGGTGCAGCAGCGGCTTCCACACATGGGTGCGCGCGGCGTCGACCAGCGTGATCTCGGCCAGCTTTTTTTTGCCCAGATGTTTGCCCAGCTGGGTGGCCAGCGCCAGCCCGCCGGCGCCCCCTCCGACGATGACGATGCGATGCATTTATTTTTCCTCTCCGGCCTGGGGCCGGTGGTGATGGTGTTGTGGCTACATGGTAACTGGCAGGGAGAGGTGGAGATCGGCGGGATTGGGGTAATGAGTCTATGCGGCGGTGAGGGCTTGAGGGTGCGTTGCGGTTTGCCAGCAAGCCGGGGGTTGCCCGGCAGCAACTCACTTTTCTTT
>NZ_JAYWHI010000079.1:0-52138 GCF_043778355.1 Polaromonas sp.
GTTGGAAGGTGGGGCGGGAGAAATCTCAAAACTGTCGGTCCGCTGCCGCGGCCGAATCCGAAGCGAGTCCCTCCACCCCGACACCCATAACATACAAGCCGAAGGCGAGTTCGAGCTCGGCCCCACTTTCGGCGAGCACCGCAGGCTGCCCCGGAGCGCAGCGCAGGGGACCCAGACCATCGGGTCGCCTTTTTCTTTGCTCACTTTCTTTTTGGCGACGCAAAAAGAAAGTGAGTTGCTGCCGGGCAACCCCCGGCTTGTTGGCACACAGCACGGGCCGAAGCGAAGAAGGCTTCGACAGGCTCAGCCCGAACGGTGGGATTCAGCAAACATGGATCCTGAATCCAGTCCGGGATGACAGGCGAGGGGTGCGGAGCGGGAGGCCACCCCGTACCCAGCCGATTACCCATGCTTTACCCCCACTTCACCCACCCCACTTAAAATAGACCCATGCTCCAGCAACGCACCCTCAAATCCCTGACCAAAGCGGTCGGTGTGGGCCTGCACAGCGGGCAGCGGGTCGAGCTGACCTTGCGGCCTGCCGCGCCCGACACCGGTATCGTGTTCCGGCGCGTGGACTTGCCGCAGCCGGTGGACATCCTGATCTCTGCCGAGGCCGTGACTGACACGCGCCTGGCGTCCACCATCTCCAGCGGCAGCGCCAAGGTGCACACGGTGGAACATCTGATGTCGGCCTGCGCCGGGCTGGGCATCGACAACCTGTATGTCGACATCACGGCCGAGGAAGTGCCGATTCTGGATGGCTCGGCTTCGTCGTTTGTGTTCCTGCTGCAATCTGCGGGCATTGAATTGCAGGCGGCCCCGAAGCGATTTATCCGCGTGCTCAAGCCGGTGGAAGTGCGCGAGGGGCAAGGTGCGAACGAGAAATGGGCGCGTCTGTCGCCGTATAACGGCTACAAGCTGGGCTTCGAGATCGACTTTGACCACCCGGCGGTGGACTCCACCGGTCAGCGTGTCGAGTTCGACCTGGGCACCGGCTCCTACACCCGTGACATTGCGCGGGCACGCACTTTCGGCTTCACCAAGGATGTCGAGATGATGCGCGCCAACGGGCTGGCGCTTGGCGGCGGGCTGGACAATGCCATCGTCATGGACGACTACCGCGTACTCAATACCGACGGCCTGCGTTACAACGACGAGTTCGTCAAACACAAGATTCTTGACGCGATGGGCGACCTCTACCTGCTCGGCAAGCCGCTGCTGGCCGCCTACAGCGCCTTCCGCTCCGGACACGCGCTGAACAACAAGCTGCTGCGCGAGTTGCTGTCACATGCCGACGCTTTCGAAGTGGTGACCTTTGAGGACGAGAAAAAGGCGCCTCAGGGTTTTGCGCAGCTGGCGCGAGCCTGGTAGGCAGGTCGCTGCATGGCTGTTTTTCGCATCGTCATTGTGTTGCTGCTGGTGGCTGCCGGCATTTCGTTTGCGCTGTTCGCACTGACCTCCAATGTGCGTTACAAACGCACCGGCCTCAGACTTCTCGGGGGCACCCTGATCGCAGCTTTCATCTTTTTCGCCATCCTGATCGCCGACGAACTCCTCTGGGGCTAGCTCCCAGCCAGTTCAATGGTGCCGGCCGTCCTTGAACGAGGCGGTGGAGGTGCGGCCCAGGGTGGTGGCGCGCGCCAGAATCGCGGCCGAGCCGCCCACATGCGCATGGGTGATCGCCAGCGCCAGCGCATCGGCCGCGTCCTTGCCGGGCAGTCCAGGGAGCTTGAGCAGGCGCTTGACCATCTCCTGCACCTCGGGTTTACCGGCCTTGCCGTAACCAGCCACGGCTTTTTTCATCTGCAGCGGCGTGTATTCGGCCACCTCGATGTTGCAACTGACCAGCGCGGTAACGCAGGCGCCGCGCGCCTGACCCAGCATCAGCGTGGCCTGGGGATTCACATTGACAAACACGATCTCGCAGGCTGAGCTGTCCGGGCTGTAGCGCGCCGTGATTTCGCAGATGCCGTCGAAAAGCACCTTGAGCCGTGCCGGCAGGTTGCCCCGGTCCAGATGTGTGGTCTTGATGGTGCCGCTGGCGACATACGTCAGCGCGTGGCCATCCACATCGATCACGCCGAAGCCGGTGATCTGCAGGCCAGGATCGATACCCAGGATTCTCATCTGCTCTGCTTTTGATAGCTGCTCGCGCTTTTGGAGTAGGGGCTAGAGGCCAAAATACCACCGAACCGAATGAAAAAACACCGGTGCAGCAAAACACAGGGCATCAACGCGGTCCAGCAAGCCGCTGGCGCCGGTGACCGACTTGCCTTCGCTGCCCCAGTTGGTGATGCCGCGGTCGCGCTTGAGCGCCTTCATCACCAGGTGGCCGAGCGATCCGGCGACACAGGCAATCAGCGCCATGGCCACGGCTTGGGCCGGCTTGAACGGTGTCAGGCCTGACATCAGGCCGCCGACGAAAGCGCCGGTGGCGATGCCGATCAGCCAGCTGGGCCAGTTGAAGCTCTGGCTGACCTGCGGCGCGGTCGGCGTGCGTGGCCACTTGCGGTTGGCCAAGTGTTGCACCAGCATGCCGGTCTGCACCACAAACACCAGGAAGAAAACGAGGAAGGCGTTTTTGCCGCTGTAGTTGGGAAAGCCCAGCAGCAACAACGCCGGCACATGGCTGATACCGAAGACACAAACCATGATGCCCCACTGCAGCTTGGCATTGCGTTCGAGGAAACGCTGTGGGTCATTGGCCAGCGCGCTGACCACCGGGATCGCCAGGAACACATAAACCGGAATGAACACCGTCACCAGGTCGAAGCGTTTGGTGATCACCAGCCAGAACTGCACCGGCAACACCACAAAAAACGCCAGCACCAGACTGCGGTGGTCACCGTGGCGGGTTGGCGACAGCGTGATGAATTCGCGCAGCGCAAAAAAGGCCACGATGGCAAACAGCAGCGTCGCTACCGTTTCACCCGAGGCCCAGGCCAGCCAGAACACGGTACACATCATCCACGAGGTGTTGAGCAGGCTGGTCAGCTCCTTGATGTCCTGCGTGCGTATCTCGTTATCACCGTCGTCGCGCAGCGAGATCACCAGCGCGGTGATGCTGGCGGCGATCAGCAGGCCGAACACCATCACAAACAGCAGGCCGACCTGCTGCGAGGGTGTGAGGTTGCGCAGAAAGCTGCTCATCAGGTGTCCCTCAGCGCAATCACCGCCTGCCGCGCGCGTGTCAGGAAACTGCTGCGCTCTTCGCCAGGCTGCAGCACCAGCGGCGCACCGAAGGTCACCGAACACAGGATGGGTACGGGCACCACTTCGCCCTTGGGCATCACCCGCTGCACATTGTTGATCCAGGCGGGTACCAGCACCACCTGCGGAAACTTCTGCGCAAGATTGAAAAGGCCGGACTTGAAGGCCTGCGGCTCCTCCTGGTTACCGCGTGTGCCTTCTGGAAACAGGATGATGGAGTCGCCGCTTTCGAGCGCGTCGACCAGTGGCTCCAGCGGGTCCTGGTCGGTGGTCTTGGTGCGGTCCACATAAATGGCGTTGAACACCGCCGTGGTGATCCACTGCTTGAACGGTGTTTTGGTCCAGTAGTCCTTGGCCGCAATCGGCCGGGTGATGCTGCGCAGCTCGCTCGGCAGGGCGGCCCACATCAGCACCAGGTCGGCATGGCTCTGGTGGTTGGCAAAATAAATGCGCTGCTCGGCCTTGGGCGGGCAGCCTTGCCAGCGGGCCTGTGCGCCGGTCAGCGCGCGGATCAGGCCGAGCAAAAACAGGCTCATGGCTTTTGCACGCAGGTTCATGGCACCTCCACCCCGCCCATGCGCGCGGCAATGGTGGAGGCGCGCGAAGCCAGGTAGCCGGAACCCGGCCGGGTTTCAAAATACTTGGGGCGCGGCAGCATCACCGCCAGGCGGGCTGCTTCGTAAGCGCTGAGTTTTGATGCCGGCTTGCGGAAATAATGCTGCGCCGCTGCCTCGGCGCCGAACACGCCTTCGCCCCATTCGACGTTGTTGAGGTAAATCTCCAGGATGCGCTGTTTGCTGAGCAGCGCTTCCAGCATCAAGGTGAACACCAGCTCCTGGCCCTTGCGCATCAGGGTGCGCTCGCCCGACAGGAACAGGTTTTTGGCGAGCTGCTGCGTGATGGTGGAGCCGCCGACAACTTTTGGTGGTTTGGCCGCCTTGCCGCCGCTGGCTGGAGCCGCCTTGTTGCCGAGCCGGCTGGCCGCTTTCTCGGCGCGCTGCTCGGCCTGGGTATTTTTTTCCCAGGCTTTTTCCAGCGCTTCGAGGTCTACGCCTTCGTGCTCGATAAACGTGGCGTCCTCGGAAACAATCACCGCACGTTTGAGGTTGTCGGACAGTTCCGAATAAGGCACCCATTGCTGGCGCCATTTCAGACTGCCATGTTCGGTCACCACCCGGTAGATCTCCGAGCGCTGGAACGCGGTGGACTGGGGGTCCACCAGCACCATCAGCGCAATGCGACCGACAAAATAGAGCTGAACCGCTAACCCGGCGATCAGCACCAGCAGCAACCAGCGCAGCAGCGCTTTCATGCCAGCGCCTTGCGCATTTCCTGCAGCACCTGGACCGAGGGCGGCCGCACGCCGCGCCAGAAGGCAAAGGACTCGGCGGCCTGCTCGACCAGCATGCCCAGGCCGTCGCGCGGCAGGGCGCCGTGGGCTTGTGCCCAGTCGGCAAAACCCTTGGCCGCCGGGCCGTACATCATGTCGTAGGCGAGTGCGCCAGGCTTGAGTACACGCGCGTCCACCGGCGCAGCGCCACCGCCCAGGCTGCTGGCGGTGGCGTTCACGATCACATCAAAATTAGCCTCCAGCCCATGCTGCTCCTGTGCGAGCAGCTCTGTTTTTTGTAGCAAGATGCGCAGCGATGGATGGCTGGCATGGCGTGCCACCAGTTCTACGGCCTTGGCATGGGTGCGGTTGGTGACCACCAGCCGGCGCGGCCCCGCCGCCAGCAGCGGGCCCAACACGCCGGCTGCGGCCCCCCCGGCGCCCAGCAACAGGATGTCGCGCCCGGCCAGCTTGACGCCTGCATTGAGCTGGATGTCATTGACCAGGCCGATTCCGTCGGTGTTGTCGGCGGTTATCTGCCCACCTTCACCGAACTTCAGCGTGTTGGCAGCCTGCGCCAGCATCGCGCGTTCACTGGCGCTATTGGCCAGGCGGAAAGCCTCGAACTTGAAGGGCACGGTGACATTGCAGCCGCGGCCGCCATTGGCCATCCACTGCTGCAGCGTCGCGGTGAAGCCGTCGAGGGGTGCGAGCTGTTTGCTGTACGCCATGGCCTGGCCAGTCAGTTCCGCAAAGCGCGCGTGGATGGCTGGCGACTTGCTGTGTGCAACCGGGTTGCCGAGGACGCAGTAGTGATCCATAAAAAGTGTAAGCCGGCCCTAGCGCTCGGTCAATCTGGTTTCCAGCGTTTCGTCGCGCGTGAACTTGAAGCGCGAAACCACCACGATCTGGTCGGCTTTGCGGCGCATCGCCTCGCTGAAGCTGCCGAACGGGCCAGTGGCGCGCGCGATGGCCTGGGCACGTCGGTCCAGCGTGAGGTTGCCCGAAGTTTCGACCACCTCGGTCGACAACACACGGCCGTCGAAATTGATGGTCAGCACCATGGTCAGTTCGCCATACAGTTTCTTGCCGGCCATCTCTGGAAAGTTGACCGTGCCGCGCTCCTCGATCTTGCGGCGCAGCGCGTCGTAATACACGGCGTACACCTCCTCGCGTGTGGCTGGGCTGATGTAGCGTTTTTTCGGCCGCGCATTTTCCTCGTTGATGCGACGCTCGATCTCGGCCAGGATCTTGATCAGTTGTTTGCGTTTTTCCTCGCGCTCGGCCTGCGCCGCGTCGCGCGTGGTGACCTTGGGGTCGGGCGGTGGCATGGCCGCCAGCGCCTTCTTGATTTGCGCCAGCAGCAGGGTCTGCTGCTCCTGCATCGCCTCGATCTTGCGCTGCGCGTCTTCGCTGGCGTCGCCAAGTTCGGTCAGCGCCGAGGGCGGAAGCGGGCTGGTGGCCCGGCCCCGCTCCGCATCGCCGCCGCCGGCCAGCGAGGCCTGGGCAATCGCCTTGGCCAGGTCCGGTCGTTCTTTAGATTTGGCGTTGACCAGAATCACTTCCAGCGGTGTGTCCTGAAACACCCGGTTGAAACGCTCCGGGTCGACAAAACGTACGGTCAGCAGCACCGCATGCAGGGCGACTGAAAAGCCCAGGGCAATGTGCAGGGTGCTGGGTGACTTCACAGAACAGGATTATCTGCGCTAACTGGCCGCTGGTGCCACCGCAGAGCCGTCATCGGACACATCGCTGAGATCGACGGCAATCGAGATCGGACCGGCGGCGATCTCCGATTCGTTGTCTTCCTCGTCCACCTGCCCGGCGGCAGCGTCGTCCACGACCAGGTCCAGACGCTCAACTACCGTGCCGCTGACATCCAGCGTGATCTCGTCGATCTCGCCGAGGCGGATGCGCAGCTTCGCGCCGCGCGGCAGCCCCTGCGCGCCCAGAGCCGGCAGCACCAGCGGCAGGTCGTCGGCGCGCACCAGGTTGTCCTTGAAGGCGGTGGCGGTCAGCTCGGTGATGCCGTTTTGCTGCAGGTATGTGAGGGTCCAGTAACGCTCGATGCCAGCCTGAAAACCGTTGTAGGCGCTGTAGGCGCCGTCGAAACCCGAGATGATTGAAAACAGTTCCGCGTCCTTGGGCTTGAAGGGTGCTGCCAGCGCGGCGGTGCGGCCATGTGTGACGCAGGCAATGATCTGCCACTGGTTGACCAGGTCGGTGTAGCGGCGCAGCGGCGAGGTGGCCCAGGCGTAGCTTTTCACGCCTATGCCGGCGTGCGGCAGCGCCCTGGTGCCCATGCGCACCTTCACGCCCGGCGCCAGGCTGGCCTGGCTGCGGTAGATGCCGGGCACACCGTGTTCGGCGAGCCATTCGCCCCAGGTGCTGTTGGCCAGAATCATGGCTTCGGCGACGATCAGGTCCAGTGGCGCACCGCGTTTGCGGATGCTGATGCTGACCTTCTCCTTGCCTTCCGGCTCCTGGCCGGTCGGGTTGTCAAGGCTGAAGTTGTAGTCGGGCCGGTTGAAGTTTTCCGGCTTGCCACGCACGACTTCGCGCTGGGCTTTGAGGTGCCGCGCCAGCCGGTGTAAAAAGGACAACTCGACGCCCCAGGCCACATCGGCCGGCGGCGCACCGGCTGCTGCAGCTTCAAAAAATTCCTCAGTGAATACCGCGTCCAGCTTGTCGTGGCGCAGGTTGGCTGCAATCGGCACCTGCTCCAGCCGCGTGGCTGTGCCGCTGATGGCCAGGGTGGCTTCATCCAGCGTGACGTACAGCGACAGGGCAGGGCAGTTGCGCCCTTCCTGCAGGGTGTAGCTTTGCACCACCGCGTCGGGCAGCATGGTCAGCTTGTAGCCCGGCATGTAAACGGTGGACAGGCGGGCGCGGCCCAGCAGGTCGATGGGGCTGCCGGGCAACACCGCCAGGCCGGGTGCGGCGATGTGGATGCCCAGCGTGACGGTGCCGCTGCCCAGGCCCCGCACCGACAGTGCGTCGTCAATCTCGGTGGTGCTGGAGTCGTCGATGGAAAAGGCCTGCACATCCGCAGCGAGCGGCAACGCATCCTTGACGGGCGGCGCCTGCACGGCGGGGAAGGCCGTGCCTTTCGGGAAGTTTTCGAACAGAAAGCGTTTCCAGTGGAACTGGTAGGGCGAGGCAATGGCTCCGGCCTGTTGCAGCAGGTCCAGCGGCGCCTTGTGCGCGGCGCGCGAGGCCTCGACCACGGCTTTGTATTCAGGGCTGTTTTTATCAGGCTTGAACAGGATTTTGTATAGCTGCTCACGCACTGGCGCCGGGCAACTGCCCTGCGCGAGTTCTTCGGCCCAGGCAGTGATTTGTGCAATCACCTGCTTCTTTTTCTCGATGGCGGCCAGCGCCTGCTGCAGGATCTCGGCAGGGGCCTTGCGAAAACGCCCCTTGCCGGCGCGCCGGAAATAATGCGGCGCCTCAAACAGCCGGAACAGGGCGGCGGCCTGCTGCTCGGTGGACGCGGGTTGGGTCGGGTCGGCGCTGAAATAGTCGCGCGCCAGCTCGGCAAAGCCGAATTCTTCCTCGCTGGCAAATTCCCAGGCCAGGTCCAGATCGATTTCTTCGCTGATTTTCTGCCCCGCTGCGACCAGTGCGGCCGGCGCGGGTTTTTCAAACTTCAGCAGCGCGTTGGCGGCCTTGAGCTTGACCCGTTTGCCCGAGTCCAGCTCGACCTGCAGCGAGCTGTCCGCCTCGGACAAAATACGGCCAGCCTGAAACTTCCCGGCTTCTTCAAACAATACAAACAAAACGACATCCTTTGGTTACGCTGGCGCAGCAAACCGAACATCCCGCAAGGGCTGGTCTGCAGCAGGGACTAGTGTAATCAGCGGCTACGCGCGGGCCTTCATGACACAGCCAGGAAGTCCATGACTTCCGGCAGGTGGCGCTCGAAGTCGCTGAGGGCGTGGTCGCCGCCTTCGAGCAGACGGATGTGTGCGCCGGGATAACGCCCCGTCATTTCGCGCCAGTCCAGCACTTCGTCACCTTTGGCGATCACTGCAAAATAATTTTCTGGACGGGCCACCGGTCCGTGAGTGAGGGCCTGCAACTCATCGATAAACCGGGGCTCGAAGAAAAAGCGCTCATTCGGGTCATTCCAGGCAGTTTGTTCACCGATGTATTTGGCCAGATCGCGCGCCGGGTTGACGGCGGGATTGAGCAGCACCGCCTTGCAGCGGCCGGTCTCGGCCACATGGGTGGCGTAAAAACCGCCCAGCGACGAGCCGACCACGGCCATCGATGCCTTTGGCCAGCCCGCGATGCCGTTGCCCACCATCTGCATCGCTTCCCTCGGCGAGGGCGGCAGTTGCGGACACCACCAGGTGACATCCGGGTGGCGGCTCAGCATCCACGCAGCCACTTGCCTTGCCTTCGCTGATTGTGGTGAGGAGCGAAAGCCGTGCAGGTAGAGGAGGTGGGTGGTGGGCATGGGGTGTTGGGCTCGCAGCACGTGACCAAGGTCTGAAAAAACGGACAGGTTCTTCGCTGACGAGGTTAATTTGCTATTGAATTAATAGCTACATACGCCCACTGGGCATGGGCTGCAGACAGATTTATTTCAATAAATCGATGGCCTGACGCTTAAAACTTGGGCATGCCCTTCATGCCACCCATGCGTTTCATCATCTTCATCATGCCCCCGCCCTTCATCTTTTTCATCATGCCCTGCATCTGTTCAAACTCATTGAGCAGTCGATTGACCTCCTGCACCTGAACGCCGGAGCCGGCGGCGATACGGCGCTTGCGCGTGGCCTTGATCAGTTCGGGCTTGCGGCGCTCCAGCGGGGTCATGCTCTGGATGATGCCCTCCTTGCGGCGTATGTCTTTTTCCGCCTTGTTCATGTCCACCTGGCCGGCCTTGGCCGCCATCTGTGCCGGCAGTTTTTCCAGCAGGCTGGACAGGCCGCCCATGCTTTTCATTTGCTGCAACTGGCTTAAAAAGTCGTTGAGGTCAAAGCCGCTGCCGGACTTCATCTTGGCGGCGAGTTTTTGTGCCGCTTCCATGTCGACACCCGCCGTGACCTGCTCGACCAGCGCCACGATGTCGCCCATGCCCAGGATGCGTCCGGCATGGCGTTGGGCGTCGAAGACTTCGAGGCCGTCAATCTTTTCGCTGGTGCCCGAGAACTTGATCGGCGCGCCGGTGATCTGGCGCACGCTGAGCGCGGCGCCGCCGCGCGAGTCGCCGTCGGTTTTGGTCAGGATGATGCCGGTCAGCGGCAAAGCCTCCTTGAAGGCTTTGGCGGTATTGATCGCATCCTGGCCCTGCATGGCGTCGACGACAAACAGGGTCTCGACCGGATTGAGCGCCGCATGCAAGGCCTTGATCTCGGCCATCAGCGCCTCATCAATCGCCAGCCGGCCAGCGGTGTCAACCAGCAGCACGTCGAAGAAGTGTTTGCGTGCATAGTCGAGCGCGGCCAGTGCAATATCCACAGGTTTCTGCTCGGCGGTGCTCGGAAACCATTCGGCGCCGGCCTGTTTGGTCACGGTCTTGAGCTGCTCGATGGCGGCCGGGCGGTACACGTCGCCCGAGACCGTCAGGACCTTCTTCTTGCGTTTTTCAATCAGATGTTTGGCGAGTTTGGCGGTGGTCGTGGTTTTACCCGCACCCTGCAGGCCGGCCATCAGGATCACCGCCGGCGGCTGGGCCGCCAGGTTGATGTCGCTGACGCCCTCGCCCATGGTCGCGGCGAGTTCGCGGTTGACGATGCTGACCAGCACCTGGCCGGGCGACAGCGAACTCATCACCTCCTGGCCCAGGGCCTTGTCCTTGACGCGGGCGATGAAGTCGCGCACCACCGGCAGTGCCACGTCGGCTTCGAGCAGCGCCATGCGCACCTCGCGCAGCATGTCCTGCACATTGGATTCAGTGATGCGGGCCTGGCCTCGCATTTCCTTGACGAGGCGGGAAAGTTTGTCGGTAAGGGCAGAGGCCATGAGCAGGCTCCACAGCTGGAGCAAAAGGAAGTGAAGGAAGAATTCAGGCCTGCGCGGCAGGCAGCTACAGCTAAACTGTAGCCATGATTTTAACTTTGAGCGCTGGGTGGGGTCTGGCGACGGCCATCGCCGCCGCGCTGGCCTACGCCGTGCTGGCGTTGGCAGCCCGGCGCCTGAGTGAAACTGCCACCCGCGTCCTGCTGTTTCTGGCCTGGCTGCTGCACGCGCTGGCATTGGCCGACGGCCTGCTGGGGGAGCCTCCACGTTTTGGTTTTGCCCCGGCCCTGTCGATGACCGTCTGGCTGGTGCTCAGCGTCTACGCAGTCGAGAGCCGGCTGTTTCCCCAACTGAAGGCGCGCTGGGCGCTGGCCGGTCTGGGGACGGCCGCCGTACTGCTGGCACTGGTGTTTCCGGGTTCCAGCTACCACCTGATCGCCTCGCCCTGGTTGCCGCTGCACTGGGCGCTGGGTATTGCATCGTATGGCCTGTTTGCTGCGGCCGTGGTGCATGGCGGGCTGATGAACCGCTCCGAACGCTCGATCCGTTCGGCCACGCAAACGGACACGGGTGTGCCCTTGTTGACGCTGGAGCGCCTGACTTTCCGGTTTGTGCAGGCGGGCTTTGTGCTTCTGTCTGCCACGCTGGTGGTGGGCTGGTGGTTTGCCGAAACCCTGTACGGTCCCGGCCTGGCCTGGCAGTGGAACCACAAGACCGTGTTTTCAGTTCTGGCCTGGTTGACCTTCGCCGGTCTGCTGGCCGGCCGGGCGCGCCTCGGATGGCGTGGCCGCCAGGCGGTGCGCCTGCTTTATCTGGGCTCAGGCTTGCTGTTGCTCGGATATGCGGGCTCGCGATTTGTGCTCGAAGTGGTTTTGAAGCGCGTATGAAATACCTGATTGTTTTTGTGGTGGTGCTGGTCGGTGTCTGGTTGTGGCGCAACAGCCGGCGCACCGAACTTCGCGAGAAAAAATCCAGGGCGCCGACAGCGCCCAATGTCGCCGGTCCCAAGCAAGCCACTGAAGTGGTGGCCTGCGCGGTCTGTGCCGTCCATCTGCCGCGCCCTGATGCCTTGCCTGGCAGTCGCGGTTTGTATTGCAGCGACGCGCATCGCCGGCAAGGCGAGGCCTAGGTCCAGGCCTGGCGGCCACTCGCGCATGAACAGGCCCTCGATGCACGCGTCCCAGGATTCAGGCAACTCCTGGTTCGGTCCGGCAGACAATCGTTCAGGCGTCTGGGATTCGGGACCGGCGGGCGAATCCTTTGGCCGGCTCTGGCGCGCCTTCATGACTGCCCGCGTCACGATTGCCAGTGTCCTGCTGGCGCTGCAGGCGACCATTTACGCCTTGGGGCAACCGGTCGAGAAAGTCATGGTCCTTTTGTGCCTGGCCTATTTTGTCGCCACGCTGGCAGTGCGCTTGTGGGCCCAACCCAAGCCGCCGGGCAGCACCTTTGATGCGCAATGGGTGTTCACGGTAGGCATTGATGTACTGGCATTTTCCGCCTTGAATTTCTGGCAAACCGGGGCGATCAACTACACCGCGCTGTTTGCCTTGCCGGTCCTGCTGGCTTCCATCCTGGGACCGATTTTGCTGGCCTTGGGCACGGCCGCCAGCGTCACGCTGCTGCTGCTCACCGATGCCTGGTGGTTGTCTTTGCAATCCGAGGGCGAATCCACCTCCCGCTTTTTGCAGGCGGGCCTCAGCGGGTCCGGATTTTTTGCGGTGGCTTTGCTGGCCAACCAGCTGGCGTTGCGCCTGTCCAGGGAGGAGCAGCGGGCCTACAGCAGCCAGTCGGCTGCCCGCATGCAGACGCAAGTCAATGAACTGGTGATCGACACCCTGGTCGACGGGGTGCTGGTGATCGACACCAACGGCATCGTTCGCGCGGCCAACCCGGCCTCCCGTCGTCTGCTGACGGCGCAGGGCGAAGCACGCACCGCGCCCTTCGTACTCGCGGCAGAGGGTGCATGGCAGCCGCTGGCGGAACTGGCGCACCAGACGTTCGAGCGGCAAGCGCCGCAGCAGGCAGAAGTGGGGCTGGGACATGCCTCGCGCGATGCCCGGCGCCTGCAGGTGCGTACGCGCCTGGCAGCCTCGCGCGACGGCTCGCGCGAAAGTTTGTGTGTGATGTTCCTGGAGGACCTGCGGGAGATGGAGGCCCGGGTTCGCACTGAAAAAATGGCCGCCATGGGCCGCATGTCGGCGGCCGTTGCCCATGAAATCCGAAACCCGCTGGCCGCCATCACCCAGGCCAATGCCTTGCTGGAAGAAGACCTGCAGGACGCCGGGCACCTGCAACTCACTGGCATGGTCGCGCAGAACGCCCAGCGCCTGGCACGTATTGTCGAGGAAATCCTCAACCTCTCGCGCGTGCAGGAACAGGCTCCCCAGGTGCAGACGCGCGCGCTGCGGCTTGATGACATGATGCAGCGCATCTGCGCGGACTGGGCGCAACAAAACGCGGCCAGTCACCGGCTGCGGGTGCAGCCAGGCTCCGGCCAGATCGCGATTTTGTTCGAGGCCGAACACCTGCGGCGCCTGCTCGTCAACCTGCTGGACAATGCCGTGCGTTATGCCAGCCCGGCCGCCGACGCCATCCAGGTGTCCTCTGATGCCATTTCGGGGCAGGTGCGCCTGCTGGTCTGGAGCGATGGACAGCCGCTTGAAAAAACTGTGCAGGCGCATTTGTTCGAGCCCTTCTTTTCGTCGGAAAGCCGTTCCAGTGGACTGGGTCTGTATATTTGCAGGGAGCTGTGCGAGCGCCACGGTGCCCTTGTGGGTTACCAGCGGGTAGCGCGCGGACGGGTCGAGGGCAACGAGTTTTTTGTCATCTTCAAACCCGCAGCCGCTGACATGGCGCTGCCGCCGGGCGCCATCGGCACGCTGTTTTGACGCCCCGCTATTCTGTTAAAAACACGAAACGCCCATGAGCACCCCGAATCAGGCCCACATACTGGTGATCGACGACGAGCCGGACCTGCGCACCCTCTACGAGCTGACCTTGCTGCGCGAAGGTTACCGGGTTGAGGCCGCTGCCGATCTGGCGCAAGCCCGCGTCCACTTGCAGGAGCGGCGCTTTGACGCCGTGATCACCGACATGCGTTTGCCCGACGGCCTGGGTCTTGAATTGTTGCGCGAGATGGTGAGCCAGCAGCGGCCCGAGCGCTGCGTCGTCATCACCGCCCACGGGTCCGCCGAAAACGCGGTCGAGGCCCTCAAAGCCGGCGCCTTTGACTACCTGACCAAGCCGGTGGATCTCAGGCAATTTCGCAGCGTGGTGGCTTCGGCCATCCAGACACCGGCCGGAAACGGGCTGACGGTGAGCAGTGACAGGGCAAAACCCAACCCCGATGTTGCCGCTACCCCGGCTCCCAGGGCGGCCAGCCCTGGCGACGAATCGCCGACCTTGCGGCGCCTGGTCGGTGAGTCGGCCGTGATGCAGGCCGTCAAGGCCCGCATCGTCAAGGTGGCGGGCAGCATGGCGCCGGTGCTGATTCAAGGCGAATCGGGTACTGGCAAGGAGCTGGTTGCGCGGGCGGTGCATGACTGCAGCCATCGCGTGGCGGGACCTTTTGTCGCGGTCAATTGCGGCGCCATCCCCGAGAACCTGCTTGAAGCCGAATTTTTTGGCGCCCGCAAAGGCGCTTACACCGGCTCGGCGCAGGACCGCCAGGGGTATTTTCAGGCCGCCAAGGGCGGCACCCTGTTTCTTGACGAAATTGGCGATCTGCCGCTGGCCATGCAGTCCAAGCTGCTGCGCGCGATCCAGGAGCGGGTGGTCCGGCCACTGGGCTCGGCGCAAGAGGACACGGTGGATGTACGTGTGGTCAGCGCCACCCACAAGGATCTGGGCGCTGCGGTGGCATCCGGGCATTTTCGCCAGGACCTGTATTACCGGCTCAACGTGATCGAGATCCAGGTGCCAGCGTTGCGTGATCGCCGCGAAGACCTGCCGGTGCTGTGCCAGGATTTGCTCGGCCGGATCTGCGGGGAGTCGGGCCTGCCCATTCCCGACCTCTCCGCCCAAACCCTGGCGCGCCTGCAGGCGCATCCCTTCAACGGCAATGTGCGGGAGCTCGAAAACATGCTGCACCGCGCGGTCGCGCTTGGCGAAAGCAGCGATCTGCACATGGCGCTGCCGACGGTTGAACAGGTGGTGACGGTACCGGATAACCTGCAGAATTTCCTGGATGCACAGGAGCGTGGCATCCTGACCAAGGTGCTGCAGGAAACCGGCTTCAACCGAACCGCGGCGGCCGCCAAGCTCGGCATCAGTCTGCGCCAGATGCGTTACCGCATCGCCCGCCTGGAGATCGTCACGCCTCACGGTGATGACGTGTCCGATGAGCCCTAGCATGTTGCCCAACGCGGGTTCCGCCGACGGGCCGCCCCTGGGCGGAACAGCCCCTGTTCCTGGTGCAAGGGGCAGCGAACCGCCGAAGGCTCACGAAGTGGCCAGCGTGGGGGCTGGTGTGCGGCCACTCTGGCAGCAGGGCTGGTACCGCTACGCGCGACAACTGGTGTCACCGAACTTTGGCCCGCGCCCCATTGGCGCAGTGATTGATCTGATCGTGATCCATTCCATCAGCCTGCCGCCGGGTGCCTTTGGGACCGGGCAGGTGCAAAAACTGTTCAGCAACGAGCTCGACTGGGACGCCCACCCCTACTTCCAGGGCATACGGGGCTTGCAGGTGTCGTCGCACTTTTTCATCACCCGTGATGGACAGTTATGGCAATTTGTCAGTTGCGACCAGCGTGCCTGGCACGCGGGCGAGTCGAGCTACCGAGGCCGCAACAATTGCAACGACGACTCGATAGGTATCGAACTCGAAGGCCTGGAAGGCGGACCATTTGAAGCCGCCCAGTACGAAACGCTGTCAAGCATCTGCGCGGCGCTGTTGCGCCATTACCCGGTGCAGCACCTGGCCGGTCACCAGCACATCGCAGGCGGCCGCAAGTTCGATCCGGGCGCCGGGTTCGACTGGCCGCAGTTGCAAGCTTCGTTGGGTTTGTCGGCTAAGTGTTTTCCCTCAGACGACTGAAGCGGCTCGCATCTCGAAAACACACCAAGAGGGTGCAGCAAGAAAAAATGCAGCACGTCCGGCGGGCTCGCGGTGTCCCGGCGACGCTCAGAAAAATCAATGCTGTTGCGGCTTGCAAGCCGGTTGCCCCCATCCCGGTACGTACCGGTCACACTGAGGCAGGCGGCCGCAGCGCGGCCCAAGATGGGCATTATTTACAGGCAAAAAAAAGTGACACGAGGTAACGCCAGAAAAAGCAGGCGATACACTACCTGTAGTGCTTGAAATCACTCCAGACCCTAGGTATAGTGTCTGAGCCCTATATTCAATTTGATGCATCCGGGGCACCGCAACCCAAGGAACAGCAGCCAAACGCGTCCGCCACCGGCAACCGTCAGCCCTCCCTTAGCCCCCAAGCCATCGAACGCTCACTAACAACAAAGACACAACGAGGAACCATGCAAACAGCCCAACATGCAACACCCGTCACCGGCATGCCGATGGCCACCCAGTCCGCCAGCAACAACGCCCAGCCCAATCCCCTGACCCACTACCAGATCATTCGCCGCAACGGCGCCGTCGTGCCTTTCGAGCCGAACAAAATTGCTGTGGCCATGATGAAAGCCTTCCTCGCGGTGCACGGCACGCAGGGCGCGGCGTCGGCCAGCGTGCGCGAAACCGTGGACGGCCTGACCCAGGCCGTGATGCGCGCGTTGATGCGTTCGCGCCCCGGCGGCGGTACCTTCCATATAGAAGACGTGCAGGACCAGGTCGAGCTCGGCCTGATGCGCGGCGGCCACCACGAGATCGCCCGCGCCTATGTGCTTTACCGTGAGAAACGCACGCAGGAACGTGCACGCCAGCCACAGGCCCCGGCTTCCCTGGCGCCACAATTGCATGTGATCGACGGCGGCAAAAAAGTCGCCCTTGACCTGGGCAGGTTGCAGGCGCTGATTGAGGCGTCCTGCGCCGGTCTGGGTGCCGAGATCAAGCCCGACCCCATCGTTGCTGAAACCATGCGCAACCTGTACGACGGCGTACCTATCGACGAGGTTTACAAGGCCTCCATCCTGGCAGCCCGCACCCTGATCGAAAAAGACCCCGACTACACCTACGCCACCGCGCGTCTGCTGCTGCACACCATCCGCCGCGAAGTGCTGGGGGAGGAAGTGGTCCAGGAAGACATGGGCACGCGTTATGCCGAGTACTTTCCGCAATTCATCGCCAAGGGTGTGCAGAACGAGTTGCTCGACGAAAGATTGCAGCAGTTTGACCTGGAGCGGCTGGGTGCCGCGCTCAAGCCCGAGCGCGACCTGAAATTCGACTACCTCGGCCTGCAGACGCTGTTTGACCGTTACTTCCTGCACGTGCGCAAGCAGCGCATCGAATTGCCGCAGGCCTTCTTCATGCGTGTGGCCATGGGCCTGTCGCTCGACGAGATCGACCGCGAAGCGCGCGCCATCGAGTTCTACGAAATCATGTCTTCGTTCGACTTCATGTCGAGCACACCGACACTGTTCAACGCCGGCACACTGCGCTCGCAGTTGTCGTCCTGCTACCTCACGACGGTGGCCGACGACCTGGGCGGCATCTACGACGCCATCAAGGAAAACGCGCTGCTGTCCAAGTTTGCCGGCGGCCTGGGCAACGACTGGACCCCGGTGCGCGCACTCGGCGCCCACATCAAGGGCACCAACGGCGAATCGCAAGGCGTCGTGCCTTTCCTGAAAGTTGTCAACGATACCGCCGTAGCGGTCAACCAGGGCGGCAAACGCAAGGGCGCGGTTTGCGCCTACCTGGAAACCTGGCACCTGGACATCGAGGAGTTCCTGGAACTGCGCAAGAACACCGGCGACGACCGTCGCCGCACGCACGACATGAACACCGCCAACTGGATCCCCGATCTGTTCATGCGCCGCGTCATGGAAAAAGGCAGCTGGACGCTGTTCTCGCCGTCGGACACGCCCGACCTGCACGACAAATTCGGCGTCGATTTCGAAAAGGCCTACGTCGCCTACGAAGCCAAAGCCGAACGCGGCGAAATCAAGCCTTCGCGCAAGCTGCAGGCGATCGACATGTGGCGCAAGATGCTCTCGATGCTTTTCGAGACCGGCCATCCCTGGATCACCTTCAAGGATGCCTGCAATGTGCGCTCGCCCCAGCAGCACGTCGGTGTTGTGCACTCGTCCAACCTGTGCACCGAGATCACGCTCAACACCAGCGACACTGAAACCGCGGTCTGCAACCTCGGCTCGGTGAATCTGGTGCAACACCTGAAAGACGGCGCGGTTGACCACGAGAAGCTGAAAAAGACCATCACCACCGCCATGCGCATGCTGGACAACGTGATTGACATCAATTACTACGCCGTCAAAAAAGCGCGCGACTCCAACATGCGTCATCGCCCCGTGGGTCTGGGCATCATGGGGTTCCAGGACTGCCTGTACGAGCTGCGCATTCCTTACGCGTCGGATGCGGCTGTCGATTTCGCCGACAAGTCCATGGAAGCCGTGTGTTACCACGCCTACTGGGCCTCGACAGAACTGGCCAGGGAGCGCGGCCAATACACCAGCTACAAGGGCTCGCTGTGGGACCAGGGCATTTTGCCGCTGGACACGCTGGACCTGCTGGCCAAGCAGCGCGGCGGCTACCTGGAAGTGGACCGCTCGGCCACGCTGGACTGGGATGCCTTGCGCCAGAAGATCGCCAAAGACGGCATGCGCAACTCCAACTGCGTGGCCATCGCTCCGACCGCGACCATCTCCAACATCATCGGCGTCGATGCCTGCATCGAGCCCTGCTTCGGTAACCTGTCGGTCAAGTCCAATCTGTCCGGCGAGTTCACCGTCATTAACCATTACCTGGTGCGCGACCTCAAGCGGCTGGGTCTGTGGGATGACGTGATGGTGGTGGACCTCAAGCACTTTGACGGATCGCTGCGCCCCATCGACCGTGTGCCGCAGGACATCAAGGCGCTGTATGCCACGGCGTTCGAGGTGGATGCGACCTGGCTGGTCGAGGCGGCGTCGCGTCGGCAGAAGTGGATTGACCAGGCGCAATCGCTCAACATCTACATGGCCGGCGCCTCGGGCAAAAAGCTCGACGACACCTACAAGCTCGCCTGGTTGCGCGGCCTGAAGACCACCTATTACCTGCGCACCATGAGCGCCACGCACGCCGAGAAGTCCACCGTGAAAGCCGGCAAGATGAATGCGGTCGCTTCGGGCAACACCGACGACACCGGCAGCATGAATGCACTCGATGCGGCAGCGGCCACGGCGCAGGCACAGATGGATGCATCACCTGCGACCGACATCAAGTTCTGTGCGATTGATGATCCAGGTTGCGAGGCCTGCCAATAACAAAACGAATCGCGGCACTGAAAAATGCAGTGTCCGATTCGATGTAATTGAGCAACACTAATTTATAGCGATGTGAATGAACACTTTTCATTTTGTATCGCTGCTTTCATAATCCAACTTATTGGAAACACCTATGTTGACTTGGGACGAAGAAGCCAAACCATCGTTGCAAAAATCTTTGAACAGCGGCTTGCCTGAAGGCCGCTCGATGGAGCTTCCGCCTCTTTCCTCCGTGCAGCCTCAGGCAGTGACCCGCATGCTTGATGACAGTGCACTGATCTCCACGCAGACACGCGCAGCAGCAGCTCCTGCCGCTGCCGTCGCCCCCACCGGGCACCGTGTCAAGGCCGCCGACAAACGCATCATCAATGGCCAGACCGATGTGAACCAACTGGTTCCGTTCAAGTACAAGTGGGCCTGGGAAAAATACCTGGCCAGTTGCGCCAACCACTGGATGCCCCAGGAAGTGAACATGACGCGCGACATCGCGCTGTGGAAAGACCCGAATGGTCTGACCGAAGATGAGCGCCGTCTGGTCAAACGCAACCTTGGCTTTTTCGTCACTGCCGACTCGCTGGCCGCCAACAATATTGTGCTGGGCACCTACCGCCACATCACGGCCCCCGAGTGCCGCCAGTTCCTGCTGCGTCAGGCCTTTGAAGAGGCCATCCACACCCACGCCTACCAGTACATCACCGAGTCGCTGGGCCTGGACGAAAGCGAAATTTTCAACGCCTACAACGAAGTCCAATCGATTCGGGACAAGGACCAGTTCCTGATTCCTTTCATCGACGCCATTTCAGACCCGAACTTCAAGACGGGAACGCAAGAGGCTGACCAGACCCTGCTCAAATCACTGATCGTGTTTGCCTGCCTGATGGAAGGCCTGTTCTTCTACGTCGGCTTCACCCAGATTCTGGCGCTGGGACGGCAGAACAAGATGACAGGCGCGGCCGAGCAGTATCAGTACATCCTGCGCGACGAGTCCATGCACTGCAACTTCGGCATTGACCTGATCAACCAGCTCAAACTGGAAAACCCGCTGCTCTGGACGGCAGAGTTCAAGGCCGAGATCAAGGCCTTGTTCCTCAAGGCGGTCGAACTCGAATACCGCTACGCCGAGGACACCATGCCCCGTGGCGTGCTGGGCCTGAACGCTTCCATGTTCAAGGGTTACCTGCGCTACATCGCCAACCGCCGGGCCACGCAGATCGGCCTGGAGACGCTGTTCCCGAACGAGGAAAACCCGTTCCCGTGGATGAGCGAGATGATCGACCTGAAAAAAGAACGCAACTTTTTTGAAACCCGCGTGATTGAGTACCAGTCCGGTGGCGCTCTTTCCTGGGATTGACAAGGCTGCAGCCACACAATGACTTCAAGAATTGCAATGACCAGCGACGCTACCAAAGAGTGCGCGTTGGGCTTTGCTCCTGTGTTCGTGGCGCTGGGCGCGGTTATCCGTCCGCCCAACGCCGTGAATCGCTTCGCGTACTCCAACCGTGAAGTGCTCTTTGCAATGTGATCAAGGAGAAAACTATGGCAACTGCGAAAAAATCTGCGGCTAAAAAAGCTGCTCCGAAGAAGGCCCCTGCTAAAAAAGTAGCGGCTAAAAAAGCCCCGGCCAAAAAAGCGCCAGCGAAAAAAGTAGCAGCTAAAAAAGCTCCTGCGAAAAAAGCGCCAGCGAAAAAAGCCCCGGCCAAAAAAGTAGCGGCCAAAAAGCCAGCTGCTAAAAAAGCAGCAGCTAAAAAGCCTGCGGCCAAGAAGGTAGCGAAAAAAGTAGCGAAAAAAGCGCCAGCGAAGAAAGCTGCTGCGAAGAAACCCGCTGCCAAGAAGCCTGCCGCCAAGAAAGCAGCGAAAAAGCCCGCTGCGAAGAAAGCCGCGAAAAAACCCGCTGCCAAAGCACCTGCTGCACCGGCTGCCCCTGCGGCTCAGACTACTCTGAACCCGCAAGCTGCCTGGCCGTTTCCGACAGCCAGCAAGCCGTAAGCAATAAGGTACTTTTGCTTAAAGCCCGGTATCGCAAGATGCCGGGCTTTTTCTTTGCAGGAGAGGGTTTGGCAGCAGTGCAGATCTGCTATTGATTAAGTAGCTGAGTATGCCAGCCAATCATGGGCTACAGGCCGATTTGTTCCGAAATCAGAGTGTAGTTCTGGCCGCCGCGGTAGGCGATTTTGTGGGCACCGACACGGTTGCCCAGCTCGGCGCAACGCGCCAGCGGCCAGCCCTTTTCGAGACCAAACAGCAGTGCGCCACGAAACGCATCGCCGCATCCTGTCGGGTCAACGACTTCGGCGGCCTTGACCGGTGGCACCAGCGTTTTTTCGCCGGCCACCCAGACTTCGCAGCCTTCGGCCCCGAGGGTGACGATGAGACCCTCAACACGTTTTGACAACTCTGCAATCGACAGGCCTGTGCGATCACACAGCAGCTTGGCTTCGTAGTCGTTCACGGTCACCCAGGTCGCCAGCTCAACGAAGTGCGCCAGGTCCTTGCCGTCAAACATGGGCAGGCCCTGACCCGGATCGAACACGAAAGGAATACCGGCCGCCTTGAACTGTTCGGCGTGCTGGAGCATGGCATCGCGGCCGTCCGGCGAGATGATGCCGATGGTGATGTCGGCCCGTGCCGCGATATGTGTGGTGTGGGCTTGACCCATGGCGCCCGGATGGAAGGCTGTGATCTGGTTGTTGTCGCGGTCCGTCATGATCATGGCCTGCGCGGTGTAGGCACCTTCCAGCTCGCGGACAAATTCGGTGCTGATACCCAGCGTGTCCAGGCGCGCCACATACTCGGCGCCGTCGCTACCGACGGTGGCCATGGGCAGCGGCGTGCCGCCGAGTTGCTTGAGGCTGTAGGCGATGTTGCCGGCGCAGCCGCCAAACTCGCGGCGCAGGGCCGGCACCAGGAACGACACATTGAGGATGTGCAACTGATCGGGCAGGATCTGCTCGGCAAAACGACCCTCAAAGGTCATGATGGTGTCAAAGGCCAGGGAACCACAAATCACAGCAGGCATAAGGTCTCGATTCAGTCGGGGACAGTCAGGGATAAAAAGCAAGAACGCGGTAGCCGGCAACCCGTAGCGGGGCCGACACCCTGGGTGTTGCCGACGTGCCGGCGCCGGCGGTGGGTGCTGGCGCAGGGTTTGAAACACCAATGGCCAACAGGCCTGAAAATTCGGCGCCAGCCGCCAGCGTGGCGGCGTCGGCGCCGAGCTCGCCGGGTGCCAGCACGCGCCGCAGCAGTGCCTGGTCCTGGTTGTCGGTCAAGGTCAGCTCCAGGGAGGGCATGGCCAGCGGCACACTGCCGGTGTTTTTGATGACGACCTTGAGGCGGTAGGCATCCGGGCCAATTTTGTTGAAAGACGAGCTGTCGATCACGATGGATTCGATCTGTCGCAGGGGCTGGATGTCGCAGCCCAGATAGACACACAAGGTCTGAATACTGGTGTTGAGGCCAGATTGTCGGGCAGCCAGCGCGCTTCTCTGGAACAACGCGACCTGCAGCAACAGGACGATCAGCAGAACCAGCGAAGCCGCACCCAGTGCCCAGCGCATGGCCGGCTGGCGCCAGAAGGCCTGACGCCTGGCATCCCGCACAAACGACACATCCTGCGGGCGGTCACCAGGCGCTTCGGAGTCGTCGAAGCTGCTGTCGTGCTGCGCCTCGCGCACTGGCGCGTCTGGCAGCATATAACTGTCGGGGCTGACCGAAGACGCGAACACCTCGGCCGCGAGATCGGGTGGCAAGGACACCTGGACTTCAGGCAGGGACTGCGGTGCCGCTGGCGACGCGACCTCGGCTGAGATGGCGGGGGATTCCGGCGTTTCAGGTGCCAGCAGCATCGTTGCCAACGGTGCAACAGTGCCGGTGTCGGTGTCGGTGTCGGTGGGGTCTGCCGCCGATGATCTGGAGTAGCCCGCGGGCGCTGCCGAAGCAGGAGGCGGGGAAGCAGAGGAAGCTGTGCGCGCTTGCAAATAGGCCGCAGCATCAAAGACTTCGGAGCACTGACCGCAACGCACCCATCCCTGGGAAATCTTGAGTTGGTCGGCCACGACTTTGAACATCGTGCCGCAGGCGGGACAGCGCGTAATCAGGCTCATTTAGCTGCGTATTGTACGGGGGCTCTGCGGCGGTATGCCGCCGGATAGCCCCCGTGCGCAGCGCCAATCAGAGCCGCGCGGTCATCAGGATCCAGCCGTCTTCCTGGTCGCTCACGTGTAGCTGGCAGTAGGGCGCATAAGCGGTCTTGAGCTCGTCGGCCTGCCGCTCCAGGATACCGGCCAGCACCAGCGAACCACCAGGCATGACACGCGAACACAGCAGCGGCGCCAGCACCTTGAGCGGCGTCGCCAGAATATTGGCCAACACGGTTTGGTACAGGCCGTCAACCTTGTCGGGCAGACCAGCGTTCAGCGTCACATGGTTGGCTTCAGCATTGGCCAGGGTGGACTGCACGGCGGCATCGTCGATGTCGACAGCATCAATGGCCGAAGCACCGAACTTGGCGGCGCCTATCGCCAGAATACCGGAGCCGCAGCCATAGTCGAGGACCCGGCCCAGGGGTTCTCTGTCCAAGGATGTAGGCAATGCATCAGAGAAATTTTCCGACGGGCCGCCCCTAGGAAAATTAGCCTCCTCGGGGGGCAGCGTAGTACGCGAAGCGACAAGCGTGGGGGCACCGGAAATCCAGCGCAGGCACATGCGTGTGGTCGGATGCGTGCCAGTGCCGAAAGCCAGGCCTGGATCGAGCCGGATCACCTGTGTGGCTTGTGCGGGCGGCTCGTGCCAGGTCGGCACGATCCAGAATTCGGGCGTGATCTCGACCGGCGCGAACTGCGACTGCGTCAGGCGTACCCAGTCCTGCTCGGCCACCGCCTGGATGGCCACGACCTGGCAAGCGGCAAAAAAATCCTGCGCACTCAGCAAGGCCGCAGCATCACGCGCCAGCGCCTCACTGTCAAACAGCGACACCACGCGCGAGCGCTCCCAGCCGGCTTTGGGGGGCGGCATGCCGGGCTCGCCGAACAGCGCCTTCTCGGCCGGCGTCTGCGCATCGGCGTCTTCCACCGACACGCTGAGGGCATCGAGTGCTTCAAGCGCATCGCTGACGGTTTCGACCTGGTCGACCGGGGCCAGGAGAATCAGTTCAAACATGATTTCTCGCCAATCGGTCAGCGATCTCTTTTCGACAACCACTCTTCCAGGTAATGGATGTTGGTGCCGCCGTCCATGAACTTGGCGTCCACCATCAGCTCGCGGTGCAGCGGGATGTTGGTGTTGATGCCTTCGACCACGGTTTCGGCCAACGCCGTGCGCATGCGGGCCAGGGCCTGCTCGCGCGTGTCGCCATGAACAATGATCTTTCCGATCATCGAGTCGTAGTTGGGCGGTACAAAGTAGTTGGCGTAAATGTGCGAGTCCACCCGCACGCCGGGGCCGCCCGGCGTATGCCAGGTGGTGATGCGCCCTGGCGATGGCGTGAACTTGTAGGGGTCTTCGGCGTTGATGCGGCATTCGATCGCATGGCCCTTGATCTGGATATCGCGCTGGGCGAAGGGCAGCTTTTCGTTGGCCGCCACCATGATCTGGGTTTTCACGATGTCCACGCCGGTGATCCACTCGGTCACCGGGTGTTCGACCTGCACACGCGTGTTCATTTCGATGAAATAGAACTCGCCGTTTTCGTAGAGGAATTCGAAGGTGCCGGCGCCGCGGTAGCCAATCTTCTTGACGGCCGCGACGCAGCGGTCACCGATGCGCTCGATCAGCTTGCGCGGGATGCCTGGCGCCGGGCCTTCCTCGATGACTTTCTGGTGGCGGCGCTGCATGGAGCAGTCGCGCTCACCCAGCCAGACGGCATTTTTGTGCTGGTCGGCCAGGATCTGGATCTCGATGTGGCGCGGGTTCTGCAGGAATTTCTCCATGTAGACCTCGGGGTTGCCGAAGGCCGCACCGGCTTCGGCCTTGGTGGTCTGCACCGCGTGCAGCAGCGCCGCCTCGGTGTGCACCACACGCATGCCGCGCCCGCCGCCACCGCCAGCCGCCTTGATGATGACCGGGTAGCCGACCTGCTTGGCGGTGCGTTTGATGATCACCGCATCGTCCGGCAAAGCGCCTTCTGAACCGGGAACACAGGGCACACCGGCCTTGATCATGGTCTGTTTGGCCGAGACCTTGTCACCCATGATGCGTATCGATTCCGGCGTCGGGCCGATGAATTTGAAACCGCTTTTTTCGACGCGTTCTGCAAAATCGGCGTTTTCGCTGAGGAAGCCGTAGCCGGGGTGGATCGCCTCGGCGTCGGTGACCTCGGCGGCTGAGATGATGGCCGGCATGTTGAGGTAGCTCAGCCCTGAGGGGGCCGGGCCAATGCAGACCGACTCATCGGCCAGCTTGATGTATTTGGCCTCGCGGTCGGCTTCCGAATACACCATCACGGCCTTGACGCCGAGCTCGCGGCAGGCGCGCTGGATCCGCAGGGCGATTTCGCCGCGGTTGGCGATCAGTATCTTTTTGAACATGCGGGGATCACTCGATCATGAACAGCGGCTGGCCGTATTCCACCGCCTGACCGTTCTCGCAAAGAATCCGGGTGATGGTGCCGGATTTGTCGGCCTCTATTTCATTGAGGATTTTCATGGCCTCAATGATGCAGATGGTCTCGCCTTCCTTGACCTGGCTGCCAACGTCGACATAAGCCTTGGCGCCAGGGCTGGCTGAGCGGTAGAAGGTGCCCACCATGGGGGATTTCACGGCGTGGCCGGCTGGGGCGGCGGCGGTCTCGGTGGCAACAGGCGCGGCCGCAACGGGGGGCGCAGCCTGGGGAACGGGCGCCACGGCTGCTTGCTGCATCACCATCGGCGCGCCGCCGGACTTGACAATGCGGACTTTGCCCTCGGCTTCCGTGATTTCGAGTTCGGACACATTGGACTCCGAGACGAGGTCGATCAGGGTCTTGAGTTTTCTTAAATCCATGGGGGAGCTCCAACGACGGTAGACGGGAAAGCGGTTCAGCGGAGACGATTTGCACCTAAGCTCCGCTTTTTACACCTTTTGGCGCCTAAATATCACTTAAATTTTATTAAATCAGCCACGGGCCTGATCTGGAAAGGGCGAAGTCTACCCTATCCGGCGGCTGTTTTTGAGGAAAAGGCATGCCGCCCTGCGCGCAACCCGTGAGGTAATGACTTGTTCCCAAGCCAAAGAATTTTTTGGCGTTTAAATTTCATTATCGGATTTAATATGAAGTTAATTTTCCGTAACTTCATTTATATCCAATTTTTTCTGCAACGCCAAAGCGCATTGGCGGATGGTGTTCAAGCCAATTGCACCCACTGTGCCAGGTCGTCCGCCGAAACCTTGCCGCTTTTACGGTGCACCAACTGACCCGACGCCCCAAACACCACGGTAAACGGCAGGCCGCCAGTCAGGTTGCCCATGGCCTTGCTCAGCTCGGTGCCGCCAAAACCCGCCATGGCGACCGGAAAACTCAGAGGCATGCGCTGCAGCCAGGCCCGTACCGCGCTGGGTTGGTCTACGGCCAGCCCCAGAACCTGCCAGCTTCTGGATTTGTTGTCCTGGTAGAAGCGGTCAATCAACGGCAACTCTTCGACACAAGGTGGGCACCAGGTGGCCCAAAAATTGACGAGCAGCGGCTTGCCGGCAAAGCTGGCCATGGACAGCACCGAGCCGGCGGGGGTCTCAAAACTCTGCTGCCAGAAGGGGTCGAGCGCAGCGGCAGCGCCGCCATGCGGCTGCAACTGCCGCCAGGCCAAGCCGGCGCCGGCCACGCCTGCAAGTGCTGCTGCACCTGCGTAAACCATCTGTCTGCGTTTCATCAAGGGGACTCCGGCTGGGATAACAACAATTTTTGCACGGCGGCGAGGTCCCCGCGCGGCTTGCGGCCTTTGGCGTCAGGGCGCAGCGCGCCGCGCAGATCGTCGTGGTCGTACACCATCAGGTGCACACCGACACTTTCCTTGAGACCTGCACAGAAACTGCTCAGGCTCAGTGCCTCGACCTTCTCGCCGGTGAAACCGGTCACGGTGCGCGGCTCGTAGTCCACCTGGTGATCAATCAGCGCGATTTCGGCCGATTTCGGGTCATCGCAAAAAAGCTGGATGTAAATGTCCGACAAGCGCGTCGCCGTGCCATGCCACACCGCCCCGCCCAGGTAGGGTCGAAAGCTGGCCATACGCTCCATCCAGATCAGGGCCAGCTCACGCAGGGCCTGCAGCTCGCCGGGCTGGGTGTCGGCGCAAAAAATCGCGATGTATTCACGCACCGCTTCTTCCACCTCGTCGTTGCCGGGCAGCTCGCTGCGTGCAGGCAGGCCCATCTGTTTGACGGCACGGTGTTTGGCCGGGCCGTACTCCAGCCCCTCTTCGACGATCAGGGCGGCGGCGGCGGCGGCGATTTCCAGCTTCAGGGGGGTCGGGTTCACGGTGAAATGTTCTGCGGGAGCGAGGCTGTGACTCTACAGGGATGGAGCCGCTGGCCTGCGATAAAGTTGCAAAGTCCGGGCGGTGGCTGGATCGACTATCAATTTCATAGCTGAATGCGCTTGACGGACAAGGGCTGAGGGCCTGTTTGGCTTATAAATTCGGGGCAGACCCACACGCCGGAGACGGCGTCCGGCAGGCTCCTAGAATACCCGCATGCACATACATATCCTGGGAATCTGCGGCACTTTCATGGGTGGCCTGGCGGCGCTGGCACGCGAGGCTGGCCACACCGTCACTGGCTGCGACACCGGCGTCTACCCGCCCATGAGCGACCAGTTGCGCGCGCTCGGCATTGAGCTGGTGGAGGGTTACGACGCCGGGCAGCTGGCCTTCAATCCCGATGTGTTTGTGGTCGGCAACGTGGTCTCGCGCGCCCGAGATGCCGGCGGACAGCCGAAATTTCCCTTGATGGAGGCCATTCTCGACGCTGGTCTGCCCTATACGAGCGGCCCGCAGTGGCTGTCCGGCCATGTGCTGCACCACCCGACGCACCACGCTACCGGCCCGCGCCACGTGTTGGCCGTGGCCGGCACCCACGGCAAAACCACCACCACCTCCATGCTGGCCTGGATACTTGAACACGCCGGCCTGCAGCCCGGTTTCCTGGTCGGCGGCGTGCCGCTGAACTTCGGCGTGTCGGCCCGGCTGGGCGCGGGCAACAGCTTCGTGATCGAGGCGGACGAATACGACACCGCGTTTTTCGACAAGCGCAGCAAGTTCGTCCATTACCGGCCGCGCACCGCGTTGCTCAACAACCTCGAGTTCGACCACGCCGACATTTTTGACGATCTCGCTGCGATCGAGCGGCAGTTCCACCACTTGGTGCGCACCGTGCCCGCGTCGGGCCGGATTGTGGTCAATGCCGGGGAGGCCAGCTTGGGTCGGGTGCTGGCGCAGGGCTGCTGGAGTGAGCAAGTACTCTTCGGAAAAGATACGCCAAAAGGGTTTTCGGCGCACGGGGAGCCGCACGATTTCGAGGTGTGCAGAGACGGCCAGACAGTGGCCCGTGTCCAATGGGCCATCAGCGGCGTACACAACCAGCTCAATGCGCTGGCGGCCATCGCCGCCGCCGAACATGTGGGTGTGGCGCCGGCCCTGGCCGCCGAGGCGCTGGCCGGATTTCAGAACGTCAAGCGCCGGATGGAAGTGCGCGGCGTGCTACCGCGTAGCGGCGGCGACATTACGGTGTATGACGACTTTGCCCATCACCCGACCGCCATCCACACCACCATTGATGGACTGCGCCGCCAGCTCGATGCGGCCGGCAAACAGGGCGATCGGATTCTGGCGATCTTCGAGCCGCGCAGCAACACCATGAAACTCGGCACCATGACGGCGCAACTGCCCTGGAGTCTGGAGCAAGCGGACCTGGCGTTTTGCCACGCGGACGGGCTCGACTGGGATGCGCGCGCCGCGTTGGCGCCCATGGGCGCACGCGCGCAGGTGGCCGATAAGCTCGACGCGCTGCTGGCTCAGGTGCAGGCGGCGGCCCGCCCTGGCGACCATTTGTTGTGTATGAGCAATGGCGGGTTTGGCGGGATTCACGCCCGGCTACTTGAGGCGCTGCGGCGCGCCTGAAGTGCTATATTTTCGATAGCTGCCTGCGCCTGCTTGGTATGGGCTAGAGGCCGAAACGATTAAAAATCTAGCAGTTGAGGTGCATCGCCGCCAGATCGATGTGCACCACCGGTTTGGCCAGTGCGGCGCTGGCGGCGCGGGCAAAGGCCTGGGCCCAGGCGGGATCGGCAAACCGGGCAGGCCCTGCGGCCTGGGCCACCACCAGTATCTTGTCAGCGGTCAGCAGTTTGCCGGTGGGCCGCAGTGGCGCGCAGTCCATCTGCGCGAACTGATCGTCCAGCCAGACCCGCGCCAGGTCATGCGGCAGCGGCTGCACTTCATTGAGGTCCATCCGCACGGGTGGGCTGTTTTCGAAGAGGACAGTGACTTCGCTGCGCATGGGGCCCCCGCTCTTAAATCGACCACACCAGGGAAAAGCAGCGCCAAGCTTGATCGCCTTGGTGCGCCTTGGCAATCGGCTGAAACCCCAGCGCGTGCGCTTGGTCTTATTTGCGTCCGAGCTGCGCCGGTGCCGTCAAATCGACGCGCAAGCCGGTGTGCGTGCTGGCTGCCGGCTCTTCCGGCAAGGTGCCGGGCGTTGCCACCAGGTCGGACCGTGCCGCGTTGGGCAGAGTGTCGGGGCTTGAAAAACCATGGGTCCCCGCCTTGTCGGCGGTGGTGGTGACGGAGCCGGCGAAATACAGGCTGGCCAAATCCCGTGCCAATTGCGCTGGCGCCAGGCGGGTGCGTTGTTGCAGCACCTCAAACCCGGCGGACTCGACCGACAGTTCGCGCAGCAGCACCAGTTGCGAGTCTCGCAGCCAGCGCAGGGGCACATCGGGCGCACGGCGAAAATAGACTGGCTTGCTGCGGTAACGCGGCGGCAGGACGTCGCGTTTGGTGCGTTGGGTATAAATCCAGCGCAATTGGGAAAGGCTGTTGGGCAGGAAGTGCTCCGGGATGCCGCGCGCCGCCAGCGGCCGCCGGTCCCAGCGGGCCAGCTCGAAGTCGACCGGGTCGACGTTGGGCGCAATACCGATGCGCCACTCGTGAAAATCCATCACCGCCAGCAAGCCCCCCTTGTGGCTGACCTGATAGATGCCGGGCAGGAGCTGGTTTTCCCGCGCAATCAGTTGCCCGCCCAGCACGAACTGGCAACACAGCGCGCGCAAGTGGAGTTCGAGCCGCTGAAGCACCGTTTGCAGGCTGGTGCCGGAGCTCGGATCGAAGGTGTACATCGGATCGAGTTCGCTGGACGCCAACGGCAGCGAGAACGCAATCGGGCGATCAATTTCCGCCAGATTGAGTTGAAGCACACGTTCGGTCGGCCGTCCGGCCAGGATTCTCAGGGTATCGGCATTGAGCAGCCGACTCTTTTCGCCACTGACCAGCCAGGCATCGGCTTCTGAAAACGGTCCGCTTTGCCAGACCGGCCATCCTTTGGGCAAGGTCCCGATCTGCGCCTCGAGGTGTTTGCTCTGCTCCGGCGTAAACCCGGCAAAGCCCAACCAGAGAACAGGCTGCTCAAGAGGCATGGCGGTTTAGTGACGAAGGAAGGAATTTAAAAAGCACCTTAGGATTGTGCAACGAGACGTAACACAACTCTAGCAACTTATGCCTTGCCCAGCTTCCCCCAAATAGGGGAGGCAGGGCAAAGCGCTGGCTTCAAGCGCGGGCGCGTCTGGCCTTGACCGCCTCGGACAAGACATCAAGAACCGACAGCGAATCATCCCAGCCCAGGCAGGCGTCGGTGATGCTCTGGCCGTAGTCAAGTGCTTTCGCGTCATCCTTACCAGGCGAAAACTTCTGCGCGCCCGCCTTCAAATGGCTCTCCACCATGAGGCCAAACACCTGATGCGAGCCGCCCGCGACTTGCGCGGCGATCTCGCGTGCGACATCGCGCTGCTTTTCATGCTGCTTGGAGCTGTTGGCATGGCTGCAATCGACCATCAGCGTGGCCGGCAATTTTGAAGCCGCCAGTTCCGCGCAGGCCGCCGTGACGCTGGCCGCGTCATAGTTGGGCGCCTTGCCGCCGCGCAGGATCACATGGCAGTCCTTGTTGCCGTTGGTCTGCACAATCGCGACCTGGCCGTTTTTGTGCACCGACAAAAAGTGGTGGCCGCGCGCCGCCGCCTGGATGGCGTCAGTGGCAATCCGGATGTTGCCGTCGGTGCCGTTTTGAAACCGATCGGCGCCGACAGGCCAGAGGCGAGTTCGCGGTGCACCTGGCTTTCGGTGGTGCGTGCGCCAATCGCGCCCCAGGCAATCAGGTCGCCAATATATTGCGGCGAGATCACATCGAGGAACTCGCTGCCGGCCGGCAGGCCCAGGCGGTTGATGTCGATCAGCAACTGGCGCGCGATGCGCAGGCCTTCGTCGATGCGGAAGGTTTCGTCGAGGTAGGGGTCGTTGATCAGACCCTTCCAGCCGACGGTGGTGCGTGGCTTTTCAAAATACACACGCATCACAATCTCCAGCGTGCCGGCGTATTTTTTGCGCTGCTCGGCCAGGCGGCGCGCGTACTCCAGCGCGGCAGCCGGATCATGAATGGAGCAGGGGCCGATCACCAGCAGCAGGCGATCGTCCTTGCCGGCCATGATGTTGTGGATGGCCTTGCGGGTTTGCGTGATCAGCGATTCAACGGGCGTGCCGCTGATCGGGAAGAAGCGGATCAAATGCTCGGGAGGTGGCAACACAGTGATGTCCTTGATGCGTTCGTCGTCGGTCTGGCTGGTTTTGTCGACGGGGCTCGCATACCAGGCATCGCTGGCTTGGGTGGCTTTGGCATTCATGGCTGGCTTCCTTCTAGAACTTTGAACAATCAATCAACAGATGCCGCAGGGCAAAAAAAAACCGCCGGGGGTCCGGCGGTTTTCAAGATTCTGTGGCGTATTTTTCTGCTTACGCGAGGATCTCTCTACCGCCGGAGGCGCTTGAGAACCAAAAGTGAGCAAAATAAAATTTCGCGGAGGTCATGGGTTGAATGTAGCACAAGCGCTCAGGCGCTCTCCTTACAGCAGAGTTCGAGGCAGGAATCTCTTTTCAAGCAGGGGCCGCGGGTCCGGCTCCGCCAGCCCGCAGGCGCAGCGCCCCCTCGGGTGGCAGAGAGCGACACGCAGCGCGCGCACGTGGGGGCCCTGTCCAGGGCCCTATTTCCGCAAGCGCCCCCACCAGCTCCTGGCTCGCTCCAGCCTGGATGCGTCCAGCGTGGCCGGAGCGGAGTCGACAGGCATTTGCGCGCGCAGTTGCTCATGCATGTCGATTAGCAGCATGCCCTCGCCCAGTGTGCGCCAGGCAATCAGTTCAAAGTCTTCCAGGCCGATGGCCCGCGCCGTCGCGGCGTCGCCCTGGCTCACCCCGTCGGGCGGTAGCAGCCACTGGCCAATCAACACCCGGAGATTGTTCAGGGCGGCCAGGTAGGACGCGTATTCGTAGAGGCCGCGCCAGGCCGGGCTCAGGTCAATCACCAGCGCGCGGTGTTCACGCAGCGTGGTCATCAGGTCGATCAACTGCGTCGAGGCTTCGGCCAGTCCGGCAGGGGGCTTGAGCCGGGTCAGCACCGCTTCGATGCTGACCGACAGGCCGCCCATGCCGTCGGCCAGTTGCAAGGACTCCTCGTCGGCCATGGCCGAGCGCAGGAAGTGCTTGAGCTCGCCGAAGCTCTGGATGCTGGGGAGCTGGGTCTCGGGATCGATGACCAGCCGGGAGCTCATGGACGCCCCCCAAAGCGGCCTTTGGCCGCCTCCCCCCACTGGGGGGCGATGCTGGCGGCCCGGCAGAGCCGGTTCCGCGGCATCCTGAAATGGTGTCTCTGCAGCACAGCCCGCCTATGCCGTACCACCTACAGTGAGGCCATCAATGCGCAGCGTTGGCTGGCCCACGCCCACAGGCACGCTCTGGCCTTCCTTGCCGCAGGTGCCAACGCCGCTGTCGAGCTGCATGTCGTTGGCGATCATGGTGACGCGGGTCAGCGCATCCGGGCCGTTGCCGACAATCGTCGCGCCCTTGACCGGGTACAGGATCTTGCCGTTTTCAACCCAGAAGGCTTCACTGGCCGAGAACACAAACTTGCCCGAGGTGATGTCGACCTGGCCACCGCCGAAATTGGTCGCGTACAGGCCTTTCTTGATGCTGGCGACAATTTCTTCGGGCGCCTTGTCGCCGCCCAGCATGTAGGTGTTGGTCATGCGCGGCATCGGCACATGGGCATAACTTTCGCGGCGGCCGTTGCCGGTGGGCTTGGCGCCGGACAGGCGTGCATTGAGCGAGTCCTGGATGTAGCCCTTGAGGATGCCGTCCTCGATCAGCACATTGCGCTGGCTGGCATGGCCCTCGTCATCGACGTTGAGCGAGCCGCGGCGGTCGGCAATCGTGCCGTCGTCGAGCACCGTGACACCCTTGGCCGCCACGCGCTCGCCGATGCGCCCGGCAAAGGCGCTCGAACCCTTGCGGTTGAAGTCGCCCTCCAGGCCGTGGCCGATGGCCTCATGCAGCAAAATGCCGGGCCAGCCGGGGCCAAGCACCACGGTCATTTCGCCGGCCGGCGCGGGACGCGCCTCAAGATTGGACAGGGCTGCGGTCACCGCATCGTTGACGTATTCGTTGATCTGCGCTTCGTCGAAATAGGCCAGGCCGAAACGCCCGCCGCCGCCGCCCGAACCCATCTCGCGGCGGCTCACACCACCGACCTTTTTCTCGGCGATCACGGTAACCGACAGGCGCACCAGCGGGCGCACGTCGGCCGCCAGCGTGCCGTCAGCACGCGCCACCATCACTACGTCGTATTCGCTGGCCAGGCCGGCCATGACCTGCACGATGCGTGGGTCTTTGGCTTTGGCGAGTTTCTCCACTTTTTCGAGCAGCTTGACCTTGGCCGTGCTGTTCAGCGTCGCAATCGGGTCCATGTCCTGATACAGCGCGCGGCCAGGCGCGACCTTGCGTGAGGGCACCTTGACACGGCCGGCGCGGGTGGCGGCAGAGATCGTGCGCACGGTGCGCGCGGCGTCAAGCAGTGAGGCTTCGGAGATGTCGTCGGAGTAGGCAAACGCGGTTTTTTCACCGCTGACCGCACGCACACCCACACCCTGGTCGATGCTGAAAGAGCCGGTTTTGACGATGCCTTCTTCCAGGCTCCAGCCCTCGCTGCGTGTGTACTGGAAGTACAGGTCGGCGTCATCCACACCCCAGGACGTGATTTCCCCCAGCGCTCGCGACAGGTGCGCCTCGGTCAGCCCGAACGGCGCCAGCAGCAGTTTTTGCGCAATCTCCAGCCGCTGCGAGGTGGCGTCGGTACTGGGCCGGGCGCCGGAAGCGGAGGCGGGCCGACGGGCGGAAGACGACGAGGATTTGAGTGAGGTCATGCAATCATTGTAGGCAGTCTGTCCCACCTCCGCCCTGCAGGGGGCTTGGTCAGCGACACCCTAACGGCTTGCCAGGTACTTGAAAATGGCCGCGTCGTCGAACTCGGCCAGACCAGCCTGATGCGCCTCGACAAATACCTGACTGGCACGCGCGCCCAGTGGTCCCTCGAAGCCGGCGGCTCTCGCGGCTTCCAGCGCAAGCCGCGTGTCTTTTTCAAGCAGCGTCACATGCGCGCGCGGTGCGTAATCACCCGCAATGGCGCGGCGCAGTCGGTCAGAACCTATCCAGCTCTGGCCGCTCGATTGCTCAATCACATCCAGCGTGCGTCCGGCGTCCAGCCCCAACCGCTCAGCCAGCGCCAGCACCTCTGCGGCACCGACCAGGTTGATGCCTGCCAGCAAGTTGTTGACCAGCTTGGTGCGGGCGCCATCACCGGGCCGGTCGCTGATCCGGAACACCTTGGCGGACAGGGCCTCCAACAGTGCGGCCTGCGCCCCGTACACCGCCGGCGCACAGGCCACCATCAAACTCATGGAGCCGTCGCGTGCACGCGCCGGACCGCCCGACATCGGCGCGTCGACAGTGAACACCCCGATGGCAGCCAGCCGGTTGGCAAAAGTCTCGACCTCCTGTGGCGCAATGGTGGGGCACAGCAGCACGGTGTGACCTGCCCGCAACATGCGGGCCAGTCCGTGGTCGCCGAACAGCACCTCTGCCGTCTGCGCGGCGTCCACCACACAGACAATAAATGCTACGGAATCGATAGCTGCTTGCGCAGGCGTGGAAAGGGCCAGAGCCCCTTTTTCTTCAAGGGCGGCGACTTTGGAGGGATCGAGGTCGCAGACCTGCACGGTCCAGCCTTGCGCCAGCAGGTTGGCGGCCATGGCGCCGCCCATGTTGCCAGCGCCGATGATGGTGACCTGATTTATGCGGGCACCCACTCTGGACGCCTTCCCTGCTTTATCAGTACGCTGCCGTTCAGATTCGGCGTCACCGCAGTCCTTCGCCTTGTCGATCCCCGCTGCGCGGGGCTTCGGCGCAGCGCCCGTGCCAGCGCAGCTGCACAGCGAAGCCGAAGCACTGCAGCGCCTCCACTGCGCCCGTTCCGGGGCGCTACGTTCCGGCGCTGCCTCGCCAGGAGGCTCATGACGACGCCTCAGATACTTTCAAGGCGCGCGCACTAAAAGGTGTCGGCGTCCCCGCAGTCCTTCGCCTTGTCGATCCCCGCTGCGCGGGGCCCCTCGCCAGGAGGCTCATGACTGCACCAGCCGTTTGGCTTTGGAAATCGACATCAATATGCCCACCGCCAGCCCGAGCGTGACCATGGCCGTGCCGCCGTAGCTGATGAAGGGCAGGGGCACGCCGACCACGGGCAGGATGCCGCTGACCATGCCCATGTTGACGAAGGCATAGGTGAAAAAAATCATGGTCACAGCCCCGGCAAGCAGTCGCGAAAACAGCGTGGACGCCTCCAGCGCAATGACCAGCCCGCGAAAGATCAGGAAGATGAAGGCGGCGATCAAGGCCAGGTTTCCAAGCAACCCAAATTCCTCGGAGTAGGCCGCAAAAATGAAGTCGGTGGTGCGTTCGGGGATGAACTCAAGATGGGTCTGCGTTCCCTGCATGAAACCCTTGCCCATCAGCCCGCCGGAGCCGATGGCAATCATGCCCTGGATGATGTGAAAGCCCTTGCCCAGAGGATCGCGCGTCGGATCCAGCAGGGTGCAAATGCGTTGCTGCTGGTAATCATGCAATACCGGCCAGCGCATGCCTTTGACGCACAATTCCGGCTCAAACCAGACCAGCAACAAGATGCCGACCAGGCCCAGCAGCACGGGCGGCAAGATCAGTTTCCAGCTCAGTCCGGCAAAAAAGATCACCGCCAGGCCGGCGGCCAGCACCAGCAGCGAGGTGCCCAGATCGGGCTGCTTCATGATCAGGCCAACCGGGACCAGCAGCAACAAGCCCGCCACGATGAAGTCGAGCGGGCGCAGCTGGCCTTCGCGTTTCTGGAACCACCAGGCCAACATCAGTGGCATGGCGATTTTCAGGATTTCGCTGGGCTGGATCACGGTGATGCCGACATTGAGCCAGCGTGTGGCGCCCTTTTTGGTGATGCCAAAAATCGCGACCGCCACCAGCAAGGCCACGCCCGCGATATACAGGGGCACGGCAAATGCCATCAGGCGCTGCGGCGGAACCTGCGCCACGACAAACATGATGGCGCCGGCAATCAGCATGTTGCGGCCATGGTCGAGAAAGCGGCTGCCATGGTCGAATCCGGACGAATACATGATCAGCAGACCGGCGCCGGCGAGCAGAAAAACTGCAAACGCCAGCAGCCCGTCAAAGCCCTGGAACATCGGGGCTGCGCGCTGGAAAACAGAGGGTTTGTCGAAAACGGCGGACATGTTGGAGATTATCGGCCAGGCCGGTGTTGTGAAGTTGCCCGGTCCGGCTTGTGGGCAGGCCACGCCGAAGGTTTAATCGTTGTCAGCGTTTTCTGACTCAGGTTTGCGCGGCGGTTTGGGCCGCGGCGGGGTGCTGGTATGAATCAGCATCGTGGCCTTTTCCATCTCACCGGCCAGCAAGGCTGGCACCGCTTTGAGCGAACGGGCAATGCTGTCCTCAATGGCCACGCGGTGTTCCGGCGAAGGCTTCTTGAGCACCCAGTTGATCACCTCGGCCTTTACCCCCGGATGGCCGACACCGATGCGCAGGCGCCAGTAGTCGCCGGTGCCCAGTTGCGCATGAATGTCACGCAGGCCGTTGTGGCCGGCGTGGCTGCCGCCGAACTTGAGTTTGGCCTGGCCGGGCACGATGTCGAGTTCGTCATGCGCCACCAGGATTTCTTCCGGGGCAATCTTGAAAAATCGGGCGAGGGCGGCCACCGATTTGCCGGACACGTTCATGAAGGTCAGCGGCTCCAGCAGCCAGACGGTTTGCCCGGCGAGGGTGGTGCGGGCCACACGGCCATGGTAGTTTTTGTCCAGCGCGGGTGACACCTTCAACTCGTGCGCGAGTGCCTCCGTCCACCAGAAACCAGCGTTGTGGCGGGTGGCTTCGTATTCCGGGCCGGGGTTGCCCAGGCCCACAAAAAGTTTGATCATCGGAGAATTTCCATACATCCAATTCTAGGGCGCATGGCGGCGTTGCCCGGTGCCCGGAATCCTCATGCACTGGCGTGCACGCCGGTGTCCTGCGCGCCCTCGTAGGAGCCCAGAGGGCGATACGACACGCGCCTCGCCCTGCATCCCCAACATTGAATTTGTGGAAATTTCCGTTCGGGGTAAAACCAGTCAAAAAAAGGCCCCTGCCTCTTTGAGGTCAGGGGCCGCAGGCCTTGTCAGGCCGCCGTGTGCCTTGACTTACTTCTTGGCGGCGGGCTTGGCAGCGTCGGCCTTGGCGCCGGCTTTGGCTTCCTTGGCGGCAGCGGCCTTGGCAGCTTTCGGATCGACCGGTGCGGCGGCGGCAGCGGCTGCAGCAGCGTCGGCTTCGGCTTCTTCCGAGACGGAAGATACAGACACCAGCACCGGATTCTCCTGACCCTTGGCCACAAACTTCACACCTTTTGGCAGTGTGATGTCCTTCAGGTGCAACGGTGCGCCTTTTTTCAGGCCACTCAGATCGACGGCGATGAATTCAGGCAGGTCTTTGGGCAGGCAGGAAATGCTCAGCTCGGTCATCACATGGTTGACCAGGCAATTTTCCGTCTTGACCGCAGGAGACTCTTCCTCACCGCTGTAGTGCAGCGGCACTTTCATGGTCAGGCGGGTTTTCGCGTCAACGCGCTGGAAGTCGATGTGCAGGATCAGTTGTTTGAACGGATGCATCTGCAGATCACGCAGCAGGACTTTTTCAGTCTTGCTGCCCAGTTCCATTTCCAGGACGGACGCGTGGAAAGCCTCTTTCTTGATGGCGTGGAACAGCGCGTTGTGATCGATTTCGATCAGCGACGGCTCACCGGTGCCACCGTAAACAATACCGGGCGTGCGACCGGTGATGCGGAGACGGCGGCTCGCACCCGTGCCCTGCTTGGCGCGCTCAAAAGCGACGAATTTCATAATCAACTCCAATAAAGAACGGACCGCGACCAGTCTCGTTCTGATTTAAAAGGCTGCCAGCCCGATGAAGTCCTTGAACCTCGCGGGCACAGCAGCCGCTTTTTGTTTCAGATCAGAACAGGTTGTCCTGGTCCGAAAACAAACTCATGACCGACTCTCCCCTGGCGATGCGCTGAATGGTTTCAGCTATCAGCGGGGCCACAGAGAGTTGGCGAATTTTCTTGCAGTCCTGCGCGCTCTGGCTCAGCGGAATGGTGTTTGTGATCACCACCTCGTCGAGCGCGTCGCCCTGCGCAATGCGTTCAATCGCCGGACCCGAGAAAATCGGGTGCGTGCAGTACGCGTAAACCTTTTTGGCGCCGCGCTCCTTGAGCACCTCTGCCGCCTTGACCAGTGTGCCGGCGGTGTCGATCATGTCGTCCATGATCACGCAATTGCGCCCGTCGATGTCGCCGATCACATGCATCACTTCCGATACATTGGCCTTGGGCCGGCGCTTGTCGATGATGGCCATGTCGCAGCCGAGCTGCTTGGCCAGCGCGCGTGCACGCACCACGCCGCCGACGTCGGGCGAGACCACCATCAGGTCGTTGTAGTTTTTCTGGCGCAGGTCGCCCAGCAGCACCGGCGAGGCGTAGATGTTGTCGACCGGAATGTCGAAAAAACCCTGGATCTGGTCGGCATGCAGGTCCATGGTCAGCACGCGCGAGACACCAACGGCCTGCAGCATGTTGGCCACCACCTTGGCCGTGATGGGCACGCGGGCCGAACGCGGGCGGCGGTCCTGGCGGGCGTAGCCGAAGTAGGGAATGACTGCTGAAATGCGTTCAGCGGAAGCGCGCTTGAGCGCGTCCACCATGATCAGCAATTCCATCAGGTTTTCGTTGGTTGGTGCGCAGGTGGACTGCACCACAAACACATCGCGGGCACGCACGTTTTGCTGAATTTCGACCGTCACCTCGCCGTCCGAAAAACGTCCGACATGGGCCGCGCCCAGCGAGATGCCCAGATGCTGGGCAATTTCAGAGGCCATGCCGGGATTGGCATTGCCGGTGAAAAGCATGAAGTCGGGGTGGTGCGTTTGCATGTGGGGCCCAGCGGATGTCTAGGTAGGAAATCGTGGCTGAAATCAAGTCGGCAGTAAAAGCATCTGAACACGGACGCTCTGTGCCCATTTTCCATGTCACGGCGGATTATCCGCAGGGTCCGGCTTGCGATCCATCCGGGAAAGGGCGGGACCGAAGCCGTCAGACCGGAGACATTCAACAGTCAGCGAGCACGGACCCTTTTTCGTCGGGTCTAAAAACACGGGCCCCACACGGGACCCGACAACACGAGCCCTTTCAGGGCTCCGAGAATTTTGGCAGGGGTGGAAGGAGTCGAACCTGCGAATGCCGGAATCAAAATCCGGTGCCTTAACCAACTTGGCGACACCCCTACACAGGTCAATTGCAGAATCTGCAATCAACCTTTAACCGTTGTTCATGGAGACGCATTCCATGGCCGTTATGTTACCAACCGGCCAGAGGATGTGCCTCCAGGTTGCTGCACTTTCGGACCTGCCAGCCGCTGGGAGCGGCCGCCAATTCCAACTCGTGCGGCAAATGCGCAAAAACCGCACTTCCCGAGCCAGTCATGCGGCCCTGTAAACCTTGCATGGCGAGCCAGTCAAGTGACTGGCCGACCTGGGGACACAGGGTCTGTGCGACTGGCTGCAAGTCGTTGTGGCCGAATCCGTAAACGCGGCCATCACAGTTTGCAGCAAAGCCTTGGATTGTAGCAGTTTCTGTATCGCGTTTGAGCTGCGGCGCCTTGAAAATCGCGTCGGTCGGCAGCCCCGCGGGTGGTTTTACGACCACAAACCGCGCGGCGGGCAAGGCCAGCGGCGTGATTTGTTCGCCAATGCCTTCGACCCAGGCATGGCCGCCGCTCAGGAAAAACGGCACGTCTGCACCGAGGCTCAACGCGATCTCCCGCAGCTTGCCGGGCGGCAGTGTCACGCCCCACAGGCGCTGCAGGGCCAGCAGGCAACTGGCGGCGTCCGATGAGCCCCCGCCCATACCGGCCTGCGAAGGAATCCGCTTGTCCAGCCAGATGTCCGCACCGAGTGCGGTTCCGCTGACGCTTTGCAGTGCACGCGCCGCGCGCACCACCAGATCCTCGGCCGGCAGGGCCGCACCCGGCGAGCCCAGGTCGCTGCGTGTGATACGTCCGTCGCTGCGCAGCTCGAAATGCAGGGTGTCGAACCAGTCGATCAGCATGAACACCGACTGCAGCAGGTGGTAGCCGTCGGCGCGGCGCCCGTTGATGTGCAAAAACAGGTTGAGCTTGGCCGGCGCCGCGACCTCGTAGATCGCCTTCAGGGCGGCGCTCATTGCGCCAGCACGATGCGCAGGTCGGTGCGCGGCTGGGGTGCAGTCCGGCTGGCCGAAATCCGGCCTTCGGCCTGCTGCGACAGGTCGGCGCTCCAGCCGGCCAGCGCGGTGTTTTTGCCGGCCAGCCAGTCAAACAGCGCGGGCAGCGGCACCGCCGCGCCGGTGGCTTTTTCAATCAAGGCATCGACCGAGTCAAAACGCTGGATCTGTCCACCGGAATCGAGAATGGCTTCCCCCGGCGACCAGCGCAGCGCGGCCAGGCTGGTGCCGAGCGGGCTGCTTAACACCAGCTCACCTTGCGTTGGGCTGCCACGCAGCTCAAAACCGGCAAAAAAGGCCTGCACAGGGTCGCTCTGCACCTGCAGGCTGATACGCCCTGACCAGGTCGGAATTCTGGCATCATTTTGGCCTTCAGCCCATGGCTGATGGGCGCAGCCAGCTATTAAAAAAGTAGCAAAAAGCAGGCAGGAAACAAAGGCCTGGCGCAGGCACGGCAACGTAGGCAAATCAGCAACTCCGGTTGGGCAAGTTCTTACAGCTTGACGCGAAGGCGTTTCAGCGTTTCAAGCAGGGTTTCGTTCTCCGGGTTAAGCAGCATGCCTTCTTTCCAGACGGCGATGGCCTTGTCGCGCTGGCCCAGGCTCCACATCACTTCGCCGTAGTGCGCAGCGATTTCCGCATCGGGCTTGGCCTTGTAGGCGACTTCAAAAATCCTGGCGGCTTCGGCCTTGTTGCCCAGGCGGAATTCGACCCAGCCCAGGCTGTCCTGGATGAAAGGGTCAGCCGGCGCAAATTCCAGGGCTTTCTGAATCAGCTGTTTGGCCTCGGGCAGGCGCACATTGCGCTCGGCCAGCGAGTAGCCCAGCGCGTTGTAGGCGTGGTGGTAGTCGGGCTTGAGCTGGACCAGTTGGCGCAGCAGTCGCTCCATCTCGGCCAGAGAGCCGAGCTTTTCGGCCATCATGGCCTGGTCGTACAGCAGCTCGGGCTCGGTCGGGAACTGCGTGACCGCTTTGCTCAGCAGCTCGTAAGCGCTTTTGTATTCTTTCTGGTCGCGCAGCAGGGAGATTTCTGCCATCAGTTTGATGCGGGCGTCCTCGGGCTTGCGCTCGGGCAATTGCCGTATCAACTGGCGGGCTTCGGTCAGCTTGCCCTGCTTGGCCAACAGCGAAGCGCGCCGGCTCTGCGCCTGCACCAGTTCCTGAGAATTGGAAATTTTCGCCAGCCAGTTTTCAGCGCCGGCGAAATCCTTGCGTTTTTCGGCCAGTTGGGCGAGCGACAGGTAAGCCTGGGACAGGCCGCGCGTGGCCTGCTCGTTTTGCTCGCCCTGCTGGACCAATTCGACGTAGCGCAGCAGCGAGGTTTGCGATGCCTGGAGCTGGTTGTCCTGCAACTGCAGGGAGCCCAGCACCAGCCAGCCTTCCGGATAGTCGGGTTTTTCACGGGTGACCACCTGCAACTGCGCGCTGGCCTCGGCATACCGCTGGACATCCAGCAGGTTGCGCGCGTAGGCCATGCGGATTTCCGGCAAGGCTTTGGCATTGCCATCGAGGTATTTTTTGACGAGGGTTTCGGCGCGCGGGAGTTTGGGCTCCATCAATTCCAGGGCCAGCAGGGCAGGACCGTCGGCGCTCGCTTCCGCCGTCTGCGCGCGTTCGCCGGCATCCAGCGCGCCAGCCAGCTCACCGGCAGCCAGCCGCATGCGACCGACAGCGGTCCAGGCTGCGGCACTGGTGGCCGGGGCAGCCAAAGGCTCAGCCAGCGCTTGCTCAAGCACGCCTGCAGCCAGTTTTTTATCCGCCGACCTCGCATACAGCCGCGGTAAGGTGGCGATGACCTGTGACTGCTCGATCAGTGGTGTCAGCTTCAGTTCGGCCCGCAGGGGTTCCACAGTTTCAGTGATGCGGTTCAGCGCGATCAGAATTTGCAGGACGTACCGGTTGGCCTCGCGCGAAGCCGGCAGCGCCTGGCGCCAGGCCTGCGCCGCTTGCAGCGCGGCATCGCCGGAGCGCGATTGCAGGGCAATGTCGGCAGCGCGCTGGAACAACTGGGCGTCTTTGGTTTTGCGAGCAGCGTCGAGGATCAGGGCAAAACCTGCCGCCGGTTCGCCGGCGCGGGTGTTGATTTCGCCGATCAGCAACTGGTAGAACAATTCCCCGTCCAGGCTGGACGGTGCAGGCGGTGCCTGCGCCGCGGCGGGGGCATCCGGTCGGGCCGCTTGCGGCAGTGCCGGCGGCGCAGTCTGGGCGGGTTGGGCCAAGGCTGGCGGCAGCGCCAGGCAAAGCACAGAAAGCGCGCTCAAGGCGCAGATCAGATGTTTCATCGAACCATGATAATTCAAGCTCCGCGCCCCTGCCGGGCATGTCAATGATTGCTGTAAGCCCATGCCTGAACTGCCCGAAGTCGAAGTCACCCGCCTGAGTTTTGCCGATCGCATCGCCGGCGCCCGCATCCTCGGCCTGCAGATGGGCAAGCCGCTGCGTTGGCCGCTGGGCTGCGACCCGGCGCAACTGGTGGGCCACCGCGTGCTGCAGGTGCGCCGGCGTGGAAAATACCTGCTGCTCGACACCAGCGGCGGCCTGCTGTTGATTCACCTGGGCATGTCCGGCAGCTTGGGTTTTGCTGCGGATCTGCCCCCGTCGGGCAAACATGATCACTTCGAAATGCGTACCAGTGCCGGCAGCCTGCGGCTGCACGACCCGCGCCGGTTCGGTGCTGTGGTGTATGCCTCTTCCGAGGACGATGCGAGCGCGCGCAAACTGCTCGGACGGCTCGGCGTGGAGCCGCTGGGCGAGGGCTTTGATGCGCTGGCCTTTCATGCCGCCTTGCAGTTGCGGCAAACCGCGATCAAGCAGGTGCTGCTGGGCGGCGAAATTGTCGTCGGGGTGGGCAACATCTATGCCTCGGAAGCCCTGTTCATGGCCGGTATCCGGCCCACGGTGCGGGCCGCGCGGCTCAGCAAGCCGCGCGCCGCCCGGCTGCATGCGGCGATCCGCGAAGTGTTGACGCAGGCCGTGGCCAAAGGCGGCAGCACGCTGCGGGATTTTTCAAATGCACAGGGCGACAGCGGTTATTTTCAGCTTGAAGCCAGGGTGTACGACCGGGCCGGTCTGCCCTGCAAGGTCTGCGCGGCGCCTATACGCAGCATGCGGCAGGGCCAGCGTTCCACTTTTTACTGTGTCAACTGTCAAAAACCCTGAAAATCACACAGAGTCGCGGATGGCCGATTTAGGTGAGCGATGCTATATTGATTGACCTATGTCCACTGCCCATCATGTCTTTTAACGAACAATTTGATCAGCACGGCGCGTGGCGGCGCGAATTTGCGCTGCGGCTCAAATTGCTGTCTGAATGGCTGAAAGACCATGACCTGATCAACGCCGCCGTGGAGGAGCGCCTGCTGCGGCTGGAAACGCAGGTCCGCTCCGACAAGGTCATGGTGGCTTTTGTCGCCGAGTTTTCGCGCGGCAAGTCCGAGCTGATCAATGCCATCTTTTTTGCCGGCTACGGCAGGCGCATCATGCCGGCCAGTGCCGGCCGCACCACCATGTGCCCGACCGAGCTGGGCTACGACGCCGAAGTCCCACCCTGCCTGCGCTTGCTGCCCATTGAAACCCGGCTCAAGCCCCAGGCGCTGATGGAGTGGCGCGCGGTTCCCGAAAAATGGACGCGCGTGGATCTCGATGTGAATGACCCTGTGCAGCTTGCGCAGGCACTGGAAAAAGTTGCCGAGGTTCGCCATGTGAGCCGTGACGAGGCCCGCGCGCTGGGTTTCTGGCATGACGACGCGCCCGAGGATAATCCGCGGATTGATGCGCAGGGCATGGTCGAGGTGCCCAAGTGGCGCCATGCCCTGATCAACATTGCCCATCCGCTGCTCAAACAGGGGCTGGTCATTCTCGACACGCCGGGCCTCAATGCGATAGGCGCCGAGCCTGAACTGACCGTCAGCCTGATTCCGCAGGCGCATGCGGTGGTATTCATTCTCGCGGCCGACACCGGTGTCACCAAGTCTGACCTGGCAATCTGGCGCGAACACCTGGTCACCGACGGCGACGACAACGACGCCCGGCTGGTGGTGCTCAATAAAATCGACACCCTGTGGGATGCACTGAGCACACCCGCGCAGATTCAGGCGCAGATTGATCGTCAGCGGGCCACCTCGGCCGACATCCTCGGCTTGCCGGTGGCTCAGGTGATTCCGGTCTCCGCACAAAAAGGGCTGGTCGCCAAAGTCACCGCCAACGACAAGCTGCTGCAGGCGAGCTGCCTGCCCGGGCTGGAGCGGGCGCTGGCGCAGGGTGTGATGGGGCAGCGGCAGAAAATCCTGCGCTCCGCTGTCACCGGTGGCATCACTGAGCTGCGCGCCGAGGCTGGGCGTGTCATCCATATTCGCCGGCGCGACCTGGCCGAGCAGATGATGGAACTGCGTGGCCTGCGCGGGAAAAATACATCGGTCATCAAACACATGCGCTCGCGCATCGAGCAAGAGCAGGTCGAGTTCAATACCAGCGGCGCCAAGATCCAGGCGGTGCGCTCGATTCACCTGAAGCTGCTGCGGGAAGTGTTTACGCTGCTGGGCACGCCCACGCTGAAATCCGAGTTGGCGCAATTGACCGAAGTTCTCAAGCAGCCCGGCATCAAGCTGGGTGTCAAAAAGGCTTATGGGCAGACCTTTGCGCGGCTTCACGAGAGTTTGAAAAATGCCCAGCGCACGAGTGCCGAGATCCAGAACATGCTGGCGGGTTCGTTCAAGCAGCTCAATGCCGAGTTCGGTTTTTCCTTGCAGGCCCCGAAAGAGCCCGAGATGTCCCGCTTCCTGGTCGATCTGGAGCAAATTGAACGCAGCCATTTGCAGTACCTTGGCGTTGCCAACATCCTCAAGCTGGCCCAGCCCGAGTTTTCTGAACGCCTGGTGCGTGCGCTGGCAACACGCTTGCGGGTGGTTTATGAAACCGCTCTGGGCGAGGTTGAGCTATGGAACAAGTCGGCAGCCTCGCAGCTGGATGCCCAGTTGAAGGAGCGACGTAAAAATTTCGGTCGCCGCATCGAGGCGATAGAGCGCATCCAGCAGGCGGCCACCGGTCTTGATGAGCGCATCGACGAAATTGAGCGTCACGAGCGCGAGATCAACGAGCTGGACGGAAAGCTTGATGAATTGACGGCGCAACTGACCACCGCGCCGGTCAGCAGGCAGGACCCTGTTCCGGACACTGAAGCAGCGCCCTTGATCCAAGCGGCCTGAATGAACGCGCGATGGCGCTGACCCGTTCGCGCGTCCCTGGCGCGTCCCGGCTATCTATCAAAAAAATCCAGTTTGCCGAGATGCCTGATCTGGCCGACGTGGCGGCTGCGCTGGCGCCAGCTTTTTCGAGCAAGCTCGTGCACTGGCAGGAAAGTCATGGCCGCCACAGCCTGCCCTGGCAGAACACCCGCGACCCCTACCGTGTCTGGCTGTCCGAGATCATGCTGCAGCAGACCCAGGTGGCGACGGTGCTGGAGTACTACGCGCGCTTTTTGAAACGGTTCCCCACGGTGGCCGATCTGGCCGCAGCCCGGTCGGACGAGGTGCTGGGCCTGTGGAGCGGTCTCGGTTATTACAGCCGGGCCCGTAACCTGCATCGCTGCGCGCAGGACGTGGTAGAGCTGCATGGCGGGCAGTTTCCACAGACGGCGGAGCTGCTGCAAACCTTGCCGGGTATTGGGCCTTCGACGGCTGCTGCAGTTGCTTCCTTTTGTTTTTCTGAACGGGTGGCCATCCTCGACGGCAACGTCAAACGGGTGCTGACGCGATTGACCGCTTTCTCCGGCGACCTGGCTTCAAGCGCCCAGGAGCGCATCCTGCTGGGCCTGGCCACCGAACTGCTGCCGCGCCGCCGGCTGCGGGAGGACATGCCACGCTACACCCAGGGCATCATGGATTTGGGTGCGACGATTTGTACCAGCCGCCAGCCGTCCTGCCTGTTGTGCCCGGTGCAGGACCTGTGCCGGGGGCTGGCCAGTGGCGCGCCCGAGCGCTTTCCGGTCAAAACCCGCAAGCTCAAACGTAGTGTCCTGCCCCTGAGCCTGCTCTGGGCCGAACGCGCCGACGGGGCTGTCTGGCTGGAGCGCCGGGCCGCCACTGGCATCTGGGGCGGTTTGTACTGTTTTCCGGTGTTTAGCGACGAGGACGCGTTGCTTGCCGCCTTGCCGGCAAGGCTGCAGGGCCATCTGCAGGCGGTTCCGCCGTTTGTGCATGTGTTGACACACAAGGATTTGCGCTTGTCGCCAATGCGGTTGGTGCTGTCGGCGCGCCAGGCCATGGCGTTGCAGCTTGCGGGGGAGGGTGCCTGGTTCGGGCGCGCGGACTGGACCGTGCTGGGCCTGCCGGCACCGATTCGCAAGCTGCTGGCCTGATGCCTGTCCGTTTATGAAGAAAATTGGCCACCAGCCCATACGCACCGGGCGTGAATAGCTATAAAATCAGGAGCGTCCAGCTTTGTTTTGCGTCGGGCTGGCTAGCGGTAACGCCGCCGCATCAAGTTCCCGGTGACGCTTGAGAGTGACCCAGTTCGCACTGAAAGCCTTTGCCAGCCGCTCGACCAGGTAGACCGAGCGGTGCTGGCCGCCGGTACAGCCAATGGCCACGGTCACATAACTGCGGTGGTCACGCACCAGCGCCTGCAGCCAGTGGCCGATAAACTGCTCGATGTGTTTACACATGTCGTCCACCTCGGCATGGGCCTGCAGGTAGGCCACAACCTCGCTGTCCTTGCCGGTCAGGTGGCGCAAGCCGGCTTCGTAGTGCGGATTGGGCAGCATGCGCACGTCGAACACATAGTCGGCATCGACCGGCACGCCGCGCTTGAAGGCAAAGGACTGGAACACCAGGGTCAACTGCGCCGCCGGTGAGGAGATCAGCGCCTTCACGTAACCCTGCAACTGCGATGAACGGATCATGCTGGTGTCGATCACATGGGCATGTTCGCGCAGCTCGCCCAGCAGCTCGCGCTCCTCGTTGATGGCGTCGACCAGCGCCCGCTGCTGGTCCGATGCATCGCGGCGCGTCAGCGGGTGCATACGCCGCGTTTCTGAAAAACGCCGCACGAGTGTGTCGGTGCTGGCGTCAAGAAACACCGATTGCACCGCCACACCTTGCTCGCGCATCTGCCGGAGCTGCTGCGGCACCAGCGGCAGCGAGACCGCGCTGCGCACGTCCATCGCAATGGCCACCCTGCTCGCACCATGCTGCTTTTCAAGCGCCACAAAAGACAGCAGCAACTCGGGCGGCAGGTTGTCCACGCAGTAATAACCGGCGTCTTCCAGCGCGTGTAACGCGACCGACTTGCCCGAGCCCGACATGCCGGTGATCAGCACCATGTCGAGCATCTTGGAGGGTTGGTCGGGGGCAGTCATTGGCCCAGCATTTCCTTGGCGTGGGCCAGCGTGGTGCCCGAGAGTTTTTCACCGCCCAGCATGCGCGCGACTTCGGCAACGCGCTGTTCGCCATGCACCGCTTCGACGGTGCTGGCGGTCTGGCCCTTGTCCGTGCGTTTGGCCACCATCAAATGTTGGTCGGCGCAGGCCGCAACCTGCGGCAGGTGGGTGACGGCCATGACCTGCCGATCTTTGCCGAGTTGCTTCATCAGGCGGCCCACGGTTTCCGCGACCGCGCCACCGACGCCGGAATCAACCTCGTCAAAAATCAGGGTTTGCGCCTGGCCGAGCTGGCTGGTGGTCACGGCAATTGCCAGCGCGATGCGTGAGAGTTCGCCGCCCGAGGCGACCTTGCCGACAGGACGCGGTGTGCTGCCACTGTGGCCGGCGACGAGAAATTCGGCCTGCTCCAGCCCGTATTGCGCCGGCTGTTCCAGTTTGACAAGCGCCACCTCGAACTTGCCGCCCTGCATGCCCAGACCCTGCATGGCCTGGGTGATGGCCTTGGCCAGCAGCGGTGCGGCTTTGGTGCGCGCTTTCGAGACGCCCCGTGCTTCGTCCATATAGGTGGCCTTGGCTGCTTGTTCGGCCTTTTCCAGGCCGGCCAGGTCGGCTGCCGCGTCGAGTTTTTGCATCTCCGTGCGCCAGGACGCCAGCAGCTCCGGCAGTTCGGCCGGCGTGCGTTTGTAGCGCCGTGCCAGACTGACCCACAGCGCCAGGCGTTCATCGAGCTCGGCCAGGCGTTGCGGCTCCAGCTCGGCATGGCGGGCGTAACCGTTGAGGGAATGCACGGCATCCTCGACCTGCGCCAGTGCACTGCCCAAAACCTCGGTCAGCCCTTTGAATTCAGGCTCGATGTGCTCCTGGTTCTGTAGCGCGATGAGCGCGCGCCCGAGCAGGGCGGCGGCATTGTCGTCAGCTTCCTGCAGCGCATCGACCGCGGTCTGCACCGCGTCGCGCAAGGACTGCACATTCGATAGCCGACTGTGCTGGGTGTTGAGCTCGTCCCACTCATCGAAGCCGGGCGCCAGTTTGTCGAGCTCGCCGATCTGCCAGGCCAGACGCTCGCGCTCGCGCTGCAGGCTGTCCTGCGCGTCGCGCGCATCGAGCAGCGCCTTGTGCGCGCTGCGCCAGCCCTGCCAGGCCAGCACCAGTGCCTGGGTCGACAGACCGGCATAAGCATCGAGCAGGCCGCGCACCGCATCGGGCCGGGTCAGGCTTTGCCAGGCGTGCTGGCCGTGAATGTCGACCAGCAGGTCGGCGATCTCGCGCAACTGCGTGGCCGTGGCCGGGCTGCCGTTGATCCAGGCGCGGCTTTTGCCCTGGGCGTCCACGGTGCGGCGCAGCAGCAAATCGTCGTCACTGGCAAAACCGGCTTCGTCCAGCCAGCCGGCCAGAGAGGCTGGCGCATCAAAGGTGGCGCTGATCTCGCAGCGCTGCGCGCCTTCACGCACCACGCCCGCATCAGCGCGCGAACCCAGCGCCAGTTGCAGCGCGTCTATCAATATCGATTTGCCGGCACCGGTCTCACCGGTCAGCACGGTGAAGCCGCCGTCCAGATCCAGTGTCAGTTCGCGCACGATGACAAAGTCGCGCAGGGCAATGTTTTTAAGGCTCATGCCACACCTTCATTCCAGTGAAGTTTTTTGCGCAGGGTGTCGAAGTAGCTCCAGCCCTTGGGATGCAGAAAACACATCTGGAACTCTGAACGCCTCACGGTGATACGGTCACCGTGCAGCAGGCTGGCCAGGGACTGCATGTCGAAGTTGGCGCTGGCGTCCCGCCCGGCGACGATTTCTACCGTGATCTCGCCCGCGTCGGACAGCACGATGGGACGGTTCGACAGCGTGTGGGGTGCAATCGGCACCAGCACCCAGCCGGCAATCGACGGGTGGATCAGCGGGCCGCCGGCCGACAGTGCATAAGCCGTAGAGCCGGTCGGCGATGCGATGATGAGGCCGTCGGCGCGCTGGTTGGCCACGAAGCGGCCATCGACCTCGACCCGCAGTTCGACCATGCCGGCGGTGGCGCCGCGGTTGACCACCACGTCGTTCATGGCGGTCGCATTGAACACGCAGCGGCCGTCTCGCACCACCTTGGCCTGCATCATCCAGCGCCGGTCCTCCTCAAACTCGCCACGCAGCATGGGTTCGAGCGCGGTCTGGAAATCCTCGAAGGCAATGTCGGTAATGAAACCCAGGCGCCCCTGGTTGATGCCGACCAGGGGCACGCCGAACTGCGCCAGTTGCCGGCCGATGCCGAGCATGGTGCCGTCGCCGCCGACCACTAGCGCCAGGTCACAATGCGCGCCTACGCCAGCGACGTCGAGCACCGGGTACTGTGTCAGGCCGGTGTTGCTGGCGGTATCGCGCTCCAGGGTTACCTCGCAGCCCTGTGTGTGCAGGAAGTTGGCAATTTCCTCCAGCGCCGAGCGTGAACCCTGGGCGTGGTACTTCCCGATCAGGGCGACGTGACGGAATTGCGACTTCATCGTCAAATTACATCACAACATGCATGACAAGCTTCGTAGAATGCCTTCATGCTTGACGAACGTGCCCGACACCTGCTCAAAGCGCTGGTAGAGCGTTATATTGCCGACGGCCAGCCGGTCGGTTCGCGCACGCTGTCCAAGGCGTCCGGCATGGACCTGTCGCCGGCCACCATACGCAATGTCATGAGCGACCTGGAGGAACTGGGCCTGATCGTCAGCCCGCACACCTCGGCCGGTCGCATTCCCACTGCCCGCGGCTACCGGCTGTTTGTCGACACCATGCTGACCATGCAGCGCGACCAGTTCTCGGCCGCTGGTGCGCTGGCGCCGCCCCGGCTGGCGCCGGACCAGCCGCAAAAGGTGTTCAGCAACGCCGCCAACATCCTGTCCAGCCTGTCGCAGTTTGTCGGCGTGGTGATGGCGCCGCGCCGCACCTCGGTGTTCCGCCACATCGAGTTTTTGCGCCTGTCCGAAAAGCGTTTCCTGGTCATTATCGTTTCGCCCGACGGCGATGTGCAGAACCGCGTGATCTTCACCGAGACCGACTACACCCAGACGCAGCTGATCGAAGCATCGAACTTCCTCAACTCGCACTATGCCGGCATGGCCATTGAGGAAGTGCGTGAGCGCCTGCAGCGCGAGGTGGAAGTCCTGCGCGGCGAAATCGCCAGCCTGATGCAGGCGGCGGTGCAGGTCAGCTCCGAAGCCATCGAGTCGCGCGACGAAGTCGTGATTTCTGGCGAACGCAACCTGCTGACCGTCAGTGACTTCTCCGGCGACATGGGCAACCTGCGCAAGCTGTTCGACCTGTTTGAGCAAAAGGCCCAGTTGATGCGTTTGCTTGATGTCTCCAGCCGCGCCGAGGGTGTGCGCATCTACATCGGCGGAGAAAGCCAGGTGGTGCCCTACCAGGAGCTGTCGGTGGTGACCGCGCCCTACGAGGTGGACGGCCAGGTCGTCGGAACCCTGGGCGTGATCGGCCCCATGCGCATGCCCTACGAAAAAATGATCCAGATCGTCGACATCACCGCCAAGATGGTCAGCAGCGCGCTCAGCCACAGCAAGTAGAGCCGCCTTCCAGCCTTACAATCTGCGCTGGCGACGTGGGGCGTTAGCTCAGTTGGTTAGAGCAGAGGACTCATAATCCTTTGGTCCACAGTTCAAGTCTGTGACGCCCTACCACCCACTTTGCGTCCAAATATCCGCCTCAGCGGCCGGTTCGGGCCCCCTGGGGCGTTGTTGTTCCTGGATGGCTGGAAAGTAGAAATTTCAGGGGAAAAAGCGCAAAAAATGGCGTTTTGGACAAAGAAGTCTTCGTGAATCAACCCCTCGCCCACGCCGAACTCATCGCCACCTACAAGCGGGCGGAGGCCGATGCTGCGCACAAGTCCGGACTGATCAAAGGGGTTGCCACCAAAGGCCCCAAGGCGATCCAGGCGGCCGTCGACACGGCAGCAAAGGCAGCAAAACGCAGG
>NZ_JAYWHI010000080.1:0-2767 GCF_043778355.1 Polaromonas sp.
CGCAGCGCGCTGCGCGAGGCCGCCGCCGCACTCGACCAGGCCGAGCTCTACCAGCAGCCGCTGGAGATGAGCCTGGCGCTGGCGCAGATGGCCCGCTGCTACCGCGCGCTGCAGGCGCTGGGGCCGGCCGAGCTGGTGCTGGAACGGGCGTTGGCCTGGGCCCGCGTCCTCGGCGCGGCCGACCAGGCGGTGGAAATCCTGTGCCTGCTGGCCGAGACCAGCTGTTCGGTTGCCGAGCTGCATGCGCAAGGCGATTCGCGACGCAGCCATGCGGCGCTCGAGCGCACCCGCGACTGGGCCTTCGAAGCCACCGGCCAGGCAGCGCACGTCACCGATCCGCATTGGGAGATCAAGGTGCTGCTGCGCATCAGCGACGTGCTCGACCGCTGCGGCGACCATGACGACGCGGTCGAGCTGCAGTCACGTGCGATGCGGCTGATGTATGCGCCGCATGCGGTCAGCGGCGACACCGACGCGCCTTTGCCACCCCCCACGCTCTGAGCGATCCGGCGCCAGAGCCACGGCAGTGTTGCGGTTCCTGCGCAGGGCGCAGCAGAGCAAGGCCAGCCCGGTCAGGACCATGGCCCAGGTAGACGGTTCAGGCACCACGCCCACGGGCCCGAACACGACATCCTGGATTTCGAAGGTGCGCCGGAATTGCACGCCGGAAACGGTCTGTCCGAAATAAAGGACGCTGTAGCGCAGGTTGTTGTCTGCACGCGTGCTGTCCAGCGTGGGCAGCACCGAAGCCAGCGCGGTGTTCGGGTACAGGTCGGGCGCCGTTCCGACGGGCAGACCTGCGCTGATGTCGGTGATCACGAACTGCGCCAACAGGTAGCTCACGTCGGCGGGCCGGCTGTTCGCCACTTGGCGAAAAGACGGAAGAAAAAGCCTGTCGACCTGCAAGCCCGGCACCAGGGGTTCGTCGCTGTTGTTGAAGACCACCAGGCTGCAGTCGGCAAAGAAGCGGTCGCAGGCCGGTCCGCCGGCGTGAGTGAGCGTTCCGAACTGCAACTTCGACGAACTCAGCAGGTACTGCGTGCCGCCCATGGCGATGCCATCGGGCAGTTTCCTGCTCGCTGCAGCGGGGTCGATGCTGAAACTGCCCTGCACCGTCGTGCCATCGACCAGGAACGAGGCCAGGCTGTCAGGCACATTACTGGGGCCCGATGCGCCACCGCTGCGGGTGTCTTCGCCCAGGTCGGCAATGGCCCGGCCGGTGAAGGCGAAGTCGGCCAACTGGGCCCGAGCCTGAGCCGGGGCCAGCGCCAGCAGGCAAAGCGCCTGGGTCATCAAGACTTGTCGCACGTTCATGCAAGCTCCCCAGGGTCACGGTGACGGTGGACGATTGTCCGCTGCCCTCGTGCTGCGGTGGGCAGGTTGTGCGCACCATGCACTTCGAATCTAGTGATGGTGCTGGCCCGGCTGACGCTGTAGCTTGGTCATCCACCCGAAAAAGGAGGTTTGCCATGATCCACGACACACATGCTTGCGACCGCCGCATCTGTGCCCTTTGGCTGCGCCAAAGCGTCTTGCTCGCAGCGACGCTTGGCAGCGTCACAGCGGCCCAGGCCATCACCGGCAGTGTGACCGTGTACTGGGACACGCTGAAGATCCAAATCGACGACAGCGACCCCAGCGACGGCATCACGCCCCAGCTCAGCTGGTCAGACCAAGTGACAGCCAGCGGTGCAAATCGTGCCGGCCCGCTGGCCGCGACCGCCGAACCCGATTGGACGACGCCGGGTGGCCTGAGCTTCACAGACAGCTCCTTGCAGCTGACGACGGCCTTCGATGCCGCCAGACTGCAGGTCGACGCGGCCTCCTCCGGTGGGGGGCCCAGTGGGACGATCGTCTACCGATATGGCCAGTTGCAGCTCAGCGGCGCGGGACGCGTCACCGTGTCCGTCGATATGGAAGCGCATGTATCGGCAACGCCAGCCGAGCTGCTTTGGCGTGGCGGCGTCTATGGCCAGGTCTGGCCCTATGCCGACGCCAACCTGTTCTTTGCCGATACGTCCTCCATCGACAACACCCTGTCGACTGTGGACTACCTGCGGGCCGATCTCGGCACCTGGGGCCTGGACCGCTATGGCACGCTGACGACCAGCATCGACCTGGCCGCCGGCCAGGCCGTCTACCTGTTCACGCAGCCCGGCGTGGTGCTCAATCCGGTGCCCGAACCGCAGAGCTGGGCGCTGTTGCTTTTTGGCCTGGCGAGCCTGGCCGGTTGGACGATGACCTGTCGAGCTCGGCGCACAAAACCTTGACGGGCAACTGGATGGCGCCGAGGTCTCGACAGGCTGCGCTTTTCACCCGACACGCGGCACGGCTTGCCGATGCGTATCAACCAGCGCAATCGCTTTCGAGTGTTCGAGGGGTAGCCCAGGCCGGCGGTGCGCGTCATCAGCAAGCGCGGTGAGTCGCCGTCGATGCCTTCCTGTTGGCGCCGACACAGGGCTTCAGTTTCGGGGCCTGAACCCACACGCGATCATCGGACAGAGCACAGGCCGCGCGAGGCGCTGGAATCCCTCTCCCGTGGTGTAATAACTGATAGTTTATCAGGAGCTCGCCACATGCCCACCAGTGTCGCCCTCGGCAGCCGCCTCGAGACCTTTGTGCGCGAGCAGGTGGGCGGTGGCCGCTACAACAACGTCAGTGAAGTGGTGCGCGACGGGCTGCGCTTGCTCGAGCAGCGCCAGCGCGAGGATGCAGCCAAGCTGCGTGCGTTGGAGCGCGCCGTGGCGGGCGGCATCGCCGCCATCGA
>NZ_JAYWHI010000081.1:0-7666 GCF_043778355.1 Polaromonas sp.
ACGGCGGCCAAGCTGCTCAGCGCCGTGGCCCAGCGCCTGAGCCAGCGGCTGCGCGAGAACGACACCAAGCTGCAGCTCTACGGTCAACTCGTGCTGTCGATGCAGCAGGAGATTGAAAAGCTCATGCCTGACTAACCCCCGCGCCGCGCCTTCGGCGCGTCACCCCCTTCCAGGGGGTCAACACCTGCGGCCTGGCAAAGCCAGTTCCGCGGTGTCTGCTTGAATAAGAGTTAATGAACATGATCGCATCTTCAAACTTGTCCCGGGAGCGGCTTGCCCAAGCCCGCGTGCTGGTGGTCGGCGATGCCATGCTGGACCGTTACTGGTATGGCGCGGTGGACCGGATTTCGCCCGAGGCGCCGGTACCTGTGGTGCGCGTGACGCGCCAGGAAGAACGCATGGGTGGTGCGGCCAATGTGGCTTACAACATCGTGACTGTGGGTGCGCGTGCGTCGCTGCTCAGCGTGGTCGGCGACGACGAGGCCAGCCACCAGCTCGAAGCGCTGGTCGCTGCCTCCGGCATCACGCCCTGCTTCGGGCGTGACCCGAGGCTCAAGACCACGGTCAAGCTGCGCGTGATCGGCCGCCAGCAGCAGTTGCTGCGGCTGGATTTTGAGAACACGCCTGAAAACGAGGTGCTGGCCTCGCAGTCGGCCGCCTTCGGCAAACTGCTGCCGGCGCACGACTCCGTGCTGTTTTCCGACTACGGCAAGGGGGGCCTGGCGCACATTGCGCTGATGATTGACCAGGCCCGCGCCGCTGGCAAGGTGGTGCTGGTCGACCCCAAGGGATCGGACTACTCACGCTATAAAAACGCCACGGCCATCACGCCGAATCGCGCTGAACTCGAACAGGTGATCGGCCACTGGCACGATGAGGCCGACCTGCAGTCGCGTGCCCAGAAGCTGCGTGCGGAGTTGCAATTGCAAGCCGTGCTGCTGACCCGCAGCGAGGAAGGCATGACATTGTTCGACGCCCAGGGCCAGCTCCACGTGCCGGCCGTGGCGCGCGAAGTGTTTGACGTCACAGGTGCCGGCGACACCGTGATCGGCACGCTGGCCGCCATCCTGGCTGCAGGTCTCAGCCTGCGTGAAGCCGTGCCGGTGGCCAATCGCGCCGGCGGTATCGTGGTCGGCAAGTTCGGTACGGCCACCGTCAGCTACAACGAATTGTTTGCTGCACCCTGAAACCCGCGTAATCGACGCAAGGAAGCTTCATGAAAATCGTGGTCACCGGCGCAGCCGGCTTTATCGGCGCCAACATCATCCAGGGCCTCAATGCGCGCGGCATCGACGACATTATCGCGGTGGACGACCTGACCCAGGGCGACAAATTCCGCAACCTGGCGGACCTGCAGATTGCCGAATACATCGACGCCGACGACTTTTACGAGCTGTACGCCGAAGCGGCTTTCGGCGATGTCGAGGCCGTGTTCCATGAAGGTGCCTGCAGCGACACCATGGAGACCAATGGCAAGTACATGATGGACAACAACTACAGCTTGTCCTGCGAGCTGTTCGACGCCTGCCAGGCCCAGGGCACGCGGCTGATGTATGCCTCGTCGGCCGCCACCTATGGCGGCTCAAGCACCTTCCGCGAGTCGGTCGAATTCGAGAAACCGCTCAACGTCTACGGCTACTCCAAGCTGCTGTTTGACCAGAAGCTGCGGCGCGAGCTGGGCTCGCATTTTGAGAAGGCGCAGACCCAGGTCGCCGGCTTTCGTTATTTCAATGTCTACGGCCCGCGCGAGCAGCACAAGGGCCGCATGGCCAGCGTCGCCTTCCACCAGTTCAACCAGTTTCGCGCCGAGGGCAAGGTCAAGCTGTTCGGCGAATACGGCGGTTACGGGCCCGGCGGGCAGATGCGCGACTTCGTTTTTATCGACGACGTGGTCGCCGTCAACCTGTGGTTTCTCGACCACCCCGAAGCCCGCGGTATTTTCAATCTCGGCACCGGAAAAGCCCAGACCTTCAACGACGTGGCACTGGCGGTGGTCAACACGCTGCGCCACCAGCAGGGTGAAAATCCCTTGAGCCTGGAAGAGGCGGCTCACGGCGGCCTGATCGACTACATCGATTTTCCGTCCGCACTGGTCGGCAAGTACCAGAGCTACACCCAGGCTGATTTGACCGCCCTGCGGACAGCAGGCTGTAAGCATTCGTTTGCAGATGTCCAGACAGGTGTATCTGCTTACATGAACACGCTCGCCCAGCTCGGCTAGGTCGTATGCTGGGGGTTCCTGCATCTCCCGGTCAACGCCCGGAGCTGCGTAACCGTTAAAAGCGGGACTTCCTGATTCGCAGGAGGGATCATCCGCTTTCAACAATCATGAGGAGCTTCCCAATGTTCAAGAAACTGCTGGCCTTTGTCGCCACCATGTATGTCGCCATGGCCTTTGCCGCCGTCGACGTCAACACCGCCACCTCGGCCGAACTCGACGGCATCAAGGGCATTGGCCCGGTCAAGTCCGCACTGATCATGTCCGAGCGCAAAAAGGCGCCGTTCAAGGACTGGAATGATTTTGTGACGCGCGTCAAAGGTGTGGGCACTGACAGCGCGGCCAAATTCTCGGCCGAAGGCATGACGGTTAACGGCGCCAGCTACAAGGCCGGCGGCAAAGCCGATGTCAAGGCCGCCAAGCCGGTGACTGAGAAAGCCAAGGATGCGGCCGTGGCCACCAAAGATGCCGCCAAAGGCGCTGCCGTTGCCACCAAGGATGCGGTCAAGGAAACCGCCAAGGACGTGAAAGCCGCCGTGACCCCAAAGCCTGACACCAAGGCCGAAGTCAAGGCTGAGGTGAAGGCCGGCGCCAAGACCGAACCCGCCAAGAAGTAAGCGCCGGACGCTTGCACCACAACCCGCCTTGTGCGGGTTTTTTCATGCAATTTTGGACTCCAGCCCTTATTCCACAAGCGTAAGCAGCTATCAAAAACAGAGCGCCTCAGCAAGCAATCGAGCTCAGCAGGGGTCGTGTATCGGGCGACAAAACCGCGTTCCAACACAGCTGACGCGGACACGGGGCCATCGCGATGATGGCCAGGTCGGCCAACCGGTGTTGCGCCAGACTGTGCAGCACATCCACATGCCCATGGCCGGCGCCCAGCAGCACCAGGTGTTTCAGACCGGGCGCGCTTTCGACGTGACTGTCAGGGGGACAGTGTCACATCCCCGACATGGCCCAGGCTGCGGCCGCCGGTGTTGTCGGCGTCAGCGCCCACCAGCACGGCCTGCAAGGGCGGCATGGCATCACTTTCCTTGCCAAAGGCACGGCGAAAATCAGCGCCGAGGTTGCGCGAATGGGCGACCCACTGGCCCAGGCGCTGCTCTCCGCTGTCCAGCACGATAAAACGTACACGTGCGGTATAGGCATTGGACAGCAGGGTACCGGGGGCCAGCGTGCCGTCCCAGACATAACACAGGGTGGCGGACGGGAGCTTCTCGCCGCTGGCCGCGCGTGCCAGGCGCAGCAGGTTGCGTTCGATCAGCCCGAGCTTGTCCAGCGGCATGTCGAACAAGGCACACACCTTGAGCGGGCTGTCGTCGCCCTCACGGCGGCGCAGGTCGCCGCCGCGCAGCGCCTCGTCCAGCCGCCAGCGCCAACGCAGTTGCACACCGGCCTCGGGCACGGCCGCAGGCAGGTCATGCACCAGGTTGCCATAGGATTTGTCCGCCTCCACCCGCAACACCTTGCGCCCATCGAGCTCGACCAGGGCGTAAGCGGTCAGCGAAATCTTCCCACCCGGCACGCCCACCACACGCCAGGGTGACGGCGGCTGCACGCCACTGGCCGAGGAAAACGCCGCCAGCAAAGGCCCCTGCGTGCTGGCCTGGGCATGCGCCTGCATTGCGGGAGCCAGCGCGTACACCAAAAGCGCCAGCCGGGTCCCCAAGTGTCGAATCGTGGATACCAGAGCTTTCATGTCAACCCCGCTTCCAGTCGTGGTAGCGGCGCACCCATTCGAGCAATCGATGAGGCTGATTCGCGCGTTTCCATTCACCGGCCGCGTATTTGTTGGCCTCGGCCAGCGTCGGGTAGGTATGGACGGTGGAAAGGATCTTGTTCAGACCCAGGCCGTGCCGCATGGCCAGCACATACTCGGCCAGCAGGTCGCCAGCGTGGGTGCCAACAATGGTCACGCCCAGAATCGTGTCCTTGCCCGGCACCGTCAACACTTTGACAAAACCCCGCGCCTCGCCATCGGCAATGGCCCGGTCCAGGTCGTCCATGCCATAACGGGTCACCTCGAACGCGATGTTTTTTTCTTTGGTTTCCTGCTCGTTCAGGCCAACACGGGCCACCTCCGGGTCGATAAAGGTGGTCCAGGGAATCACCGAATAGTCGGCCTTGAACAGCCTGAACTCGCCAAACAGCGCGTTGACCGCCGCGTACCAGGCCTGGTGCGCCGCCACATGGGTCAGCTGGTAGGGTCCGGCCACATCGCCCGCCGCATAGATGTTGGGGTAAATCGTCTGCAAATAGTCGTTGGTTTCGACCGTGCGCTGCACCGGGATGCCGAGCTCTTCGAGCCCGTAACCCTCGAGCCGTGCCACCCGCCCGACGGCGCAGATCAGCTGGTCGAAATCCAGCCGCAGTTCATTGCCACCGTGTTCAACGACCAGGGTTTTCACACCCGCAGATGTCTCGCAGCGCAGCGCCTTGTGGCCGGTCAGCACCGCCACGCCATCGGCGGTCAAGGCCTGGCGCGCCAGCTCCGACACCTCCTCGTCCTCACGCAACATCAGGCGTGGCGCCATCTCGACCTGCGTGACCTGTGAACCCAGCCGGGCAAAGGCCTGCGCCAGCTCACACCCTATCGGTCCGCCGCCGAGGATCACCAGGCGACGCGGCACCTCGTCGAGTTGCGCGAAGGTCTCCCACAGGGTGTCACTGGTCACGAAGCCTGCGGCCTCCAGTCCCGGCAAGGGCGGCACCAGCGGCCGCGCACCCGCTGCGATCACGATGCTGCGTGTTGTCAGGATCTGGGTGCCGCCGTCGTTGAGCGCCACCTCGACCGTCCACGGGTTGATGATGCGCGCATGGCCTTGCAGCACCTCCACCCCCAGGCCGGTGTATCGCTCCACGCTGTCATGCGGTTCAATCGCCCGGATGACTGCCTGAATTCGCTGCATCACCGCCCTGAAGCTGAACACCGGCGAGGTATTGCTCAGGCCGTAACTGGCGCCATGCGTCATCTGATGCGCGAGTTTGGCGCTGCGGATCAGCGCCTTGGACGGCACACAACCGTAATTCAGGCAATCGCCGCCCATCTTGTGGGCTTCCACCAGCGTGACTTTTGCCTTGACGACCGCCGCAATGTAGGCCGTCACCAGCCCGCCGGCACCAGCCCCGATCACGACGAGGTTGCGGTCAAAAGACGCAGGGCGCACCTTGGTCCAGCGCGCGTAGACCTGGCGGCGCCTGAAAAATTGCAGCAGCTTGTTGACGGCCAGCGGCAACACGCCGAGCAGCACAAAGGAGCCGATCAGCGCCGGCGAGACGATCGACTGCAGCGAGTCGATCTTCGCGATCTGCGTGCCGGCATTCACATACACCACGGTGCCGGCCAGCATGCCGAGCTGGCTGACCCAGAAGTAGGTCCAGGTCCTGATGCGTGTCAGGCCCATCAGCAGGTTGAGGGCAAAAAATGGAACTACCGGGATCAGCCGCAGCGAGAACAGGTAAAAAGCCCCCTCTTTCGCAATGCCCTTGTTGATCTCGTCCAGCCTTGTGCCAAAACGGGCCTGAATGCTGTCCCGCAGCAGGTAACGCGCTGCCAGCATGGCCAGCGTCGCGCCCAGCGTCGAGGCAAAAGACACCACCACGGTCCCCAGCACCAGACCAAAGCCGGCGCCAGCCGCCAAAGTCATGATGACGGCGCCCGGCAAAGACAGGCCGGTGACCGCAACGTAGGCCACAAGAAACGCCAGCGTCACCCCGACCGGGTTATTCTCAAATGCCGCCTGGAAAGACGCCTGGCTGTCCTTGAGGAAGGTCAGGCTCAAATAGCGACCCAGATCCAGCGCAAAAAAGGCGCTGATGGCCGCCAGCAACAGCACGGCGATGACAAGTTTGCGTGAATTCAAGTCCGTCCCCGGTGTTTGTTCTGCGGATGTTGTCGGGCGAAAACATCGATTCTTACAAAATCTGCGCTGGACGGTGTAAGAATTCCCGTGCGACAGCGACCAAGCATGAGTGGTTATAACGCGAGGCTAACACTGCGCCCGCAAAATCCGCTCAAAATCCCGTCTGAGCAGATATCACCCACCACGAGGAACCCCGCACATGACCCAGGCACTGGTAGGCATCATCGGAGGCAGCGGCCTCTACCAGATGGACGCACTCGACAACGCGCAGGAGCATGTGATGGACACGCCCTTCGGCGCGCCCTCCGACGTGCTGGTCAGCGGCAGCGTCCATGGTGTTCCCGCCGTGTTCCTGGCCCGCCATGCGCGCGGCCACCGCCTGCTGCCTTTCGAGGTGCCCTACCGCGCCAACATCCACGCGATGAAGCAACTCGGCGTGCGATACATCGTTTCGGTGTCGGCGGTGGGTTCGCTGCGCGAAGACTTCAAGCCGCTGGACATGGTGCTGCCCGACCAGTTCATCGACCTGACCAAACGCCGCGACAGCACCTTTTTTGGTCAGGGCGCGGTGGCCCATGTCTCGATGGCGCAGCCGGTCTGCCCCGCCGCCGCCGGTGTGCTGGCGCGTGCGGTGCGCGGCGTGCTGGCCTCCGATGCCACGGGCCATGGCGTCAGCCTGCACGAAGGCGGCACCTATGTGTGCATTGAGGGCCCGCAGTTTTCGAGTTTGGCTGAATCACACTGGTACCGCAGCATGGGCGCGGGCGTGATCGGTATGACCAACATGCCTGAAGCGAAATTGGCCCGTGAAGCGCAGATCGCCTACACCACGCTGGCCATGGTGACCGACTTCGATTGCTGGCACCCCCGCGAGGCCCAGGTCAACGCCAACATGGCGCTGGCCAACCTGCTGAAAAACGCCGGCCGCGCCCAACAGGTGGTGGCTGAGGCGATTCGCCTGCTGGGCGCCGAGCAACCAGCGAGCGAGGCCCACACTGCGCTGCACAACGCGCTGGTCACCCAGCCCGACGCCATGGCCCCCGAGGTGCGCAAACGCCTGGCTGCGCTGCTGCCCTGAACCCCAACGGACTCTACTTATGCACGACACCCTTCCCCTGCTGAAAAAAATTTCTTTCCCCGCGGTCCGCCGCGAGCAGCTCGACACCCTGCAGGTCAACCTCGGCTACAAATGCAACCAGAGTTGTTTGCACTGCCATGTCAACGCCGGCCCGAACCGCACCGAAATGATGGACGCCGACACGATGGCGCTGATTCCACAGGTGCTGGCTGCACGCGGTCTGCGCACGCTGGACCTGACCGGCGGCGCACCCGAATTGCATGAGGGTTTTCGCGATCTGGTGCGCACTGCGCGCGCGCAAGGTGTGCGCGTGATCGACCGCTGCAACCTCACCATCCTGTTTGAACCTGGGCAGGAAGATCTGGCTGAATTTCTCGCGGCGCAGCGCGTCGATATCGTGGCGTCCATGCCCTGTTACTCAGCCGCCAATGTCGACAAACAGCGCGGCGAGGGCGTGTTCGACCTGAGCATCGCCGCCCTGCAAAAACTCAACCAGCTCGGTTA
>NZ_JAYWHI010000082.1:0-21092 GCF_043778355.1 Polaromonas sp.
AAGGCAACGAGGTGTTCGATCCGACGCGATTGGTGCCCAAGCCAGTTTGACGAAAAATATAGAACCTCAGACAATCGCAAGCCCTGATCCGCTTTTGCCCGTGCTCCTCGGCCCAGCCCGGCGGGTGGGGAGAAACTAATGCGGGAATCCCAACAGACCGTCATGTGTGCACGCGAGAGCAGCGCACGCGGCCAAATGAGGCTCCTTTCTCTCGCTCAGCGGGGCGAGGGAAGGGCGGGGGTTGGGAGTGGGGAGTTCAGTCCTGCTGGCTGAGGCAGAACCGGGTGCTGGGGCTTGCCAGCGTCTGCTGGTCGGGGCTGTCCGGCTGGACCGCCCGCGCGCCACGGCGCTACCATGTCAACTCGTTTCCCCGACAACCCTGACTGGACGTTTCATGATCACCGTGCACCACCTCAACCATTCCCGCTCACAACGTATTGTCTGGCTGCTCGAGGAGCTGGGGCTGGACTACGAGATCAAGCGTTACGAGCGGAACCCGAAAACCATGCTGGCGCCAGCTTCCTTGCGCGCCGTGCATCCGCTGGGCAAGTCGCCGGTGATCACCGATGGGGATCTGACGGTGGCCGAGTCGGGCGCGATTGTGGACTACCTGATTGAGCGTTATGGCGCCGGTCGGCTGGCACCGGCAGCGGGGACGGCAGAGCGTTTGCGCTACACCTACTGGCTGCACTATGCCGAGGGCTCGGCGATGTCGCCCCTGCTGCTCAAGCTGGTGTTCGACAAGATTGAAACCGCGCCGATGCCGTTTTTTGTCAAACCGATTGCCAAAGCCATCAGCAGCAAGACCAAGAGCAGTTTCATCGTGCCGCAGATCACACAGCACCTCGATTACCTCGAAGGTGTACTCGGAAAAGGTGCGTGGTTTGCCGGGGATGAATTCACCGGCGCCGACATCCAGTTGAGTTTTCCGCTGGAGGCTGCAGCCGCACGCGGCGGATTGGATGCGGGCCGGCCAAGGCTGATGAATTTTCTGCAACGTATTCACGCGCGTCCGGCCTACCAGCGCGCCATTGAGCGTGGCGGCGAATATTCGATACTCACCTGAGTGCGATAGGAAGATTTGGACGCTACAAAATCAGTAGCTGCTTACGCCCGCCAGCCAAGGGCTGGAGGCATAAATCTCTCTAATTCCAGGTGTCTTGAATTTCAGCGAAAGCCGAAATAAGACAGGATGAAGCCGATGATGACGATCAGGCCGACGATGTAAATGATGGTGTTCATGGTGTCCTCTGGTGTTTTTGTTGGCGTGCCGGACTGGCTTGCCTTCTGACACTTGATCTTGGCGGGAAGCGGGGTCCACGGCTGTAGGCCCTGCCTGCCAGGCGCCGTCGGACAAAAGCGCTTCCCTAAAGCTCCGCAGCTTCCACCAGAAAACGCACCCGTTTGACACCCTGCCACTCGTCGGCATCCAGCCTGAACGCCAGTTTCACGCGTGCCGGCAGCGACTCGGTGTGGCCGAACCAGATACCGTCCACCGGCTGGCCCTGGTGTTTGAGTTTGAGCGCCAGGTGTTTTTCACCCACCAGGCGCTGCGACACGACTTCCACTTCCTCGCTGAATGTCGGTGCGGCAAAACCCTGACCCCAGACCTCCTTGTGCAGCGTGTCCACCAGGTCGGCGCGGCGGTACTGCGGCGCCAGCGGGCCGTCGGTGTCGAGCCGGCGCGTCAGCGTCGCGGCATCCAGCCATTCGTGCGCCACCTGCTGCAGCGCCTGCTCGAAGACTTCGAACTGCTCCTCGTTGATAGTGCAGCCGGCCGCCATGGCGTGGCCGCCGAAACGCAGCAACACGCCGGGATGGCGCTTGGCCACCAGGTCCAGCGCGTCGCGAAGGTGAAAGCCAGCAATCGAACGGCCGGAGCCCTTGAGCTCGTGCTCGCGGCCCGGCGCCTGACTGGCGGCAAACACAAAGGTCGGGCGGTGTAACTTGTCCTTGATGCGCGAGGCCACGATGCCGACCACACCCTCGTGAAAGTCCGGGTCGAAGATCGCGATGGCCGGTGGCGGCACTTCATCCTCGTCAATCATCGCGTCGGCCGCGTACTGCGCCTGCTCGCGCATGCCGGCCTCAATGTCGCGACGCTCGCGGTTGATGCCGTCCAGCGTTTTCGCCAACGCGTCGGCGCGGCCCGCGTCGTCAGTCAGCAGGCACTCAATGCCCAGGGTCATGTCGCTGAGGCGGCCGGCGGCGTTGATGCGCGGGCCGACAGCAAAGCCGAAGTCGAAGCTGGTGGCCAACGCAGCGACACGACCGGCTGCCGAGAACAGCGCCGCCAGGCCGGCCGGCAGCGCGCCGCTGCGTATGCGTTTGAGCCCCTGCGCCACCAGGCGGCGGTTGTTGGCATCGAGTTTGACCACGTCGGCGACGGTGCCGAGCGCGACGAGGGGCAGCAAGGCATCGAGCTTGGGCTGTGTGGCGGCATCAAACACACCTCGTGTACGCAGTTCGGCGCGCAGGGCCAGCAGCACATAAAACATCACACCGACGCCGGCCATCGATTTGCTTTCAAAAGCGCAGCCGGGCTGGTTGGGATTGACGATCACGTCGGCATCCGGCAGCACGATGGCGCCGTCCTTCAGCGCCGGCAGGTGGTGATCGGTCACCAGCACCTGCATGCCCAGCGCACGCGCACGCGCCACGCCGTCCAGGCTGGCAATGCCGTTGTCCACCGTGACCAGGATGTCCGCGCCCGTGGCCCTGACACGTTCGGCAATCGGCGCGGTCAGACCATAGCCGTCCACCACCCGGTCCGGCACGATGTAGCTGACCTGGCTTGCGCCCAGCAGGCGCAGGCCGCGCAGTGCAACCGCACAGGCGGTGGCGCCATCGCAGTCGTAGTCGGCCACCACGCAGATTTTTTTGTTGACGGCCATCGCATCGGCCAGCAGCACGGCCGCCTCCAACGTGCCTTTCATCGATACCGGCGGCAGCAGCCGGGCCAGGCCGTCGTCCAGTTCGTCGGCGGTCAACACGCCGCGCGCAGCGTAAAGCTGCGCCAGCAGGGGGTGCACGCCGGCCTGCTCCAGCGCCCAGACGCTGCGCGGCGGGGCTTCACGTACTATGATTTTCATAGCTGTTCACGCCCGTCCCACGTGGGCTGGAGGCCTGAAACACGCTTGAACCGGGGCCAGAGGCCGATTTCCGCCGGTACAAAACTCTGCGCTGCCCGACCGCCGCACAGTGTCAGCCGCGCTTTGCCACCAGCACGCAGAACGGCCAGCAGCGCAGCGCAGGCGTCGGCGTCCACGTCTTGCCAGGCCTGCGCATGCGCGGCCGCATCGCGGCGCAAGGCGGGCGCCTGCAGGCGCAACTCCACCTGCACCTCGCTGGCAGGGGTGATGGCATGGTCCAGCACACCGGCACCGCTGACCCAGAACGAGTTGACCGGCGCCAGGCCCCGCAGCTGCCGCGCTTCGTTGACCGGCTGGGTGTAGAGCAGCATCTGCATCTCGTTTTGCAGGCGGCGCAGGGTGGCGGCCGGCGTGCCGGCGCCATCCAGCAGTGAGCGTGTCAGGTGCCGTCCCAGCAGGGTGTGCATCGAGACGCTGCGCAGGCCGCGAAACACCTCGCCGGTGGCCAGCCAGGTACCGGGCAGTTGGCCATGGGGCGCAAGCGTGATGCCGTCTTCGAGAAAGTAGGGCGCCATGGCGACCAGCAGCGCGCTGGCGCTGTCCGGGTCGAGGGCCAGGTCTTCGGGTGGGGAGAGCCGCACATGGTCGGCGCCGACCTGCCAATGGCACAGCGTGACGAAGGCGCAGGGCAGGCCGATGCTGCCGGTTTCAAAAGCCGCCCAGGGAATCTCGCCAGGAGCCCCCGGCAGTGCATGGGCCTGTGCGAGTGCTCGTTCAAAGGGCGTGGACGGGTCGTCCTCGCCGCATTCAATGCGGCCGTCCGGCGCCATGGCCGCCAGCAGCGCGCGCAGATTCGGTGTCAGTGGCGGCAGGGGCGGCGCAGCTTCGCTGGCGTCCTGGGGCAGCACGGCCCCGGCAATAATCAGATGAAGTTTGTCCGGCATGGGCCTATTGTCCGGGATTGCCGGCGCGATCAGGAGGGCTTGCGGGCCTGATGCCACAATTGGCACCATGCAAATCCCCTACGAACTGATTCTGGGCTGGCGCTACACCCGCGCCGGCCGCGCCACGCGGCGCAACGGTTTTATTTCCTTCATCTCCGGTGTCTCCATGCTCGGCATTGCGCTGGGTGTGGCGGCGCTGATCATTGTGCTCAGCGTGATGAACGGCTTCCAGAAGGAAGTGCGCGACCGCATGCTGGGTGTGATCTCGCACATCGAGGTGTTTGCGCCCAACGGTGCGGCGCTGCCCAATGTGGCGCAAACGCTGGCGGAGATCAAACAGAATCCGAACGTGGTCGGTGCCGCCAGCTTCATCGCCGCGCAGGCCCTGCTGGCGCGCGGCGAAGACATGAAAGGCGCCATCGTGCGCGGCATTGACCCCGCGCTGGAGGGCCAGGTCACCGACCTCGCGGTGGACCTCAAGGACACCGCCTTGCCGAAGTTGGTGCCCGGCGGTTTTGGTGTGGTGCTGGGCGGCGAGCTGGCCCGTGCGCTGGGTGTGCGTGAGGGTGACCTGGTGACCCTGATTGCCCCCAGCGGCCAGGTGACACCGGCCGGTGTGGTGCCGCGTCTCAAGCAGATGACGGTGGTTGGCACCTTCGACTCCGGGCACTTCGAGTACGACTCGGCGCTGGTGATGCTGCACCAGGACGATGCCGCCAAAATTTTCCGCCTGGAAGGCCCGACCGGCATACGTATCAAGCTCAAGGACCTGCACCAGGCACGCGAAGTCGCGGCCGAACTCTCGCGCAGCCTCAGCGGCGATTTGCTGATTCGCGACTGGACGCGCCAGAACCGCACCTGGTTTGCCGCGGTGCAGCTCGAAAAACGCATGATGTTCATCATCCTGACCCTGATCGTTGCGGTCGCCGCCTTCAACCTGGTCAGCACGCTGGTGATGACGGTGACCGACAAACGCGCCGACATTGCCATCCTGCGCACCCTGGGCGCCAGCCCGAAAAGCATCATGGGGGTGTTCATGGTCCAGGGTGCCATGGTCGGTGTCATCGGCACCTTCTCCGGCCTGCTGTTGGGCCTGGGTATCGCACTCAACATTGATGTGATTGTTCCGGCGCTGGAACGTGCGCTCAATGCCAGCTTCCTGCCCAAGGACATTTACCTGATCAGCCGCATGCCCAGCGACCCGCAATACGCCGACATCATGCCGATCGCCGTGATTGCGCTGGTGCTGGCGTTTTTGGCCACCATTTATCCGAGCTGGCGCGCCAGCCGCGTCAACCCCGCAGAGGCTTTAAGGTATGAGTGAAGTTGTTCTCAAAGCGCAAGGCCTGACCAAACGCTTCCACGAAGGGCCCATCGACCTGACCGTGCTGCACGGTGTGGACCTGCAGGTGATGGCCGGCGAGACCCTGGCCATCGTCGGCGCTTCCGGTTCCGGCAAATCCACCTTGCTGCACCTGATGGGGGGGCTGGACGCGCCCACCAGCGGAAGTGTCGAGCTCAAGGGCCAGTTGATGTCTTCGCTCTCGCCCACCGCGCAGGGCGAGCTGCGCAACCAGCACCTGGGTTTTGTCTACCAGTTTCATCACCTGCTACCGGAGTTCAGCGCGCTCGACAACGTCGCCATGCCGCTGTGGATACGGCGCCAGGACCGGGACCAGGCTGCGGCAACCGCCCAGGCCATGCTGGCCAGCGTGGGGCTGAAAGACCGCAGCCACCACCGTCCCGCAGAGCTGTCGGGCGGTGAGCGCCAACGGGTGGCGATTGCACGGGCGCTGGTGACGCGGCCGGCCTGTGTGCTGGCCGACGAGCCGACCGGCAACCTGGACCGCTCCACCGCCGACGGCGTGTTCGAGCTGATGCTGCAACTGGCCCGCGAACACGGCACGGCCTTTGTGATGGTGACGCACGATGAAACACTGGCGGCGCGCTGCGGCCGGCGTTTTCGCCTGGTGTCGGGGCGCCTGTCGGCCTGGGAATAAGGCGGGGCGACCTGCGGCAAGGTCAATTCGCGGCTGCCGACCGCCAAAACGGTCGCGAGTGCATAATCCTTCAGCCCCTCGGGACGCCCGGCGTCCGCCCGGTGCCCCCTTTTTCACCATGCCGTGCAGCTTCCTGCCAGCGGTCCAGGACAAGCCACCCCCGCATGACCGACCATTACACCGCCCTCGGACTGAACAGCGCTGCAACGCTGGCCGACGTCAAAAAAGCCTTTCGCCAGCAAGCTTCTTTCTGGCACCCGGACAAAAACTCCCATCCCCAGGCGGCTGAGCGTTTTCGCGCGGTGCAGCAGGCCTATGAGGTGTTGTCGGATGCGGACAGACGCGAGGCCTATGACGACAACCGCCGCCGCAACCTGCTCGACAGCCCGATCGACACGGCGCGGGCCATCTGGACTGATTATTTCAACCCCCTGGCAAGCGCTGCTGACCGAAAGATTCCTTGAGCATCTCCCCCTATTTTCTCGACCTGCGTTCGGCCTACCAGTCCGAAATCGATGACCTGCGTTTCGACTCCGAGGGGCGCGACGTGCTGCAGCAGCGACTGGCCAGCAAACGCCAGCAGATCGGCTTTCTGGTCCAGATGATGGACATCAGCCCGGAGATGGTGGCGGTGGTTTTTCAGCAGGGCTTTGACTTCACCGACAAGGCCGTGATGGAGCACTTGCTCTTGCAGAGTGAAGACAGCTTTCCGTCGTGGAGCAGCCTGGCGGGGGGCTTCACCCTGGCGCCCTGGGCCCGTGATCTGGCCACTATCGTTTCCCAGGCGCCGGGCGGTGACAAGTTTCTGGTCGTGACGGCTGGTCTGGAATACATGGCCGGCCTGCCGGTCGCTGCCGGCATCATCGTCAGCGACGAAGATGGGGACGAAGACGAAGACCGCGATCAGGACGGTGACGATGAACTGGTGATCTTTGAGGACGATGGCGAGGGCGGCCAGGGCAGCGATGCCCGGACCCGCCAGGAAGCCGGAGCCGACTGGCTGGTCCAGCAAGGCTTCGACCAGAAAGACTGAAGTAAAACATGTGCCCGAAAGTGACGTCGCCATGAGCCAATACCTCGCGCTGATTGAAAAAACCCAAAGCCTGATTGCTGCCGGCGATATCGTCGGCGCCGAATCGGCCCTGGTTGAGTTGGCCGATGCCGAAGGCGATGGCGCGCTGATGGTGGTGCTGGAGCAGTTGCCGCCCAAGGATGTGCTGGCGGTGATTCGTGAGTACGACAACTCCCGCGAGTCGGTCGTGGGCCTGCTGGTGTCACCGGCGCAGTTCGCCCGCGCCGTGGTGATCGAAAAACTCTACAAGGACCTGACCCGCACGCATCTGCGCGGCATGGTCAACGCCGTCATCTTCCGGGAAGACGCGGACCCGGTGGCATTTCTGACGGCGATTGGCGACCTGGACGGCGGCGCCGAGGCGCTGGCTGATTATTTTTCCGACCAGTGGAGCCGGGTCGAGGGTTTTGCGCGCAGCGGCAGTTTCGATCCGGCCGATGAGTACGGCAAGATGTTGTCGCAGTCCGCCCTGCTGGCCTCGGCCTACGAGCGGCCGCGCGTGTTGCAGGATGAAATCGCCGACCGGGACTGGATGCAGCTGGCCTGGATCCTGCGTTACGAACTGCCGGACCTGTTCATCGAAATGTTGATGGTGCTGCGTGCCAAGGTCAGTGCGCATCAGGCGGCTGCTTCCGACGAGGAAGACGAGGATGACGCCGAGGACGACGGCAAGGTCGAGACCGGTGACACCGACCGCGGCAAGGCCACACCCACGGCGCGCGAATCTGACGAAGAATCGGCGATCTGAACCTGCGCACGCCCATGCCATCGCCTTCCGCCGTCTCGCTCTACGACGCGCGCCCTTTTTTCGAGAAGGCGCTGCAGCACGGGGTACAACACGGCATCATCAGCCCCGAAAAAATCGAGGCCATGCGGGTTGAGGGCCCCAAGGGCTTGGTGCAGATTGCGCGCTACTTCGGCAACGAGTTCCTGCGTCCCGAGCTTGAAAAAGCCCGCGACCGCATGGTCAACCTGATCAGCCTGTACCTTGAAAGCAGTTGTGATGGCGACGTTCAGCGGGCGGCCGAGTCGCTGCGCGATTTTTCGCTGCTGTCGCGCTCCAAGGGCGGCTCGGACCTGCTCAAGGCCCTGATTGCCATGCCGCAGAACAGCCACTTCGGCATGAACGAGCGCGGCGGCTTCAGCGACGCGCACATTCCGTTGCTGGCCAAATGGTCCTTGCGCAGCTTTTACGACTACCAGGCCGAATTCGCCCGCCGCAGCCAGGTGGCGCAGGTGGTGGATGCGGCGTTGTGGCTGGCCGGCGAACTTGGCATGGATGCCGATGAGCTCGAAGAAGCCGGCAAGGATGCCGAGGCAGTGATCCGTACCGCTTTGCTGGTCGCGGGTTCTGGTCGCAGCAAGATGCCCGACTGGGTCGGGTTTGAAAAAATGATCGCTGCCCTGCGCCAAAAGCATGGCTCGGTGCCAGCAGCCTGGCCGCTTGCTGTCCCGAAAAAATTGCCGGCTCATCTGCGGCCGGCAGTGGATGTGGTGCGGCAGTCGGTGTTGGCCGACGCGCCCAAAATTCTCGACAACGCCTTGCCGGTGCGCGCGCTGTTCGATCGCAACCCGGCCTTCATGGGCCGCTACTTCTGGATCGAAGACGCTCTGGCCGAGGTTGACCACCATGAGCGCTCCGCGTCGGCGGCCTGGCACAAGCTCACCGGTGGCAATGCGGACGATGGCTCGCTACTGACCCTGTTCCTGTGCCTGGCTGCCGGTGCCGCGCCCAAAACCTTGCTGAGCGAAAAAAGCGCCACGGCGCTGCTGCGCAAGATCCGCAAGTCCGGCTTCCACCCGGCGCTGGCGCAGCAGTACATCGTGGACCATGCGCCGGTGCAGCACCAGGACGCGTATGCGAGCTTGTGGGAGGCCTTCGTGGACGAGGCGCAGGCCACGCTGCAAAGTGATGCGGTGCACGCGCTCAACGACGCGTTGGCGCTGCTGCGGCGGGAATGTCATGTGACATAGGCGGTTCGCGCTCTGGGGTGGCGAAACACGCTTTTTTCAAGAAATTTCGGGCTCCAGCCCATGTCCGGTATGGGTGAGCAGCTATTGAATGAATAGCAAATAATTTGTCATCCCGGACTTGATCCGGGATCCATGTCCGGTGACTCCCGCTGCGTGGTCAGCCTACTCGCCGGGTCTCGCCCGGCCGGACAACCCCTGGCTGGTGGGAAGCATCTCAAGCGCACAAGCTTGCGAAGGCTTCGGCGGGTTCAGCCCAAGCGCAGAAGAAGCGGTCCTTACTTCTTCATGGGTACCCGCCGCCCCGACGGTGCAGCAGTAGCCGGCGCATCGGCATTGCTGGCCGTGCGTGACGCTGCCAGCCGTTCCATGCGCTGCGCGACGGTGATGGCGCTTTGCCCGCTCAGGGCGTCCATGCGGTTGCCCATGGCCTGCTCCAGCAGGTCCAGCCTGTGTTGGGCGGGGGGGTGGGTGCTCAGTGACAGCGCAAACAGCGGGTTGTCGGGTGTGGCGGTGCGGAGCTGCTGCAGCACCGCCAGCAGGCCGTAGGGGTCGAAGCCGGCGCGTGCCGCCAGCGCCACGCCGTTGCGGTCGGCCTCGAACTCATCGCTCTGGTCCAGCCCGCGCGTGTACAGGTCACGTCCCAGGCTCAGGAACTGGGCAGACACCGCGCCAGCCAGTTGGCCCCTGACCTGCGAACCGATGGCTTGGGTCAGCAGGCCCGAACGCGCCGACTTGGCCATGGCCTGCAAATGGTGCTTGCCGGTGACATGGGTGATTTCATGCGCGAGGATGCCGGCCAGTTCAGCCTCGTCGGCGACACGGTCCACCAGGCCTCTGGTCACAAACACATAACCACCTGGTGCCGCAAAGGCGTTGAAGCCAGGGTCGTCGAGCACACCAAAGGTCCAGGGCAGGTGTGGCCGCGCGGACTGCAGGCTGATCCAGCGGCCCAGCTGGTTCACATAACGCTGCAATGCCAGGTCCGGGTGCAGGGGTTTGCTGCCCAGCAGCACGGCTGCGAGTTGTCGGCCGATCTCGATTTCTTTCGGCTCGTCGATCTGTTCCAGCGACTGCGACAGCAGGCCGATCAGATTGCCGGCTTGAGCGGCCTGGGTGCCACCGGATGGCGCCAGCCCCGCGCCCAGCAGGTTGCCGAGCATGCCCGCCGGCGAGGCTGGCGGCGGCTGGGCCGGCGCCTCGGCCGGTGCCGCCTGGCGCAGGAAGGAGCCCAGCAGATTGAGCGCCTTGCCTGCGTCCTGGCTGGAAGCGGGTGCGCAGGCCAGGCCAGCCATCAGCGCCAGTCCGCAGAGGCGTGCGAGCCGGCGCAAGCTGAGCGGTGATGTGTTCATGCCCGTGCCTCAGTTATTGTTGTTGACAAAACCGCCGGGGCTGGCTGTGGGTGCTGGAGGCTGCGCCGGGACCGGCAGCGGCTCGACCACGCGGCTGCTGAGCGCCGCGCTGACCGCGAACTGGCGCGCTTCATCGGCGTCCTGCCGCAGCGCCTCGGCTTGTATGACGGCTGCCGGGTTGGGCTGGGCCCGCGCCAGGTCTTCGGCACCGAGACCGCGTATGCCGACGGTGGAGGTGGCTGTGACGGTGCCGCCCTGGGCACTGCCTTTGTTGAAAAAACTGGTCAGCCCGCGCAAGGTGTTGGCGCCAGCCCCGGCCGGTGCGGCGCTGGCGGCGGAGCCGATGTCAAACATATGGACCCAGCCGGATGCGCCTTCGGCGGTGCGCACCTGAATCCAGGCGCCTTGCCGTGCGCCGGATCGGGTCACCGGTGTGCGGGCTGCCAGCGCTGCCAGGCTGCGCGCGCTTTCGCCAGGCGCCTCGCGCAGTTCTGCAGCGCGTTTGACAAGCAGCGCTTCGGTTTGTGCCTGGACCAGCCCGCCGCCCAGCAGCAGCGCGCAAGAGACCAGCCCATGAAGGTATTTGAATTTACTCAGTATCATGGCCGGACACTTTCACGGAAATGAAGCAGGAATTATTATGGATTTGGGTATTGCAGGCAAATGGGCACTGGTGTGCGGCGCGAGCAAGGGGCTGGGTCTGGGCTGCGCCCAGGCGCTGGTGCGCGAAGGCGTACATGTGTTGATCGTTGCGCGCGGTGCTGACGTGCTGGAGGCTGCCGCTTCAAAATTAATGGCTGACAACGCCCGTCCGGCGGGGACTGAAGTTCAATTTGTTGCTGCGGACATCACCACCACCGAAGGCCGTGCCGCCGTATTTGCGCAGCGCAAGGACTTCGACATCGTGGTCACCAATGCCGGCGGTCCGCCGCCCGGTGACTTTCGCAACTGGGACCGCGATGCCTGGATCAAGGCCGTCGATGCCAACATGCTGACCCCGATTGAGTTGATCAAGGCCACGGTAGACGGCATGGCCTCGCGGGGCTTTGGCCGTATCGTGAACATCACGTCCAGCTCGGTGAAGGCGCCTATCGATATCCTCGGCCTGTCCAACGGCGCGCGCAGCGGCCTGACCGGTTTTGTCGCCGGCGTGGCGCGCACCAAACTCGCGGCACAGGGTGTGACCATCAACAACCTGCTGCCGGGCGCCTTTGACACCGACCGCCTGCGCGGCACCATGCAGGGCGCGGCCACCAAGACCGGCCAGCCGCTCGATGCCGTGATGGATACGCGGCGCAACACCATTCCAGCCAGGCGGTTTGGCACGCCGGAGGAGTTTGGTGCGATGTGTGCCTTTTTATGCAGCATGCAGGCCGCTTACCTGACCGGCCAGAACGTGTTGCTCGACGGCGGGGCTTATCCCGGCACCTACTGAGAGTGGCCAGCCCGGATTTTTCGAGAGCACCTGATGTCCGGCCTGCTGCGCAACCTGCTGACGATCATCCGGGCGTTGTGGCATTACCGCAGCGCCCGTCCGCAGTCGCGCTTGCAGGTGACTTTTCTGGTCACACCGTTTGACACCGGCATCGCCACACTCAAGAGCGACCGCTATCTGCAAATGGCCGAATCCGCGCAGCTGGATTACGTGATCAGGACCGGGCTGGTGGGCCGCATGCTGCGCCAGGGCTACAGCTTTGTCAACGCCTCCCAACTGGTGCGTTTCACGCGGCCTGTCCGTCTTTTCAGCCGCGTGGCGGTGGCGTCAAAGGTGATTCATGCCGATGACAAGTGCGCTTATTTCCATCATGTGTTCACGGTGGGGGCCTTGATACACGCAGACGTGTTTGTGAAGATGAAATTCAAGAAAGGGCGGCTCACCATCGCCCCCGCCGAACTGCTGGGCAACTTTGCTGGCCCCAAGCCGGCTTTGCTGCAGCATTGGGACAACACGCTGGCCGTTGCGACGCAGGACCTGCACGCCTGAACCATGGGGTTTTCAAGCCGCTTTTCTGATCCCGAACCGCAGCGTGCGCAGATCGATGCGCTGCCGGGCCCTGTCGTGCTGGAGTTCGGCACCCCGTGGTGCCAGTTCTGCCGCGCGGCGCAGCCACTGATGGCCGCGGCTTTTGCCGGCCATCCCGGCGTGGGCCATATCAAGGTTGAGGATGGCAGCGGGCGACGTCTGGGCCGCTCCTTTGGCGTCAAGCTGTGGCCGACCCTGGTGTTTTTGCGTGACGGCCGCGAGCTGGCCCGGCTGGTGCGCCCGACTCATGAAGCGGCTGTTGCCGCGGCGCTGGCGAGCATAGACCCGCCCGCCTGAAGGCCACGGCCCCGGCGGGGCACAATGAGAGCCATGAAAGCACCCCCCCGACTGCAGTCTCTGATCGAAGAAGGCCTGATCGATACCGTTGTACGCCAGCTCATGAGCGGCAAGGAAGCCATGGTCTACGTGGTGCGTTGCGGCGACGACACGCGTTGCGCCAAAATTTACAAGGAAGCCACGCAGCGCAGTTTCCGTCAGGCGGTGGACTACACCGAAAACCGCAAGGTCAAGAACAGCCGCCAGGCCCGCGCCATGGCCAAGGGCACCAAGTTCGGCCGGCAGGCGCAGGAGGCGGCCTGGCAAAGCGCTGAGGTTGACGCGCTGTACCGCCTGGCCGCCGCTGGCGTGCGGGTGCCCACGCCCTACAACTTTCACGACGGTGTGTTGCTGATGGAACTGGTCACCGACGAACGCGGCGATGCCGCGCCGCGCCTCAACGATGTGTTGCTGACCCGCGAGCAAGCGCTGGCCCACCATGCGATGCTGATCCGTCAGGTGGTGCGCATGTTGTGTGCCGGTGTGGTGCACGGCGACCTGTCCGAGTTCAACATCCTGCTGGGCCACCAGGACGGTGTGGATGGCCCGGTCATCATCGACCTGCCGCAGGCCATTGATGCGGCTGGCAACAACCATGCTGCGCGGATGCTGCTGCGCGACGTGGACAACCTGCGCCATTTTTTCGGCCGGGTCGCGCCCGAGCTGCTGGCCACCGACTACGGTCTGGAAATCTGGGACCTGTACCAGCGCGGCGCGCTGCATGTCGACACGCCGCTGACCGGTCGCTTCGAGCGCCGGACCGCACCGGTGGACATGGGCAGTGTGCTGCGCGAGATTGACGACGCGCGCGCCGAAGACGCAGCGCGGCGGCTGCGCATGGCGGCGGGTTAACGCACCGCAGCTCTGCGCGGGAGGCTGTCTGCTCGCACGCGCGCCTTGCTTACTTGGCGGCTCGGGGCGTGCTCTGCAGCAATTCGGCCAGCGGCTGTTTCCAGAATTTTGCCTGACCAGTGGTGCCATGCCCGGCGGTCTGTTCGCTGGCAGGGATCAAAAAGTAGCGGCCGTTTTTGATACGTTTCATTTCGCGCTCCATGATGCCGGTCTCTGGCGGGTTGCGTTCGTCATCGGCGGCGTTGACGGCCAGCACGGCGGCCCGGATGCGCTCCAGGCCCGGCGAGGGGTTGTAGTCGCGTGAGGAGTCCCACTGCAGCAGCACATCGTTGGCATCGGCGGTGAAGGGTGCCTTCAGGCGCTGGTCGAGCAGCTGGTCGGCTTTTTCGCGGGTCGGTGCGGCCTTGTACAGCGCCTGGTTGCCGCCATTGGTGCCGATACCAAAAAACACCGAGGCGAACTGCGCGCTGCGCGGCTGCTTGCTGTAGTTGCCGTTGGCCCAGTCGGGGTCATTGCGAATCGAGTCGGTGATGAGACGGCGCATCATCCAGTTGCGGCTGGACATCTCGCTGGGCTGCGAGGCCATGGGCACCAGCGCGTCCATGAAGTCCGGGTACTTCACGCCCCAGATCCAGGTCTGCATGCCGCCCATGGAGTTGCCGATGATCACGCGCAGGTGCTTGACGCCCAGATGCTCCTTCACGAGGCGGTACTGGGCCTCCACCATGTCGTCGTAGTTGTACTTGGGAAAGGCGCCGCGCAGGCCGTCTGAAGGCTTGCTCGACTTCCCGGTGCCGATGGCGTCTGGCAGGATGATGTAGTAGCGGCTGGCGTCCAGCGGCTGCCCCGCGCCGAACAACTCGCCCGCAAATGCCGGTGTGAGCATGCTGGCGCCAGAGCCGGCGGTGCCATGCAACACCAGCACCGGCTCGCCCGTCGGCGCGCCGACCGTGCTGTAGGCCAGTCGCAACTCGGGCAGGACGTCGCCGGTGTGGAAACGGAAGTTTTTGACGACCCAGCTGCCTTGTTGGGGCGCCGGGTAGTCGGCGGCAGCAGCCGAGAAAGCGGCGAGTGCCAGGCCAATGCAGCAAATGACGCGGGCCAGCGATTTCAGAAAGTTCATTTTTTGTCTCCTTGTTTATCCACAGAATCTACCCGATTGCGCCTGCGCTGTCGCACATCCTTTTACCGTCCTGGCGGGCGCCGCGACGACACCACAATCCCGCCGACGATCAGCACAAAGGCCATGCCGTGATACAGCTGCGGCAACTCGCCAAGAAAGGCGGCTGACATCAGCGCTGCAAACAGCGGCGTGAGGTTGGAGAAAAAACCGGCAATGTTGGGCCCGACACGCTGCACACCCACGCCCCAGCAGCGGTAGGCCAGGATGGCCGGGCCGACGGCCACGTAAAGCAGGGCGGCGGCCAGCGGCCAGCCCCAGTCGATGCGGGGGTCGGTCAGCGCCCATTCACCGGCCGCAAACAAACCGGACCAACCCAGCCCGAACACCATTTGCGCCATCAGGAAGGCGGCCCAGTCATTGCGGATCTCGGGCGGGTCTTTCGGTTGCGACAACATCCAGCTGTAAAAAGCCCAGGCCAGCGTGGCCAGCAGCACATAGACATCACCGGGTACCAGCCGGACCTGCATCAGCAGCGCCCACTGGCCGCGCGACAGCACCATCAGCACCCCTGCAATCGACAGCACCGCGCCCAGCACCTGCCGGCGCGAGATGCGCTGGCCGAAACACAGCGTACCGATGGCCAGCATCCAGACCGGCACGCTGGAGGCGACCAGGGTGACGTTCAGCGGGGTCGAGGTCTGCAGCGCCAAATACTGCAGGGCGTTGTAGCAACCCACGCCCAGCAGGCCCAGCACCGCGAAACGCTTCCAGTGGGGCCAGAGGCTGCTGCCGGGCCGGAGCAACCAGCCGGCCAGCGGCAGCAAAATCACAAAGGCCAGCGCCCAGCGCAGGAAGTTCAGCGTGATGGGCGGCACCAGCTCGTGCACCAGGCGGCCCACCACGGCATTACCGGCCCAGAGCAGCGGCGGCACCAGCAGCAGCAGGGTGGTGCGAAAATTCAGTCCGGGTGCCATGCTGTGACTGTAACCATCCCCGACCGCCGTGCCGCGACCCGCCTGAACGCCCGGTGAACGCGGTGGGCGGCGCGACATTCGGGCTGCAAGCGCGGCGGTTTCGTGGCAGGATGCAGGCCCGCTCCCTTCTTCAATCGTATTTCAAGGAATTCATCATGGCCATGACCCGCTCCAAAGCCGTCCGTATCGACCAGCACGGAGGGCCGGAAGAGCTCAAGCTGGTGGACGTGGAAGTTGGTGAACCCGGTCCCGGCGAGATCCGCATCCGCCACAAGGCCGTCGGCCTGAACTTCATCGATATTTACCAGCGCGCCGGCGTCTACAAGTTGCCGATGCCGCTACAGCTCGGCATGGAAGCGTCCGGTGTGATCGAGGCCGTTGGCGAAGGCGTCACCCACCTCCAGGCCGGTGACCGCGCCGCCTACGCCAGCCAGCCACCGGGCAGCTACTGCGAAGTGCGCGTGATGCCGGCCAAGTGTGTCTGCAAGCTGCCTGATGACATCTCCTTTGACACCGGCGCTGCCATGATGCTCAAGGGCCTGACGGTGCAGTATTTGCTGCGCCGCACCCAGCCCCAGGGCGGTCTGCAGGCCGGCGACCATGTGTTGTTCCATGCCGCCGCCGGCGGCGTCGGCCTGATCGCCTGCCAGTGGGCCAAAGCCATGGGCCTGCAACTGATAGGCACGGCCGGCTCGGACGAAAAATGCGCGCTGGCCCAAGAACATGGCGCGGCCTTCACCATCAACTACGCGAAAGAAGACTTTGTCGCTCGCGTCAAGGAGATCACTGGGGGCCAGGGCGTGAAGGTGGTTTACGACTCGGTCGGCAAGGACACCTTCCTGAAGTCGCTGGACTGCGTGCGGCCTTTCGGTCTGGTCGCCAACTTCGGCAATGCGTCCGGCAAGGTCGAGCCCCTGGACATCGGTGTGCTGGCGGCCAAGGGCTCGCTCTACGTGTCACGCCCGACCCTGTTCACCCATCTGGCCACGCGCGAAAACACCCAGGCCATGGCTGACGATCTGTTCGCCATGGTCAGCAGCGGCAAGGTGACCATCCGCATCGACCAGCGTTTTGCGCTGGCCCATGTGGCTGAAGCGCACCGCTCGCTGGAAGCGCGCAAGACCACCGGCTGCACCATTCTGACGCTGTAGTGGAGCCGCAATGGCTTGAAGCCTTGCGCGCCAGCGCTCAACTCGCGCCTGCGCGGCCACGCTGGCCACTGCTGGTGGGTGATGCGGTGATTGGCTCGGTGGAGCCTGATTTTTTAAGCCAAATCAGGCTTCAGCCCATGGCAGACGGGCGTGAACGGCTATCAAAAACGGAGCATTTGGGTAACCCCGTCTGGCGGTTGATCGGTGAGCCGACGGCAGCACTGGGTGCCCTGGCGCTGGCCTTGCACGACGCTGGCCTGGCCCACGCCTGGCGCAACGAGCAGCTCGCGGTGGCGGATGCGCAGGGCCAGCGTATCGGCACCATCGAGCGCGCCGTGGTCCGCGTGCTGGGCATCACCACCGCCGCGGTACACCTGATCGGGCAGGCCGAAGACGGCCGCTTCTGGGTGCAGCAACGGGCCTGGACCAAGTCCAACGATCCCGGCATGTGGGACACGCTGATGGGCGGCATGATCAGCGGTGCCGACACGCTCGCCAGTGCGCTGGCGCGTGAAACCTGGGAAGAGGCCGGCTTGCGCCTTGAGGAGTTGCGCAACATTGTTCGCGGTGGCCACGTGGACATCCGCCGTCCCTGCGACGACGGCCACGGTGCCGGTTACGTGATCGAGCGCATTGACTGGTACCACTGCACCGTGCCGGACGGGCAGATGCCGGTGAATCAGGATGGCGAGGTCGAACAGTTCGTGTTGATGGACGAAAGCGAGATGCTGGAGACGATGCACGCCGGCGCGTTCACCAGCGAGGCTGCGCTGATACAGGCGGCTTTTCTGGACGTTGGCTCTGGTACGTCATCCCGGACTTGATCCGGGATCCAGGTGGCACTTGCCAGCGACGGGTGTTTGCTTGCATGGATTGCGGGTCAGGCCCGCAATGACAGTACAGGGCTCACTCAAGGGCGGACACCGCGCGGCCGATTTCAGGCCAGCGGTGGTGCAAATACAGCCAGGCCAGCAGGCCGATGCCCATCATCAGCAGCGAGGCGGCGGCCAGCGCCACCGTGGAGTGCATGATCAGTGGTGCAATCACGCCGGCCACGATGCCGTTGGCGCTGGAGCCGATAAAGGCCTGCAGCGACGAGGCCATGCCGCGCCGCTCGGGATACAGGTCCAGCACCAGCAGCGTGACCACTGGCACCATCAGGGCCCAGCCGAAAGCGAAGATGGCAATTGGAAACAGCGCCCAGGACACATGCGCCTTGAACAGCAGGTTGGCCAGCAGGTTGATGACCGCCACCACCAGCATGATCACAAAGCCGTGGCGAATCTGCTGCTTGGGTGCAATTTTGCCGGCCATGCGCCCGCTGACCCAGGCGCCGGCCATGATGCCGGCAATCGTCAGTACAAAAAACCAGAAAAACTCGGTGGGCGCGAGCCCGAGGTGCATCTCCAGAAACTCCGGCGCCGACAGCACATACAAAAACATGCCGTTGAAGGGGATGCCGCTGGCCAGCGCCAGCAGCAGGAAACGCGGGCTGGCGCCGAGCTGCCAGTAGCCGCGCATCAGGTGTTTGACATTGAAGGGCTGGCGCTGCGTGACATGCAGTGTCTCCGGTAGCAGCCGGTAGTTGGCCGTCCACAACAACACGCCGACACCGGTCAGAAACCAGAAGATGGCGTGCCAGTCCTTGTGCACAAACAGCCAGCCGCCGATGATGGGCGCAATGGCCGGCGCCACACCGAAATAAATCGTCACCTGGCTCATCACCTTCTGTGCCTGGGCCGGCGGAAACATGTCGCGGATCACGGCGCGCGACACCACAATGCCGGCGCCGGTGGACAGGCCCTGCAGCGCCCGGAAAAACACCAGCTGCTCGATGCTTTGCGACAGCGCGCAACCGGCCGAGGCGATGGTGAACATCGCAACGCCCCAGAGCACCACCGGACGGCGGCCAAAACTGTCGGCCAGCGCGCCGTGAAACAGGTTCATGAAGGCAAAGCCGAACAGGTAGGCTGACAGCGTCTGCTGCATCTCGACCGGCGTGGCGCCCAGGGAGCGGGCGATGCCCGAGAACGCCGGGATGTAGGTGTCGATGGAAAACGGCCCCAGCATGCCCAGCAAGGCCAGCAGCACGGCCAGAGCCCAGCGCGGTGCCTTCCAGAGCTGGTCAGCGTTGGGGTTCATGCCCCGCGCCCTGACCGGTCAGCGCAACTCATCGGTCAGCACGCTCTGGCGCAGCCGGTTCGGGGCCAGCGCACCGGCCGAGTCGAGAATCGGGTAGGCGATAGAGCAGATGTGGGAGTTGATGCGCTTGAGGTCGCTGATCAGGTCAATGTGCAGCGAGCTGGTTTCCATGCTCTGCGTAGTGCGGTCGGACAGCCGGCCCAGGTGGGTGGTTGCATAGGCGCGCTCCAGGTCACGGAAGCGCGCTTTTTCTTCGAGCAGTTTTTGCGCATCACGCACGCTGCCGTTGAGGAACACACTCATGCTCAGGCGCAGGTTGTCGATCAGGCGCTGGTGCAGCTCGCAGATTTCGGCCATGCCGGCTTCCGAGAAACTGCGGCCCGGCTTGATTTTCTTGTCCTCGATGTCGATCAGTACGCGCTCGATGATGTCGCCAATCTGCTCCATGTTGATGGTGAAGCTGATGATGTCGGTCCAGCGACGGCTTTCTTCCTCGCCCAGCGCCTCGCGCGAGATTTTGGTCAGGTAATACTTGATGGCCGAATAAAGCTCGTCGACGGTGTCGTCCATCTTGCGCAGATCTTCGGCGAGTTTCAGATCGTTTTTGCGGATCACTTCCAGCACACCGATCAGCATGCTTTCGACAATGTCGGCTTGGTGCAGCGCCTCGCGCGCCGCGCAGGAGATCGCCAGCGAGGGCGTGGCTAATGCCGAGGGGTCCAGGTGGTGCGGCCGCCCGCCTGCCTTGGGCCCCTTGACCGGGCGCGGCAGAAATTTTTCGACCCAACGTGCCACGACCTGGGTCCAGCCGATGAAGACCAGGCCGACCAGCAGATTGAAGATCAGGTGAAACAGCACCACGGTGGTGGCGATCTCGCCGAGGTAAGGGCGGACATGGCGCAGCCACAGACCCATAAGCGGCGCGGCCATGGCCACGCCCATCAGCTTGAACACCAGGTTTCCCAACGGGACCTGCCGCACTTCGACGGCCGACTTGGCCGTGGTCAACACCGCCAGCAGGCCGCTGCCAAGGTTGGCGCCCAGTACCAGCCCCAGGGCGACATCCAGCGGGATCACGTTGGACGCCGCCAGCGTGGCGGTCAGCAACACAATGGCCAGGCTGGAGTAAGACACCACCGCCAGTACGGCGCCGACAGTGATCTCCAGCAGAAGATCGCTGCTGAGCGTACCCAGCAAGGCCTTGACGGCCGGGTGCGAGGTCAGCACGCCTGTTGAGTCCGTCACCAGCCGCAGGGCCAGCAGCATCAGACCCAGGCCGATCAGGATGCGGCCGACGCGCCCGACGTTGGTCGATTGGCGCGAGATGAACAACACCACACCGGAGAAGATGAACAGCGGCGACAGCCAGGACAGATCGAAGGAGAACACCACGGCCATCAGGCTGGTGCCGATGTCGGCGCCCAGCATCACTGCCAGCGCCAGCGGCAGCGTGATCAGCCCCTGACCCACAAACGAGGACACGATCAATGCCGTGGCGGTGCTCGATTGCACCAGCGCCGTCACGCCCACGCCCGAAAGCGCAGCGTTGAAGCGGTTGCTGATGCTGCGCGAGAGTATGTGGCGCAAGCTGGCACCGAACACGCGCAGGATGCCGGTTCTGACCAGATGGGTGCCCCACACCAGCAACGCGATGGCCGCCAGCAGATTCAAGAGATGCTTCATAAACTAGGAATCACTATACGCGAGCGTATGGCTAAACAGGGGGGTCCGCCTCTTTACCAGCCGGGGCCGCAGCCGCAGGCCTTGCAGGCCGCCAGGCTGCGAGACCCATCCCCTCTGCGTGCCGTCCAAGCCTGCACCAGCAGGCGCGGAGCCGCGGCGCGCAGCCCCCTCGGGGGGGCAGCGTATTACACGCAGTGAAAGCGTGGGGGCTAACTTCTTTTCACGCGCAACAACTCGTCCAGGATCAGGCAGAGGGCGCCCACGGTGATCGCGGCATCGGCGATGTTGAAGGCCGGAAAGTGCCAGGTGCCATAGTGAAAGTCCAGGAAGTCCACCACATAACCATGCAGCAGGCGGTCTACCACATTACCCACCGC
>NZ_JAYWHI010000083.1:0-2758 GCF_043778355.1 Polaromonas sp.
GACTACGGCGCATTTGTCGAACTCGAACCCGGTATCGAAGGCCTGGTCCACGTGTCCGAAATGGACTGGACCAACAAGAACGTGGCACCGAGCAAGCTCGTGACCCTGGGCGACGAAGTTGAAGTCATGGTCCTCGAGATCGACGAAGACAAGCGCCGCATCAGCCTCGGTATGAAGCAGTGCAAGGCCAACCCATGGCAAGAGTTTGCACAGGACACCAAGCGCGGCGACCGCGTCAAGGGCCCGATCAAGTCGATCACCGACTTCGGCGTCTTTGTGGGTCTGGCTGCCGGCATCGACGGCCTCGTGCACCTGTCTGACCTCTCGTGGAACGAGCCTGGCGAAGCTGCCGTGCGCAACTACAAAAAGGGCCAGGAAGTTGAAGCGATTGTGCTGGCTGTCGACGTGGACCGCGAGCGTATCTCGCTGGGCATCAAGCAGCTCGACTCCGATCCGTTCACCACCTTTGTGTCGATCAACGACAAGGGTGCGATCGTGACCGGCAAGGTCAAGACCGTGGATGCCAAAGGCGCCGAGATCGATCTGGGCGAAGACATCATCGGTTACCTGCGTGCCAGCGAAATCAGCCGCGACCGCGTTGAAGACGCGCGCAATGTGCTCAAAGAAGGCGACGAAGTCTCCGCAGTGGTGGTGAACGTGGATCGCAAGACCCGCAACATCCAGCTGTCGGTCAAGGCCAAGGACAACGCCGACCAGCAGGAAGCCATGGCGACCCTGAGCCAGCAGTCCTCGCGTGAAAGCGCCGGTCTGACGAGCCTGGGCGCCCTGCTGCGCGCCAAGCTGGACAACACCGAGAAGTAAACGGACCTCTGCGAATGGCGTGCCCGCTCCCCGGAACGGCACGCCATTTCGCCGCCCCCCCCCCACTCCCATGACCCGAAGCGATCTTGTCGAAGAACTGGCGGCCCGATTCAGCCAGCTGACTCACCGCGACGCCGAATATGCCGTCAAGACGATTCTTGACGCCATGAGCGACGCGCTGGTGCGTGGGCACCGGATCGAGATCCGGGGCTTTGGCAGTTTCTCCATCAACCGGCGCCCGCCGCGCATGGGGCGCAATCCGCGCTCCGGCGAAAGCGTGGCGATTCCCGAAAAACGCGTGCCCCACTTCAAGCCCGGCAAGGCCTTGCGTGAAGCGGTGGACACCCGCACCGAGGAAATGCTGGTTTCCCAGCCGAAATAGGTCTATTCCCGACGGGGCTGGCTACAATTGCCGCACCACAAGGGGACGCCAAGTGAAATACCTGATGTGGCTGCTCAAGGCAGCCATTTTTTTTACGCTTTTTGCGTTCGCGCTGAACAACCAGCAAGTCGTTTCCGTCAATTTCTTTTTCGGAACGCAGTGGCAGGCGCCGCTGGTGCTGGTGGTGCTGGTCACGTTTGCTTTCGGCCTGGCCGCCGGCATCCTGATGATGATGCCGCGCTGGTGGAAAAAACGCCAGAGCACGCGCCTCAACCCACAAAGCCAGCACAGCGAGAACCCCTCCACCCTGCACCATGGACTTTGACTTCACCTGGGTTTTACTTGGCTTTCCCATCGCCTTCACCCTCGGCTGGCTGGCGTCCCGCCTTGACCTGCGTCAGATGCGCATTGAAAACCGGCAGGCCCCCAAGGCCTACTTCCGGGGCCTGAACTTCCTGCTCAACGAGCAGCAGGACCAGGCGATTGACGCCTTCATCGAGGCGGTACAAAACGACCCCGACACGTCGGAGCTGCACTTCGCACTCGGCAACCTGTTTCGCCGCCGTGGCGAATACGAACGCGCGGTGCGTGTGCACGAACACCTGATGTCGCGCGGCGACCTGACCCAGCCCGAGCGCGACCGCGCACAACACGCGCTGGCGCTCGACTTCCTCAAGGCCGGTCTGCTGGACCGCGCCGAGGTTGCGCTGCGAAAGCTGGAAGGCACGAGTTACGAGGAAGAAGCCCGACTCGCGCTGCTGTCGATTTACGAACGCTCGCGCGACTGGACCCACGCCACGGAGATTGCTGGCAAGCTGGACAGCGCCAGCCACGGCAGCTTCAGCGGCCGGCAGGCCCACTACCTGTGCGAGCAAGCCCTCGCAGCGTCCGCGTCCGGCGACACCACGCGCGCCCTGGAAACGCTAGAGCAAGCGGTGAGCCTCGCTCCGACTTCGCCGCGCCCCCTGATTGATCTGGCCAAACTGCAAAGCCAACTGGGCCGGCACGACCAGGCATTTGCGACCCTGTTCAAGCTCGATCAAACCGCCCCCCAGGCCTTGCCGCTGGCGGCCAGCCTGTTGGGCAACATAGCGCAGCATGGCGGCCAGCAACAGCGCGCGCTGGACATGCTGCTGGCCAGTTACGCCGCCGCGCCGTCGATCGACCTCATTGAAGCCATCATCAAGCTCGATACCGGTCCGGGCGAGCCGCGCGACCGGTATGTGCAGCATCTGGAGCGCGAAGCCTCGCTGGTGGCTGCGGCCAAATGGATTGCCGGCGAAAAGCTCGGAGACGAACGCCAGCACGGCCTGGTGCAGCGCGCACTCGACAAGGCCACCAAACCGCTGATGCGTTACCGCTGCGCAGCCTGCGGCTTTGAGGCAACACAACATTTCTGGCACTGCCCCGGCTGCCAGGCCTGGGACAGCTATTCTGCGCGGCGCATTGAAGAACTATGAACACCCCCGTGGCTGCGCTTCGCTTGCCTTCCCCCTTGCAGGGGGCGACACCTGCGGCCTGGCAAAGCCAGTTCCGCGGTGTCTGCTTGAATAA
>NZ_JAYWHI010000084.1:0-7628 GCF_043778355.1 Polaromonas sp.
CCAGTTTCAAAAGCCCGTTTTGACCGACGGGCTTTGAATTTATTAAAGCGCGGGTGGCGAAATTGGTAGACGCACCAGGTTTAGGTCCTGACGTCCGCAAGGATGTGCGGGTTCGAGTCCCGCCCCGCGCACCACTATTTGAGATTTTCAGGACGATTGCCGCAGGGCCTTGAAGTGCCGTGTGCCAGTCCGTCTTTTACATATTCTGGATATTAGGAGTAGATCATGGCCGTGACTGTTGAAACCCTGGAAAAACTGGAACGCAAGATGACCTTGACCTTGCCGGTCAGCGCCATCCAGTCTGAAGTTGACTCACGCCTCAAACGCATGGCGCGCACAGTCAAGATGGACGGTTTCCGTCCCGGCAAGGTCCCCATGAATGTGGTGGCCCAGCGTTACGGCTACTCGGTGCATTACGAAGTCATGAACGACAAGGTCGGCGAGGCTTTCTCGCAGGCCGCCAATGAAGCCAAGCTGCGTGTGGCTGGCCAGCCGCGCATCAGCGAAAAAGAAGGCGCGCCCGAGGGTGAGCTGGCTTTTGATGCCGTCTTTGAGGTCTATCCTGAAGTGAAAATTGGCGATCTGGCCAATGCGGAAGTTGAAAAGCTGACGTCCGAAGTCAGCGACGAAGCGATTGACAAAACCGTGGATATTCTGCGCAAGCAGCGCCGCACCTTTGCCCAGCGCGCCATGGACGCCGCGGTCCAGGACGGTGACCGCGCGACCATCGACTTCGAAGGCAAGATCGACGGCGAAACCTTTGCCGGCGGCAAGGCGGAGGCTTTCCAGTTCCTGGTCGGTGAAGGCCAGATGCTCAAGGAATTCGAAGACGCTGTTCGCGGCATGAAAAGCGGCGAAAGCAAGACCTTCCCGCTGAGCTTTCCGGCCGACTACCACGGCAAGGACGTGGCCGGTAAACAGGCCGACTTCCTGGTCACGGTGAAAAAAATCGAAGCTGCGCACCTGCCTGAAGTCAACGAAGCGCTGGCCAAGTCGCTCGGCATTGCTGATGCCAGCGTCGAAGGTTTGCGCGCCGACATCAAGAAAAACCTGGAGCGTGAAGTCAAGTTCCGCCTGCTGGCCCGCAACAAGAACGCCGTGATGGACGCATTGGTGGCCAATTCCGAACTGGATGTGCCTCAGGCGATTGTCCAGGCCGAACTGGACCGCATGGTGGAAGGCGCCCGCGCCGACCTCAAACAACGCGGCATCAAGGATGCCGACAAAGCGCCGATTCCCGACGATATCTTCCGCCCGCAAGCCGAAAAACGTGTGCGCCTGGGGCTGGTGGTGGCCGAACTGACCCGCGCCAACAACCTGTTTCCCACCAATGAGCAGATCAAGGCCCATGTGCAGGAGCTGGCGTCCAGCTACGAGAAGCCTGAAGATGTGGTGCGCTGGTACTTCGGCGATGAAAAACGCATGGCCGAAGTCGAGTCGGTGGTGATTGAAAACAATGTCACCGACTTCGTGATGGGCAAGGCCAAGGTTGTTCAAAAAACCGTTGCTTTTGACGAACTGATGGCGCAGAACTGACCGGTTGGCGCCCGTTGGGCAAATTTCTGATTCAGGGGCTTGCGGCTACGGCTTCAAGCCCCATTTATTTTGGGTAAAGTAGCTTCACAACCCGGAGAACACATGATTTACAGCAGCGCACAGGAAATTCAGGGCCTTGGCATGGTGCCGATGGTGATCGAGCAGTCTGGCCGCGGTGAGCGGTCGTATGACATTTATTCGCGCTTGCTCAAGGAGCGCGTGATTTTCCTGGTCGGGCCGGTTAATGACCAGACCGCCAACCTGGTGGTGGCGCAGTTGCTCTTCCTGGAGAGCGAGAATCCCGACAAGGACATCTCCTTCTACATCAACTCGCCGGGCGGCTCGGTGACCGCCGGCATGGCAATTTACGACACCATGCAGTTCATCAAGCCGGACGTGTCCACCTTGTGTACCGGCATGGCCGCCAGCATGGGCGCGTTCCTGCTGGCCGCGGGCACCAAGGGCAAACGCTTTTCGCTGCCCAACTCCCGCGTGATGATTCACCAGCCCTCGGGCGGCGCTCAGGGCCAGGCGACTGACATTGAGATCCACGCCCGCGACATCCTCAAGACACGCGAGCAGCTCAACCGCATCCTGGCCAACAACACCGGCCAGACGGTCGAAAAAATCGAGCGCGATACCGAGCGCGACTACTTCATGTTTGCCGACGAGGCCAAGGCCTATGGCGTGGTGGACGAGGTGATCAGCAAGCGTCCTTAGTCCCCCCACGCAACAACTGGTCAGTTGCGATACGGCAACGGCGTTTTCTGTAACAGAGAACGCCGTTTTTATTTGGTTATCATTGACTTACCATCCCTTTCGGGACCCATAAAGGCACCTCATCAATGGCCGAGAAAAAAGGCTCTTCCAGCGAAAAAACCCTGTACTGCTCCTTCTGCGGCAAAAGCCAGCATGAAGTTAAAAAGCTGATCGCGGGGCCGTCGGTCTTCATCTGTGATGAATGCATCGACTTGTGCAACGAAATCATTCGTGATGAGTTGCCTGCCGGGGAAGATGTGCGCGAGACGCGTGGCGACCTGCCGACACCGCTGGAAATCAAGACCACGCTGGACGGTTACGTGATTGGCCAGGAACCGGCCAAACGCACGCTGGCCGTCGCGGTTTACAACCACTACAAACGCCTTCGTCACAAGGACAAGGCCAAAAAAGACGAGGTTGAGCTGACGAAGAGCAATATTTTGCTGATCGGCCCGACCGGTTCCGGCAAGACGCTGCTGGCCCAGACCCTGGCGCGCACCCTCAATGTGCCGTTTGTGATGGCCGATGCCACCACGCTGACGGAGGCTGGCTACGTCGGTGAAGACGTCGAAAACATCATCCAGAAGCTGCTGCAAAGCTGTAACTACGAAGTCGAGCGCGCCCAGCAGGGGATTGTGTACATCGATGAAATCGACAAGATCTCGCGCAAGTCCGACAACCCGTCGATCACGCGTGATGTGTCGGGCGAGGGCGTGCAACAGGCCTTGCTCAAGCTGATCGAGGGCACGATGGCATCCGTGCCTCCGCAGGGTGGCCGCAAGCATCCGAATCAGGATTTCCTGCAGGTGGACACCACCAACATCCTGTTTATCTGCGGCGGTGCCTTCTCAGGTCTCGAAAAAGTTATCGAAAGCCGTACCGAGGCCTCAGGCATCGGTTTCGGTGCAGCCGTCAAAAGCAAGAAGGCGCGCAGCCTGACTGAATCCTTCAAGGACGTGGAGCCGGAAGACCTGATCAAGTTTGGATTGATCCCCGAACTGGTGGGCCGCATGCCGGTGGTCGCCACCCTGGCCGAGCTGACCGAAGACGCGCTGGTGCAGATCCTGACCGAGCCGAAAAACGCGGTGGTCAAGCAGTTCAGCAAGCTGCTGTCCATGGAGGGTGTGGATCTGGAAATTCGACCCTCTGCGCTCAAGGCGATTGCCCGCAAGGCGCTGGCGCGCAAAACGGGCGCCCGTGGCCTGCGTTCCATTCTGGAGCAGTCCCTGATCGATACCATGTTTGACCTGCCCAACACCAGCAACGTCGAAAAAGTGGTGGTCGATGAATCGACCATCGAGGAAAACAAGGCGCCACTGCTGGTTTACCGAGAGTCTGCCAAACAGGCCTGATACTCACGCGCCAGGCCGGGTTGAAAACCAGCCAGCGCCCCCCACGTTCGAGGTTATTGTTGTTGCCGAACCATGAAAGCCTGATACCCGTCACGATGCCAGGGCTTTCGTTCAAGGCTTACCTTTAAGGTTCTATGTCCGCACAAACCACACTGCCCTCCAGCCCGATCGACCTGCCACTGCTTCCGCTTCGCGATGTGGTGGTCTTTCCCCACATGGTGATTCCGCTGTTCGTGGGCCGGCCCAAAAGTATCAAGGCTCTCGAATCGGCGATGGAGGCCGAGCGCCGCATCATGCTGGTGGCCCAGAAAACCGCGGCCAAGGACGAGCCTTCTGTAGAGGACATGTTCGAAGTTGGTTGCGTTGCGACGATTCTGCAGATGCTCAAACTGCCCGATGGCACGGTCAAGGTGCTGGTCGAAGGCCAGCAGCGCGCCAAGGTCAACAAGATCGAAGAAGGCGAGCTTCACTTCAACGCCAATGTGACGCCGGTTGAGCCGGAAATTGCCTTGCCCGGCGACAAGACCAGCGAAGTCGAAGCCTTGCGCCGCGCAGTGATGCAGCAGTTTGACCACTACGTCAAACTCAACAAGAAAATCCCGCCCGAAATCCTGACATCGATCTCCAGCATCGACGATGCGGGTCGCCTGGCCGACACGATCGCCGCGCATCTTCCGCTCAAGCTGGATGCAAAACAGGTCATCCTTGATTTGGCCCCGGTCAAGGCCCGTCTTGAAAACCTGTACGAGCAACTCGAACGTGAGGTCGACATCCTGAATGTCGACAAAAAAATCCGCGGTCGCGTCAAGCGCCAGATGGAGAAGAACCAGCGCGACTTCTACCTGAACGAACAGGTCAAGGCGATCCAGAAGGAACTCGGTGAAGGCGAAGAGGGCGCAGACATTGAGGAGATCGAGAAAAAGATCAAGGCCGCCAAGATGCCGCAGGAAGCCCGTAAAAAGGCCGAGGCCGAACTCAAAAAACTCAAGCTCATGTCACCGATGTCGGCCGAGGCTACGGTGGTCCGCACCTACATCGACGTGCTGACCGGCCTGCCATGGAGCAAAAAAACCAAGATCAAGCACGACCTGGCCAATGCCGAAGTGGTGCTCGACGAAGACCACTACGGGCTGGAAAAGGTCAAGGACCGCATCGTGGAGTACCTCGCAGTGCAGCAGCGTGTGGACAAATTAAAGGCGCCTATTTTGTGCCTGGTCGGCCCTCCCGGTGTCGGCAAGACCTCGCTGGGCCAGTCGATTGCCAAGGCCACCGGCCGCAAGTACGTGCGTATGGCCCTCGGTGGCATGCGTGATGAAGCCGAAATCAGAGGCCACCGCCGTACCTACATCGGCGCGTTGCCGGGCAAGGTGCTGCAAAGCCTGACCAAGGCCGGTACGCGCAATCCGCTGTTTCTGCTTGACGAGATCGACAAGCTGGGCACGGACTTCCGCGGCGACCCTTCCAGCGCCTTGCTGGAGGTGCTGGACCCCGAACAGAACCACACCTTCGGTGATCATTACGTTGAAGTCGATTTCGACCTGAGCGACGTGATGTTTGTGGCAACTTCCAATTCCATGAACATTCCGCCGGCCTTGCTGGACCGCATGGAAGTGATTCGCCTCTCGGGTTACACCGAAGACGAGAAAACCAGCATCGCCATGCGTTATCTGTTGCCCAAGCAGCTCAAGAACAATGGTGTCAAGGACGGCGAACTCGATATCCAGGAGCAGGCGGTGCGCGACATCGTGCGTTACTACACGCGTGAAGCCGGCGTGCGTTCACTGGAACGCGAGCTCTCCAAAATCTGCCGCAAGGTGGTCAAGGGCATCCAGCTCAAGAAGATGGAACCCAAGGTCACCGTAACGGCGGACAACCTCAACGACTACCTGGGTGTGCGCAAGTTCGACTACGGCCGTGCCGAGAACCACAACCAGGTCGGCCAGGTGGTGGGTTTGGCCTGGACAGAGGTTGGCGGCGACCTGCTGACGATCGAGGCGGCCATGATGCCGGGCAAGGGTGTGATCACGCGTACTGGCTCACTCGGCGACGTGATGAAGGAATCCGTGGAGGCCGCGCGCACCGTGGTGCGAAGCCGTGCGCGGGTGTTGGGCATCAAGGATGAGATGTTCGAAAAACGCGACATCCATATTCACGTGCCCGATGGCGCCACGCCCAAAGATGGCCCCAGTGCGGGTGCGGCCATGACCACGGCCTTTGTGTCGGCGATCACCGGTATTCCGGTGCGCGGCGATGTCGCCATGACCGGCGAGATCACCTTGCGCGGAGAAGTGACCGCTATTGGTGGCTTGAAGGAAAAGCTGCTGGCCGCGCTGCGCGGCGGCATCAAGACCGTGATCATTCCAGAAGAGAACGCCAAGGATTTGCAGGAGATTCCCGAGAACGTGAAAAACGGCCTCGAGATCGTGCCGGTCAAATGGATTGACCAGGTGCTGCAGATTGCACTGGTGCATCAGCCGGTGCCTTTGCCGGAAGAGGATCCCGCCGTGGCATCGGCCGCCGCCCCGGCGCCTGCAGCCGAAGTGGCCGGCAGCGTCAAACATTGATTGTTCAAATTTTCAGGGCATCTTTTAAAACGCGCAAAAAAGTACGCTATAATTTGAGGCTGTAATCGCGGGAGTAGCTCAGTTGGTAGAGCGCAACCTTGCCAAGGTTGAGGTCGAGAGTTCGAGACTCTTCTCCCGCTCCAATTCAAAAGGGCAGCACGTTAAAATGCTGTCCTTTTTCTTTGGGTCGTACTGTTAGTAGAATTGTTTTATTGAGCCGGACAGATCAAGGCGCGGTAACAAAGCGGTTATGTACCGGATTGCAAATCCGGCTAGCCCGGTTCGACTCCGGGCCGCGCCTCCACCCAGGTTGTTTGCCAGCCCCAGCTTGGGGCTTTTTTGTTTCACAATGAATGCCCTGCCCGGGTGGTGAAATTGGTAGACACATGGGACTTAAAATCCCCCGCTTCCTTGATCGGGGCGTACCGGTTCGATTCCGGTCCCGGGCACCACATGACAGTTTCCTGATGCATGGCCAGCTCCTGGCGTTGCAGCTTCCCCCTTCCGTGGTCATGTTTATTTCAGGCTGCAACTGGTTAAGATAGATTCATGGCGCGTTACACCACCCCTCCTTTCGAAATTCACGTTCACGGCGAAGTGCCCTTGCGTGACGACATTGGTTTTGAGCAATTGCAGGATGCGCTCAAACCACTGTGGGCTTACGCCGGCGCAAAATCGCTGGCGGCGGGTGCGGCCAGCGTGTACGAGGAGGAGCCGGGCATTCGATTCGACGCCCAGCAGCATTTGCTGCAGTTGTGCTGGACGGTTCCGGGCGACGAGGACTTCCGGCAAGTGCTCGACGAAGTATGCATGGCTCTCAACGAAATGGCTGTCAGCGGTGCACCGATTGAAGTCACGTTTTACGATGCAGATTTCGATGAGGATGAAGAGCGCGACGGCGATGAAGCCAAGGACGATTTTGCGATGTATTTCGTCGGTCCCACACCGGCCGCCATCATGCAGGTTCAGCGTGATCTGCTGGTGCAGGACATGATCGGCCTGATGGAGCGGCATTTTGATGCCACGGAACTCGGTGATGTGGTGGCGGCGGTGGACAAGTTGTTCGAGCAGCGCTTTGAAACCCTGGTCAATTCCATGCAGTTGGGCCGCCCTCCGCGCGGCTTGGGCGGGCCGCAGGGCGGGTCTGGTCACGGGGGTGGTGGGCGCAAGCCGCGCCACCTGCACTAGGGTCTGGGAGCCTGGGCGTCTTCCTCCAGCCTGAAGCCCAGCCCGCGAAGATACACCCGCAGGACGTCCTGGCCGTCGGAGACCAGGTCAAAACAGGCGCTGTCCAGCAACCAGTTCTGGATCAGGCCGTCGATGATGGCGTGCAGCCCCCCTGCGGCGGTAGCTGGCGGGACGGGCAACTCAATGAACTGTTCCCCGGCTGCCGCCAGCAAGCCGCGCTGGACCTGCC
>NZ_JAYWHI010000085.1:0-2726 GCF_043778355.1 Polaromonas sp.
GTTCCTGGATGGTCAGGGGCGTGTGATGGCCGGTGCTATTTGCTGCACGCAGAAGCAGCGCGACGAACTCTTCCTTCCCGTGATCCGCACGGCTGGCATGGTGCTCTCGCCCTTCAATGCGTGGGTGTTGTTAAAGGGTATGGAAACCCTCGCGCTGCGCGTGAAGGCCCAGTCTGAGAACACGTTGGCACTAGCCCAGTGGTTAGAAGCGCAACCGCAAGTATCTCGGGTGTTTTACCCAGGTTTGCCTAGCCACCCGCAGCACACACTGGCTATGCGCCAGCAGTCGGGTTATGGCGGTGCGGTGTTGTCGTTTGAAGTAAAGGCCCCCGATCCGGAGGCCGCGCGTCATCGCGCTTTCCATGTGCTCGACAGCATGCAGCTAGTCTCCCTGTGCACCAACCTGGGCGACACCAAAACGCTGGCCGCGCACCCCGCCAGCACCTCGCATGGCCGCCTAACAGAGGCGCAGCGCCAATTGGCCGGTATTGGTCAGGGGTTGGTTCGCGTGGCCGTGGGCCTGGACCATATTGAAGATTTGAAGATTGATCTGGCCCGTGGCCTGTCTGGCCTAGACACATTGAAATGACTACAGCAAAAATTCGCACGCGCATTGCGCCATCTCCAACCGGCTTTCTACACCTGGGTACTGCCCGCACCGCGTTGTATTCGTGGGCCTATGCCCGCCACTTTGGTGGCGAGTTTGTGTTGCGCATTGAAGACACCGACGTCGCCCGCTCCACCCAAGAGTCGGTTGACCAAATCCTGGTATCCATGAAGTGGCTGGGGCTGGAGTACGACGAAGGTCCGATTTACCAGATGCAGCGGCTGGATCGCTACAAGGCCGTGGTCGATCAAATGATCGCCGCGGGCAAGGCCTACTACTGCTACAGCACGCCCGAAGAACTGGACGCTGTGCGCGAAGCCAAGAAGGCGCGCGGTGAGAAGGCGTTGTACGACGGAACCTGGAGCCCCGCGCCGGGCAAAACTTTGCCGCCCATTCCCGAAGGCGTAAAGCCGGTCGTGCGATTCTGCAATCCGCAGGATGGCGATGTCACCTGGAACGATCTGGTTAAAGGCCCGATCACGATCAGCAACCGAGAGATCGATGACCTCATCATCGTGCGCACCGATGGCATCCCGACCTACAACTTCGCGGTGGTGGTGGACGACTGGGACATGCAGATCAGCCACGTGTTTCGCGGCGATGAGCACATCAATAACACGCCCTGGCAGATCAACATCTTCAACGCATTGGGCGCAGTGTTGCCGCAGTTCGGTCATTGCCCGGTGCTTCTGGGTGATGACGGACAAAAGCTATCTAAGCGCCGTGGCGCAGTTAGCGTCACCGCCTATGAAGATGGAGGTTATCTGCCCGAAGCCATGCTGAACTACCTAGCCCGCCTGGGCTGGAGCCATGGTGACGAAGAGCTGTTCACGCGCGAGCAATTGGTGAGCTGGTTTGATGGCACACACTTGAACAAAAGCCCTGCACAATGGGATCCGGCCAAACTGCTGTGGGTCAATGCACAATACATTAAGCAAGCGGACAACATACGCTTGGCATCCTTAGTTGCAGCGCAATTGCAAAAGCAAGATATTGGTTTGTCCGCTGAAGCAATAGAGTCTCATCTGCCGCTGGTCTGCGCATTGCTAAAAGATCGCTGCGACACCACGGTGACTTTGGCGATGTGGGCCGCCAAGTTTTATTCCGATTTGGTTGTAGATCCTTCAGAGAAAGCGCAGCACGTGACAGATGCAGTGAAACCCGCTTTGCAATTGTTGTCAGACAAATTAACGACCTGTGCTTGGGATAAGTCCAGTATCGCTGCGGCGATAAAAGAAGTGTTAGTCGTCCAGGGTTTGAAGATGCCCCAGTTGGCGATGCCAGTCCGCGTCTTGGTACTAGGTACACCGCAGACGCCATCGTTGGATGCAGTGCTGGAGCTCTGTGGCCGAGAAAAAGTTATTGCCCGGCTTGCAGTGGTTTAGTTTTTGGCACTATAATTTGAGGCTAGATGATTGCGAATAAGTTTAAAAGACGCATTCGCAATTGCTAAAAAGTAGTTAGAAGGGGGTATAGCTCAGCTGGGAGAGCGCTTGCATGGCATGCAAGAGGTCAGCAGTTCGATCCTGCTTACCTCCACCAAAGTTTCTGAAAACGGATTAGTCTGAGGTTTTGACCCCATCGTCTAGAGGCCTAGGACATCACCCTTTCACGGTGAGTACCGGGGTTCGAATCCCCGTGGGGTCGCCAAGTTTTTAGCGCAAGCTAAGACGGCACAAGTTGGCAACAGTAAACTCGTAAGAGAATGTAACTTGGCTCAAAAGTTGAAAGACTAAGAGCGAATGGTTGCCGCTATCGGGAGCGGTAGTTCAGTTGGTTAGAATACCGGCCTGTCACGCCGGGGGTCGCGGGTTCGAGTCCCGTCCGCTCCGCCAATATGGAAAAAGCCTTGTAAGTCAATGACTTACAAGGCTTTCGCCTTTGTGGGTAGTAGCAAATTTGGTAGCAATTCAATGCTCAATTTGCCAATCTATCTTCTTGGTAGCTCTTACTACCTGCACACACGCATCAACGGTCAACAGTTCAAGCGGTCGCTACGCACCAGCTACAAACGTATAGCTATCATGCGAGCCATAGCTCTACTGGACACCATGCACAAAAAAGACCTTCCGGCAAAGTACGAACTCGACATAGCGCGGGGGATTCTTAAAGCTGATGG
>NZ_JAYWHI010000086.1:0-7545 GCF_043778355.1 Polaromonas sp.
TCGCAGCACCAGGCGGCCTGGTGTGTTCGCAATGGTGATCAAAACAGTTTAATGAAGCGCGGTTTTTACACCATCATGGCGGCCCAGTTTTTCAGCTCGCTGGCTGATAACGCGCTGTTCGTCGTCGCCGTCGAGTTACTGCGGACCAGTGGCGCGCCCAAATGGCAGCCGGCTGCCCTGGTGCCGATGTTTGCGCTGTTTTATGTCGTGCTCGCGCCTTTTGTCGGCGCGTTTGCCGATGCGCAGCCCAAAGGCAAGGTCATGTTCATCAGCAACGCGATCAAGGTGATCGGTTGCCTGATGATGCTGTTCGGTACCCATCCCCTGATGGCCTACGCCATTGTCGGCCTGGGCGCCGCCTCCTATTCCCCGGCCAAGTACGGCATCCTGACTGAGCTATTGCCGGCTTCGCAACTGGTCAAGGCCAACGGCTGGATCGAGGGCCTGACGATCGCCTCCATCATTCTCGGCGTCTTGCTCGGCGGCCAGCTGGTCGGTCATTCCGTGTCACACCTGCTGCTGTCGTTTGACTTCCCGATTTTCGCTACGGGCATCGACACACCGCCCGAAGCCGCCATTTGCGTGCTGGTCATCATCTACGCGCTGGCGGCCTGGTTCAACACGCGCATTCCGCACACGGGCGTCGAGATGCGGCCGATGCCGCGCAACAAGCTCGAATTGCTGCCGGACTTCTGGAACTGCAATTCGGCGCTGTGGCGCGACAAGCTCGGCCAGATCTCGCTGGCGACCACCACGCTGTTCTGGGGCGTATCGGGCAACCTGCGCTACATCGTGCTGGCCTGGAGCGCCGCCGCGCTAGGCTACAGCACCACGCAAGCCTCGTCGCTGGTCGGTGTGGTGGCCATAGGCACGGCGGTCGGCGCCATCGTGGCATCGATGCGCATGCGGCTGGAGCACGCGACCATGGTGATGCCACTGGGCATTGCGATGGGTGTGCTGGTGATTTTGATGAACTTCATCAGCAACGTCTGGGTTGCCGCGCCCTTCCTGATTTTGCTGGGCGGCCTGGGCGGCTTTCTGGTGGTGCCGATGAATGCTTTGCTGCAGCACCGCGGCCACAACCTGATGGGCGCCGGTCGCTCAATTGCAGTGCAGAACTTCAACGAGCAGGCCTGCATCCTGGCACTGGGCGCCGGTTACAGCATGTCCACCGGCATGGGTCTGTCGGCCTTCGGTGCCATCACCACCTTCGGCGTGGTGGTCGCGGGCTTCATGTGGCTGATCCAGCGCTGGCACAAGAGCAACTGCATCAAGCACAAAGAGCAGGTGGACCACCTGCTGAGCATCGCCCGCAGCGACAAGTCGCACTGATGCAGGCAGGGGACGCGCAGTGAATGGCCGTGGCACCGGCACGCGCGGCGAAGGGTCGCCCCGGGCAAGCGACGGCCCCTCGGGGGCATCCTTCGACAGGCTCAGGACGAACGGAAAACAGTGAAAGACCGTGGGGCTTTAGTACCCGTAGGCGCCCTGGTCTGCAACGCCTTCGTCTGGGGCGTGTCCTGGTGGCCGTTTCGCGAATTGCAGTCCATGGGCCTGCACCCCCTGTGGTCCACCGCGCTGATCTACTTTTTCTGCCTGGCCTGCATCTGGGCCTGGCAGCCCGGCGCCTGGCGCAGCTTCGCGCAGCATCCGCAGCTCTGGTGGCTGGCCATCGCCGCAGGCCTGACCAATGTCGGCTTCAACTGGGCCGTCACCGTCGGCGATGTGGTGCGGGTGGTACTGCTGTTTTACCTGATGCCGGCATGGTCGGTGTTGCTGGCCTGGGCGGTGCTGGGCGAGCGACCCACACGCGCATCGCTGCTGCGCCTGCTGCTGGCCATGGCCGGCGTGCTGATCGTGCTCAAGGAGCCGACCTCCCCCTGGCCAGTGCCGCAGGACGCGGCCGACTGGCTGGCCCTGATGGGCGGACTCAGTTTTGCCGGCACCAATGTGATGCTCCGCAAGCTGGAGTACACGCCCAGCGCGTCGCGCATGATGGCCATGTTCGGCGGCGGCGCCATGCTGGCCAGCGCTGCGGCGCTGCTGGGACTGGCCGGCGGTATCGTTAGCGCACCGCTGTGGAGCAGCGCCTGGCTGCCGGTGGCGCTGGGATTGAGCCTGGCCTTTCTGGTCAGCAACATGGCGCTGCAATATGGCGCGGCGCGGTTGGCCGCCAGCACCACGGCGATTGTGATGCTAACCGAGATCCTGTTTGCCAGCGGGTCTGCCGCCCTGCTGGGCGCCGCCGAATTCAGCCCGCGAATTCTTGTGGGCGGCAGTCTCATCGTGCTGGCTGCCTTGCTCGCAGCCATGGCGCCCTCGAGAAAATAAACGCCACGTGCGCTCGCTGATTTTCCGTTCGTTTAAAACCCTGGCTGCAGTACAGTGGCAGGAACCACCCGGAGGAGCCCACCATGAGCAGCATTTACGACTTCAATGCGCAACAGATCAACGGGCAGGACATCTCGCTTTCGGAATTCAAAGGCAAGGTCATGCTGATCGTCAACACCGCCAGCAAGTGCGGATTCACGCCACAGTTTGGCGGCCTTGAAGAGCTGCACAAGGCCTACATCGGCAAGGGCCTGGTGGTGCTGGGTTTCCCCTGCAACCAGTTCGGCTCGCAAGATCCGGGCGCCGACGGCGAGATTGCCGAGTTCTGTCAGGTCAACTACGGCGTGAGTTTCCCGATGATGGGCAAGATCGATGTCAATGGCCCGGCTGCGCACCCGCTCTACAAATGGCTGTCGGCCGAAGCACCTGGCCTGCTCGGCAGCAAGTCCATCAAGTGGAACTTCACCAAGTTCCTGGTCGGCAAGGACGGCCAGGTGATCCGGCGTTATGCGCCTACCGACAAGCCGGCCGGCCTGGCGAAAGACGTGGAAGCGGCGCTGGCCGCCTGATTCAAGGTCAAATCGGGCGCCAGCCCCTACGCAGCAAGCGTTAACAGCTATCTATTTGATAGCTACTCAGTGCTGGCAAGCGCTTCGTCCAGCAGCTCGACCCAGTGCCGTACCGGCGTGGCTGTACCGCTTTGCAAGTGTGTGATGCAGCCGATGTTGGCCGACACAATCACCCCGGGCGCCATCGCGCCCAGATGGCCGAGCTTGCGGTCGCGCAGTTGTGTGGCAATCTCCGGGTTCAATACCGAATAAGTGCCGGCCGAGCCGCAGCACAGGTGGGCTTCGTTGGCGCTGGTACTGAGCTTGAAGCCGAGCTCGCCGAGGTATTTTTCAACCCCGCCGCGCAACTGCTGGCCGTGCTGCAGCGTGCAGGGCGGGTGGAAGGCGATGTTACCGGCCTGGGCCGACACCTTCGCACGCAGCGGCGCCACCAGTTCGGGCAGCAGTTCGCTGAGGTCACGCGTGAGGCCGCTGATACGCGCGGCTTTGGCCGCGTAGGCCGCATCATCCTTCAGGTGGTAACCGTACTCCTTGACCGTGACGCCACAGCCAGACGCATTCATGACAATGGCCTCTACCCCGCTTTCGACCAACGGCCACCATGCGTCAATGTTGTTCTTCATCTCGGCCTTGCCACCATCCTGATCGTTCAAATGAAATTTGACGGCGCCGCAACAACCGGCCTTGGGCGCCAGCACGGTCTGGATGCCGGCGGCGTCGAGCACACGGGCCGTCGCCGCGTTGATGTTGGGCATCATGGCCGGCTGCACACAACCGGCCAGCATCAGCATCTTGCGCGGATGTTCGCGCTGCGGCCAGATCCCAGCCGCTTGCGGTGCCGGCACCTTGGCTTTCAGCGCCGCCGGCAGCAGACCACGCACGGCCTGGCCCAGCTTCATGGCCGGCGCAAACAGCGGGGAGGGCAGCCCCTCTTTCAGCGCCCAGCGCAGGGCTTTTTCGCTGGCTGGGCGCGGCACACGTTCATCGACAATCTTGCGGCCGATGTCGACCAGATGGCCGTATTGCACACCGCTGGGGCAGGTGGTTTCGCAGTTGCGGCAGGTCAGGCAACGGTCCAGATGCATCTGGGTCTTGCGTGTCGGCACTTCACCTTCGAGCACCTGCTTGATCAGGTAGATGCGCCCGCGCGGGCCGTCCAGTTCATCACCGAGCAACTGGTAGGTCGGGCAAGTGGCGGTACAAAAACCGCAGTGCACACATTTGCGCAAAATGGCTTCGGCGGCCAGACCGTCGGGACTGTTTTTGAATTCGGGGGCAAGGTGGGTTTGCATGAAGGGCGCCCGTCAAATAGCGGGATACAGCCGGCCGCGGTTGAAGACGCCGGCAGGATCAAATTCTTTTTTCAACTGGCGGTGGATCCGGTCCAGCGGTGGTTTCAAGGTATCAAATCGACCTCCAACCCTTTCAATATGAGCGTCATCAGCTATAAAAAGCGTAGCGCTTCCACCCACCGCTGCGGCGGCAGAGCGCAGGCGGGAGGCATCGTCGGGCATGGCGCGCACCCAGCGCAGGCCGCCGTGCCACTCGACCAGCGGCGCCTCAGGCAGGTCCAGCACGGGGGCGGTCTGCGGCACCGACAAGCGCCACAGGTTGCGCGCGCCGCGCGTCAGGAACCAGGGCAGTTGCTGGTTGCGGCACAAATTCCAGTCGGGTGCGGTGACAGCGTTGTCCTGGCGCTCGCCGCCCAGCGACTTGCAAGCCGCCTCTACCGCGGCGACTGCACCGCGCAGACGCAAGTAAAGCGTGGGCGTGCCGCCATCGTCGACCCAGCAGCTCGCATTGAGCGGCAGCGGCTGGCCGCCCCAGCGGTTGAGTTGCGTCAGCGCTTCGGCCTGGCTCATCTGGAATTTCAGCGTGGCCTCGGCCGGGGCCAGAGGCAACACCTTGAGGCTGACCTCGGTGATCAGGCCCAGCGTACCCATGGCCCCACACATCAGGCGCGACACGTCGTAACCGGCGACGTTTTTCATGACCTGGCCGCCAAAGGTCAGCAGCTCGGCCCGGCCGTTGAGCAGGGTCACACCGAGCACATAGTCACGCACAGCGCCGACGCTGGCACGCGCCGGACCGCTCAAACCTGCAGCGACCATGCCTCCGACGGTCGCGCCGCCCTCGAAATGCGGCGGCTCAAACGGCAGGCACTGGCCGCGTTCGGCGAGCACGGCTTCGAGTTCGGCCAGCGGGGTGCCGGCGCGCACCGTGACCACCAGCTCACTCGGCTCGTAACTCGTGATGCCGCTCAGCGGCCGGGTGTCCAGCAACTCGCCCACAGCCGGCTCACCGTAAAAGTCCTTGCTGCCGCCGCCGCGTATGCGCAGGGCGGTGCCGGCTGCTGCGGCTGCCCGCACCTGTTCGGTGATCAATAAAAGCGCTGAATCCATGGCAGTGATGGTAAGGCGGGCCAGGAGCCAGCAGTTTGATTTTTTTGAACGGCTGCCGTTCTATTTTTTACGGCAGCGAAACCAACCCCCGCGATCGTCGTTACCCGGCAAAAAAGTTGACCGGCAACCCCGGCACGTCCACGCGCAGCGACAACACGGCGCCGGACAGCGGCATGGCCTCCAGCTCAGCGGCTGGCCGGCCATGGCGCGCGCTGGTCAGGTACAGGGTCTGCAGATCGTCGCCGCCAAAACACACCATGGTTGGACACATCATCGGGGTCACGATTTCGGCCAGCAGCTTACCAGCCGGCGACAGTTTGAGCACGCGCGCGCCTTCGAACATCGCGACCCAGTAGTTGCCCTGGCTGTCGACCGCCGCGCCGTCGGGCCGGCCGCCATAACCGGGCTGGCCGGGCAACCAGCCCGCCAGCTTGAGGGGAAACTGCATGAACACACGCGGGCCGGACAGGACATTGCCGGCCGCGTCCCAGTCCCAGGCGCGGATCAGATGCGCAGTGGTGTCGGACCAGTACAGGGTGCGGCTGTCGGGCGACCAGGCCAGACCGTTGCCGACGGTGGCGCCTTCGGCCATGCGGGTCAACCCATCGCCCTGCAGGCAAAACAGCGCGGCGTCTCGCGCATCGCGCGGCTCGTAAATCGTGCTGGCCCAGAAGCGCCCCTGCGGGTCGCACTTGCCGTCGTTGAAACGGGTGGTCGCCGTATCGTGATCAGCCGCCGCCAGTTGCTCCAGCGCCCCACCCCAGCGCTGTGCGCGGTAGATACCGTCGCGCAGCGCGATCACCAGCCCACCGCCAGCCGCCGGTGCAATGCAGCCAGGCTCCAGCGCATGCGGTGGGGTCATGGCCCAGCTTTCTACCGTTCCCATGAACACATTGCAGCGGTGAATCTTCCTTGACGGGATATCAACCCAATACAGCAATTGCTCCTGCGGATGCCAGAACGGTGACTCGCCAACTTCACAAGGCGCGCTGGATACCACCTGCCAGACCGCACTCACCGCGCGCGCTCCACCTGAATGCTCATTTGCGCGCTCATCGATTCGCCCGGCGCCAGCACCTCCAGCCCCAGGTCTTCGGCGAGCGCAGCACCGGACTGCAACAGGTTGGCGGCGTTGTTGACATGGCTGACCGGCTCGATCGCCACGAAGTCGCGCGTCGCGTTGGTGAAGACCACCAGCCGGCTCAGGCTGGCGCTGATGCGGGTGTGCAGCAGTTCGTCGCGCAGGCTGACGCTGCCGGTCCAGCCGTCGAAACAGTGGTCCACATCGAGACCGCTGCAGTCGGTGTCCAGCCCGGCCGAAGGCTCGCGATGGGTGGGCAGCTTCTCGCCGCTCATCTCCCAGCGCCCGCTCGCCTCGAAGGCGACATGGCTGCCAGGACGCTTGACGAAATAGGGGTGCCAGCCAAGCCCGGCCGGCGCCGGCACCGCCGACTGGTTGGTCATGCTGAGCGTCAACTCCAGCACATTGCCGCGTAGGCAAAAGGTCTGCGAGGCATCAAAGGCGAATGGCCAGGACGCGTCGGCGCGGTGTTCGCAGGCCAGCATCAGAAGCTGGCCGTCCTGCTCCAGCACCTGCCAGGGCCGCTGCCAGCCGATGCCGTGGATGGCATGCGGCTCGGGGCCGTTGTTTTGCACCAGGGGATGGCTGGTGCCCTGCCACTTGAGCGTGGCGTGACCCACGCGGTTGGAAAAAGGCACCAGCGGGTAACTTCCCGAAAGACGGACGGTGGCGAGCTCGGCGGCCGGCGTCGAACGCAACACCGGCACATCGTCCAGCCACAGGCCGGCAATGCAGCCGCCCAGCTCGGGCTTGATCTCGCAGCGCAGTCCGGCGCCAGACAGGGTGATGGCAGGGCTCATGGTGCGATTGTGCACGGCAAATCAGGGCCCCCGCGCTGGTTCACTGCGTGTCACCCTCCGCCCCAGGCTCGCTCCGGACAGTAGTTTCAACTCCCCACTCCCAACCCCCTGCCCTTCCCTCGCCCCGCTGGGCGATGGAAGGGAGCCTCATTTGGCCGCGTGTACTGCGCTCGCGTGCACACATGACCGTCTGTTGGGATTCCCGTCGTGGAAGCGCTACGCGCCTCCACGACTCCGGATTTTCTGCCCCCGCATTTTTTCCATCACCCGTCGGGCTGGGCCGAGGAGCGCAGCCGAAAACGGATCAGGGCGAGCGATTGTCTGAGGCGCTAGCCGAGTTCGAGCTCGATCCCGTTTTCGGC
>NZ_JAYWHI010000087.1:0-2719 GCF_043778355.1 Polaromonas sp.
GACGGGTGGGGGAGCGGAACCGAAAACCAATACCAATTCGGGGAGGCGGGGACGCGCAAAGCGCGACCCCGCCGGAGCCCGATCCCGTGCCCGAATCCGTTCCCGTCCCCACCACCCTTCTGTATGCGCCGAGGAGCGCAGGGCCAGACGGATCAGGACGGGCGATTGTCTGAGCGCAGCGAGTTCGAGCCCGGCCCCGGCTGGACCAAGCACCGCAGGTTGCCCCCGTAGCGCTAGCGAAGGGGGTCGCAGACAGCAGGGTCGCCTTTTCTTTGGTGACTTTCTTTTGGCGACGCAAAAGAAAAGTTACTTTCCGCCGGGCAACCCCCGGCTTGTTGGCAAGACGTCGGGGCATGAACAAGCCACGTTAGTTACGAAAATTGCTATAAATTCAATAGCTGCTTGCGCCCGATTTCAAAGGGCGGAAGGCCCAAAAGACTTATAAAACCAGCGTCACTCGCCCCACGGCAGCATCAACGTCACGATAGACAACTTGGCAAACTCAGGAACGAACTCGTCAATGATGCGCTGGGGTTCGGGGCAAAGCAGGCTGTCGGTGATCACGCCGAACTGCACGCCGCCGCCGTAACTCAGGATGGACACACCCAAGCCAACATCGCCCGACTGCGGTACCCAGAACATGCTTTGCTCCAGCGTCGATCCGCAAAACTTGAGCTTGTCGCGCGGTCCCGGCACGTTGGTCATCACCGCCGTGGTTTTTTTGGCGAACAGGTTGAGCATCGCGTCCTGCGCCGGCTTGATCAGCAGACCGGCAATCGCCAGCAGGCTGAAGGCCAGCAGGGGCTGGTAGCTGCCCTTGAGTGCGGCCATACGCCGCCGCACTTCGTAGACACGTTCGATCGGGTTGTCCACGCCGATGGGCAGCACCAGCGGCACCAGGCCGAAGCGGTTGCCGAGTTTGTAGGCTTGCTCGATGGGCCGCAGATTCACCGGCACCATGGCGCGGATCTCCTGGTCTTTCACGTCGTCGCCATGCGATTTGAGGTATTCACCAATCGCGCCGGCCACGCAGCTCAGCAACACGTCGTTGATCGAACAGTTCAGCGCCTTGCCGACCGCCTTGACCTCTTCGAGCGGAATCGGCTGGCACCAGGCGACTTTTTTGGTCGTGCCGGGTTTGCCCTTGAGTCGCGTTTTCGAGTCGTCGGGCATCAGCGCCAGCGCGGCGCCGTCTTTCAGTACCTGCAGCAACACCTTGGCGACATCGAGAGAGCCAGCCATGCTTTTTTGTGGATCACTGAGCAGGTTCAATGAACGCGCCGCGCCTTCGCCGGCGGCGCCCAGCGCCTTGACCGTGAGGTCGGTAAACGGCTTGAGCAGCGTGTCGGCAATCCAGTCCTCGGCGCCGCCGCCGGTTTCTTTCTTGCGCCGCTCGGGCGGCGGTGCGCCGCCATCAACCAGCGACATGGTCACCGAGATCAGCGCGATGCCATCGGCGATGCAGTGGTGAATGCGCACAATCATCGCGCTGCCCTTGACGCCATCGGGGCCGGTGTAGTCCTCGACCAAGTGGATCTGCCACAGCGGGCGCTTGCGGTCCAGCGGCTGCATGGCGAGTTCGGCGACGCGGTCCTGCAGCACTTCCTGCTCCTTGCCCTTCGCGGCCTTCGGCAGCTTCTCAACGATCACGTGGTTCTTCAGGTCGAAGTAACGGTCCTCGACCCAAGTGGCGCCGGCGGCGTCTTCGATCACGCGCTGGCGAAAACGCCCGTACTTGAGGAGGCTGGTCTCCATGCGTTCACACACCGCCGCGTGGCTCACGCCCGGCGTGAGCTGCCAGACGCCGACAATCATCATCAGGTTGGACGCGGTGTCCATGCGCAGCCAGGCGGTGTCGACCTTGCTCATGCGTTCGCCCGTCAGGCCCAGCGTACCGGAGACCGCGCGCGTCACGTTTTTTTGTACATTCTTCGCGACTTTTTTGCCCGCTGCCTGGGCCGAAACGCGTGTAACCATGAAAACTCCAGATAAAAAAATAGCCAGCCTGCCATCGCGGCTTCCCTCGATGCGGCGGGTGACGTTCTGCCCCCGGTCTGTCATCCCGGACCTGATCCGGGATCCAAGCCTGGCACAACCCGGATAGACGAGGTCATCGCAGCATGGATTGCGGGTCAGGCCCGCAATGACAAGTCAAATTGGCCATCCGGCTTGCCAGGAAGGCATGAAACGACCCCTATTGGGAGCAGTGCCCTATTCTGCTGGCAACGGTGTGGCTAAGATACCGGGCAGTTACCCCAATAATTCATGGGATCTCAAACTACCACGGAGCACCTTTCATGTCAGACCTCAAAGCCGCTTTCGACAAGGCCATGGCCGCTTCCAAAAACCTCAGCGAGCGTCCCGACAACGCCACCCTGCTGCAGATTTACGCGCTGTACAAACAGGGCAGCGGCGGCGACAACAACGACAAAAAACCCGGTTTCAGCGACATGGTGGCCCGCGCCAAATGGGACGCCTGGAACAAGCTCAAGGGCACCTCGCAGGAAGATGCGATGCAGCAGTACATTGATTTGATTGAGTCGCTGAGTTAAGTTTTTCTTTGGCCCTTGTGGGCCGCCCTGCTGACTGCGCTGGCTTGTGCCTTGCAGGGCCTTCCGGCTAGCCGGGTCTCGCCCCGGCGGGCGAGGCACTTTTCTTTGCGTCGCCAAAGAAAAGTACCCAAAAGAAAGGCGACCCGATGGTCTGGGTCCCCTGCGCT